>JAUHYP010000016.1 GCA_030426265.1 Gammaproteobacteria bacterium | reverse complement strand
CTGCAGACGGACGGGCTGGGCATCGTCACCATGAAAAGCAAGGCAAACACCAGGATGACCGGTTTCGGCATGGGTAGATTTCCGGGGTGAAGTCGCCCTACAGGGTATCGGCAAAGCCGACCCGGGTCACCTGCTGACGCCTGTGTGCGTGACAGCGTTGGCACCCCGTCTATAATTTCCCACAAACGATCATCAAAAAGACGCGAGGGCTCGATGCATTCCATGCGAAATCTGACACGGGTGGCGTTTCTTTCGGCAATGGTGCTGGCGACAGCTTCGGTTCGGCCTGCCGATGCCAATGGAAGCGGCACATCGGAGGATGACGGTTGGGTCGAACTGTTCGACGGCCAGGGTATGGACCACTGGCGTGACTACGGCACCGGCGGCGCTCCACGAGGCTGGGTGATCGATGACGGCGCCCTGCACTTTCCGGGCGAAGGCGGCGACTCCTCCGGCCTCGACATCATCACCGCCGAGTCCTATACCGACTTCGAGCTGGAACTGGAGTGGAAGGTGGCTCCGGGCGGCAACAGCGGCATCTTCTACCTGGCCAATCCCGGCGACGACGCCATCTACTGGGCCGCGCCGGAGATGCAGGTGCTCGATGACGCCGTCCATCGCGACGGCCAGGACCCGCTGACCTCGGCCGGCTCCGCCTACGCCCTCTACCCCGCCCCCCGCGGCGTGGTGCATCCCGCCGGTGAATGGAACGCCGTGCGCATCGTGATGGATGGCGGGCGGGTCGAGCAGTGGATGAACGGCGAGAAGATCGTCGAGTACGTCCTCGGCTCGGAGGAGTGGAAGGCGGCCGTGGCACGCTCGAAGTTCGCCGACTGGGATCGCTACGGTCGCGCCGATTCAGGGCACATCGGCCTGCAGGACCATGGCGACCGGGTCTGGTTCCGGAACATCCGGATCCGGGTACCGGAATGAACACCGCCGCGCCGTCCAAATCCCGCGACGACTACGACGTCATCGTGGTGGGCTCCGGCGCCGCCGGTGGCATGACCGCCTTCGTGCTCGCCGTGCACGGGGTGAAGGTGCTGATGCTCGAGGCCGGGCGCGACTACGACCCGGTCACCGAGACGCCGATGTTCCAACTGCCTTCGGAAGCGCCGCTGCGCGGCGTTTCCACGCCCGACAAGCCCTTCGGCTTCTTCGACGCCACCGTCGACGGCGGCTGGACCGTGCCGGGCGAACCCTACGCCAGCGCGGACGGGGTCGACTTCATGTGGTGGCGCTCGCGCATGCTGGGTGGGCGCACCAATCACTGGGGCCGCATTTCCCTGCGCATGGGCCCCTACGACTACAAGCCCTACTCCCGCGACGGCCTCGGCTTCGACTGGCCCATGACGTACGAGGACATGGCGCCCTGGTACGACCGGACCGAGGCGTTGATCGGGGTGTTCGGCTCCAACGAGGGGCTGGAGAACACCCCGAACTCCTCCCCGGGCGTCCTGCAGCCGCCGCCGGCGCCGCGGGTGCATGAACTGCTGACGCAGAAAGCCTGCCACAAGCAGCTGGACATTCCCGTCATCCCCTCGCACCTGGCCATCCTGACCGAGCGCCAGGACCACGAGCGCCTGCCGCAGCAATTGTTCCCCGGCAACGCCCTGGCGCAGCGCGTGCTGCGCGATTCCATGCGCGAACGCGCCGCCTGTTTCTGGGCCACGCCTTGTGGCCGCGGCTGTTCCATCAAGGCGAATTTCCAGTCCACCACGGTGCTGCTGCCGCCGGCACTGGCCACGGGCAATCTGGACATCCGCACCGACGCCATGGCGCGCGAGGTGACGCTGGACGCGAAAGGCCACGCCAACGGCGTCCACTACGTCGACAAGCGCACCGGCCAGGACGAACACGTCTCGGCGAAACTCGTCGTTCTGGCCGCCAGCGCCTGCGAGACCGCCCGCATCATGCTGAACTCGAAATCGACGCTGTTCCCGGAGGGCGTCGGCAACAGCAGCGGCCTGGTGGGCAAGTACCTGATGGACACCGTCGGCGCCTCGGTGGGCGGGCGCATTCCGGCGCTGGAGAACATGCCCCCGCACAACCAGGACGGCGCCAGCGGCATGCACCTCTACATGCCCTGGTGGGGCTACCAGCAACAGGTGAAGGGTGAGCTGGATTTCGCGCGGGGCTACCACATCGAGTTCGGCGGCGGCCGCGGCATGCCCGGGGCCTGGACGTTTGCCGGCCTGGGCGGGCGCACCAACGGCGCCTACGGGCAACGCTTCAAGGAGGAGGCGCGAAAGGACTACGGCACCGGCATGTACTTCGCCGGCCGGGGCGAGATGATCCCGAACGAGGACTGCTACTGCGAGATCGACCCCTCGGGCGCCGTGGACGAGTGGGGCATTCCCACCCTGAAATTCCACTGGAAGTGGTCCGAGCACGAACTCAACCAGTGCCGTCACATGCAGCACACCTTCCGCGACATCATCACCGCCATGGGTGGCGAAGTGACCAGCGAAATCCACGACGACGGCGCGAAGGCCATTGCCGCCCCCGGGGAGATCATCCACGAAGTGGGCGGCGCCATCATGGGCGCGGACCCGGGCAAATCGGTGGTCGACCAGTACTGCCGCTCGCACGAGGTGCCCAACCTGTTCGTCACCGACGGCGCCTGCTTCGTGTCCAACGCGGACAAGAACCCGACGCTGAGCATCATGGCCATCGCCTGGCGCGCGGCAGAGCACATGGTCGAGGAAATGAACAAGGGAGCCTTCTCATGAGCCATGCAGATAACCCGGCAGGCGGCGCGCCGCGCCTGGCCCGACGCCAGGTCATCCAGTTGATCGCGGCGGCGGCAGCGGCGCCGGTGTTCTGGTCTTCGGCGCGTGCCCAGGGAAGCTCCGTGAAAGGCCCGAAAGGGACACCGACCGACCCCGACCTGATCAATCCGGCACAGGCCTGGGAGCTGAAGCTGACGGAGGCCGAGCGGGAACAACTGAAGGTGCTTTGCGACCTGATCATCCCGGCCGACGAACGCTCGCCCGCCGCCAGCGCCATCGGCGCCCAGGATTTCATCGACGAGTGGGTCAGCGCGCCCTACCCCGCCATGGCGGGCGACCTGGAGAAGGTACGCAAGGGCCTCGCCTGGCTGGAAACGGAGGCCGGCAGCCGGTTCGGCGCGGCCTTCGGGTCGCTGGAGGAGGGGCAGCAGCACGCCATCTGCGACGACATCTGCCATCCGCCGGCAGCGAAGCCGGAGCACGTTGAAACCGCGTGGTTCTTCGACCGTGTGCGGATGCTCACGGCCATGGCCTTCTACACCACCCGCGAGGGCATGGCCGACATCCAGTACGTCGGCAACGTGCCGCTGCCGAAATGGGACCCGCCCCCCGATGCGGCCCTGAGGCACGTGGGCCTGATCTGAATCGCTACCCGGCGACCGGGCAAGGGGTCACCGGGGGGGACGACCGGCGTCAGGCGGTTGCCGAGCCGGCAGGGTCCGTCAGCGTTCCATTCCTGAAGTCCGCCACGGCCTGCTCCAACTCTTCGCGCGTGTTCATCACGAAGGGCCCATAGTGCGCCACGGGCTCGCCCAGCGGACGGCCGGAGACTACGATCAGGCGCACGGGGCCTTCAACGACGTCGATCTCCACCGCCTCGCCCTCGCCCAGCACGGCCGCCTGGTGCTGCCCGACGGTCCGGCCGCCGATGCGCACCGCGCCCTCGTAGACATAGAGGAAGGCGTTGTGACCGGCCGGCAAGGGCAGGACCACGGCGGTGCCCGCCGGCATGCCCAGGTCGACGAAGTGCGGGTCCGTGGCCATGGAGCCGGCCTCGGTGTTCACCGGCCCGGCCAGTTCCCTTCCTTCCAGGGCGAACCGTCCGGCGATGGCCTTCAGGCGCACACCGTTGTCGAGTTCCACCTCGGGGATGTCCGCGGCGGGAATGTCGCGATAGGCCGCCGGCTTCATCTTCTCGGCCGCGGGCAGGTTCACCCACAGCTGGAAGCCGCGCATGCGCCCTTCCTCCTGTTGCGGCATCTCGGAATGGATCACGCCGCGACCGGCGGTCATCCATTGCACCCCGCCGCTCTTGAGCTCGCCGACGTTGCCGAGGTGGTCCTCGTGACGCATGTGGCCGTCGATCATGAAGGTCACGGTCTCGAAGCCCCGGTGCGGGTGCGGCGGGAAGCCGGCGATGTAGTCGTCCGGGTTCTCGGTGCCGAACTCGTCCAGCATCAGGAAGGGGTCCAGGCGGCCGCCGATGGCGCCGATGCTGCGGCGCAGCTTCACGCCGGCCCCGTCGGAAGTTTCCTGTCCGGGGATGAGACGCGCCACCGGGCGGGTCCGAAGGGCGCCCGCGGTCCGGTCCTTGTTCGCATTCAGGGTCACGTCAGTGCTCATGTTCAAGCTCCTTGCCATGGCGGCCTCAGGCGGCCAGGCGGTCGATTTCGTCGAAGGCGTTGTCCAGGGCTTCGCGGCGTGGCGCATCACCCAGGTTCAGACCCTCGGCGTAGATGAATTGGATATCACGGATTCCGATGAAGTTCAGCACCATCTCGATATAGGTGCTCTGAACATCCTTCGGCGTGCCGTGGTACTGGCCGCCGCGGGCGGCGAAGACCAGCACGGGGCGGTCGCCCACCAGGCCTTCGGGGCCATCGGCGGTGTAGCGGAAGGTTTCCCCCGCGCGGGCCACATGGTCGATCCAGGACTTCAGCGTGGAAGGGATCCCGAAGTTGTACATGGGCAGGCCCAGGACCACGACATCCGCCGCGCGCAGTTCCGCGATCAGTTCGTCCGAGGCCGCGACCACGCGGGCCTGTTCCTCGGTGCGCGTGGCGGGATCGGACAGGAAGGCCTGGAAGCGTTCAGCAGTCAGGTGCGGCACGGGGTCGGCCGCGAGGTCGCGAACGACGACCTGCCCGTCCGGGTGCGCGGCCTGCCAGCGCTCGACATAGCGATTCGCCAGCCGTGAGGACTGGCCGTCGTCGGAGTGCAGGCTGGTGTTGATCTTGAGCAGTGTGGTCATGGCTGAGTCCTCGTTGGGTTGCTCGGTGACGCCATGATAGATATCGCCTTATACGATGTATAATGGTTATAATCGTTATTTTCAATCGAATATCACGATATGTTGCATCCCCGAATCAGCCTGGACCAATGGCGCAGTTTCATCGCCGTCGTCGATTCCGGCGGCTTCTCCCGGGCCGGCGAGGCCCTGCACAAGACCCAGTCCTCGGTCAGCTACGCCGTGCAGAAGATCGAGGAATTGCTGGAGGTGGCCCTGTTCGCCCGGGAGGGTCGCAAGGCGGCCCTCACCCCGGCCGGAAAAGCGCTGTACCAGCGCGCCGTGCAACTGGTCGAGAAAGCGTCCGCCCTGGAACGCACCGCCGAGGCCCTGGGACCGGACTGGCAGCCCGAACTGCGCCTGGCCGTGGAAGTGGTCTACCCCACCTGGTCGCTGCTCGAGTCCCTCGAGCGCTTCGGCCGCGAGTATCCGCGCACCAGCGTCCAGCTGTTCGAGACCGTGCTGGGGGGTGCCGACGAAGCCCTGTTCGAGGGCCGGGTCGACCTGGCCGTCACACCGCACGTGCCCCAGGGTTTCGGGGGCACGCCACTGATGCCCATCCGTTTCATCGCCGCCGCACACCCGGACCACCCGCTGCACGCCCTTGGCCGGCCCCTGGGCCTGGACGACCTGCGCGACCACCGCCACCTGCTGATCCGCGACAGCGCCGTGCAGCGCACCCGCGAAAGCGGGGGCTGGATCGGCGCCGACCAGCGCTGGACCGTGAGTAACAAGGCCACCCAGATCACGGCGGCCTGCATGGGAATGGGCTTCGCGTGGTTCCCGGAACATGCCATCCAGCGGGAGCTGGACTCGGGACGACTGAAGCCGCTGCCCCTGCGGGAAGGCGCGGAACGCAGCTCGGAGATCTACCTGGTGTTCGCCGACCCGGACTTTCCGAACGCAGCCACGCAGCGCATGGCCGAGATTCTGCGGGAAGACGCCGGAAAGCTCGCGGAACAGTGTGAGCGCGGGGAAGTGATGCCGACCTGACCGAGCGGGCTCGGGCCGAGAGGCGGTACTTCAGTCCCTGACGAAACGCTTCCCGATGTTCTCGTAGGCGTCGATGCGCCGGTCACGAAAGAAGGGCCAGCCGTGGCGCTGACGCGCGATGGCGGAAAGGTCCAGCTCGGCCACCATCACGCACTCCTCGTCGGCGGGCGCCTCCACGAGCACCGTGCCGTCCGGCGCGGCGATGAAGCTGCGGCCCCAGAACTCGATGCCGCCGTCGCTGGCCGGGTCCGGTTCGAATCCGGTCCGGTTCACGGCCATGACGAAACATCCGTTGGCGATGGCGTGGGAGCGCTGCATGGTCTGCCAGGCCTGGTGCTGGGCGGCGCCGACCCGGTCCTTTTCCTCCGGATGCCAGCCGATGGCCGTGGGGTAGAACAGGATCTCGGAGCCCTGCAGGGCCGTGGCGCGCGCCGCCTCCGGATACCACTGGTCCCAGCAGATCAGCACGCCCAGTTCGCCCTGCGTGGTCGAGAAGTTGCGAAAACCCAGGTCGCCGGGCGTGAAGTAGTACTTCTCGTAATATCGCGGGTCGTCCGGGATGTGCATCTTGCGGTACTTGCCCAGGTAGCCCTTCTCGCCGTCTACCACCGCGGTGGTGTTGTGGTACAGCCCCGGCGCGCGCGCCTCGAACAGGCTGACCACGATGGCCACGTCGTGCTCGGCGGCCAGGGCCGCGAACGCCTCCGTGCTGGGGCCCGGGATGGCCTCCGCCAGGGCGTAATGGGCGTCGTCCTCGGTCTGGCAGAAATAGCGCGAACGGAACAGTTCCGGCAGGCAGATCACCTTCGCCCCTTTCGCGATGGCATCGCGCGTCATGGCCAGGGCCTTGCCCATGTTCTCCGCCGGGTCCTCGCCCATGCTCATCTGCACGAAACCGGCTTTCATCGTCTTCGTCGCCATGGCGGGCTCACTCCTCTTCGCGCCGGGGGGCGCGCGTGTTCAGCAGGTAGGTTTCCTCGGCGAAGGCGGCGCGGTACTGGTCCAGGATTTCCATGCCCCGCTTGGGCCGGATGTCGCCCGCGTCGATCTTCTGCTTGACCTGCTCCTGCATGCGTCGCTGCAGGTCGTTGGGGAAATACTGCACCTGGGCCAGCATGTCCTGCACCTTGGCGCCGGGAATCACCTTCTCGATCCAGAAGTTGCCCTCTTCCTCCGCATCACCGTACACGTGCACTTCGTTGACACGGCCGAACAGGTTGTGCGCATCGCCCATGATGTCCTGGTAGGCGCCCATCAGGAAAAAGCCGATGGGATAGGCCTCGCCACGATTGAGCGTGTGCAGGTGAAGGAATTTCTTGTCCTCGTCGGCGGAGACGTACTGCGAGATCTTGCCGTCGGAATCACAGGTCAGGTCCACCAGCATGCCGCGCCGCGTCGGGCGCTCGTCCAGCCGGTCCAGCGGCACGATGGGAAACGGCTGCTGGATGGCCCAGTGGTCGAGCACGGACTGGAAGATCGAGAAATCCACCAGGTACTGGTCGACCAGCAACTCCTCGAGCTGCTGCACCTCGGGCGGAGCGTGTTCCGGATCCAGGGCGCGCAGGTGCGCCAGCACGGCCGCGCAACTGCTCCAGTACATGCGCTCGATGGTCGCGTTCTGTTCCAGCGAGAGGTAGCCCATGGAAAACATCGTGGCCGCCTCGTCCTGGATGTCGACCACGTCGTGGTAGGCCTCGATGACCTTGTCGACGGTCGTGGCGCCGGCCTCGGTGGCAGTGAGCCAGGACAGGATCTCGTCGAGATTGTGGGCGATGCGGTGGGCGTCCTTCGCCAGCGGCGGCGCGTGCTCGGCGCTGTTCTTGCGGTAGGCGTCCAGGGCCTCGACCACCAGCACCGAGTGGTGGGCGGTGATGGCGCGTCCGCTCTCGGACACCAGCACCGGGTGCGGCACGCCGCGCTCGTCGCAGACGTCCTTGATGGCGTAGACCACGGCGTTGGCGTACTCCATCAGGCTGTAACGGATGCCGCCCTCTTCCGATGCGTCGGTGTAATTCACCCCCAGGCCGCCTCCCACGTCGATGTAGCGCACCGGCAGGCCCAGGCCGATCAGCTCGGCGTAGATGTGGGCGAGTTCGCGCGCCGCCTGGCGCAGCTGCGGAATCTCGGAAATCTGGCTGCCCAGGTGAAAGTGCAGCAGGGCCAGCCGGTGACCGGAGTCACTCGCCTTGAGGGCGTCCACCACGCGCATCAGCTCGGGCAGGGAGATGCCGAACTTCGACTGGTAACCGCCGGAATCGGCCCATTTTCCGGCGCCCGAGGTGCGCAGGCGGATGCGCACACCGAACTGGGTCTGCTGCTCGGCCTCCTCGGCCAGGCGGATCAGCTCCTCGAATTCGCCGTACTTCTCCATGATGGGAATGACGTTCTTGCCGATGCGCTGGCTGGAAAGGATCAACGCGATCATGGCGCGGTCCTTCACCCCGTTGCACAGCAGCAGGGTCTCGTCCGACTCCAGGTGCGCCAGGGTGGCGACCAGCTCGGCGCGGGAGCCGCACTCCAGGCCCAGGCCATAGGGCTTGCCGGCGTCCAGGACCTCTTCCACCACTTCGTGCAACTGGTTCACCTTGATGGGGTAGACCGTGTGGTAGACGCTGTCGTACCCCGCCTCGGCGATGGCGTCGATGAAGGCCTCGTTGAGGCGGCGCACCCGCGCCCGCAACACGTCCTGGAAACGCACCAGGCAGGGGAACCGGATGCCGCGCTCGCGCAGCTCGGCCAGTACGTCCAGCATGTCGATGGCCAGCGAAGGCTCGCCGAAGGGCTGGACCGCCATGTGGCCGGACTCGTTGACGACGAAGAAATCGTCGCTCCAGGCGTCGACGCGGTAATAGTCGGCGGCATCGGCAACGGTCCAGGCCGCCGCCTCGACGGGCGCCGGCTTCTGTTCCAGGCTCGAACGGCTGGCGCTCACGGCTTACTGCCCCAGCACGCAGGCGAAGATCAGCGGCGCAACGATGGTCGCGTCGGATTCGATGATGAACTTGGGCGTCTCGGCCGAGAGCTTGCCCCAGGTGATCTTCTCGTTCGGCACGGCGCCGGAATAGGAACCGTAGCTGGTGGTCGAGTCGCTGATCTGGCAGAAGTAGCCCCAACGCGGCGTGTCGTCCTTCTGCAGGTCCTGCTGCAGCATGGGCACCACGCAGATGGGGAAGTCCCCGGCGATGCCGCCCCCGATCTGGAAGAAGCCGACGGAGGAATCCGGCCAGGTCTTCTCGTACCACTCCGCCAGCATGATCATGTACTGGATGCCGCCCTTGACCGTGTGCACGTTGGCGATCTCGCCGGTGATCACGTGCGAGGCGAAGATGTTGCCCAGGGTGGAGTCTTCCCAGCCCGGCACGATGATGGGGAGGTTCTTCTCGCTGGCCGCGACCAGCCAGCTGTCTTTCGGGTCGATCTGGTAGTGCTCCTCCAGCTTGCCCGAGCGCAGCACCTGGTACATGAACTCGTGCGGGAAGTAGGCCTCGCCCGCCTGGCCGGCCGCCATCCAGGCGTCCAGGATCACCCGCTCGATGCGGCGGATGGCCTCTTCTTCCGGAATACAGGTGTCGGTGACGCGGTTCAGGTGGCGCGACAGCAGTTCTTCCTCGTCCGCGGCCGTGAGTTCGCGGTAGTTGGGCACGCGCACGTAGTGGTCGTGGGCCACGAGGTTGAACATGTCCTCTTCCAGGTTGGCGCCGGTGCAGCAGATGGCGTGCACCTTGTCCTGGCGGATCATCTCGGCCAGGGACAGGCCCAGTTCCGCCGTGCTCATGGCGCCGGCCAGGGTCATGAACATCACCCCGCCCTCGTCGAGGTGACGACGATAGGCGTCGGCCGCGTCGATCATGGCGGCCGCGTTGAAGTGGCGGTAGTGGTGGTGGACGAAGTCGCTGATGGTGGTCATGGCTGGTCTGTCTTCCTCGCCCGGGTGATCAAACCGCGGGCACTTGTTGCGTCAGGCAATGAAAGGTCCCCAGGCCGAGCACGAGGTCGGTGCAGTCGATGCCGACCACCTCGCGCCCCGGGAACAGTCCGCGCAGCACCTCCAGGTTGGGGGCGTCGGCGGGGTCGTCGAACACCGGCACCACGACGGTGCGGTTGCCGATGTAGAAATTGGCGTGGCTGGCCGGCAGGCGGTCACCGGCGAATTCCACGGGGCGCGGCATGGCCAGTTCGTGCACCTGCAGCGGCCGCCCGTCAGCCAGGCGCAGCGTGTCCAGGCGGTCACGGTTCTCGGCCAGGGCCTCGTAGTTCTCGTCGTGGCGGTCGCGCTCGACCACCGTCACCACCACGTCCTCGGCGACGAAGCGCGTGAGGTCGTCGATGTGGCCGTCGGTGTCGTCACCGACGATACCGTCGCCCAGCCACAGCACCTGGTGCACGCCCAGCAGGTCCTTGAGGGCCGTCTCGATCTGCTCGCGGCTCATGGATGGATTGCGGTTGGGGTTGAGCAGGCAGGCTTCCGTGGTCAGCAGTGCGCCGGCGCCGTTGATCTCGATGGAACCGCCTTCCAGCACCATGTCGATGCTGCGGCAGGGCACGCCCAGGGCCTTCGCCATCTGCGGCGGAATGGCGTCGTCCAGGTCGAAGGGCGGGTACTTTCCGCCCCAGGCGTTGAATCGGAAATCCAGGGCCAGCAGCGGGTCGGTCGCATCGTCGCGCTTGACGAAAATGGCCCCGTGGTCGCGGCACCAGGCGTCGTTCGTGGCGAAGGGGTGAAAGCGCACGTTATCCGGCTTCGCCACGCCTTCCAACTGCTCGCGCACGTGGCGCTCGTGGGCCGCGTCCAGCACGTTGATGCGCACCAGTTCGTGCGCCGACACCGCGGCGACGAAGCGCGCCATCACCGGCTCCACGGGCTCGAACTTGCCCGGCCAGCTGTCGCGCTTGTGCGGCCAGGAAATCCAGGTGCACTGATGCGGCGCCCATTCCGCCGGCATGGCGTAGCCTGCCTGGGCGGGCGTCGTCTTGTCGTCGGAATCGTGGATCACGGCGGCGTCCTGCACTCGGGTCGGGAACACGGCCCGCCGCGCCCATGCGCGACGGGGCGCCCATTGTACGTGGATTGGAACCGCACTGTGTGCTCGCTTTATGACGGTTTCAGGAGGGTGACTTCAAGGCATCGGAACGCACGAGGTCGGCGACGTGCTCGCCCCAGTTTCGGTATGCCGGTGCGCCGGGGTGAAACCCGTCGGAAGCGACTTCGCTGAGATCGCCCGAGTAGGGAACCCTGACGTAGCTGCACCCGGGGGTGTCACTCGCCAGGGCTGCCATGATGGCATCCAGCCGCCTGGCGCGAAGGCCCAGCCACCAGCGCAAGGGGTTGGGCAACGCCGGAAACAGGTGCATCGGCGGGAGGCTGGAAAGGTACACCTGGCGGACGCCGAATCGCTCCCCCAGCACTTCGGCGATGGACCGCAGGTTCCCGCGCCACTGCCGGGACGACGTCAGCCCCGTCACGTCGTTGACGCCGATCGACACAACGGCGATCTCGAACTGCGCCTCGGGCAGCGACCGAAGTTTCTCCAGCAATTGCCCCGATGTGTCACCCGAGTGCGCGAACAGGCGCCAGCGAACCGTGAAGCTCCGGCTGAGACGCGATACCAGGCGACCCGACAAGGCATGGTGCTGGTGTTCGACACCGACCCCGGCAGCGGCTGAATCCCCCACGATGAACAGGCTGAGCTGCGGCCCCTGGCCCGCCACGCCGGAGCGCTCGCCCTCCGGTTCGGGCAGCCTCGGCGTGGCCCGACGCACATGACGGCCCTGGGTGAAGAGGACGGGCCCGAGCAGGACGAGCGCGGCATGGTAGATCACGGGCGTTCAGACCACCCTTGCTCAGGCCAGCACCGTCTTGGACGGCTCGCCCGGCTGCTCCGTCGCCAGGCGCGGGACCAGGTAGCCCGGGAGGCGCCCTCGCAGGGCCTCGATGAGCGCCCTGCCCTTCGCCTCGCCGGTATCGAAATGCGCGGCGCCGGCCACGCGGTCGAGCAGGTGCAGGTAGTAGGGCATGACGCCGATCTCGTGAAGCCGCCAGGAAAGCGCCTCCAATGTTTCGACCTCATCGTTGACACCGGCCAACAGCACCCCCTGGTTCAGCAGGTTCACCCGGCCGCGCAGGGGCGCGAGGGCCTCGGCGACCCCTGAGTCGACTTCCCGGGGGTGGTTCACGTGCAGGACCAGTGTCACCGGGCGCGGGAAGGCCTTCAGCAGTTCGACCAGCCGGGGCGTGACGCGCTGGGGAATCACCACGGGCAGGCGCGTATGGATGCGCAGGCTGCGCAGGTGGGGAATGCCGGCGGCGCGTTCAAGGATGCGCGCCAGGGTGCGGTCAGGCAGGACCAGCGGGTCACCGCCGCTGAGGATCAGTTCCTGCGTGGCCGGGTCGGCCGCGATGTCATCCAGCAGCGCATCCCAGTCCGCCCGCGACAGCCGCCGGTCGCTGTAGGGAAAGTGGCGGCGGAAGCAGTAACGGCAATTGATGGCGCAGGCGCCCGTGGTGACGGCCAGCACCCGTCCGCGGTACTTGCGCAGGGCGCCCGTGGCCTGGGGCTGTTCGGCCAGGGGGTCCGCGACATAGCCCGGGACCGCCTCGTTCTCGGCGGCGAGCGGCAGCACCTGGCGGAGCAAGGGGTCATCGCGTCGGCCGTGCTCGATGCGCGCGAGATAGGGCCGGGGCACCAACAGCGGGAAATCGGTGGGCACTTCCTCGAGCGCCAGTCCCAGGGCCCGGCCCAGGTCGCGAACGTCCCGGATGGCGTTCGCGAGGTGCCACTGCCAGTCGTCGCGCGGGGCGCGAACGACGGCGTTCAGTGGCCCGAGGCCCTGGAAGTCTGCGGTTTTCACGGGTGCGGATTATAACGCCCGCAGCCCACCGGCCGCTCTGCCGCGCCCCTGCGGCGCGGCCCCGGGGATTGGAGTATGATTTCGCCGCACGGCCCCGGCTGGCTTTCCCGCGGGCGCCGGAGGACCCCATGCACATGCCCTTGCGAGCCCTGAAATCGTGGCCGCCGACCCTGTGACCCACGCCACCACCGGCCTGGCGGTGGCGGGCATTCCCGTCGCCTTCATCCTGTTCGGCCTGACACTGACGGGCGTGGCCCTCTTTCACCGCTACACCCTGCGCGTCGCGCTGATCGGCCTCGCCGTGATCACCGCCTATCGCCTGCTGTTCAGTCCCTTTGCCGGTGGACCCGGCCTGGCCGGGCTGGTCGCACACCTGGGCCATGAGTGGGTCGTGGTGGCCAACCTGTTCGGCCTGCTGGTGGGTTTCGCCCTGCTGGCGGACCATTTCGAGAAAAGCCATGTCCCGGGCCTGCTTCCGGCCGTGTTGCCGGACGACTGGCGAGGCGGCGCTGCCTTGCTGGGGCTGGTGTTCGTGCTCTCGATCTTTCTGGACAACATCGCCGCCGCGATCATCGGCGGCTCCGTCGCGGCCACGGTGTACCGTGAGCGGGTGCACATCGGCTTCCTGGCCGCCATCGTCGCCGCCTCGAACGCCGGCGGCGCCGGCAGCGTGGTCGGAGATACCACGACGACCATGATGTGGATCGAGGGCATTTCGCCGCTGGAAGTGATGCGCGCTTTTCTGCCGGCCGTCGTGGCCCTCGCGGTGATCGCCTGGCCGGCCTCCATGCTGCAGCAACGCGCCTCGCCCATCGTGCGCGACCCGTCACCCGGCCTGCGACTGGACGGTGCCCGCCTGGCGGTGGTCTGCCTGATGCTCGCCGCCGTGATCGGTACGAACGTGGTGGTGAACACCTGGTATCCCGGGGTCGCCGACCACTTTCCATTCCTGGGAACGGCGGTCTGGGTGGCCCTGCTGCTGACCGCGCCCTGGCGCGCGCCGGACTGGCGCCGGGTGCCGGGCGCGGCGCTGGGCAGCCTGTTCCTGCTGTCGCTGGTGCTCATCGCCTCCATGATGCCGGTGGAAAGCCTGCCCGACCCGGCCTGGCAGACCACCCTGGGCCTCGGCTTCCTGTCGGCCGTGTTCGACAACATCCCGCTGACCAAGCTGGCCCTGGAACAGGGTGGCTACGACTGGTCGGCCCTGGCCTTCGCGGTCGGCTTCGGCGGCTCGATGGTGTGGTTCGGATCGTCCGCCGGGGTGGCGCTGTGCACCCAGTTTCCCCATGCCCGCTCCGCCATCGCCTGGGTGCGCCAGGCCTGGTTCGTGCCGCTGAGCTACGTGGCGGGATTCGGCGCCTACGTCCTGCTGGTGGGCTGGCGGCCGGCCTGAGGCCGGCCCGAGAGCGACCTGCGCGCATGCTCAGCTACCGCCACGCCTTTCACGCGGGTAACCATGCCGACGTGCTCAAGCACCTGGTGCTGGCACTCACGCTCGACCATCTGCTGGAAAAGGCCGAAAAGCCCCTGCGCTACCTGGACACGCACGCCGGTCCCGGTCGGGTCGACCTGGCCGGGGCCATGGCGGCGAAGAACGCCGAGTTCGAGACGGGCATCGGCCGCCTGTGGGTCGCCGGGGACCTGCCCGAACCCCTGGCGCGATATCGCGGCCTGGTTCGTGGCCTCAATCCCGGCGGCAAATTGATCCGCTATCCGGGTTCACCGGCCGTGGCACGGGCCGTCCTGGGCGACAAGGCCGACGCGCGGCTGGACCTGTGCGAACTGCACCCCGACGACCACCGGCGCCTGCGGGAGTGGGCAGGCACCGATCGCCGCGTCCAGGTGCACCGGGAAGACGGCTTTGCACGACTAAAGGCAGCGCTGCCGCCACCCGAGCGGCGCGCCGTGGTGCTCATCGATCCGCCCTACGAGATCAAGGACGACTACCGCACCCTGGTCGAGGCGCTGCGTGGCGCGCTCAAACGTTTCGCCACCGGCGTCTACCTGGCCTGGTACCCGATGCTGGCGCGACCCGAGTCCCGAGGGTTGCCGAAGGCAATGGCCGGGCTCACCGACCGCTGGCTGCGCACGGAACTGGCCGTCGCCCCCGTCCCGGAAGGCGGCGCGGGCACGGGCATGTACGGTAGTGGCATGTTTGTGCTCAATCCGCCCTGGCGGCTGCGGGAGCAGATCGAGGCCTGTCGTCCGTCACTCGAGGCTCGCCTCTGCCAGCCCGGGGCGGCCGGGCTGAATCTGGAAACCGGTCCCGGCCTCTAGCCTTGCTTCCGGACTCCCGTGGGCCGTGGCCACTGACGCCCGGGCCATCCCGGGACACACGACAAACCTCCGCTTGCCGATGGCCGGCGTCTCAGGACGCCGTGCGTTTTCCGTTGAGAAGGGCCGTGAACAGCGCCCCATTGCCGGCCGGCGCCAGTGTCTTGAGGGCCTCTTCCAGCCGCGCCCGTACCGGCGCGGCCTCGGCATTGGCCGCGCCTTCCAGGTCCATGCCACCCGGCAGATCGTCATTGACCACTTTCGGGCGTGCCGTGGCCAGGAACCGCTCCCCGATGCCGCGGTAGGCGCCACAGGCTTCCTCGATGGCGCGGTCCACGGCGGCGCGGTCAAAATCCGTTTTCACCTCGGAGAAGTCGAAGTCGTAACGACCATCGGACGGGGCGTAGGAGCCGCCGATGATCTGCACGTCCAGGTCGGCGCTGTTGGAAGCGCGTGGCCAGTTGGGCGACAGGGGGTAGAGCTCGTAGCGCCAGCCGGAACCAAACACGGCGTAGGGTCCACCGGCGCAGGCCACGGCCATCTGCACGTCGACATGGTCGTCGAAGGACTTCTGCGCCGTCCAGGATGAACGCACCACCGGCTCCCACTGGGCCTGGTTGTGCTCCAGGTCCCCGGGGCCGGCCACGCGGGGTGTGTCGTCCCCGGATTCGCCGTCGCCCTCCAAGTCTTCCCCGGTGGCCTCGTAGGAGGCCATGAACTGGCGCACTTGCGCCTCGTCCATCATCGACAGCAACGGCGCCATCTGGGCGCGCATCAGCTCGCGCGACTCGGGGTCGCTGCTCGCGAGGACGCGCTCCAGGGCCTCGGCCTGGAAGGGTTTCAACTCATTCGCGGAAATGTCTGCGCCGGCCACGGCCAGGCACAGGACCAGGAAGATGACAGGGGTTCGGAACACGCCGGCAGGCCTCGGTGATCGGCGCAGCGCACCTGCGCCCGCGCCGATTGTGCGCCTCCTCCCGGGGGACCCGCAATGGGTCCCGCTCAGCGTGGCCGGCCCGAGAACCCCGCGGCGGCCCGCAGCTCGTCCCCGTCCATGACGTAGCCGTCGCTCACCACCGTCAGCACGCGGCGCAGGGCGCCGAGGTCGGTGCTGACGTCCCCGTCCACCAGCACCAGGTCGGCCTCCTTGCCCACGGCGATGGAGCCGGTGCGGTCGTCGATGCCCACCAGGCGGGCCGGGTTGATGGTGGCGGTCTGCAGCGCGGCGGCCTTGCTCAGCCCGGCCTGCTCGTAAATCTCGATTTCCCGCACCAGTTCGAGACCCCAGCCGTCGGTACCGGCGACGATGGGCACGCCCGCCTCGTGCAATTTCCCGATCAGCGACACCATCTTGCCGTAGCTCTCGGCGAACATCTCGCGGGTGACTTCGCCGAACAACGGGTATCCACCCTGGGTCAGCCCGCGCTCGGTCACCGAAGGCAAAGTGCCCGCATAGGGCTGGTAGGCCGGCGCCAGTTCAGGATCGTCGAGCAGGAAACTGCCCTCGAAGATCATGATGGTCGGGTCCACCCAGGTACCGCGCTCCTTGAGCTCGGCGATGAAGGCCGTCATTTCCGGCCCGTCCAGGTCCACGTCGCGCGCGTACTGGCCGGGGCCCTCGAAGCGCGCGGCCGTGTTGGACACATCCACCACCGACTGCGGCAGGGCCTGCATCATGATGAAGTTCAGATGGGTGATCTCGTCGTAACCGGCGCGCACCGCCTCGATCGGGCGCATGGTGGCGGGAACGTGACCCGCCACGTGCAGGCCCAGTCGGTGCGCTTCGGCGGCGGCCGGGGCGATCCAGGCCGGGTCCATCGACGTATAGAACTTCACACCCCAGAGATCGGCCTCGGCCGCCATGCGCACGGCCTCGATGGTTTCCTGCTCGCTGGACACCAGGGTCGCACCCTGGGCTGAAAGGGGATGTTTGCGATCGATGATGATCGCGCCGAACATCTCCGGCGCCAGGAGTTCACCGGCAGCCCGGGCCGCCCTGGTGGTCACCAGCGTGTCCAGGTCGTTGCCGGGACTGCGGATGCTGGTCATGCCGGTGGCCACGTTTGCCAGCAGGTCGTAGCCGTTGTTGAAGTGCTTGTGCGCGTCCCACAGGCCGGGCACCAGGGTCCCGCCGCTGCCGTCGATGCGGCGCCCTCCCCCGGGAACGGCCAGCGATCCGGCAGGACCGATGGCGGTGATCCTGCCGTCCGCCGTGGCCACGGACTGGCTCTCGACGAACACACCCTCGTCCGCATCGAACAGGCGGACGTTGTCGATCAGGAGCGGTGCGCGCGCAGCCTCCGTCAGGAAGTGCGCAGCGACCTCCTCGGACGAACGTGCCGCGGCCGCCTCCTGGATGCCGCGCAGGCGTGCGAAGTGCTCCTGGTAGCCTTCGCGCATCAGGCCCATCCAGTTGACGGTGGCCAGGTGGCGGCCGTCCCCGTCCACCCAGACCGGAACAGGGGAAGTCGTCAGGCCCTCGATGAACAGCAGCCGCGCCTCGACGTCTCCGTCCTCGTCTTCGATGGAAATCGTCTCGCCTTCGACCAGGCGCGCGGTGCCGGAAGGCAGCAGCGTGAGTTCACCCGTTTGCAGGATGCGCTCGGCCAGCAGCCCGAACATCGCCTGCGGACCGCCGCGTGAGAGATAGAACCCGCTGCCGGCCGGCGCCGATCCGCGGTCCGCCCCGGAATCCCAGTGAATCCCCGCCGGGCCGGTGTCCATCAGTTCGGCCGCGTCGCCGTCCGGTGTCACGCCGCGAATGCGCAGGGAAACGGGTGTGCCCTCCTCGTCCAGTTCGACCAGCGCGTCGGTCTCGGTGATCCATCCGCGCAGGCTTTGCGACTTGCGGAAGGCGATGGCGCCCTCTTCCGTCTGCCAGCGCCATTCATCGCCATGGGTGTTCGATTCCGAGACGATGATGTAGTGGATGGCGTTCTCCGGCGGAACCATCAGGTCCTGCTTGGGCACGGGATTGGCCAGGGCGGCGGCGCCGAGGCCCAGGCCGGGAATGATCAGGTAGGGGTACAGCTTGATGGTTCGCGGCATGGAGGTCGCTCTTCTGGAAAGAGCGACAGAGCGTGCCGTGTGTTCGGTCCCGACGCAAGCAGGCGCGGTGCTCAGTCCAGGCGCAGCACCAGTTCCACGCGCCGATTGACGGATCGGCCGGCCTCGCCCCGGTTGCTGGCCACCGGAGAGTATGGCCCCACACCCTGCGCAGACAGGCGGTCCGCAGCGATACCACGCTCGGCCAGTGCGTCGGCCACCGCCGCCGCCCGGTTCTTCGACAAGGCCAGGTTCGCCTGCAGGTCGCCGACGTCGTCGGTGTGCCCGACCACGTAATAGCGGGTGTCCGGGTTCGACGTGAGATAGGCGGTGATCACGTCCAGGGCTTCGGTCGATTCGGGCTTGATCACGGCCTGGCCGGTCTCGAAATAGATGCCCTCGAGCACGGAACGCCCCTCGTCATTCAGCCGTGCGGCCAGCAGGGTTTCCGAGAGCTTCACGGTGTCCGCCTTGCGCTCGGCGGACTCGAGCAGGTCCACGGAATACAGGCCGCGTTCGCTGCTCACCACAATCATGGCGTGATAGCTGCGGTCCGCCAGGGTCTTGCGCGCCGATAGGTAGTGCTCTGGCCAGCCGAGCAGGTAGCCGACCGTGCCAGTGGGCATGCGGCCGTAGTCACGGTCCCCGAACATGCCGGAGAACTGGTAGACCGGCGTCACGCTGAGCTTCATGTTGCAGTCGGGCGCGCGGCAGTCGAGCAGAATCTCGAAACCGCCCTGCTGGAGGGCGTCGACATAGCTGCGGTACACCTCGAAGGCCTCGACGCCTTCGGGCCGCTGGTAGATGTGGCTGCTGAGCGCGCCTTCCAGCGTTTCCTGACTGGGAATGTTGCGTTCGCCCAGCGGCGGCACCAGCAGGGGCACTTCCACAAAGCGGGTCTCGTAGCTACCCAGGGTTTCGCTGCCCTCGAAGGGCGAGATGAGGGCTTCCTGCGCGCCGGCCGAAAGCGGCGCCAAGAGCAACAGCGCAAAAAGGAGTCGCAACGCGTGTGTCCGAACCATGGCGATCCTCCCCGTCGACCGATGGTCCAATCAGTATAGCGGCTGGTTCCTAGCGCGGCGGGTCGACCCGCTCCGGGGACGAGGCGTTGAGGCGGAACCAGCCGGCCACGCTCCAGCGGTCGCGCACCGCGGGTTTCACCTCGTGGGGTATTTCCTCGGACAGGAACAGCACCAGGGTGCGGTAGGCCGGTGCGATGGTGATGGGGCCGGGATCGGTGTGCAGCACCAGTTCGCCCCCGTCACCTTCGACCCAGCCTTCGTTCAGGTAGCAGACCAGTGAAACGATGCGGTTGGCCTCGCCGCGGAAGGCGTCCAGGTGGGTGCGGTAGAAATCACCCGGACGGTAGTGGGCCAGGTGGCTTTCGAAGGAGAACAGGCCGAGAAACAGTCGTCGGTTGAGCTGCAGGCGTAGGGCCTCGGTCCATGCGCGCCACGGGGCGAGTTCCGGGTCGCGCTCGCGCAACCAGTGAATGACGTCCCGGCGCACGAACCGGTTGCGCTGCTCGTCCTCGCCACGGCCGATCTTCGCGGCATGAAACGCCTCGGCATCGACGTCGCCGGCGTAGCGCACCAATGCCCTTGCAACCTCCAGGGGAACGCCCTCGGGCACCACCACCCAGCCCTGGTGCTCCAGGTCTCCGGTGAGGGCAGAGAAATCAGGCGCGGCTGAAACCGCGGCGACGGGAAGCGCGTCCAGTGGCGTGGCTCAGCAGGGTCCGGTGATCTTTTCCACCATCGCCTCGACGGCGACGCGGAGAAAGGCGCGATCGATGTCCGGTTCCCGGGCCTTGCGGGCCTTGAGGCCCTCGATCAGCAGGGTCATGCAGAGCGCCCGGTTGCGCGCCGTCTCGACGGGAACCCCGTAACCACCGACGGCGGGGTCGCGCGCCAGCCAGTCCGCCATGTCCTGGCGCACCACCTGGTCGAAATGCGACAGCGCCCGGCCGATGTCCGGATCGCGCGTTCCTTCGGCGGACATCTCCAGGAACAGCGCCGCGGACATGGATTCCGCCCCACCACAGTCCTGGGTATCGAAGTACTCCATGATGCCGTCGGCCAGGTCGCCGGCCGTGCGCAGTTCGCGGATGCGCTGGCGCGTCACCTCGAGCTGGGCCTCGATGATGGCGAGGATGATGGCGTTCTTGTTCTCGAAGTAGCGGTAGATCAGCCCGGGGCTCATCTGCGCGGCCTCGGCGATGTTCGCCATGCTGGCATTGTGGAAGCCGTGCTTCACGAAACAGGAGAGCGCCGCGCACAGGACACGATCACACTGGGTCTGTTTGCGGATTTCCGCCTTGCTGAGGGTGGCCTCTGCGTTCATGAGCTTGCCGGCCGGGCTTCTGATGGAGGCAATGATGCCTCAACATCCTGCGTCCCGCCACGAACGCGCTTGCCGAACGCGCGCTGCACGAGCACGAAGAACAGCGGCACGAAGAAGATGCCCAGGAAGGCCCCGGCGATCATCCCGCCCAGCACGCCGATGCCGATGGCCTGCTGTGCGCCGGAGCCCGCGCCATCGGCCAGCGCCAGGGGCAGCACGCCCATGCCGAAGGCCAGCGAGGTCATGATGATGGGGCGCAGGCGGTCCCGCACGGCGCGCAGTGTGGCCTCGACCAGCTCGACGCCGGCGTCCACGTTCTCCTTCGCGAAGGCGATGATGAGAATGGCGTTCTTGCTGGTCAGGCCGATGGTGGTCAGCATGGCCACCTGGAAATAGATGTCCCGATCCAGCCCGGCCAGCGTCGCGGCCAGGGCGATGCCGAAAATGCCCAGCGGCGCCACCAGCAGCACCGAGGTGGGAATCGACCAGCTCTCGTACAGTGCCGCCAGGCACAGGAAAACGATCAGGATGGACAGGGCGTAGAGCAAGGGCGTCTGCGAGCCCGCCCGACGTTCCTGGTAGCTCATGCCCGTCCACTCGATGCCGAAGCCCTCGGGCAGGCCGGTGACGATGCGTTCGAGTTCAGCCATCGCTTCGCCGGAGCTGACACCGGGCGCGGGCTGGCCATTGATCTCGATGGCGGAGGTACCGTTGTAACGCTCCAGTCGCGGTGAACCGTAGGTCCAGCGCGAACTGCTGAAAGCCGACAGCGGGACCATCTCGCCCTGGTCGTTGCGCACCGACCAGCGCCGGAAGTCCTCTGGCACCATGCGGAACGGCGCATCCGCCTGCAGGTAGACCCGTTTCACGCGACCGCGGTCGATGAAGTCGTCGATGTAACGCCCACCCCAGGCGGTCTGAAGCGTGGTGTTGATGTCCGCCACCGACAGACCCAGCGCACCCGCCTTCTCGAAATCGATGTCGAGCTGGAACTGGGGCGCATCCGCCTGCCCGTTGTGGCGCACGGCGATGAGCAAGGGGCTGGCGTTGGCCTGTTGCAACAGCTGGTTGCCCGCCGCCACCAGGGCTTCATGCCCCTGGCTGCCGTTGTCCTTGAGGAAGAAGGCGAAGCCCTGCGAACGGCCCAGGTCCTGGATGGCCGGCGGCGCGAAAGCGAAGGACAGCGCGTCCTTCATTTGCGAGAGCGCCATGGAGGCACGGCCGGTGACGGCCTCGACGCCCAGTGATTCGTCCTCGCGTTCGCTCCAGTCCTTCAGCTTGACGAAGGCGAAGGCGTTGTTCTGACCACCCCCGGCGAAACTGAAGCCCTGGATTCCGAACATGGCCTCGACCGAGTCGGACTCCTGCTCGAGGAAGTAGTCCTCCAGCTGGTAGACCGCGTCCATGGTGCGCTCCTGCGTCGCGCCGACGGGCGTCACGGCCTGGGCGAACAGCATGCCCTGGTCTTCCTGGGGCACGAAGGAGGTCGGGCGCCCCATGAACAGCCACAGCATGCCCGCCAGCAACACGACGAACACCAGGCCGAAGCGCAGCGGCCGGGCGATCATGCCGCGCACCGTCGTGCGGTAGCCCTGGGCGCCGGCATCGAAACGGCGGTTGAACCAGCCGAAGAAGCCCTTCGCCCCGTGGTGCTCGCCCTTGTTGAGCGGCTTGAGCAGCGTGGCGCAGAGCGCCGGGGTCAGCACCACCGCGACCAGCACCGACAGGGCCATGGCCGAGACGATGGTCGCGGAGAACTGCCGGTAGATCACGCCGGTGGCGCCGCCGAGGAAGGCCATGGGCACGAACACCGCCGAGAGCACCAGGCCCACGGCCACGAGCGCCCCGGTGATCTGGCGCATGGATTTGCGCGTGGCTTCGACGGGCGACAGCCCTTCCTCGCTCATCACGCGCTCGACGTTCTCCACCACCACGATGGCGTCGTCCACCAGCAGGCCGATGGCCAGCACCATGGCGAACATGGTGAGCATGTTCACCGAGAAGCCCAGCGCCGCGAGCACGCCGAAGGTGCCCAGCAGCACCACGGGCACGGCGATGGTCGGAATCAACGTGGCGCGCCAGTTCTGCAGGAACAGGTACATCACCAGGAATACCAGCACCACGGCCTCGAGAAGGGTGGTGACGACGTTCTTCACCGCCACCCGCACAAAAGGCGCGGTCTCGAAGGGGATCACCGTTTCCAGGCCGTCCGGGAAATAGGGTTGCAGTTCCGCCACGCGCGCTTCCACGGCGGCCGCGGTTTCCAGGGCGTTGGCGCCGGTGGCCAGGTTGATGCCCAGGCCACTGGCCGGCATGCGGTTAAAGCGCGAGATGGAACCGTAGCTTTCCGCGCCCAGCTCCACGCGCGCCACGTCACCGAGGCGCAGCAGGGATCCGTCCGGATTGCTGCGCACGATGATCCGGCGGAATTCTTCCGCCGTTTGCAGGCGGCTCTGCGCCGTGATGGTCGCGTTGATCTGCTGGCCGGGGACCGAGGGCGTGCCGCCAAGCTGGCCCACCGCCACCTGGGCGTTCTGGGCCTGCACCACCGCGGCGATGTCCGACGGCGTCAGTCGGTAGGTCTCGAGCAGGTTGGGGTCGAGCCAGATGCGCATGGCGTACTGCGAACCGAACACCTGGATATTGCCCACGCCGGGGACGCGGCTGATGGGGTCGACCATGTTGGCGCTGACGTAATCGGCGATGTCGTTGCGGTTCATCGAACCGTCCGAGGACACGAAGCCGACCACCATCAGGAAGCCCGTCCGCGCCTTGCCGACGTTCACGCCCTGGCGTTGTACTTCCTGCGGCAGCAGCGGCAGGGCCAGCTGCAGCTTGTTCTGCACCTGCACCTGGGCAATGTCCGGGTCGGTGCCGTTGTCGAAGGTCAGCGAGATCTGGGCGCTGCCGTCGGCGTTGCTGGTCGACGACAGGTAGAGCAGGCCGTCCAGGCCTTTCATCTGCTGTTCGATGACCTGGGTCACCGAATCCTCGACAACCTTGGCCGAGGCGCCGGGATAGGTCGCGCTGACACTCACCGAGGGCGGCGCAATGTCGGGATACATGGACACCGGCAGGCGCAGGATGGACAGCGCGCCGGCGAGCATGATGACGATGGCGATCACCCAGGCGAAGATCGGGCGGTCGATGAAATACTGGGCCATGACGGGAAACCTTTACTGCGTGTTGACCCGGCATGCGCCGGGCAGTCGTGTCGACGTTGGGTGCATCACTGCGCGGCAACGGTCACGGGCGTGACCTGCACGGACGCGCCCTGGCGCACTTTCTGCAGCCCTTCGATGATCACCCGGTCGCCTTCCGACAGGCCCGAGCGCACCAGCCAGCCGGCGCCGATGGTCTCGCCGAGTTCGACGATCCGGCGCTCGGCCTGGCCCTGGGCATTGACGACCATGGCGAAAGCCTCGCCGGTGGGCGCGCGCTGGATGGCCTGCTGCGGCACGACCAGGCCCTGTTCGAGGATGGCGTTGCTGACCTGGGCGCGGACATACATCCCGGGCAGCAACAGGCGCTCGGGGTTGGGCACGGTCACGCGCATGGCGACGCCGCCGGTGGTCGGGTCCACCGCCGCGTCGGCGAAGGTGAGCGCACCCTGATGCGGGTACTCGCTGCCGTCGTCGAGGAGGATGGTCACGGGAATGCTGCCCGCCTGCCGGAGGGCATCATCGGAAAGTTTGCGTCGCAACTGGAGCAGTTCCGAAGCCGACTGGGTGACGTCGACGTAGATCGGGTCGAGCTGGTGCACGGTGGTCAGCAGCTCTGACTGGTCCGCGGTGACCAGGGCGCCCTGGGTCACGGAGGACTTGCCGACCCGGCCCGTGATCGGCGAACTGATGCGGGCGTAGTCCAGGCGAACCTGGGCGGAGGCGATCTGGGCCTTCGCCATCTGTACGTCGGCCTCGGCCTGCTGGCGAACAGCTTTCAGGTTGCGGTATTCCTGGTCGCTGATCGCCTTGGTCTTCACCAGTTCGCTGGCGCGGTTGGCGTTCAGGTCGGCCACTTCCAGCCCGGCCTCGGCGCGGGCCAGCGAGGCCTTGGCGCTCTCCAGCGTGGCGCGGTAGGTGGCGTCATCGAGCTGGTAGAGGGGCTCGCCGGCGACGACTTCGCTGCCTTCCTCGAACAGGCGCTCCTGGACGATACCGGTCACCTGGGGACGCACCTCGGCCACCTTGTACGCACGGGTGCGGCCGGGCAGCTCGCGCTGCAGGGTGACGGCCTCGGCTTCGAGCTTCACCACGGACACCGGCGTGGGCGGCGGCTGCGCGGCGGCCGAGCCTTGAGGCTCAGTGGGCTGGCAGGCGGCGATCAGCAGCGGCAGCAGCAACAGGGGCAACAGCGAGGGCGGCAGTGAGTACGGGCCACCGCGACGCTTGGGCATCGTAGGGTTCATCGGATTCAGATCTCTTGGTGATTGTGCCGGTACGGCAGGGTCGACGAATTGAAGAATGAACGTTCATTCTCTTTTTGTCAATGTGACAATCGGCCTACCGTCGGTTCAGTTTCCCCTGCGCTGCTTGCTAACCTGAATCCAGGCCGCCGCATCCAAGGTCCATGGCAGACGAGAACAATCAGACACCGGGGGAATCGGACTTCCACCAGGCCATCGCCCGGCGGGGAGACCAGTGGTATGCCGCGTGCCTGCGCATCACGCGCAACCCGGAATTGGCCGGGGACGCGGTGCAGGACGCCCTGCTCAACGCCTGGCGCAAGCGGCGCCAGTTCCAGGGCGGGGCCGCGCTGGAAACCTGGATCCACCGCATCGCGGTGAATTCCGCGCTGTCCCTGCTGCGGGCGCGGCGCCCGGTATCTGATACCGACCCCGATGAGGCGATGGCGAATGACGAGCCGTCGCCGGAGGACCACCAGCAGGTACGGGAATTGGACCGTGACCTGCAATCGGCGATGCGCAGCCTCAGCGAAACGGAGCGACTGTGCTTCGTGCTCAAGCACCTGGAGGACTGGCGCCTGCAGGAGATCGCCGAGGAACTGGACGCCAGCCTGGGCACGGTCAAACAGGCCGTGTTCCGGGCCGTGAAAAAACTGCGGGGTTCGATGCCGGACCTCAGGAGCGCATGATGATCGACGAACAGACACTGACGCTGTACTACTGGAACGATGGTCTCGACGCCGCCGAGCGCGCCAACGTGGAACAGGCCCTCGCGACCGACCACCTGCTGGCCGCCCGATACCGGGCCCTGTCGGAGCGGCTGGATGCCCTGCGCGAGGACATCCCCGCGACGGCGCCCACCCACCTGAAACACCAGTGGCACGACCTCGTCACCCGCGAGGCCCGACTCGAGCGCCAGAAATCCGCGCCGGAACCGCGGCGCTTTCCCTGGCTGGGCATCGGCGCGGCCTTTGCTTCGGTCCTCGCCCTGGGAATCGCCATCGGCGTCTGGATGCCTCGGGGCGAATCTCCGGTGGCCACCGATGTCGCCACGACCGATACGGTACCGCCCGCCGCCACCCTCCACGACGGCGCCTTCGAGCGCGGACTGCGGGTGTATCTCGAAGACCGCCAGCACCAGCTCGCCGGCCTGGAGAGCCGCAGCGGGGACGAGCGCAGCACCCTGCTGCTGCAGATCGTCGCGCAGAATCGCCTGTTCGAACAGGCCGCGGAGAAACAGCAGTCGCCCGAGATCGCACGGCTAATGCGCGCCCTGGAGCCCGTGCTGCTTCGCCTGGCCAGCGACGAGGCGCAGGGGCAGGACGCCGAGGCCCTGCAACGGCAACTGACCTTCGAGATGAACGCCCTGCTAACCAAACTCCAGGCGCCTTCATCGAAGCAGACGAACACCTGATGAACCGCCGGCCCCATTGGCCGGCATGGCAAAGGAACACACCATGAAAACAACGATCAGACCTCGCGCCCTGGCCCTGGCACTGGCCACCGCCCTGGCCACCACAACGTCCGTGTTGGTGGCCCACACGGCCCTCGCACAGGATGCCGACAGCGATTCGCGGGCCCTGCGCATGGCCGCCATCGAGGCCTTGATGATGGCACCGCCGGAACGGGCCCTGCCCCTGTTGAATAAACTGCTGGCAAGTGAACAGGACAAGGAGATCAAGGCCCGCGCCCTGTTCATCCTCGGCCAAATCGACCTGCCCGAGGCCCACGAGGCCATCCTTGAATTTGCCCGCAACGAGAGCGGTGAGCTGCAGCTCGAAGCCATCCGCACCATCGGCATCAGCGGCGACCCGGAGCTGACCAGTGGCCTGGGTGACCTCTACCGGAACGGTGACGCCCGCGTTCGCCGCGCCGTGCTGGAAGCCTGGATGATCGCCGGCGACGAGGACTCGGTGTTCGAAGTCGCGGCCAATGCCGGCAGCGACGAGGAATTCGAGGCCGCCGTCCACCAGCTGGGCGTGATGGGCGCCACCGATCGACTGGCTGAACTGCGCGACCGGCCGGGCATGTCCGAGAGCCTGGTCCAGGCCTTCGCCATCGCAGGTGACACGGAAAGCCTGGAAGTGATGGCGCGTGACGCCAGCGACTCTGAACGGCAACTGGCCGCCTTGCGCGGACTGGGCATCGCGGGCGGGCCGGACGATCCCGACTTCTTCGTGGAGATCTACCAGGGCACCGACGACCCCGCCGTCAAGGACGCCGTCCGCCAGGGCATCCTGGTCGCAGGCGACGAGGAAAGCGCCCTGCGCCTGTTCAAGGCAGCGCGCAACGACCGCGAAAAGGCCGAATTGCTGCGCCTGCTGGTCATCATGGACAGCGATGCGGCGTTCGAGGCCATCGACGAAGCGCTGGGCGGGGACGGGCAGTGAAATCCGCCCTCGGCCTCACCACGCTCCTGCTCGGCCTCTCCACAGGCGTCGCGCACGCCGCGGACGGTCCCTCCCCGTTCACCGCCGATGGCTGGTACACATGGCGGGTCGACGCGGTGGAGGGCGCGGGAGACAACTGCTGTTACGAGTGGAACACGGGCCGGGCCGTCCGGACCGGTTGCGACCTGGACGGCCAACGGGGTGGCTGGGGCAGCTTCAGATCCAGCGAAGTGCCCCCACTCCCCGACACCGGGGCCGCGCAGTTCTACGCCCGCGTCGATCGCGGCACCCTGGTCGACCTGCGCACCCTCGGCCCCGCCTGCCCGGTCCGTTCCGAGACGCCGTGGACCGACCTGGGCGAAGTGACCCCGGAAGAAAGCCTCTCCTGGTTGTTGACGGCTTCGATGTCCGGAAAGGTCAGGACGGACGAGCGTCTCCTCGCCATCGCCACCCAGGAAGGCGCCGCCAGCCGGGACGCCCTGGTCGATATCGCCCGAAAGCCGGGTCATGACAAGGAGCGCGAACAGGCCATTTTCTGGATGGCCCAGCTGCGTTCCGCGGAAACGCGCGACGTGCTGATCGACCTGATGAAGCACGGTGAAACCCGCGCCCTGCGTGAACACGCGATCTTTGCCTGGTCGCAGTCCCCGGCCGAGGACCGGCTCGAGGTGCTCATCGACGTCATCGAGGACCGGGACCGGGATCTCCATGATCGCAAACAGGCCCTGTTCTGGCTGGCGCAGACCGATGACGGCGCCGGCGTGGACTACATCCAGGACTTGCTGCTGGGCCGTTCCAGGTAGATCGAGTCGGGCCGAAGGTTCGCACCGACAGCCGCCGGGCGGGCCTTTCCGGGCAGACGCGGCACCCACCCATCGAGCACTGCCAGGGTCTATGATGGGGGCCTGGTAGCCTGATCCGTGGGGGGATCCATGATGTACTCGGCTTGCAAGCGCCAGGCCGGCTGGGCGCTGCTGCTGGCCCTGGTCCTGGCCGGTTGGCCGCCCGGTGCCCGCTCCGATGTCAAGGTGGCGCCCGGCGCCCTGGAACTCGAAAGCGCGCACCACGAGGAAGGCGTTCCCGGTGATGTCATCGATGTCCGCGTGGACGACGAAGCAAGCTCCGAGGAAACCGGCGCCAATCGCGAATTCGTCATCGCGCCCCTGCCCTCCCACAGCCCCCTGTTGGGGTGGAAGCTGGCCGTACCGGCCATGTTTCTGTACAAGCCCTCGTTCACCGAGCCGGATGACCAGGTGTGGATCACCGGCGCCGTCGGTTTCTATTCCGAGTCGGAGAGCTTCGGCGGCGGGCTGTTCCACAGCGGCAGCCTGGGTGGCGACCTCTGGCGTTTGCGCGGGGCGATCTTCGGCGCGGAACTCAATTACGACTACTACGGCATCGGCAACAACCTCGAGCAGTCGGTGCCTCTGAAACAGGACATGGGCATGCTCCTCGCCGAGGCCCTGCACCAGGTCATCCCCGACATGCACGCCGGCCTGCGCGTCATCGTCAACCGCACTTCCGCGACCCTGAACCTGCCCGAGGATTTCCTGCCCCCCGGCACGCCCACCCCGGACATCGGCATCGACTTCAACCTGGTCACCCTGGCGCCGCGCGCCCAGTACGACACGCGTGACAACCAGTTCTACCCCACTGAAGGCTGGCTGGTCGAAGGCCAGGTCGGAATCTCCCGCGACTGGGTCGGCAGCGACCGGGATTACGAGGACTACAGCTTCGACGCCAACGCCTACTTCTCATTCGGCGCGAAATCCGTGCTCGCCGCCCGCATCGCGACCGCGTATGTCGCCGGCGACGTTCCGTTCTTCATGTTTCCCGCCTTTGGCCAGCAATCGGACCTGCGTGGATACCAGACCGGCACCTACCGCAACCGCTTCCTGCTGGCCACGCAGGCGGAGTGGCGCTACCGATTCATGCCGCGGTTCGGCGCGGTGGCGTTCGCGGGGGTGGGTACCGTGGATTCGGAGTTCGGGCACTGGGGCGAAACCCTGCCCTCCGCCGGCGTGGGCGTGCGCTGGGTCATCGCACCGAACAACAACATGAGCCTGCGTTTCGACATCGCCCGCGGCAAGGACGATACCCAGTTCTACCTCGGTATGGGTGAAGCGTTCTGAAGAGCCATTGCCGGTAAATGATCAGTCGGCGGGCTTCCGGAAAGGACGCCCTCCGTCGGCGAGCCTTCGCCACAGGACTTCCATCGGCCCCTGCCGGAAACGGCTTAGCCAGAGGTTGGCCAACACGACCTGCAGGATCAGGATCAGCAGACCGAGGAGCAGCAGCTCCGCGCGTTCGAACCGGCCGTAGAGTCCGAAGCCCCAGCCGTAGAACAGCGTGGTGGCGATGACCGTCTGTGACAGGTAGACCGTCAGCGCCATGCGACCGGTGCTCGCCAGGGCCCGGTGCAGGACCGTCATGCCGATCCAGCGCACGCTCAGCAGCCAGGCCGAGATCCACCCCAGCGCGGAAAGCACCCTCAGGGTCTCGTAACTGCCGTACCAGATCTGGTCCAGGGGATAGAGCCCACTGGTGCTGAAGCCTTCCGCCGCCCAGGCCCGGGTCTGCAGGTGGCTGGCCAGGGATGCGGCCAGCCCGACGACGAGCCAGAAGACATAGGCGCCGCTACCGAGGCGGCCGTTCAGAAAGCCCAGGCGGTACAGCGCCATGCCCATCAGCATCACGCCCGGGACCGCCAGGAAGTACCAGGCCGAGGGCCCCAGGGTGAGCGCTTCGCGCATGTCGTCGGCCCACAGGCGCCAGGTGGCGACCCAGCTGCGCGCATCGCGCATCGCCTCGACCTGCTCCACCGCGGCTTCCTGGACGCCGACGAGGCCGCGCTCCTCCAGCGAGTCCGACCAGGCTTCGAGGTCTGTCCGTTCCGCTTCGGACAGCGCCTCACCGGCAGCGTCCCGCGCCTGCAACTGCTCCAGGGCCTGCTGGGCGTGATGTTCGTTGTTGACATCGACGACGTTGAGCACGGAGACCAGCACCAGAAGGCTGACGCCGGCAACCATCAGTCGGCGGGTCGGGGCACCGGCGAAACTCCAGATCAGCAGCGCGGCGATGCCGTATTCGTAGAGGATGTCGCCCGGCATCTGGAGGAGCACGCAGTGCACGACGCCCAGCCCGACCAGCCACAGGTTGCGCCGGTGCAGCGTCACGAAGTCTCCACCGGCCGCCCGGACCCGGTCGAAGGCGATGGCCAGGGACGCGCCGAACAGGAGGCAGAAAATGGCCCGCATGCGGCCATCGAAGAAGGCGTCCTGGAGGTAGAAGGCAATCCGGTTCCAGCCGCTGTCGCCCCCGGCGACGGCGGGGTTGTCATAGGCGTCCAGGGGCAAGGCAAACCCCATGAGGTTCATGACGAAAATGCCGAGCACGGCGAAACCGCGCAGGAGATCGAGTTCGGCGATTCGCCGGTTGTCCATGGCGCTCGGGGGCATGCCGGCCATCATCGGCCCGCGCTCCTATGGGCGCAATGCTCCAGCTGAGCCAGGCGCGGGCTGTCATCCCCGAACGCCTCTCGCAGAACAGGCAATGCACCTCCGGCCAGCGCCTCAGCCCGCAGGGCATCACCCTCGAAGCAGGCAATCCGGCTGCGGTCGAGCTCGACCAGGGCGCTGCGCCAGTCGATGGTCGCGCCGCGGGTGGCGAAGTCTTCGGCGGCGCGGGCCAGCAGGGCCTCGGCCATGTCCGCCTCACCCCGACCGATGGCCAGGCGCGCCCTCGCCTGCAAGGCCTCGCCCAGGCGATTCCTTTCTTCAGGCGCCAGGGCTTCCTCGGCGGCGAGCACCGAGTCTGCGTAGCTGAGTGCTGCATCATCGCGGCCCAGGGCGAGTTCCGCCGCCGATAGCGCCAGTCCGCGTTCTGCGAACATGCGCCCTTTGACGTAAGAGACGATGGACTCATCCGGAGCTTCCGACAGGTATTCGAGCGCCACGTTGGGCTGGCCCGCCAGGGTGAGCGCCCGCCCCAGGTGGGTGGTCGTGTCGTACGCCGGGCGCAGCGTGTTGCGACCCGACTCGCGAAAGATGCTCAGGGCTTCCTCGAACAGCGGAATGGCCTCGTCGGGGCGGCCCAGGTCGACCAGGGTGCGCGCGTAGGTTTTCATCGAGTAGGCGGCGTCGAAACTGCGCGGTCCGTTGGCCTCGATATCCAGCGCCAGGGTTTCGCGATACAGCTCGTTGGCGGCAGCCAGTTCCCCCACCCCTTCCTTGACGGCGGCCAGCTCGAACAGCGCCAGGGGAATGTCGCGGTGTCCCGGCTCGAACACGGCACGGTTGATCTCCAGCGCCCTGTGCGCGGAACGCTCGGCGGCCTCCCAGTCGCCCTTCGCCTTCTGGACGCGCGAGAGGATCACCGTGGTCAGCGCGACGCGGGGATGAAACTCACCCCATACCGCTTCACGCATGGCGATGGCCTCGCGAAGGTAGCGCTCGGCCTCATCCAGGTCACCATTGCGCGACAGCAGCCAGCCGATGTTGTGCAGGCTGACGGAAATCTGGTCGTTGGGGGCGACGAACAAGCGCTGGCGCACGGCCAGCGACTCCTTCATCAACGCAAGGGCCGCATCGTGCTCGCCCTCGGATTCGAGCACCAGGGCCAGGTTGTTCAGCACACTGGCCAGGGCGCGGGTTTCAGGACCACCGGAAGCGAGATGCAGGTCCCGGGCCTGCTCCAGCCAGCGCCGGGCCTCGGTCAGGTCCTCGCGGATGCGTGCGAGGTCCCCGATGTCGCCCATGAGGCGCACCTGGGCATCACTGTCGTCCGGCGTGTGCTCGAGGACCAGCGCATAGGCCTCCTCGTTCAGCCGCTGGGCGACGTCGAACTCGGAGAGGGACTTGTACACCTCCGACATCGTCTCCTTGACGCTGGCCAGCGCCAGGGGCGAAGCGGCCAGCTCCCGGTCCGCGCGTTCCATCCCGATGTCGAGCAATTCACGAACGCTGCGCGGTTCGCCCACGGACACTTCCGGATCCGACTCTTCGAACAGGCTGAGCAGGAATCCGGAGATTGCCTCGGCATTGCGCGCCTCGGCCGCGGCCACCCGCTCGGATTCGCGCGCCTGGATGAAACCGACGGTGGCGGCCGTCGTTCCGGCCAGCATCGCGAACACGGCCACGGCGGCGGCGATGGAGGCGCCCTTGTGCCGGCGCCAGAATCGGGACACCAGGTAGCCGGCGGTGGGCGGCCGGGCCAGGACGGGCCGAGAGTCCAGGTAACGGTCGAGTTCGTCGGCCAGTTCGCGGGCGGTCTGGTAGCGGCGCTCCGGCTCGTTGCGCAGCGCTTTCGCCAGGATGGTCTCCAGGTCGCCCTTCAGTGAACGGGCGAGGCCCGCCACCGTCGCATCACGCCGCCGGGCGATCGACTCGGCGTCGTCTCTCTGCGCCAGGCGGCGTGTCGGCCGGGCCGGGTGCTCGAAGTCCGGCATCGGCATGCGTCCACCCGTTGCCGAGGACTCGTCCCGGCCGAAGGGGTCGCTGCCGCAGAGCATTTCGAACAACAACAGGCCCAGGCTGTAGGTGTCGCTGGCCGTGGTGACCGCGCCGCCCAGCACCTGTTCCGGGCTGGCGTAACGCGGGGAGAGCATGCGAAACCCCGCCACCGTGGTGTGGCCGCTGTCGGCCACCGGGTCCAGCAACTTGGCGATGCCGAAGTCCAGCAGCTTCGGGACGCCGTCGGCGGTCACCAGGATGTTGCCGGGCTTGATGTCGCGGTGCACCACTAGGTTGCGGTGGGCGAACTGCACCGCTTCGCAGACCTGTCGGCCCAGGGCGACGCGCTCGCGCACGCCCAGGCCCTGGTGATCGCACCACTCGGTGATGGGTTCGCCCTCGATCAACTCCATGACCAGGAACGGCACGCCCTCGTCCGTCTCGCCGCCGTCCAGCAGACGGCAGATGTTCGGGTGGTTGAGGTTCGCGAGGATCTGCCGTTCCACCAGGAGGCGTCGTCGCAGCTCACCGGTGACCAGGGAACTGGTCAGCAGTTTCACCGCGACCTCCTGGTCGTAGGATGCGTCCGAGCGCCGGCCCCGGTATACCACGCCCATTCCGCCGGCGGCGATTTTTCCGGTCAGGGTGTAGGCGCCGACAGCGCGGCCCAGCCAGACCGACTCCTGATCGACGCCGACATCGGCGGCAGCCCGTTCCAGGGCGGGGGCCACCCGGTCCTCGAGCCGGTCGCCTTCGAGAAGGGTTTCGACGAGGTCGCGCAGGGCGTTGTCATCGCCACAGGCCTGGTCCAACCGGGCCGCACGCCGTTCCGCCGGCAGGTCCGCGATTTCGCCGAACAGGGCTTCGGCCCTGCGCCAGAGTGCCGGATCCATGGCCTCAGGCGGCCTCGAGGCGCTTGAACAACCAGGCCTTGGAAATGCGCAGGTCGCTGTGCACCGTGGACTCGGCCACTTCCAACACCTCGGCCATCTCCGCGTAGGTCATGCCGGCGAAATAGTGCAGTTCCAGGGCGCGTGCCTTGCGCTCGTCGAAGCGCTCTAGCTCGTCCAGAGCGGCATCCAGGGACAGAATGTCGGCTTCCAGGGCCGAATCGTTGGACGGAAGGTCCTCGGTCCAGGTCACGTGCAGCGCGCCCCCGCCACGCTTGGACGCATTGCGGGCGTGGGCATGATTCACCAGCACGCGACGCATCATGCGCGAAGCCAGGGCGAGAAAGTGGTGGCGGTCCTGGAATTCGACATCGACGCCCACCAGCATCTGGTAGGCCTCGTTGACCAGGGCCGTAGGCTGCAGGGTGTGGCCGGCCGACTCGCCGCGAAAATGCCGGCGGGCCAGCGCATGCAGCTGTTCGTAGACCAGGGGCGTGAGCCGGTCCAGTGCCTGGGCTTCGCCCGCGGACCAGCGGTGCAACAATTGGGTGATGTCTTCGTCCGTCATCCGTGGCAGGAGTGTTCGTTATCGTTCGCCAGCGGATTGTTGCACAGGACGAGGCAGGGTCGACACCCGCAATTAAATGCGGGACCCGCCGCGACGGGTCCCGCCCCTTGATACCGGGTTATACGTCAATCGCTCCCCTTGCGATGAACCCGGATTTACCCTTGGGATACCCCCCCTTCATACCTGTAAGCAGGAAGTCGTCAGAAATACCCCGATGAAGTTGCAAGAAATTTCTCACGCCGTGTCGTGTAGTCCTCCTGCCAGGCCGCAGACCGGCTCTCACCGCGGGGTTTGACGTTAACGGATCACCCTCTCCGGTCACGGTCCGTTTCAAGGAAGGCGTTTCCTGATGGCGCCGGATGCAGCGACTACACTGGAGTGTGTGGCGCCTGGGCAATGGGGCTCTGGTCCACGCCCAGATTTCCTTCGCGAGGAGCACGGCATGCGCATCATGAAACCCTCTTGGCATTTCCGGTTTATCGGCTTACTGGCCATTGCGACCGTCATCTGGCTCGTCATGCCGACGGCCACGGCGGATGACGAACTTCCCGTGATCGAAGCCATCGTGACGTCGGCGCCCCAGGTGCCGCCACCCGTCAACCGTGACCACCCTGCCAAGGTCATCGTCAGCGTCGACACCACCGAGCAGGTGGGCCGCCTGGCGGACGGCGTGGAGTACATCTTCTGGACCTTCGGCGGCACCGTGCCGGGCCCCTTCATCCGGGTGCGCGAGGGCGACCTCGTGGAGTTCCATCTGAACAACCGCCCGGACAGCAAGATGCCGCACAACATCGACCTGCACGCGGTGACCGGCCCGGGCGGCGGCGCCACCTCCTCGTTCACGGCGCCGGGCCACACCACGCAGTTCTCCTTCACGGCGCTGAACCCGGGCCTGTACGTCTACCACTGCGCCACCGCCCCGGTGGGCATGCACATCGCCAACGGCATGTACGGCCTGATCCTGGTGGAGCCCGAAGACGGCTACCCGGAGGTCGACCGCGAGTTCTACGTGATGCAGAGCGAGTTCTACACCAAGGGCGACTTTGGCGAGGAAGGCCTGCGGCCCTTCGACATGGACGAGGCCCTGGCCGAGAACCCGGATTACGTGGTGTTCAACGGCTCGGTCGGCGCGCTGCAGGGCGACAACGCCATCCGCGCCGAGGTGGGTGAAACGATTCGGCTGTTCGTCGGCAATGGCGGCCCGAACCTGGTGTCATCCTTTCACGTCATCGGCGAGATTTTCGACACCGTCTACGTCGAGGGCGGCGACCTGCTCAATCACAACGTGCAGTCCACCCTGGTTCCGGCCGGCGGTTCGGCGATCGTGGAATTCAAGGTGGAAGTTCCGGGCAAGCTGCACCTGGTCGACCACTCCATCTTTCGCGCGTTCAACAAGGGCGCGCTTGGCACCATCGACGTCCAGGGCGAATCGGACGTCGCCGTCTACTCCGGCCAGCAGTACGAAGGCATCTACCTGCCCGAGGGCCAGGCCGAGCAACTGGTGGGCGAAGCGCACGCGGCGCCGGCCTCTCCGAAGGCGGCGAGCGCTGAGGAGCGGATCCTCTTCGGCCAGCGCGTGTACGAGCGCAACTGCCTGGCCTGCCACCAGGCCGAGGGCCAGGGCCTGACGGGCGCCTTTCCTCCGCTGGCCGGTTCCGACTACCTGCTGAACGACCCGAAACACGCCATCGAGGTGCTGCTGGACGGCCTGCAGGGCGAGATCCAGGTCAACGGCGTGACCTATAACGGCGTCATGCCCGCGGTGCGGCTCAGCGACGAGGAGGTCGCAAACGTGCTGACCTACGTGCTCAACAGCTGGGGCAATGATGGCGGCGTTATCGAACCGTCGGATGTGGCCTCGTACAGGGGCACGAACTAGCTCGATGCGGGCCTATGCGAGGGCTCGCCGCCCTGCCCGGCCGATGTGGGGCGTGTTCGCGGCCGGACTGGCCGCTTTCGCCCTCGGCGCCGGCGCAGTGGTGCCACCCGACATGGCGCCCATCGGCGCCGGCGATTACACGCCCCTGTACAAGGAGGAAGGCGAAGCACGCGAGGTGCACGTGGAGGCCTTTCTGCTGGACCGCCTCCCCGTGAGCAACGCTGATTTCGCCGCCTTCACCCGGGAGGACCCGCGCTGGGCGCCCGACAGGGTCAAGCCGGTATTTGCCGATGCCGGCTACCTGTCCCACTGGCAGGGCCATGACCCGATGAATCCGGAAGACATCGCCAACCAGCCGGTCACCAACGTGTCCTGGTTTGCTGCGCGGGCGTACTGCCGTGCCCGCGGCAAGCGCCTGCCGAGCCTGGACGAATGGGAATGGGCCGCCATGGCCAGCGAGGATTCGCCCCGGGCCGGCGACGACCCGGCCTTCCAGGCGCGGGTGCTCGACTGGTACGGCACGCCGGCCTTTGCGCGCCTGCCCGACGTCGCGGATACCTGGGAAAACTTCTGGGGCGTGCGCGGGATGCACGGGGCCACCTGGGAACTGGTCAACGACTTCAACACCGCGCTGGTGAGCGGCGAATCCCGCGCCGACAGCGAACTCGACAACAGCCTGTTCTGCGGCGCCGGCGCGGCCGCCGCGGTGGATCCCTCGGACTACGCCGCCTTCATGCGCTACGCCTTTCGCAGCAGCTATTCCGCGACATCCAGCATTCGCTCCCTGGGTTTCCGCTGTGCGCGGGACCTGGTTGAACTGGAGACCACGAATCCATGAAGGTGCCTGCCCTCTCCCCTCCACCACGCCACGACGGCCCAGCGCGCCACGTGCCCGTCGTGCGGTCCACGATTGTTGAACGTCGCGGGAGGCTCGATTACTTCGCACAGGGCGCGCGGGCTGCACGTGCCATTCGCCGCAAATGTCATGCGACACTCATCCTGCTCGTGGTGGCCGTCCTGCCGGCCGCTTCGTGGGCCGCCGACCCCTCCCAGGCGGAACAGGCCGCGGCGCTCCCCGACCTGTCCCTCTATCACCTCGAAGGGGAGTGGCGGACCCAGGAAGGGACCAAACTGGAATTGCCCGACCTGGCGGGCCGCCCGCGACTGCTGAGCTTCGTGTACACGTACTGCGAGCACACCTGCCCCACCATCGTGGCGCGGCTTAAGGCCATCGCGGACCACGCCGAAGGCGAGTCCGCCTCGAATCTGCAGGTAACGCTGGTCTCGCTGGACCCCGGACGCGACACGCCCGAGCGCATGAAAGCCTACATGGCGGAACAGGGCCTCGACGCACGGGACTGGTTGATGCTGCATGGCGATCCGGACGAGGTGTTGGGCTTCGCGGCGATGTTGGGTGTGCGCTACCGGCCCATGGGCGACAGCGACATTGCCCACTCCAACATGATCACCCTGCTCGACGCCGAGGGCGTGGTGCGCTACCAGTCCAAAGGCCTGGACGACGATCCGCAAGCGATTGTCGAGGCCATCGAGGCCCTCGATGATCCGGATGGCGCCTAGGGGGCGCGCATGAACGCCACGGCCAGCCACAGCATGGGCGCCTGCCCGTGCAGGTCGCCGGCCACACGGGGGCGGTTGCGGTAGTACGCCAGGTTGTCTTCCTTGCCGGTGCCGACGCAGACCTCCGCCAGGTTGCCTTGCGCGTCCAGCTGCAGGGCCAGGCCGGTCCAGGCACGCCGCATCGGGCCGGTGTACCGCCGCTCATCCAGCAGGCCCGCCTCGATGCCCAGCGCCATTGAATAGGCGAACATCGCCGTCGCCGAGGTCTCCGGCCAGAAATCCGGCTGGTCCAGCACCTGGCGCCACAGGCCATCCGGGCCTTGCAGGGGCAACAGGGCCGCCATCATGGCCTGGAAGCGCGCGACGATGTCCTCGCGCAGGGGATGGGTTTCCGGCAACGAGGCCAGCACCTCCGCCATGGCCACCGCCACCCAGCCGTTGCCCCGGCCCCAGAACACGGGCGCGTCGGGGCTGTGGAAGAACAGGCCGTTGTCCCGCTGCAATTCCGGGAGATAGGCCGCCAACTGCCGTGCTGCGCGGTCGGCGTACTCGGGATTTCCAGTGGCGCGGTACGCCTGGATCTGCAGCATGCCGACCATGTAGAGGTCGTCGATCCACCAGCGGGTCTGGTCCGTCAGGCCGTTGTCCAGCGGTGCTTCCCACTGCGCGTCGGCAAAGCCCAGGCCCTGCGCCAGGTGCTCCTTGGAGCCGGTCTGGAGGGCGATCTGCAGGGGCACGATGCCCAGCACCGCCATGTCCACGTGGGCGCGACGACTGACCAGTGGGCTGGCGTCGTCCAGCAATGGCGCATAGCGCTCGACCAGTGCCGACTCCAGCGCCGCGTCATCGGCGGCTTCGGCGAAACGCAGGGCGCCCACGGCGGCAGCGGCCTCAGCATAGTGCAGGGCCTCGTCGCCATAGAACATGTAGTCGCGGGCCAGGAGGTTTCGGGACAACAGGGCGCCGACCGTTGCGGGGTCCGCCATGGCCTCCTGCGAGGCGCCGACCTGCCCTCCGGAAAACAGCAGGCCGGCCAGCAGCAGGAGTGCGGTTCGGGGCGTCGCCAGCCAGGACCCGACGCGTCGACGCCGTGTCGAAGGGGCGCCGCCACACGGGTCGACAGTCACCCGGGCAGCGCGGCTTCGGGGCATCAGATCTTTCCCTCGGCCAGCAGGTCCGCCGCATGGTTCGCGGCACGCGCGGTGAGCGCCATGTAGGTGATCGACGGGTTCACGCAGGAACCCGAGGTCATGCAGGCGCCGTCCGTCACGAACAGGTTGGGAACCTCGTGCGCCTGGTTCCAGCCATTGAGCACGGATTCGGAAGGGTCATGCCCCATGCGCGCCGTGCCCATCTCGTGCACGCCGCGGCCCATGATCATCTGGCCCGGCCCGCTGGAGATGCCGGTGGCGCCGGCCGCCTTCAGCATCGCCTCGCCCTGCTTCATCATGTCGGCGATCATGCGCTTCTCGTTGTCGCGGTACTGCGTGTCGAAGCGCACCTGCGGAATGCCGAAGCGGTCCTTGAGCACCGGGTCCAGCGACATCGTGTTGTCCGGGTGCGGCAGGATCTCGCCGAATCCGAAAAAGCGCATGGACCACGGTCCGTGCCCGCCCAGGGCTTTCTTGAAGTCCGGCCCGAAGCCCGGCAGGCGTTCCGCCGCGTCGGTGAAGCCCATGCGCCCGGCGCCGCCCTGGAAGCCGTAGCCACGCACGAAGTCGGCGTCCTCGTCCTGGCCTTCGAGGTTGCGGAAACGGGGGACGTAGATGCCGTTGGGCCGGAACCCGGTGGTCGTGCGGTCCTCGAAGCCATGGACCAGGCCGGTGATGCCGGTGCCGAAGGTGTGGTCCATCATGTACCGCCCCAGCACGCCGCTGCCGTTGGCCAGGCCATTGGGGTGGTTTTCGCCGGCCGAGTTCATGAGGATCTGGGTACTGCCGATGGTGGAGGCGCAGAGAAACACGACCTTCGCCTCGTAGCGCGTGCGCGAACCGTCCTTCGCATCGATGACACGCACGCCGGTCACGCGGGTGCCGCTGGCGTCGACATCCAGCCCCTCGACGACCGCATCGGTGCGCAATTCCAGCCGCCCGGTCGCCTCGGCCTGCGGCAGGGTCACGGTCAGCGCGCTGAAATAGCTCTTGGTGGAGCACCCCCGGTGGCAGGGGCCGCAGTAATGGCAGGCGGCCCGGTCGTCCTTGGGCTCGGTCAGGATGGCGACCCGGCCCACGGTCAGCTGGCGGTCCGGAAACTGGTCACGCAGAGTCGACTGGACGTGCTTCTCCACCACGTTCAGTTCCATGGGCTTCTGGAACAGGCCATCGGGCAGTTGCGATAGCCCCAGCTTTTCACCGCTGACGCCCACCACCTGTTCGACGTGGTCATACCAGGGCGCGATGTCGGCGTAACGGATCGGCCAGTCGATGCCGTGGCCGTCGCGCTTGTTGGCCTCGAAGTCCAGGTCGCTCCAGCGATAGCACTGGCGGCCCCAGACCATGCTGCGCCCCGCCAGCACGTCGGTGTGCACCCAGTGAAAGGGCTTTTCAGGGTCCTGGACGTAGGGGTTGAGGCGGTCGTTGTTCCAGTACTGCAGGCCGTAGGCGTCGAACCAGCCGAACTGGCTCTGGATGAAGTAGTCCCGCTCGGCCAGTTCGCGCGGGACGCGCCCGCGGAAGGGATAGTCCCAGGGCGCCTTGTGTTCGCCCTGGTAGTCGGTGATGTGCTCGATGCGCCGGCCGCGTTCCAGGACCAGGGTCTTGAGACCGCGACGGGTCAGTTCACGGGCGGCCCAGCCGCCGGTGATGCCCGAACCGATGACGATGGCGTCGAATTGCGCGTTCATCCGTTCACCATCGGTCGGGGTTGTTGGGACACAGGGACATCGCCATTGTAGCTTCCCGTCATGTGCCGGTAGTCGCCCAGGGCCTTGAGGCCGGGCTCCGAAGTCACGTAGCCGAGCACGACCAGGCGGCGGAAGAAGCCGAAGAACTCGCCGCCCTCGGTCGCGGCGAAGACCTCGGTTTGCTGATCCCGGCTGCCATCCACGAAGTCCCGGCCGAACGCCTCGCGACTGGCGGCGTCGAGGTCCGCGAGGCCCTGCACCACCGGCTCGCGCTCCTCCGGCGTGTACCAGTCCGACAGCATCAGCTCGACGAAGTCCGGAACACCGGCGTCGATGGCGCCCGGCGTTTCGGTGCGCGGCAGGATCAATTCGGCCAGTGCCGAAATGCTGCGACGCTGGTGGGCGTCGAGGAAGGGTTGCTGAACGGCGGCGCCGAGGTCGGCGCCGGCGAGCACGGCCCGGTGCAATCCGGCGACGGCGACGCCGGTGGCGCCCGCCAGCGCGGCCTTGAGGAGTTCCCTGCGTTGCATTGGCTGTCCCTGGTCAGGAATGGCTGAGCCGCAATGTTACCGCTCACATCGCAGCAGTGTACTATCTTGCAAAACCTACCACGGGAAGGGCGGGCGGTGGGTTCGCAAATGGCACGGCACGCGACACGCGTGGGGTGCGGTTTGCAAGCCGGCGACCCGCTCCGGGGAGTTCCGCATGCTGCTCCTGTCGCTCCTGCTCGGGGCCATTGCTTTCATCGTCTTCGCCATCGTCCGGCTGAAGCTGCATCCGTTCCTGGCGCTACTTCTGGCGGCGATCGGTTTCGGCCTGCTGGCGGGCCAGTCTGGAGACGCTGTCATGGCCTCGATCAGCCAGGGTTTCGGCAACACACTCGGCGCCGTGGGCCCCTTGATCGTGATCGGCGTGATGATCGGCGCCCTGCTCGATGCTTCAGGCGGCGCCCAGGCGCTGGCCGCGCGGGTGCTGCGCTGGATCGGCGAAAAGCGGGTGCCCTGGGGCATGGCCCTGATGGGATTCATCACTTCGATTCCCGTGTTCGGCGACAGCACCTTCATCATCCTCCAGTCACTCAATCGCGCGCTGACACGCCGGGCGGGGCTTTCCCTGGCCGTCACGGCCACGGCCCTTTCGGTCGGCCTGATGGCCAGCCATTGCCTGGTGCCGCCCACCCCCGGCCCCATCGCGGCCGCGGAACTCGTCGGGGCCGATCTTGGGCTGGTCATCGGCTGGGGCGTGCCCATCGGCCTCATTGCCGTGGTCCCCGCCGTTCTATGGGCGCAATGGATGGGCGGGCGCATCTGGATCGATCCGGCGGCGGCGTTGGTGGCCGGCGCGGCCGGGCATGGCACGCCGCCGGGGCGCACCGAGGCCGCAAATCCCCCGGACGCTGCGCATCAGGACGTCAGCCAGGCCCATCCCTCGGATACCACCGGCAGCGCCAATGTGCCCGCCGGCACACCGACTGCGCTGAAGGCCGCCTTGCCGATCTTCGTGCCCCTGGCACTGATCATGACGCGCTCGCTGAACAATTATCTCGGGTGGGTATCCGACGGCCCGGTGCACGCCGTGATCTCCTTCCTCGGCACACCGCTGGTCGCCCTCCTCGTCGGCCTCGGTTTCGCCGTGCGATTGCCCGGGAAAAATGGCCTGGCCATGTTGGCCATCGACGGACCCGCCGGCAAGGCCATCCGCACGGCCGCGGTGATCATCGTCATCACCGGCGCCGGGGGCGCATTTGGCATGGTCCTGCGCAATGCCGGCATGGCCGAAGTGCTGGGACAGTTGCTGGGCGGCGCCACGCTCGGACTCTGGCTGCCCTTTATCATCTCCGCGGCCATCCGTGCGGCGCAGGGCTCGGCCACCGTGGCCATTGTCACCACGGCCGCGCTGGTGACGCCGCTGCTGGGTGACCTGGGCCTCGGCACCGACCTGGGACGCGCCCTGGTGGTGCTCGCCATCGGCGCCGGGGCCGCCGGCTTCTCTCATGCCAACGACAGCGGTTTCTGGGTCATCACACAGCTCTCGGACATGACCGTCGCGCAGGGCCTGAAGCTTCATTCTGTCGGAACCAGCGTGCTTGGGATTTCCGCGGCGGTGCTGGTCAACCTCGTTTGGTGGATCTGGGGATGAATGACATGACGCACTATCTGGCAAGGACGTTCCGGACATACGGCGCCCTTCTCTTCCTGCTCGTGACCGCACCTGCCGGGGCCGCCCAACTGGAGTCGGCCGGTACACGACTGCTGGTGCAGGACGGCGAAGTGATCTTGTTTCGCGGTGTGACCCCGCTGATGAAGCTCGATGAGATACGTTTCGACTACGCCGCGCCGACCGGCTGGGTGATTGAATCGGCCGACACTGATCGCATCGTGGTGCGCATGGACTATCCACCGGTGGTCGATCACGGGCACGCCGCCAGCGACACAGCGGCGCGCAGCGCCCGCCTGGAAATCGAACGTCTCGACGGGGGCTTCCGCCTTCATGCCGCCCCCACCTGGGCCGATCGCGTCAGTCTCGAAATGCCCCACCTGGGTGACGCCATCTTCGGCCTGAGTTCGCCCCTGCAGCCGGACAACCGCCATGCGCCCGACCTGCGCGGCGCCGAGATTCATGTCGACGTGGTCAACGAAGGTGGCAATCTCGCGGAGAACTATGCCTCGGCCTTTTCCGCCTTCTACATGAGCAGTCACGGTTATGGCGCCTTCTTCGACACCTTCGCCACCGGACGCTACCGGTTCGCCGTCAACGGCCGCAACCAGGTGCACCACGACACCGGCTCACTCGACTGGTTTCTGTTTCCCGGTACCGACGGCGCCGCGATCCACCGCGCCTACTTCGGGCACATCGGCTCCCCCCGGGCCCTGCCGCCCTGGGCGCTGGGTCCGGTGGCCTGGCGCGACCACAACGACAATGCGGCGCAGATACTCGACGACATCGCGCAGTTCGCAGAACGGCAACTGCCCCTGACCGCCTGGTTCGTGGACCGCCCCTATAGCGACGGTGCGCACGCGTGGTCCCACATGAATTTCAACGCCGATTTCGCCGATCCCTGTCACTGGATCGACGGAATCCGTGCCGGCGGGCTGGAGTTCATGACCTGGACCAGCACGGCGTTTTTCGGGGACACGCCGCTGCCCCGCCACCTGGCCGGGCGCCTGACGTATGCCGATCTCAGTGACCCCGCCACCTGGTCGGCCTACCAGGAGCGACTCGCGCTTCAGCACGCTTGCGGGGTACGCGGCCATAAGATGGACCGCGCCGACGAGCACTTCCCCCGCGAGGAAGAATGGGCGGATGCCAGCGTGACCGCTTCCGAGCGCCGCAATCGCTACGCTTACCTGTTCACGAAAATTCATGACGAGGCTCTGGACCGCGCCTGGGGGGATGACCGCTTCAGCTTCGCGCGTGCGGCCATTCACCGGACGCAGCCGCGGCTGGGTGCAGTCTGGGGCGGCGATCCAAGAAGCAACTGGGCAGGGATGGCGGGCAACCTGGCCAACGCCATTCGCGCCGGCTTCATGGGCTTCCCCGTTTGGGGCTCCGACGTGGGCGGCTACCTGGGAGAGGGCTGGATCGACCCGGAACTGTACCTGCGATGGTTGCAGTTCGGCGTCTTCAGCGGGTTTCTGGAAATCAAGCTGGATGGCGCCGGCGGCGAGGGGCGCGACCGGATGCCCTGGCGCTACGACCCGGCCTTCGAGGCGCGTTTCCGCAAGTTGTTGCAGGTACGCATGGACCTGCTGCCCACCCTGCACTCCCTCGCCAACACCGCCGCGGTAAACGGGGTCCTGATGCAGCCCATGGCCTATCGACACCCCGACGACCCCGAAACGCATTCGATCTGGGACCAGTTTTACCTGGGGGACGCCCTGCTCGTAGCGCCGTTGGTCACCCCCGGCGGCTCGCGTCAGGTCTACCTGCCGGAAGGCCGGTGGCGACCCTGGCCCGGTTTTCCGATGGAAGCGCCGAAGCACGCCATCGCGGGGGCGAGCCGGCAGGACCTCCGGGCGAGCCTCGACGAACTGCCACTGTATGTCCGTGAAAACAGCCTGCTGGTCCTGGGTGAGGTGGCCCCAGGCAATACCATCGCCTGGCGTGAGGCCCAGCCGCATTTGCGGCTGCTGGTCATACCCGGTCGTCCTGGCGAATCCAATGTCTTCGACTATGTCGATACCTTCGACGGGAACCTCGTGAAGGCCCTGGGCCTGGCGCACACGGCCAACGGCATCGAACTCGAGGGGCCTGCGTTGGGCGTGGACCTGGCGGTCACCGTCTACCTCGATAACGGAATCGTGACGCGAAACGTTCCTGCCGGGCACGCCATTGAAATCAGCCTGGACTACTGAAGTACGCGCACTGGCGGCCATGGCCAGCTTGGCCCTGGCCGTCGCGGCTACCGCTGATGCCGAGGTCCCGGGGACAATCGATCGACGCGCCCTGGTGGAGCGCCATGCACCGCAGGCCACGGGCTTCGACCCATTCTCGCCTTTCTCCGTAGGCAATGGCGGGTTTGCCGTGACCGTCGACGCCACCGGCCTGCAAGGTTTCCCGGATGCCTACGACGGCGGCGTTCCGCTTGGCACGATGGCGGACTGGGGCTGGGCCGCACCTGACAACCCGGGGGGATACCGGCTGGAAGACAGTTTCGAGCTTTTCGACAGCGGGGGGCGGTCGGTGCCTTATCCCACCGACGTTTCTGCACCGGGCGCCCTGTGGTTGCGCTCGAATCCGCACCGAGTGGACCTGGGCCGCCTGGCCTTCGATTTTCGGGATGCGCGTGGTCGGGCGCTGGCACCGGGCGACTTTGGCGAAATGCGGCAGCACCTGGACCTGTGGCACGGCTCAGTAGAGAGCGCCTTTGAAGTCGACGGCATGCCGGTACGCGTGCGCACGGCGGTCACGCCCAGGACCCTGGGCGACACCCTGACCATCGAGATCACCACACCCTTGCTGTCGCGCGAAGACCTGGCCCTGCAGCTGTTCTTTCCAGCCCCTGACGCCGCCTGGGGCCCCAGGGTCGGACCCCGTCAGCCGGGCGCGCACGCGACCCGGCCCATAAAGGGCGAGGATGGCCTCCCACGTATCCGCCGCAGCGTGCCGGGCCTGGAATACGATGTGCGCATCCGGCCCATGGACGACAGCCATGTCGCCCTGTCGCAGCCGCATGAACACCGGGTGCGGCTTCGCCTCATTTCGGGTGGCGCGGAAACAGTGCGCCTGTCCCTGGATTTCGCGCCTGTCGGCCACCGCATGGGCCAGGCGGACGCCCTGGAAGCCTCAGCGCGGCACTGGCCGGAATTCTGGCGCAGTGGTGGAGCGGTGGATTTCAGCGACAGTGATGACCCGCGCGCCTCTGAACTGGAGCGCCGCGTCGTATTGTCGCAGTACCTCACCGCCATCCAGTGCGCGGGAACGATGCCACCCCAGGAAACCGGTCTCACCCTGAACAGCTGGCACGGCGTCTCGCACCTGGAGATGGCCTGGTGGCACGGCGTGCATTTCGCGCTATGGGGGCGTGGTGAACGAATCGGCCTTGTCCCGGGGAGCACCGGCTGGCTCGACTGGTACGGAGGAATCCAGTCCGTGGCCGAAACCATCGCCCGGCGCCAGGGCTACGCCGGTATGCGCTGGCCCAAGATGGTCGATGCCCGCGGCATTGAAAAGCCTTCCGAAATAGCACCCCTGCTGCTCTGGCAGCAGCCCCACCTCATCTACTTCGCCGAACTGGCCTGGCGCGCCCGGCCCGGTCCGGAGACGCTGCGCCGGTACGACACCTGGGTTGGGGCCAGCGCGGCCTTCATGGCGGATGTTCCTGTTCCGGCGCCGGACGGCGGCGCGCTGGACCTCGGTCCGCCACTGATGCCCGCGCAGGAGCGCTTCGATGCGCGCACCACGCGCAACGCACCCTTCGAACTGGCCTACTGGCGCTGGGGGCTGGAGACTGCCCAGGCCTGGCGAGAGCGCTCGGGGCTTGAACGACATGCCGAGTGGGACCGCGTGATCGCGCAACTCGCCCCCTACCCCATCGATGGCGGAACCTACGCGAGCGCGGCAGGCCAGTGGGTCAACGACGACCATCCGGCGGTGCTGGCCGCGTTCGGCATGCTGCCTGGCCACGGCGTGGACCCGGAACGCATGCGCGCGACCCTGACGCGGGTACTGAGGGAACAGAACTGGGAAGACACCTGGGGTTGGGATTACCCACTGATCGCCATGAGCGCCGCGCGCCTTGGCCAGGCTGAGCTGGCGGCGGACGCCTTGCTGATGGACCGGCTAAAAAATCGCTACCTGCCCAACGGACACAATTTCCAGTCCGCGGACGCGCTGCCCGTCTACCTTCCCGGTAACGGCGCCCTGCTGGCCGCGGTGGCCATGATGGCGGCAGGTTGGGACGGTGCGCCGGATCAGCCGGCGCCGGGATTCCCCGTCGATGGATGGCGCGTTCGCCATGAGGGGCTGCATCGTCTGCCCTGACATGCGGGCAAATCCGCCGAAATACCGGCCAGCCCGAGCGCAGCCACCGAGACCCGGCGTCGACACCAGGCCACGGTGGTCATCGAGCCTGCGCCTTCAGGGCCGGTCCAGCACCTGGGCCGTGCGCACCAGGTTGAGAAACTCCCCGCGGTAGCCGAAAGGATCGTCGCCACGCGCCGGTGTCGCCAGGGCCAGCACCTGCTCGTAGTCGAAGTCGCCGATGCCCGGATTGTCACGCAGCAATTGTGAGAAGCCGGCCACCGCCACGGCGAAGCGGAAGTCTTCGGACGTGTCCTCGAGCCGCTCCTTCCGGTCCGAGGCCAGGAGGGGCCGGCCGATCAGCAGGCTCTCGTCGGCCCCCGGCTGCTTGTAGCGCAGCTTGAGATAGCCCAGTTCTTCCCCGGTATCGGCGGTTTCCGCGGCGGGAGCCACGGCGCCATAGCGCAGGGGATCCGCGGCACGGTTCGCGCTGCCGGCGAGGGTCAATTCGTACAGGGCGGTCACCGTGTGGCCGGCGCCGATGTCCCCGGCATCCACGCGGTCGTTGTTGAAGTCCTCCGTCTCGAGCATGCGATTCTCGTAACCGATCAGTCGGTACTCGCTCACCCAGGCCGGGTTGAACTCGAGCTGGATCTTCACGTCCCAGGCCACGGTCTGGAGGGTCGATGAGGCCTCATCCACGAGGACCTTGCGCGCTTCGTTCAGGGTGTCGATGTAGGCATGGTTGCCGTTGCCGGCGTCTGCGAGTTGCTCCATGAGGTGGTCGTTGTAATTGCCGGTGCCGAACCCGAGCGTGGTGAGTCCGATGCCGCTTTCGCGCTGGCGTTCGACGAGTTCCACCAGGGCATCGAAATCAGTCAGGCCGACGTTGAAATCGCCGTCGGTGGCCAGCAGGACGCGATTGATGCCGCCCTCGATGAAGGACGCTCGCGCCAGCTGGTAGGCCAGTTCGATACCGGCCGCGCCGTTGGTGCCACCGCCCGCCTGCAGGCGATCGAGCGCCCGGTCGATGGCGCCGGTTTCATTCCCGGCGGTCGGGTCGAGCACCACGCCCGACGCGCCCGCGTACACCACGATCGCAACGCGGTCCTCGGCGTCGAGGCGCTCGGCGAGCAACTTGAGTGAAGTCTTCAGCAGGCCCAGCTTGTCGGGACTGTTCATGGAGCCCGACACATCGACCAGGAACACCAGGTTGCTCGCGGGCAGTTCGCCCTGCGCCGGTTCCGGCGCCCGGACACCGACCCGCAGCAGGTGCCGCCCTTCGTTCCAGGGGCTGGGCCCCATCTCGGTGGCCAGGCCGAACGGCGCATTCGACTCCGGCGCCATCGCCTCGTCGTAGCTGAAATAGTTCACCAGTTCCTCGGTGCGCACCGCGTCACGGGGTGGCAACTGGCCGCCATTCAGGAATCGCCGCACGTTGCTGTAGGCGCCGGTGTCCACGTCGATGCTGAACGTGGAAACCGGCTGCTGCGCGACCTGGATCACGCGGTTGTCGTCGAAGTCGCCGTAGTTTTCACCGGATGGCGCCGGACCGGTAAACACCCCGGGCGGCGGTGAGGACGGAGCTGCCAGGTCACTGCGGCTCAGGCGCTGCTGTGCGGACACCGCCCGCTCCAGGCCCAGCTTCTCCTCCAAGAGGATCCGTTCCACGGGCTCGGGTTGCGTCCCGCCCCGTACAGGGCCGGTATCGGCTTCCCCCTCGGGACGCCCCTGGGTGAACAGTTCACCCGGTGCGGGTTCCGTCCGGGGACGGGGTGCGACGACCGTGTCGCCGGCTCCGGTTGCTGCGGCCTGGCCCTCTTCGGGCTGTGGCGTGGGGGAGCCCCCCTGGCTGCAGGCGGCCAGAGAGGCGACCACGGCGACGACGAGCAACTTGCGGCGGAATTCAGCGTGACGGAATTCAGGGCGTTGAAAGACAGGCATGTCGAGACTCCTTTGCGTTGGGTTTCAATTCCCAGAACGCAGGAGTCGCCCGCACGGGGTTAAAGCGCAGAATGCGGACCGCGGGCCAGCGCCCGCGGTCCATGATCAGAAGGGGGTCAGACCAGCTTGAAGGCGCCCTGCATCACCGCCCAGTGGCCCGGGAAGGAGCAGAAGAAGGTATAGGCGCCCGCCGGATCCAGGCCGGAGACATCGAAGGTGACGGACGTGGACTCTCCACCACCCACCAGGTCGGTGGCGACGATCACGCGCGCATCGTCCGGCGGCACGTAGTTGCCCTCGACGCCCGCGGCCATGCCGGCCTGGGCCACGGCCTGGAAATCATCCGTCGTCGTCAGCACCCAGTTGTGGCCCATGGCGGCCACGGGCAATGTCCCGGTGTGATTGAGGTTGATGGTCACCTCGGTGCAGTCCGAGGACACTTCCATGGTGGGGCCCACGCTGAAGGTCAGCGCGTCGCCGACTTCGATGTCGAACTCGCATTGGGCGAGGGCGCGAGGGGCGAAGGCCAGGAGCAGGAGGGCGAGCGTTGAAATCGTGATGGTGCGGATCATGAAACGGACTCCTAAACAGTCGGTGGCGCGAAACGAACCGTGCGCCGGTATGCGTCGGTGTACACGGCAAATCTTAAAGGAAAACAGGGTCGGTTGCCGTCCCCGCACGGACGATGAATTCACACTCGGTCCGGCGCGAAAGAGCGGATGAATCCATCGCTGGCTGCTAGACTGAAATTGAGCCGGGTTGTCGATCCCGGCTCGGGACTTCTGCCGGGATCAGCTCTCCGGCCAATGGGGTGAGGTGTCGAGTCATCGGCAGCGCCCGGCGTACGCGCAACCCCAGGCTACAGGGAGGCCCGACGACCATGACCGTTGCAAAGACGGTACACGACTATCTCCAGGCGCACGACCTGCGCGAATCCGTACTCCGCCACAAACACACCCACTGCAGTTCGGAAACCGCCGAGGCGGCCCATGTCTCCGGCCGAAAACTGGCCAAGGGCGTGGTGCTCCAGACGCAGGATGACTACCACCTGCTGGTGGTGATCCCCGCCCACCGGCGCCTCGCCCTCGACAAGGTCAGCGAGCTCTATGGCGGCCACCTGAACTTCGCCGACGAGGCGGAGCTCAAGGCCCTGTTCCCCGACTGCGAACTCGGTGCGGTGCCGGCACTGGGCATGGCCTATCGCCTGCCGACCTACGTCGATGTGTCGCTGTTCGACCAGAACGAAGTGTTTTTCGAAGGCGGAGATCACGAATCCCTCGTCCGCATGGGCAGCGAGGAATTCGCGGCCTTGTTCGAGGAATCGGCCATCGGGGATTTCAGCAAGCCCACGAGCCACTGAGCCCGCGGTCCGGGAGGACCGTCGAGTGAAAATCACCGGGAACCGGTTCACGGTTTCTGGAACAATGGTCGTACCATGGCCGACCTGCTCGATGCTTCCCATACCGCCCCCAAGTTCGCGGCGCCGAACCCCGGCGTCCTTGCGGACTGGTACGCCCGCCACCTGGGTTTTCCCGGCAAGGCCGTGTTCCTGGACGGCGACTACGCCATCGTGCGCCGGGGTGATTTGACGCTTCACTTCTGGCGCTGCGAAGAACGCCACATCGCCGAGAACACGGCCTGCTACACCGAGGTGGCCGACGTGGACGCTCTGAATGCGCTCCATGCGGAATTTCTCGAACGCTCGCGCGCGCCGGGCTTCTCTCCCGGGCGGGTGCAGGAGACGCCGAAGGATGCGCCCGGACACGGCATGCGCGAATTTCACGTCTGGGACCCGGCCGGAAACCTGATCGGATTCGGGGCGGCCTTGTGAGCGAATCGCCGGGGGCCAGGGCCCCGTTCCTGGTCCGCGGCTGGCGTCTCTGGCGCGCCGCCCTGCGCGGCGACACGGCGGACTTCACCACGGGCCCCATCGGCCAGGCCGTGTTCCTGCTCTCGGTACCCATGGTGCTGGAGATGGCGCTGGAGTCGGTGTTCGCGGTGACGGACATCTTCTTCGTGGCGCAACTCGGCGCCGATGCCGTGGCGGCGGTGGGGCTGACCGAGGCCGTGATCACGCTGCTCTACGCCGTGGCGGTGGGCATCAGCATGGGGACCACGGCCCTGGTTGCCCGGCGCATCGGGGAGAAGCGGCCGGACGAGGCCGCCACCGTCGCTGGCCAGGCCCTCTGGGTGGGGCTGCTCACCAGCCTCATCGTGGGCCTGGCGGGCCTGTTCTTCGCACCGGACATCCTGCGCCTGATGGGCGCCAGCGAGTCGGTGGTCGACATCGGCAGCGGCTACACCGTCTGGCTGCTGGGCGGCTCGCTGACCATCACGTGGCTGTTCGTCATCAACGCCATCTTCCGCGGCGCCGGGGACGCGGCCGTCGCGATGCGTGCGCTGTGGCTGGCCAATGCCATCAACATCGTGCTGGACCCCCTGCTGATCTTCGGCATCGGGTTCTTTCCCGAAATGGGTGTCACCGGCGCGGCGGTGGCCACCACCATCGGCCGGGGCTGCGGGGTCGCCTTCCAGTTGTGGATCCTGTTCCAGGGCAGCCGCCACCTCAGCATGGGCCTGCGACACCTGAAAGTGGCCTGGCCGGTCATGGGCCGCCTGCTGCGTGTCAGCGCGGGCGGCGTCATGCAGTTCCTCATCGGCACCTCGAGCTGGATGATCCTGGCGCGCATCGTGGCCGAGTACGGCAGCGCGGCCGTGGCCGGCTACACCATCGCCATCCGGGTGATCATCTTCACCCTGATGCCGGCCTGGGGCATGTCCAATGCGGCGGCCACCCTGGTCGGGCAGAACCTGGGCGCCGGGCAAGCGGAGCGGGCCGCGCGCTCGGTATGGATCTGCATCCGCTACAACGTGGCCTTCATGGTGCTGGTGGCCATCGTGTTCCTGGCCATCGCGCCGTCCATCCTCGGTGTGTTCAGCGACGATCCCGCCGTGGTGCGGCATGGCGTGGAGTGCCTGCGCATTCTCAGCCTGGGCTATGCGTTCTACGGCCTGGGCATGGTGGCCATCCAGGCCCTCAACGGCGCCGGGGACACGGACACGCCGACCATCATCAATTTCTTCGCCTTCTGGGCCTTCCAGATTCCCCTGGCCTGGTGGCTGGCGGGCAGCGTGGGCCTGGGGCCCAGGGGCGTGTTCATCGCCGTACCCGCGGCCGAAACGGTGCTGGCGCTGGCGGCGCTGTGGGTGTTCCAGCGCGGGCGGTGGAAACAACGCGTCGTCTAGGGCTGGAAAGGCGACGGTCAGTCCGCACGGGCGAGCGGCATCCATCCGGCCTCGCCGGCGCCTGCCAGGAAACGCCGGGTTTGCGGCCACGGCGTTCTGCGATATAAAGGGAGGCAGGGACAGGACCAAGGAGGTGTCATGCTTCTCGATGCCAACGCGCCACCGGTGGCCGAGACATCCCTTTCGCAATTCTTCACCCAACGCCTCGAGCACTGCGCAGGCAGCCTCCGGCGTCGCCCCCAGGAAGACACGCTCTGGTACCTGGGCGCCCTCCTCGACCGTTTCGGCCGTAGCGAGGAACTCTTCAGCCATGACGAGGACGGGCTCACCCTGCGCCCGCTCGCGCAGCTCTACGGCGACGCCCGCGAGGCCGGAAGCGAACGCGAGCGTTGCCTGCTGCTGCGCCAGCTGGGTGACCTGGCCCTCTTTCTGGGCGCCCTCTTTCCCGAACGTTTCGCCCGGCGCGGCATCCGGCAGGACTACTTCGTCGGCATGGGCAGCGGCGCCTACGACTACCTGGGCACACGGGCCCGGCGCAACCGGCACATCTTCGCCGAACTGGCCGCCACCTTCGCGCACATGCTGGACCTGGTTGCCAGGACCTGCGACCGGACGGAAGGCATGGGCTCGAAGGAAGTGGTCGAGCTGTACCGTCGCTGGACCCTCAACCGGGACCCTGTGGCGGAACGCAAACTGCGCGCCCTGGGCGTGGTGCTGGAGGGTGGCGGGCAGGCCTGAGCGATTCCGCCCCTGGAATTCACCGGAACTGGGGTTCCTGTTTCGTGTTAAGCTCCCGTGAAGAAATCACGAACGAAAACCGGGGAGAAAACACCATGAAACGCACTCTGTTGTTGGGCCTGCTGGCCCTGGCGACCTCGATGTTCACGCCCACAGCCCAGGCCGTGGTGATTGTCTACGTCGATGGGGATGCCGGGCTCGGATGGTTTGTCGACACCGACGCCCTCACCGCGACGCCCTTCACGAACGACCAGAACTCCCCTGCCTACGCCATCGCGATCAACAACTCCATCATCATCGGCGGCCGTGACGACGACGGTGCCACGGAATACAACTTCAGCGGCAACCCTACGGGGAACAGCTGGACCGGCGGCGGCAACTTCAGCCAGTTGCTGGACGGCACCAGCGACGGCGTCAACAACTTCGGGGTCGAGTGTTGCGGGAGCCCCAATTCGGTCACCATCGCCGACCTGACCTGGGAAAACCAGGCCGTGCTGTTCGACATTCCGTTCCTCGGCAGTGGCATCACCTACGACAGCAGCGACGACTCGTTCTACATTTCCGACATCAACAACCCCGTCATTTACCACTACTCCATGGCCGGCGCCCTGCTGGACCAGTTTCCGGTCGCCGCTTTGAATGATCCGTGTTGCCTCGCGATGGACGACGCGGATGGCACCCTCTGGGTCGGGGACAACGGCAGCAACGTGATTGCCCAGTATTCGACCGCAGGCGTCCTGCTGAACACCGTGACCATTCCCGGCTGGAGCCCCAGTAACCAGTGGGGCGGGGAATTGCTGATCAGCGGTAACGTCGCCCCGGCACCGACGGCCGGAGCGCTGGCGTTTCCCGTTCCCAGCCTCTCGCGCATGGGACTCCTGGCGCTGCTGGGACTGTTCGCTCTGACCGGGCTGCTGTTTCACCGCCGGTTCTGATCCGTTTCGCGGGGCCGGGTCGGCCGGCCCCGCGTCACACCCCGCTCCAACCCCGGTCCGGACGAGACAACCGCGGTGACCCCGGAACGCCTGCCCAGGAGGTACCGGGGTCGACTTCGGCGAATCCTCGAGTGGCTGCTGGCGGCCATGGTGGGCGCCGTCCTGGCGCTGGTCACCGCTTTCATCATCCACCTCGAGTCCCGGCCCGACCTGGCGACCTGGCACACCACGAGACTGCACGAGGAGTTCACCGCCGATAGCGATCTCCCCGACCTCGCGGCCTACTTCGCGCTCGAAGACCGGCTGTTCGCCGAACTGCGCCGAGAAGTGATTGCGCCCGCCGGGACGGCCGATCCAGGGGACATCAACCGTTACCGCCAGGGAAGCCTTGCCGATCCCGCGCGCTGGGCGAACGACTGGAACCGCAGCTACGAACTGCCGCAGGAGAACCCCCGAAGCGTCGTGCTCCTGCTCCACGGCCTTTCGGACTCGCCCTACAGCCTGCGCCACCTGGGCGCGACGCTGCACCGATCAGGCGCCCACGTCCTCGCCCTGCGCATTCCCGGGCACGGCACCGCGCCCTCGGCCCTGGCGCACACCCGCTGGAATGACATGGCGGCCGCCGTGGATCTCGCCCTCAACGACCTGGCTCATCGATTTCCCGACAAACCCCTGGTGGTGCTCGGCTACTCCAACGGCGGCGCTCTCGCGCTCAACGCGACCCTCGATGCACTGGCGGACGAGGACCGTCCACTGCCCTCGCGTGTCGTCCTGATCTCCCCGGAGGTCGGCGTCACACCCCTGGCCGCCTTCGCCGCCTGGCAGGCGCGACTGGGCCGGGTGCTCGGCCTGCGGAAACTCGCCTGGAACGACCTCTCCCCGGAAATCGACCCCTTCAAATACAGTTCCTTTCCGGTCAATGCGGGGGATGTGTCCTACCGAGGCACCCGGATGGTCCAGGAAAAGCTCGCCCGCCTGGAAGCGGATGGCGCCCTGTCGCGGATGCCGCCCATCCTCGCGTTCAGCTCCGTCGTGGACGCCACCGTACTGCCACCGGTCCTGGTCAGCCGCCTGTTCAACCCCCTGCCCCCGGGGGAGCACGAACTCGTTCTGTTCGATCTCAACCGGCAGGCCCGGGTCGAGCATTTCATTCGCTGGAAGCCGGATGCCATGATCGCCGCGGTCCGGGAACGGCCCGACCGCGAGTACGCCCTCACGCTGGTGACCAACCGGGACGCGTCGACGCCCAACGTGGTTGCGCGCCGACTGGAGGCGGATGAGTCCTTTTCGGAGGGCATCGAACTGGGACTCGCCTGGCCACCGAACGTGTACTCCCTGTCGCACGTGGCGCTGGCCTTTCCCATTCACGATCCGCTCTACGGCGCTGAACCGGATCCCCCGGCCCCCATGCCCAGCCTGGGCACCCTGGACCTTCGAGGTGAACGTGGCGCGCTCCAGGTCACGGCGGACGTCATGCTGCGCCAGCGCTGGAACCCCTTCTACCCCTACCTCGAGACGCGGATCCTGGAATTCCTCGACGACTAGAGCCTGGCGACGGCGCGAAGGTGCAGGACGGTGCGCAGGGGATTGGAAATCTTCGCCCGCAAACGGCCCAGTTCCTCCTCGAGGCCCGCCAGCTCCGCCTTGGCGTCGGCGATGCGGATGTCGATCTGGATGGCGTCCGTCCGTTGGATTTCACGACGGGCCTGCACCCTTAGCCCGAGCTCGCGCACCAGGGGCTCGAGCCATCGCCGGACCAGGCGCTCGGCAGCCGGGTCGGAGCCGGGGCCGGTCGAAAGGGTGGGAAGGTAAGGACGTGCCGGGCCCTGCCAGTCCGCCACGGTGGCGGTAAGCGCCTGGTACTCGTCGCTTGCCAGGCCGTCCAGCCCGAGCGCCTCGACGAAGGCAGCCAGGTCCGGACGACGTTTCGGGGCCGCGGTGCGCAGCAAGGGCGCAAAGGCGCCTCGACCGGCGCGCGCCGTGAGCTGCTGCGCCAGCAGGTCCCGCAACTCCCAGGGCGACGACAGCAGCGCCACCAGGCGGTTGCGGAGCGCTCGCAGGTCCAGCGATCGCAATGCCAGGACGAGCAAAGTCCGGTCTTCCGTGGTGTCCGTGCCCTCGCCCTGCTGCAACAGTTCACGCAGGTAGTGGCGCACCAGCGGGCGCGTGACGGACTCGCGCAACGCCTTTACCGGCGGCAAGCCGATGGCCGGCAGGGTCGGGTCGTCCGGCGGCATGGGGGTGGTGAACAGGTTCCCGCCCTCACGCCCCAGGTAGTCCCGGGCGACGCGGGCGTTGGAGGCCGCGTAGGCTTCCATCACCTCGCGTCGCTGGCGCGGTGAAAACACGTGTGGTTCCACCTCCGCGCCCGGTACGTCCATGACCTCTCGCACCGCGCTGATCAGCATGACCCGTTGGGGCGGCGGCTTTTCGATCAGCTTCATCAGGCGAAGCATCATCAGCGCCGTCGAGGAGACCGATGCATTGGCTTCCTTCTCGGGCGGTGACAGGGATGCGGGGTCGATGCCGCAGAACGTGGCGAAGTCCTCGATCAGCGAACCGCCGGCGCGGATTTCCTCGTAGGACCGGGCCACGATGGCGTCGGGCCCGAAGGTATCGCACCAGCGCCGCAGCGTGGCCTCGTAGTCGATCCAGTGGTGTTCGCCGCGCCGCTGGAGGAATTCGCCCGGCGACAGATGGCTCGCGCGGGCATTCCAGGGCCATTTCACGTTCTGGTTGTACCAGCTCTCCAGCCATGCGTCCTGGCGCCTGAGATAACACACGACCTGCACATCGAAGACCGATTTCAGGGGCGCCAGCCGATAGACGTGCATCGCCCAGCTCAGGTCCTCGGCGCTGAGCACGACGGTCCCCGCATCCGTCGTGGCGGCTTCCGCGATGATGCGGTTGACGATGCGTGACCCGTTGCTGTCGCTGATCTCGAGGTCTCGCACCAGGTCGTTGTGATTGGGTCCGTCGAAGGCGTAATGGACACCCTGGGCCGCGAGTGTCCCGCGATTTCCGTGCAACCAGTCCTGGATGGAGGTGGTGCCCGTGCGATGCACGCCGATGTGCAGCACCAGGCGCTGCCGGGGCGGGTTGGCCTGAACGCCCGCTTCCCGGGTGGGATCGAGGAACGCTTCGGGCTTCGGCCCGGGCACGACCGAACGCGCCACACGGTCGAGACGCTCGGCGGCGTTCCCGTCGCTCCAGCCGAAGCGCCGGAGTCGTGCCGATGCCGTCGCGCCCCAGCGCGGAAAGCCGGGGCCGGCCGCCGCGCCGGGCGCCCGGGGAGGCACCAGCCGTACCCACGTCGCCCTCCGGTCCAGGGCGATGATCGCGTCCACGGTCCGGTCCTCGTGAACTCCTCGCTGGCCATCCACGCCCTCGAGCCATGCAAAACACAGGGGGCGTCCGTTGGCCGCGCCGATGAGGTCGGTGAGAAAGGCGGCCGGATCCTGGTCCCTGATCGCGACATCGGCATCGGCGTACCCGGCCACACCGCTCGACACCGCGCTGCCGAATTCGATCCGCTCGGGGCGGAACAGCCGCCCATGGCATTGGAATCGGTCGGAATCGCGCAACTGCGCCATCGCCTCCTCGAGCACCGCCCTGGAATCGGAACTGACGACCAGGTACGGCTGCCGGTTCCAGCAAAGCTCACCGAGGTCGGCGTCCAGCCTCCGCCCCCAGGACCAGCGGCCCTCGGGTCCGTTGCGATGACGGACCATGAAGCGGCGGTACTCACCGGAGCTGCGACCGACTTCCTCGTCCGGCGGCGGCGCAACGCCGTCCCGGGCCAGCGCGTCGAGCTTCGCCCGCAGGTCCAGGGCGTCGGGAGAGAGCTTGCGGGCGAAGAAGAACGGCTGCTCGGAAAGGTAGCGGTGATGCCCGTCGCAGAACACCACCGGAATGCCGTACTCCGTGAACTGGTGATGCGTCAGCTGCCAGGGAACCACCTGGTGCCCGGGCCCCAGGGAGTCCATGACCAGCGTCTGGAAGAACAGTTCATCCGGAACCCAGGTGCGGCGAAAGAATCGCGCAATCCGCGGCGTACGGGACCGCTCGAGTACCGCTTTGCAGGTTTTCCAGGTCAGCACCCACCACTGGGAACCCATATAGGCCTTCAGCCCGTCCGGGAGTTCGCGGCCCAATCCGAGACGTCGTTGCCAGTTCAGGAGCCAGCTGAACAGCCGGGGGTGTTCCCGCCAGTTGACGAAAAACCGGTAGCGGTAGCGCTCGACCTGCAGGCCGTCCTTCACCCAGCGCACGGACTCCGGATCCACGCACTCGATGTATTCGTTCCCGGGATGTCGCCCCAGGTAGTCCCGCAGCTGGTCCAATGGACGCAAGGGGTAGTCGGAACCGCTCAACAGGCAGACATGGCTGGGGTCGAAGCCCGCCTGTTCGATGCACTCGAGGCCGCTCAGGGTGGCCTCGACCATGGACCATTCGCCCCAGCGCACCGCGACCCGATTCGCCCAGAGCAGGTTCGAACGGACTTCATCCAGGTCCTCGATGCGCGCCATCAATTCGTCGCGATACGCGTCCGGCGCCCCGGCGTCGAGATGAATGACCACCCGGCCGCCCTCCGCAAGCAGGCGCCGCACCAGCGCCGCCCAGCTGGACGGGTGCTCGTGCACGAGCAGGAGGAAGCAGGGATCGGCGCTCGAGGCAGCCATTCAGAACCACTGCCCGGTGTCGAGAAACCCGCGTTCCGCGAGCTGGCGCCAATCCTCGTAGCGCACGGAGCACGGCGCCAGGAAGGTATCGCCGTCCTGCCCCAGCTGGGCGTCGTAGCGCCGGTATTCGAAGGAATCGTTCCAGTGCTCGCCGCGCTCCATTTCTTCATGTACTTTCTCACGAAGAAAGCTGAAGTACTTGAAATGCATCAGACATCCTGTGGGAGACTGGTGCAAGCGGTTGCTGGGTTCGTTCAACCAGGAAGGCACCAGCTGGTGCATGGAGGTGAAGTAGCTGTAGCTCCAGCGCCACTTCACGAACGGCGTCTTGTTGAGGGCGGGCGCGTTGTCCGGATCCTCCCGGAAGAAGACACGCCGGCGAATGCCGCCGCGGGTGTAGTTGTCGCTCAGTGGACCGATGCGCTGGGTGTATCCGTTGCCGTCGAAGAAGGGCGCGATGGCGAAGGGATCGTCCCCGGCGCGGTACACGGTCTCGTCCAGCGGACGATCGCTGTACATGTCCAACATGATGCAGGACAGGCTGCGACGCTGCTCCGATTCGATGAAGTGGCCAAGCTCGGTCAGATTGCGCCGGTCGCTGTAGGGAAAGACGAGAAACTCGTCCGGGTCGCAGGTCACGCACCAATGACCGCAACCATGACGCCGCAGCAGGGCATTGAGCCAGTGCATACCGAAGTTCGCCGTCGCATAGCTGGCGTCCGTGTGCCACACCGACACGTCTTCGCATTCGGACAACAGGTCCATCACCCCGTCGGTGGAGCCGTTGTCCACGAGAAAGAAGTGGTGCACCCCCAGCCGGCGGTAGTAGTCCAGGAAATACGGCAGGCGAACGGCCTCGTTGCGAAGGGCTGCAAACAACAACACATCGTTGGGCCGGACGCGATGCGTGTTGTCCTGCACCAGGGTCAATTCCCGCCCGTGCCGATACGCCCGGTAAAGGCGCTGCAGCATGTGGATGGGGTCTTTGAGCCGGTACGCCAGCGCGTCCCGCAGTCGGCCGACGAGTCCGGTCGGTTCAGCCATTGCGCGGCCACCGTCTGTCAAAGGGGCGTAATTCCAGTGGATCGAGGGAATCTGATTCGCCACGCACAGCCGATGCCGGAAACACCGGCAACCGAGGGAACATCGAGAAGGGAAGACTGATCGGCATGAAATCCAGGGATGATGTCTCTTGGAACGCCCGCGGTCAGCGGGTTCTGTTCATCCGCCGACAGGCGTCGCCAGTGCGGCCAGTCATTATCCCACACTCAGCGACTCGACCCGAGCGCGGAACCGCTCACCTCACCAGGGCAGGATGTCTCCGTTGCTGTGCCAGAACGAACCCGAGTTGGCCGGTGTGAGCTGATCGATCCGCGCCAGCAGGCCCTGCGCCGCCTC
>JAUHYP010000015.1 GCA_030426265.1 Gammaproteobacteria bacterium | reverse complement strand
TTTGGCTCCCCGGGAGGGATTTGAACCCCCGACCTAGTGATTAACAGTCACCCGCTCTAACCAGCTGAGCTACCGGGGAAGGGAAGCGCGGCATTGTGCCGAGATTGGGTGGGGGAGTCAAGGAAAACGGCCCCTTTTTCAGCAGCCTGTTGTACCCCCATCTCCGGGTCCGCTGCCCCGGATTCGCCCGGCCAGGCTGACCCGGACCTGGCGGCCGTACAGCGGGCCGCGCTCGTCGCAAAACCACACGGTCAGGTTGCTGCCCGGCGCCGTGCCGTTGGGAAAAAAGCTCACCGCCCGGCGCCCCGCGGAAGCCCGCGCCGTGATGCCGCGCAGCAGCGGCGCATCGCGCAACACTTCCTCGCTGGCCTGGCGCTCGCGGTCACCATTGGTGTCGGCGAATATGATCCAGCCGCGCTCCCAGTCGGGCGCGCCCAGGCAGCCTTCGCCGGCCTTGGGGCATACGCTCACCCGACCGCCCCGGTTCACCGACGCATGGCGGGCGAACTCGAAGTCCGACTGAAGGCGCGCCGCGGAATGGCGCAGTTCCTGGTTCATCAGGAAGCCCCGCACCGAAGGCGTTCCCGCCACTACCAGGATGCCGACCACCGCCAGCACCACCAGCAATTCCAACAAGGTGATTCCACGCGCCCGTTTCATACCCCAAGCTTGCGGCGCCACAACGCATCGAGCCACCCGTAGGTGGCTCGTATAAGTGTCCGAAAATGGATCGCCCGTTCGTGGGAACGGATGGGGACTTCAGGCCGAAGCCAACGCCTTCTCGATCCGCGAGACGCACTCTTTCAAATGCTTGATCGACGCCGCGAAGGACAGGCGAACGTGGCCCGGTGCGCCGAATGCCGTGCCCGGCACGACGGCCACGCCGGCATGCTCGAGGATCCACTCGCACAGGTCCACGTCGTCCTTGATGTCCTCCATGCGGTCGATGACCCCCTGGAAGGACGGGAAGGCGTAGAAGGCGCCGTCACACTCGGGGCAGGACACCCCGTCGATGGCGTTGAGCGCGTTCCGGAAGTACTCGTAGCGCTCGCGAAAGGCGTCGCGGAATTCCGCCACGCAGTCCTGCGGCCCGTTCAGGGCTTCGGTGGCGGCCGCCTGGGAGATGGAGCAGGCGCCCGAGGTGCTCTGGCTCTGCACCTTGCGCATGGCCGATACCAGTTCTTCCGGCCCGCCGGCGTAACCGATGCGCCAGCCGGTCATGGCGTAGGCCTTGGACACCCCGTTGATCACCATGGTCCGGTCCGCGAGGTCCGGGCAGGCGTTGAGCAGGGTGCGGAAGGGCGAGTCGGCCCAGTAGATGTGTTCGTAGATGTCGTCGCAGGCGATGACGATGCGCGAGTGGTCGCGCAGCACCTTGCCCAGGGCCTTGTACTCCTCCTGGGAGTAGACCTTGCCCGTCGGGTTCGACGGCGCGTTCAGCAACAGCAGCCGCGTGCGCGAGGTGATGGCCGACTGCAGCATGCGCGGCGTCACCTTGTAGTCCGATTCCTCGCCGGTGTTCACGATCACCGGCGCGCCGCCGGCGATCTTCACCATGTCCGGGTAACTCACCCAGTAGGGCGCCGGAATCAGCACCTCGTCGTCCTCGTTGAGGATGGCGACCATCAGGTTGAACAGCACCTGCTTGGCGCCGTTGCCCACCGTGATCTCGGACGGGGTGTAGGTCAGCTTGTTGTCCCGCTTGAACTTGTCGATGATCGCCTGCTTCAGCGCGGCAGTCCCGTCCACGGGCGGGTACTTGGTGTCCCCGGCCCTGATCGCCTTGATGGCCGCATCCTTGATGTGCTTGGGCGTATCGAAATCCGGCTCGCCAAAGCCGAGGGAAATGATGTCCCGCCCAGCGGCGCGAAGCTCGCGGGCTTTCTGGGCAACGGCAATCGTCGCGGACGGCTTGATCAGGGAGATACGAAGGGACGGCTTGAGGGTCACGGACACTTCCTGGTTTCACTCTGGTCTGACGGCAGGGGCAGCCTGGCGCAGCTTCTCATCGGCGCGTCCATCCCCCCGGGCAACGTAGTGTACCAATGAAACAAGAATTTTTGTGCAGGGTTAGTAAGAGAAAGACCCACCTCCCACCCTGAGATAAGGCCGCTGGCGTCGGCGCGGGCTGGGGTTCCCCCCGAACCACCCGGCGTGAAGCTTTTGGAGTGACGAGAAACGAGATAGTGGAGAGGGGCGGTGGCGTCCCCCCTGTCCAGCGGCTGTATGCGCCAGGGATGGCGCATCCAGAGCCTACAGGGACGTATCCACGGCGTCCGCTGGACAGGGGGGACGCCACCGCCCCCAGCCCCAATCTTCAATCATGGCAAAAGTTATAATGTCGGATTGCCGCGAAGAACCCCAGCCCGTGCCCGACGACCGCCGACCGTTCGAATTACATACGAGCTACCGCCCCGCCGGCGACCAGCCCGAGGCCATCCGCCGCCTCGTCGGCGGCCTGGAGGACGGCCTGTCGCACATGACATTGTTGGGGGTGACCGGTTCGGGCAAGACCTTCACCATGGCCAATGTGATCGAGCGGGTGCAGCGCCCGACCATGGTGATGGCGCCCAACAAGACCCTGGCAGCCCAGCTTTACGGCGAATTCCGCGAGTTCTTCCCCAAGAATGCGGTGGAGTACTTCGTCAGCTACTACGACTACTACCAGCCCGAGGCCTACGTCCCTTCCAGCGACACCTATATCGAGAAGGACGCCTCCATCAACGAGCACATCGAGCAGATGCGCCTGTCGGCCACCAAGGCCATGCTGGAGCGGCGCGACACCATCATCGTGGCGACCGTTTCGGCCATCTACGGTCTGGGCGACCCCACCCAGTACCTGAGCATGGTGCTGCAACTGGCCCGGGGCGATGTCATCGACCAGCGTGCCATCCTGCGCCGCCTGGCGGAGATGCAGTACAGCCGCAACGACATGGAACTGCGCCGCGGCACCTACCGGGTCCGCGGAGAGGTGATCGACATCTTTCCGGGTGACGAGGACACCCAGGCCGTTCGCGTGGAGTTGTTCGACGACGAGGTGGAGTCGATCTCCATGTTCGACCCGCTGACCGGGGAAGTGCTCGAACCGCTGCCGCGCATCACCATCTACCCGAAGAGTCACTACGTCACGCCACGTCAGATCGTGCTGGACGCGGTCGGCGCCATCGGCGAGGAGCTGCAACTGCGCCTGGATCAGCTGCGCGACAACCAGAAGCTGGTCGAGGCCCAGCGCCTGGAACAGCGCACGCGTTACGACATGGAGATGATGCTGGAACTGGGCTACTGCAACGGCATCGAGAACTACTCGCGCCACCTGACGGGCCGTGGGGCAGGGGAGGCGCCACCGACCCTGTTCGACTACCTGCCCCAGGACGCCTTGCTGATCCTGGACGAGAGCCACGTCATGGTTCCGCAGATCGGCGCCATGTACAAAGGGGACCGTTCCCGCAAGGAAAACCTCGTCACCTACGGGTTCCGCCTGCCCTCGGCCCTGGACAACCGCCCCTTGAAATTCGAGGAATGGGAAGGGCGCGCCGGGCAGATGGTGTTCGTCTCCGCCACGCCCCGCGCCTACGAGCTGGAGCTGTCCGGCGACGTGGTGGAGCAGGTGGTGCGCCCCACCGGCCTCGTGGACCCGGAGGTCGAGGTACGGCCCGTGGGCGAACAGGTCGACGACCTGCTGTCGGAAATCAACGAGCGCACCGCCCTGGGCGACCGTGTGCTGGTCACCACGCTGACCAAGCGCATGGCCGAAAACCTGACCGAGTACCTGGAAGAGCACGGCGTGAAGGTGCGCTATCTGCACTCGGACATCGACACGGTGGAGCGCGTGGAAATCATCCGTGACCTTCGCCTGGGCGAGTTCGATGTGTTAGTTGGCATTAACTTGTTACGAGAAGGCCTTGATATGCCGGAGGTTTCACTGGTGGCGATCCTCGATGCCGACCGTGAGGGCTTCCTGCGTTCCGACAGTTCGCTGATCCAGACCATGGGCCGCGCGGCGCGCAACGTGCGCGGCAAGGTCATCATGTATGGCGACACGATCACCGGGTCGATGCGACGCGCCATGGAGGAGACCGAGCGGCGCCGCGAGAAGCAGCTGGCCTACAACGAAGCGCACGGCATCACGCCGCAGACGGTGCAGAAGAAGATCGCCGACATCATGGAAGGCGCGCGCGACAGCAAGCCCGGCGCGCGCCGCCGGGAGCGGGCCGTGGCCGAGGAGGCCGCCAGCTACGAAGGCCTTTCCGCAGGACAGCTGTCCAAGGCCATCGCCGAACTCGAGAAGCAGATGTTCACCCATGCCGAGAACCTGGAATTCGAAGAGGCGGCGAAGGTCCGCGACCGCATCGAGGACCTCAAGCGGAAAGCCTTGAAGTCCCCCGGTGTTCCGGTATTTACTGACTGACGATGCGCGCCATGAACCTCCTTTTCCGGGCCTTGCTGCCGTTGCTGCTGGCAGGTGCCGTCAGCCCGGCGGCTGCCCAGACCGTCGTGCGCATCGCCACCTGGAACGTGGCCATGGGCCTGGAGCAGGAGGGCGAGCTGGCGGAGCGCCTGGCCACCGGGGAAGACGAGAACCTGCAAAAGCTCGCCGCGGTGCTGCAGCACCTGCGCCCCGACGTGATTCTGCTCAACGAGTTCGATTTCCAGGTCGGCGTGGACGCCGCCGCGCTGTTCAACACCCACTACCTGGCGGTCAGCCAGCGTGGCGAAGATCCCATCGATTATCCGCATGCCTTCACGGCCCCGGTGAACACCGGCGTGGACAGCGGCGAGGACCTCGACCGGGATGGTGAAACCGGCGGCCCCGGCGACGCCCTGGGCTACGGCCGATTCCCGGGCCAGTACGGCATGCTGCTGCTCTCGCGTCACCCCATCGACCGCGTGAAGGCCCGTACCTTCCGCCGCTTTCTGTGGTCGGACATGCCGGCCGCGCTCAAGCCCTACCTGCCGGACCGCACGCCGTTCTGGTCACAGGACATCTGGAAGACGCTGCCGCTGAGTTCCAAGAGCCACTGGGACGTGCCCATCCGGGTCGGGCGTTTCGACACGGTCAACATCCTGGCCAGCCACCCCACGCCGCCCGTCTTTGACGGCCCCGAGGATCGCAACGGCAAGCGCAATCATGACGAGATCCGATTCTGGGTGGACTACGTCTCCCAGGGCGACGGCGAGTACATCTACGACGACGACGGGCGTCAGGGCGGCATCGCCCGCAGCGCGACCTGGGTCGTGGCGGGTGACCTCAACGCCGACCCGGTCGACGGCGACGCCATCGATGCGGCCATCGAGGAACTGGTCAATTCCAACCGCGCCAATCGGAAGTGCATTCCCTCCAGTGCCGGGGCCCTGGCCGCCAGCCGCTCGCAGGGTGGCATGAACGCCCGTCACCGCGGCAACCCGCGCCACGACACCGCCGATTTCAACGACGAGTACTCCGGCAACCTGCGGGTCGACTACCTGCTCACCGCGCGACGCACGGACGTGGTGGGCTGTGGCGTGTTCTGGCCGGCGCCGGACGAACCGGGCGCCGACCTCGTCGGCTTCACCGACCATCACCTCGTGTGGATGGACGTCGAACTTTGAACCCCGGCGGCCAGGTCGACCCGCAGCAGCTGGCCGAACTCTACCGCGCCGCCATCCTCGAAAACGCCGCCGCGCCCTGTGGCCATGGGCGCGACATCGAACACACCCACCGGGCCGTCGGCGACAACGTGTTGTGCGGCGACGTGGTGGACCTGCGCCTGCGGGTGACGGAGGGCGTCATCGAGGCGGCGGCCTTCCACGGTGAATCCTGCGCCATCTGCATGGCCTCAGCCTCGTTGTTGTGCCGGCACTTGGAGGGACGTTCCGTAGCGGCCGTCGGTACGACGCGGGATGCATTCGAGGCAGCCATCGCACAAGGGGAGGGCGGCGAACTCCCGGAATGGCTGCAGCCGATGCTGGGCGTTAGGGCCTACCCGGCGCGCACCCAGTGCGCCCTGTTGCCCTGGAAGACGGCCGGCCGGGCGCTGGCGGACAGCGCCTGAGCGGGCTCCGAACCCGCCGCGGCAAGGGTTACGGAAGTAGGGTCTTTCCTTTCCCTTGTCGCCGGGATTTCATATACTTCGCCCTATTATTCGTTGCATCCGTTCAACAAGGGAGAGGGATTCAGCGACGTCGGAGGCAAGACCTGGCCAGCGTGCCGGGTTTTTCATGGCGCGCAGGGTCCCTGAACCGCGAACAACGACCAGCTGGGGTGGGAAATTGATCAGATTCAAGTACGTGGCAAGCAGTGCGGCGCTGGCCTTGGCCATGTCGCCTGGCGCGGTCCTGGCCCAGCAATATTTCGATCCAGGCCTGTTCAACAAGTCCATCGAGCAAAAACCTGAGGACTATCAGCCGCCGGGCGCCCGACTGGGTAGTTTCGTGCTGCTCCCGGGAGCGGAACTGGCATGGACGCGTAATGACAACGTGTTCTACACGCCGGACAACGAACTGGATGACCAGGTCTGGCATATCCGGCCCTGGGCCGACCTCACCAGCGACTGGAACCGCCACGCCCTGAACTTCAGCGCCTGGGGTGATTTCGCGCGCTACGACGATTTCGGCGAGAACGACTACGAAGACTGGGCGCTGCGCGCGGATGGTCGGGTGGACGTGCTGCAGAACAGCTGGTTCAGCGCGGACGTGTCCGCCTACCACCTGCACGAGGACCGTCGCGATCCGGCAGCCGGTGCCCCCGCATCGCCCACCGAGTTCGACTATGACGGTTTCGGCCTGGGCTACGACCACATCTTCAACCGCCTGAAAGTCGGCGCCTACTACAACTTCAATGCCTTCGACTATGACGACAACGTCACGGGCGATGGCGAGTTCATCGACAACCAGGACCGCAACCGCGACCAGGACCGCTACACCTTGCGGGCGGATTGGCAACTGGGGCCTGAAACTGCGCTTTACGGCAGCTACGAATGGAATAGCATCGACTACGATTTGCCGACAGACTTCGAAGGTTATGACCGGAATTCCGACGGAACGGTCCTTTCTGCAGGCATGATCTGGGACATGACTGACCTGTTGACCGGAGACGTGTCTTTCAATTGGTCTGATCAGAACTATGATGACCCGCGCCTTGACAGCGTGGACGGTTGGGGACTTGGTGCAGGTTTGACCTGGACGCCGCGGCAGACCACCCTGGTATCGGTGCGCATGGCCGCCAGCCCGCAGGAAACCACCCAGGTGGGCACCTCGGGTTACTTCAGCCGCCTGTACTCGGCCCGCCTGCAGCAGGAGATCATGCCCAACCTGCTGTTCAACCTCCGTGGCTCGTACACGGACAACGATTACGAAAACCCCGGCGCAGCCGACAGCGAATTGAACAAGACGGACGTCACTCGAGTTGGCGCCGGCCTGTCGTACCTGTTCAACCGCAATCTCTATCTTTCCGGTGGATATGCCTGGGAGCAGCAGACCTCCGACCAGGAACGCTTCGAGTACGACGCAAACCGCTTCTTCCTCACCCTGGGCGTCGAACTCTAGGCGATCGTCCGGGTCCCAATCCCCGCCAGCCATGCGGGGCGGCGCTGGCCGCCCCTTCCGTGCTGGAACTATAATTCCCCGTGACCGGAACGAAGAGACCCGTTTTGCCCAATCAATCGATCGACCCCGCTCGCGTACCGAGTTCCCGGCCCGTTTCAGACCGGGTGGGGCAGGGTGCCCGCCCCGGACGTCTCGCCGCCCTGCTGGCGACCGGGTTTCTGGCCCTGGTGATGCTGTTGCCGACCCTGGCGCCCGCGGCCCTGGCGCAACAGGAGGCCGCCGACGGCCCGGTGACCGAGAACTACCGCCTGGGTGCCGGCGACCGCATCCGGGTCAACGTGTTCAACCAGGCGGACCTGACGGGGGAGTACACTCTGGACGGCGCCGGACGCCTGTCCATGCTGTTGATCGGCCAGGTCGAGGCGGCCGGCAAGACGGCCTCCGAACTGGAAGTCTCCATCGTCGAGGCGCTGCGCCCCGACTACCTGGTGAACCCGCGCGTGACCGTGCAGGTGCTCACCTATCGCCCCTTCTACATCATCGGCGAGGTGAACTCGGCCGGCGACTATCCCTACGTGGACGGCATGACCTATCTCAACGCCATTGCCATTGCCGGCGGTTACACTTTCCGCGCCAAGCAGGACATCGTCTACGTGATCCGCGCCGGCGATCCGGAGGATGAGGAAGCCCGCCTGCCGGTCAGCGACCGGGTGCAGCCCGGCGACATCATTCGCGTCGACGAGCGGATGTTCTGAGCCGATGAACACCGTGAGCTCGACATCATGAGCGCCCCCCTGCACGCCGTCGAACGCCCTCGCCAGGAGCCGCCGCGACGCGTCGAGCCGCCCGTCCAGGACGAGCCGTTCCCGCTGCTGGACTACCTGCAACTGCTCTGGTTCCGGCGTCGCTTGATCACGATGTTGACATTGCTCGCAGCGCTGCTTGGCTACGTACACGTCAATCAGTTGACATCGATCTACACCGCCAACACAACCGTTCTGATCGGGGTGACGGATACGCAACCACTGGATTTCAACCAGGCGCTCTATATGCGGTATTTCGGTATGGAGTCGCAGGAAGAGGTCCAGATCCTGATGTCCCGTGGCCTGGCAGAGAAGGTCATTGAACGACTCAACCTCCTCAGCCTGAGAGAATTCAACCCCTCCCTGAACACGGACGAGTCCGATCCGGACGGCTTACTCAGCAAGCTCAACCCTTCGAATTGGATTCCGCAATCCTGGAAGGACTCCTTACGCAGCGCGTCTACGGGGGAAGTCGTCGAAACTGCACCGACAGATGAAGAACTCGAGCGCCTCAAGATGGTGCGGGCGGTCAACATCTTTCTCGGCAAACTCAACGTGTTTGCACTGGAATACAGTGACATCATCAGTATTTCTTTCAGCTCTCCGGACCCGCGCCTCGCCGCCAGAGTGGCAAACCAGATCACGGACACCTACATCCTCGACAAGCTCGAGGCGAAGCTGGAGTCCGCCGAGCGGCTCTCCCAGTGGCTGAGTGAGCAACTCAGTGAACTCGAGCAGAATGTCCGGGATTCCGAACAGGCGGTCGAGCTGTATCGCATTGAGCATGGCTTTACCGAGGGCACCAGCGGGGACCTGCTGACGCAACAGCTCAGCGCAATCAATAGTCAGCTGATCATCGCCAAGGCTGAACGCGCGGAGGCGGAAGCGCGTCTGGTCCAGGTCCAGAGACTATTGGTGACCGACGCTGAAGGCGTTGAATCCGCCAGTGAAGTTTTGTCCTCCCCCATGATTCAACAGCTGCGCGGGCAGGAAGCGGAAGTCATGCGTCGCAGCTCCGAACTGAGCGTAGAGTACGGGCCCAAGCACCCCAGGATGCTGCAGGTGAACGCCGAACTACAGGACGTGCGCCGCCGCATAGGCGAGGAAATCCAGAAAGTCGTGCTGACCCTGGAAAACGAGGTCGAGGTCGCGCGCACCCGTGAAGCCAGCCTCGCGCAGAGTTTGAGGGAGGCCGAGAGCGAGACAGGCGCGCAAAACCGTGAAGCCATTCAGTTGCGCGCACTTGAGCGCGAGGCCGCGGCTAACCGCACGCTGTACGAGAGCTTTCTCAATCGATTCAAGGAGTCCACGACGACGGAAGGGACGGAAACGCCGGATGCGCGAGTGCTCTCCAGCGCAGAAGTGCCCAACTCACCGTCATACCCGGATCGCAAGCGAACCTTTTTTGTGTTCGTGGTCCTGGGTCTCATGGGGGCCTGTGCGCTGGTGATCGGCTTGCACCTGCTCAGCCCCGGCATGCTCAGCCCCGAGCAGATCGAACAGCAGCTGGGCGTGCATGCCATCGGCATGATCCCGAAACTCACCGGCAAGGATGTCCCGCACAACCATGTGCAGGAAAAGGGAAGCTCAGGGTTCGTGGAGGCCATCAACTCCCTGCACATCTCGCTGAAGCTGTCCGACCCGGACACCAAGATCAAGGCCATCCAAGTGACCAGCTCGGTGCCCGAGGAAGGCAAGACCAGCCTGGTGCTGGCGCTGGGCATGGTGCTGGCGAAAGCTGGCCACAAAGTCGTGGTCATCGACGGTGACCTGCGCCGCTCCTCGGTCGAGGACAAGCTGGGCGTCGACCCCACCGGCCTGGGACTGACCGACTTCGTGATCGCCGACACCGACGACGTCAGCGACTACGTCAGCGTCCACGAACCCTCCGGCATCCACCTGATGCGCACCGGCGAAGGCAAGTACGTCAGCGCCACCGACCTGTTCGCCAGCCACCGCATGCAACACGTGGTGGACCTGCTCAAGGCCCGCTACGACTACGTCCTGATCGACGCCCCGCCCGTCATGGCCGTGGCCGACGCCCGCGTGATCGGGCAGGTGGCCGACAAGACCGTCTTCGTCGTGCGCTGGAACAAGACCCCGCGCAAGGTCGCCAAGGCCGCCATCGAACTCCTCCGCAAATCCGGCATCCCCCTCGCCGGCATCGTCCTCCAGCAGGTCGACCTCAAGCGCTATGGGCGTCTTGGCTATGGCGACTCTGGGTACTACTACCACTACGGGCGTTACGGCCAGTACTACTCCTGAGGGCGTTCCCTGGGAATCTCGTGCTCCAACTGTGACGAAGTCGCCCCGAGCCCCTCTCCACGCATCAAGGAACCCCAAGGGTGGGCGATTGACCCCCTCCTTTCAGGACCGTAGGCGACAGGGAAGTCGCCTACCGAGCTACAGGGACGTACTTGCAGCGTGTCCTGAAAGGAGGGGGTCAGTCGACCGCCCCGAACGGAAACTACACCCAGCGTGGAGAAAGCTTCAGGGCGCCTTCGACCCCATCATCTGCAGCTTGAGGGATTCCCAGGGTATGCCTGACTGGCGATCGATGCGGTTGACCTCGGTGTTCACCGGCCAGGGATAACTCCCCGAAACGAACTGCCCATTGATGAACTGGTGCAGCACCGGCGGCACCGGCCGCACATCGAAAGATGGGGCGATGTCCGGCCCGCGGGCGGCGATGAGCTGGTGGGCGACGCTGCCGGACATGTAGACGGGTACGCGCCCGATGCGTCCGGCCATGTCGATGTGGCAGTGGCCACAGATGACCAGGTGGACGTTGTCGGCCGCGTCGAGCACCTTGCGCAGGCCTTCGAACCACTCGGTGCCCCCCATGTCGATGAATTCGATACCCGTGACCATGGGTGGGTGATGCAGGGCGATCAGCGTGGGCTTGTCGGACTTGGGCAACTCACGAACCAGCCAGTCCAGGTGCTCGCCATCGAGTTCCGGCAGTTCACTTCCACCGGCATGGCTGTTCAGCGCCAGCATGCGGAACTGGGGCATCTCGACGGCGTACTGGAAGGTGTCGTCGGTGACCGGAAACCAGGGCGTGTCCTCGAGATGCGCCTGCATCATTTCGGGGTCGTCGTGGTTGCCGGGCAGGACGTAAACGGGCACCTTCAAGGGCTTGATCAGCTTCTTGAAGTGCTCGTAACTCTCGCGGTCGGGCCGCTCGACCAGGTCGCCGGTGACCACGACGAGGTCCGGGCGTGGCCGGATGCGATTGATTTCGGTGACGGTGTCCCGGAGGTTTTCCGGGGTGTCCACCTGGCCATAGAGCAGTTCGCCAGGATGGGTGACATGGGTGTCGGTGATCTGGACCAGAAACGTCATACGGAGTCCCCTGTGCCCGATGGTTGACGGTCAGCTCAACACTTCCTTCCTGCCCTCGCGGAGCCGGTGCCGCTCGACGTTCTGCTCGCGGTAGACATCGATGCGGCTCGCCAGGGCTTCGTGCACTGCCTCCCCCAAGGCGTCGGCGCATTCCAGTCGCGCCATGTACACGTAGTCCGCCCCTGCATCATACACCTTCTGGATTTCATCGAAGCTGATGCCGTTGGCGATGATCACGGCGTTGGGATTCATTTCGCGCACGGTGCGCACCAGCGACTGGTTGTCGATGCCGCGCAGCAGGTCGTCGGGAATCGTGCAGACGATGACCTCCGCGTGGCTCAGCCCGAGGTGGTGCAGCGTTTCCGAATTGCTCAGGTCGCCGTACTTCACCGTCGGCCCCAGGGCGGCGATCTTCGGATGGATGGCCACGTTGAAATCCACCACCAGGGTCTCGTGCAACAGGGCCTCGTCCAGCGCCGCGAGGTCGGCCAGCAGCGAGGAAGCGTGCCGGTGGAAACCCAGCAGGGCCAGCTTGAAGTGCCTGCCTTGGTCGTGGACGCGTTCCGGCGGCGGCTTGAAGCCGAGTTTCGAGAGCGCCGGCTGCATGACCTGGTGGATCTCGTAGGCCTGGCCGTAGAGAAAGGGCGTGGCCAGGGCCGTGATCACGAACGCGAAGATCACCGCCGCGCTCAGGGTCGGCGAGATGTGGCCCAGCTGCGTGCCCAGGAAGCAGATCACCAGGCCGAACTCGGAAATCTGCGCCAGGCGGATCGCCGAAACCTGCGCGTTGCGCTGGTCCACGCCGGTGAAATAGAACAGCGGAAAGAACACGAACTGGCGCGCCAGGATAGCGACCACGGCCAGGGCGACGGCCAGGATGACCACGTCCCAGCTTTCCGGCGCCGGGATGGAAATGCCCAGGGCCACGAAGAACAGCGTGATGAAGAAGTCCTTTACGATGCTGACCTTGGTGATCACCTCCGTGGAGGAGGGCAGGTTGGCGATGCAGGCCCCGGCGATCAGCGCCGCCATGCCCGAGCCCACATTCATGTGCGGGTTCACGCCGAACACCATCTCGGCGATCACGTCGATGCTCTGGCCGAAGAACACCACGGTGAAGCACCAGGCCAGCGCCGCTGTCAGGGTCAGTTCCGGCGTCTTGGCGATCCACTCGAAGCAGATCTCGAACACCATCTGGGCCAGCATCACGGAGAACAGGCTCAGCACCACGATGCCGGCGAAGGACATCAGGATGGGACCCAGTTCCGGGTTCTGCAGGTTGGGCTGGATGAGGATGACCACGATCACCCAGATGTCCTGGAAGATCAGCATCCCCAGCGACAGGCGGCCGGGCTGGGTGTCGAGCTCGAAGTGCTCCTGGAACAGCTTCACCACCAGCAGGGTGGAGGAGCCGGCGATGACCACGCCCAGGTACAACGGGGCATAGCTGTTGCCGGCCAGCAGTTCGCCGCCGATGCCCAGCAGGACCATCAGCTTCACCGCGCCGGCGCCGAAGGCGATGGTCAGCGGATACTGCAGGATGCCCGACAGGGTGACGGCCTTGCCGCTGCCGAAGATCTTCTTGAAGTCGATCTCCAGGCCGATCAGGAACAGCAGGAAGATGAAGCCCAGCTGGGCGATGGTGTCGATGTTCTCCCGGTCGGTGACCTGCTCGAGGCCCAGCGGCCCGACCAGCACCCCGGCCACCAGGAAGGCGGCGATGCTGGGAATGCCGAAGCGGTTGAACACCAGCGCCAGCAGACCGGCGGTCAGCAGGCTGATGCCGATGTCGTGCACCAGCGACGGCATCTCCCCGCCGGCCGCCAGGGCGACACCGGGCGCCAGCACGAGCGCGCCTGCGAGCAACAGTGCAGCCACGACCCCACGGGCCGTCAATGCGGAAAATGACGGTGCCAAGCAGCCCCCAGCCGGAAAAGCATCCGAGAATCGAATCCGGGACAGCCTACCTGCGAAGCGAAGGCTTTGCCATCCCTGCGGGGAATGATGCCTTCGAAGCGGTTCAAAAGGGTAGGCAAGGGGCGGTCCGGGCGTGTAGCCTCGCAGTTGTTCCGGAAAGGGAGCGCCCGGGGCCATCGTTCGTTGATTGGGGGGGAGTGTGAGCGCTCGTACTCGTGTTGGACAATTCGCGCTGGCGTTGACGGTGCTCGTCGTGGCCGGCGCACTGCTGTTGCAGGTCACGCCTCGTCTTCGGGCGAGTCTGCACTACCTGCCCGTGGACACCGCCATCGCTCGCTACTGGGAGACCGGCGAGATCCCGACCGCCCAACTGCCCGCCCTGGCGGCGCGGGCGCGTGAGGCGATCGCGCTGTATCCGCACTACCGCTACTGGGACGGACTGAGCTTCGTGGAGTACCTGCGCGCCCTGGACCCGGACACCCCGGCCTGGCTGGTGCGCCCGGCCCTGCATCGCTCCATGACCGCCGGCCTGGAGGCCGTGCGCCGCGCACCCGCCGAACCGCGCACCTGGCTGCGCGTGGCGCAGGCGCGCGCCGTACTGGGCGAGGACGAAGCATCGGTGGCGTCAGCGCTGGAAATGTCCATCCTCACCGGGCGGGTCGAGCCCACCCTGCTGCTGCCGCGGCTGGAACTGGGTTACGCCTACGCCGACCGCTTCGAATCAGAAACCCTCGCCCTGTTGCGTGACCAGACCGTGCTGGCCTGGCGGGTCAACGAACGGGGTTTCCGCCAGGCCCTGCGCAGCGGCCGATTGGACGTTTCCCGGGTGAAATCCGTATTGGGAGAGAGATACCCCGAAATCGTGAGCGCCCTGGAGCCCGTGACGTGATCCGCTTGTTCAACCGAAAGAAGGCGCGGCCCGAGATGGCGCCGGAGCAAGCGCGCTTCCCCGAAGGCGCCCGCCTGTACGCCATCGGGGACATCCACGGCCGTGCCGACCTGCTGGTGGAACTGCACCAGATGATTCGCGAGGACGCCGCCGCTTATTCCGGCCGCAAGCAGGTGCTGTACCTGGGCGACTACATCGATCGCGGCCTGCAGTCCCGCCAGGTGGTCGAGATGCTGCTGGACGCGCCGCTCGAAGGCTTCGAGTCCATTTTTCTCAAGGGCAACCACGAGCAGGCCATGCTCGATTTCCTGGACTATCCCGAGGCCACGGCGGGCTGGCTGAGCTTCGGCGGTCGCGAGACCCTGGTCAGCTACGGCATCAGCATCACGCATGTGCCGATGATGCGGGACATGCCGAGGATCGCCGCCGAACTGGCCGAAATCCTGCCCGACGACCACGTCGCCTTCCTGGAGGACGGGCTGCTGAGCTGGCGCGCCGGGGACTACTATTTCGTTCACGCCGGGGTGCGCCCGGGCGTGCCGCTGGACGCGCAGCACTTCGAGGACCAGTTGTGGATCCGCGAGGAGTTCATCGCCAGCGAGGCCAATCATGGCGCGGTGGTGGTGCACGGCCACACCATCACCCCCGAACCTGAACTCAGGCCCAACCGGATCGGACTCGACACCGGGGCGTTCCATTCGGGCATCCTGACCTGCCTGGTGCTGGAAGGGACCGAACAGCGAATTCTCCAGACGACGCCGTGACGCGGCGGGGCAGGGCGGGCTTGGCCTTGCACCCGGTGGCTCAAATAGAATCGACGCCTCGAGGCACCAAGGGCTCCACTTGCTGAACCTGTTGTTCTACCTCTTTCTCGCGCTGGTCGTCCTGGCGCCACTGCCCCTGGGCGCCAACCGGGAATGGTCCTGGTTCCTGCTGGCGGGTGGCCTCGGCGCGCTGGCGGGGCTCTGGGGCCTGTGGTCGGTCCTCGACCGGCGCCGCGTGAGCCTGTCGCTGAATCCCCTGCTGATGCTGCTGTTCCTGGCCGTGTGCGCCTGGGCGGTGGTGCAGGCCTGGCCGGGCGCGCCAGCAAGCCTGCACCACCCGCTTTGGAATCTGAGTGGCGAGGTTATTGAGGGTCCAGAGGTAGGTTTCGTATCCCTGGCACCGGATGACACATGGTCTGCAACTCTGCGGCTGCTCGCATATGGATTCAGCTTCTTTCTCGCCTTTCAGCTCTGCCGCGACCCCAGGCGAGCGAAAGCCCTGTTCATGGCCATTGTCTCAGTTTGTGTCATCACTTCGATATATGGATTGGTTGTGTTTTGGGGGCAGTACGACACGATCCTGTTTTTCTGGCCTCTGGAACATCGGCTGTTGGTACGTGGCACTTTTGTCAACGCCAATCATTTTGCGACATGGGTAGGAATGGGAGTTCTCTGCTTATGCGCATTACAAGTGAATGCAACCGTAACAACTCGTCGGAATCCGGCATACCAGTTGCCCAGTACCGCAGACGAGCAGTTGGAAGAGCTAATCGCCAAGACATGGAAGTTTCTCGCCATTCTGGCTGTCCTGACAGTTGCCATCATTCTGTCTCGGAGCCGTGCTGGATTTTCCTCGACGTTGATCGCCGGCATCGTCTTCTGGCTCTGTGTTCGATTCAGGGCTGAAGGGGCGCAACAGAAAACCCGGCGACTGATGCTTGTGATGCTTCTGGTGGGCGGCGCTGGGTTCCTGATTACCAACGAGGTGCTGCTATCACAAATTGATTCAACTCCGTCCGACCTCAATTATCGGTTGAACAGCTATGCCCTGACGGCGGACGGTGTTGAAGACAGTCCCTGGTTCGGATTTGGGTATGGAAGCTTCGAGCGAAGCTTCAAGTTATACCGCGACGAATCGGTCGAAGCCCTACTCGACAAGGCCCACAACACCTACCTCGAAAACCTTTTCGAACTCGGCTGGCCGGCCGCGCTCGCGCTGTTCGCCTGCGTGGGCTGGCTGGCGCTGATCTGCCTGCGTGGCCTGCGCCAGCGTGGCCGCGACTGGGTCTACCCCGCGACCGGCCTGGCCGCCACCACCCTGGTGGCCATCCACGCCCTGGTCGACTTCTCCCTGCAGATTCCCGCCACCGCCGTCACTTACACCGCCATCATGGGCGCCGCCTGCGCCCAGTCCCGGTCCTCGCGGGGCGCGTGACCGGGATGTGGCCCCTGCCAGGGCCGCGGACCGATATACTCCGGGCACGCACAGGAAGGGGCCCCGAATCCGTTGAAGCGATACCTGATCCGGCTGAGTTCGTCGCTGGCGCTGATCACCGTGATGGTGCTGGTGGTGCTGGACGTCATCGGGGCGCCGTTCGTGCGGCAGTTCGAGTCGCTGCTGTACGACGCCCGGGTGCGCTTTACCGCGCCCGGCGGCCAGGACCCGCGCATCGTGGTGGTGGCCATCGACGAGAAGAGCCTGTCGGCAGAGGGACAGTTTCCGTGGACGCGGGACAAGCTGGCGGACATGGTCACCGAACTGTACGGCTACGGCGTGACCGTCATCGGCTTCGACGTGGTGTTTCCGGAGCGCGATCTCAGCCATGACCTGACGACCCTGCAGCAGCTGGGCGCCGACGATCCGGCCTTCCTCCAGCGCCTGGAAAACTATGCCCCGCTGCTGAACCGGGACCACCTGTTCGGCGGCGCGCTCAGCCAGGGCCCCTCGGTGCTGGCCTACTACTTCATCACCGACGAGCGCCAGGCCTTCGAGATCGGCGAGCTGCCCATGCCGGCCTTCGACTACGACGAACAGATGGCCGCGCGCCTGTTCCTGCCGCGGGCCGAGGGCTATACCGGCAACGTGCCGGAGCTGGTCGAGGGCGCCTACACCTCGGGCTTCATCTCCAATCCGCTGATCAGCGAGGACGGCATCGTGCGTCGCACGCCGCTGCTCCACACCTACGAGGACGCCGCCTACGAATCGCTGGCGCTGGCCATGGCGGCGACCTACCTCAACGACATCGCGCTGCCGGTGTTCGTGGACGCGCCGCTGATGATGGAGGGCTACCCGCCGCTGGAAGCCATCGAGGTGGCCGGCCGTCGCATTCCGCTGGACGCCCAGGGGGCGGTGCTGGTGCCTTACCGGGGCGGGGCGGGCAGCTTTCCCTACGTTTCGGCCACTGACGTGATCCGGGGCACCGTGCCCGATCCGTCCATGCTGGAAGGCGCCATCGCCATTGTGGGCGCCACGGCGCCGGGACTGCAGGACCTGCGTTCCACGCCGTTCGGCTCCATCTATCCGGGGGTGGAGATCCACGCCAACGTGCTGGCGGGCATCCTCGATGGCAACTTCCGCTGGCAGCCGGCCTACACCCGCGGCGCCGAGGTGGTGGTCGTGGTGCTGTTCGGGCTGCTCGCGGCCCTGGTGCTGCCCGCGCTCTCGGCGGTCATGGCCACGCTGATGCTGCTGGTGAGCCTGACTGCCGCGCTGTGGCTGAACCTCTACCTCTGGGACGCCCAGATGCACGTGCTGCCGCTGGCCAGCACGCTGATCGTGTTGTTCGGCATCTACATGCTGAACATGATCTTCGGCTACTTCTTCGAAAGCCGCAGCCGGACCCACATGAACGAGCTGTTCGGCCAGTACGTGCCACCCGATCTCGTGGCCGAGATGGCGCACGACCCGACGCACTATTCCATGGACAGCGAGAAGCGCGACCTCAGCGTGCTGTTCACCGACATCCGCGGCTTCACCACACTCTCCGAGCAACTGGACGCCGACGAGCTCTCGGCGCTGCTGAACCGCTTCCTGACGCCCATGACCAAGGTGGTGCACGAGACCCACGGCACCATCGACAAATACATGGGCGACGCCATCATGGCCTTCTGGGGCGCGCCCGTGCACGATGCGCGCCACGCCCACAACGCCGTCGCCGCCGGCCTGGGCATGCTCGAATCGCTGAAGAAGCTCAACATGGAATTCTGGAAGGAGGGCGCGCCGGAGCTTTCCATCGGCGTCGGAGTGAACACGGGCACCATGAGCGTGGGCAACATGGGTTCGCGCTTCCGGCGCGCCTACACCGTGCTGGGCGACTCGGTGAACCTGGGCTCGCGCCTGGAGGGCCTCACCAAGGCCTACGGGGTGGACTTCATCGTCAGCGCCTTCACGGTAGAGGCGGCGCCCGAGTACATCTACCGCGAGATCGACCGGGTGCGGGTGAAGGGCAAGCTGCTGCCCGTGATCATCTACGAGGTGGTGGGCGAGCGCCGCGCCGTGGGCGACGAGGAGCTGGCCCGGCTCAAGCAGTGGGACCAGTTCCTCAAGCTCTACCGCGCCCAGCACTGGAAATCGGCCTCGCGCGTGCTCGAGAACCTTCGCGAGCAGGAGCCCGGTCGCAAACTCTATGCCCTGTACGCCGAGCGCATCGAGGCGTTCCAGGTCGACCCGCCGGAGCAGGACTGGGACGGTGTTTACACGCACGAAACGAAGTAGGGGAATTGACCCCATCACCGGCCCCGGTGATTTTCACGAAAATTTTTTCTCCGTTGCTGATACTTTCTGTATGAATTCTGCGTTTGCGAGGGTAAGTGGCATACCTTTCGCGTGCGTGTTGCGAAAAAACCACGAAATGTACCGGACGGCAGGGAGAGCCGGGCGGAGGCGGCGAAACGGAAATTCCCGCCAACCGAACGGCGCTGAATCGGTATATAATGTGCAGCTTAGGGGTTTTCTGATTCAAGGGTGAGCAGGATCATGATCAAGTGGCAAAAGACGTTGGCCGCGGCGATATTGTCGGCGGCCGTGGCAATGCCCGTAATGGCGGAGGATTCGACCGCATTGCTGGTGGCCTCGCGCGGTGAAGTCTTTGCCGAGCACGAGGCCGACCGACGCGCGCTGGAGCGCGGCGACGGGGTCCAGGAAGAAGAACGCATCATCACGGGCGACAAGAGCTTCGCGGTGCTGCAGTTCATCGACGGCGCCAAGGTGACCGTGCGGCCGAACAGCGTCCTGGACATCAAGGAATACGTGTACAACGGTGGCGATGAAAACGCCGCCACCCTCAGCCTCGTGCAGGGCGGCCTGCGCATCATCACCGGCGCCATGGCCAAGGCCGAGCCCGAGAGCTTCAAGGTCGAAACGCCGGTGGCCCTGATGGGCGTGCGCGGCACCGAGTTCGCCATCGTGCTGTGTGACGACGGATCGATCTGCCAGGAAGAGGGCGCGGATTACTGAGCCGACCCCGGCACAGCAGTCCCCAGGAATGAAGAACGCCGGCCTCGTGCCGGCGTTTTTTTTTTGCCTGGGTGCCGGGGCCCGTCGCAAACGTCGAGAATTGCCGCATGTCATGGCGCCTTCGGCGCCGGGTCGCTCGATGACTACACACTCCGGGGCCGTGTTCCGACAACCGGCGATGGCGTGCCTCGATGGTGCGGACCTCGCGGGCGCTGCAGACTGGATTCTGGAACCCAGCACGCACGGCCGGGTTCCCGGCGAGGGCAGGGCACGCGGATTTCGGGGGGAGCGCGGGCCCTGCCCGAGCCCTTTCAGGCCAGACTCAGTGGCACGCTAGGCGGAGGGGCAGATCTGGAGATCCGCCCCATGAATCGCCTTCAGGCTCAGTTGTCGGAGGCGGGAAGCTCCGGCTGCGGCGGGTTGGGCAGCTCGATTTCCGGCGGCGTCGGCCGCGGCGGCACTTCGGGCGGACCCTGGTCCGGGTTCTCACCGGGGTCGCCGGTTTCGTCCGGGCTTTCGGAGTCGGCGGTGCCGAGCAGGCCCGCAGCCCCGATGGGCGGCGCCAGGCCACACTGGCTGGCGATCATGTCGTTCTCGTACACCGAGAACATCACCGGTACGGGCGTGATGCCGGATTCCGCGGCGGCGCGCAGGCGCGCGCTCTCATCGGCGACCATGCCCTGGCTGCCGGGCACGAAGGCCAGGGTGACGGGCTTGGCGTTGAAACCGTTTTCCTGGATGTCCTGCTGCAGCTCGGCCAGTTCCTGCGGGTCGAAGCTGCTGGCGGGCGGGATGCCCAGGCTGTCGGCCAGTGCGCCCGGATCGGCGGCCATGTGCTGGTCGCCGGCGTACCACATGGGTACGTCCGCGGGCTTGATGCCCTTTTCCTGGTAATTGGCGACCAGCTGCCCAGGTGTGGGGTTCGGGCCGTAGTAGCTGATCGGCACCACGTTCTCTTCCTGGTACTGGAATACGGTCGGGATCGGATCGTCGCCGTATTCCGCCTTCAGGGCGTCGAGGTGGTTGGTGTCCACGACGACCTGGCCGGTGCCGTAGAACAGCCCGATCAGGAGGGTCTTGGGACGCTGGGCCGCGAGGTCCGCGTCGGCCGGGCCGGTGGTGTACCAGGAGGCGTTGGACACAAACTGGTCGATCTCCGCAGCCGGAAAGGCGCCGTGGGATTCGCCGTTCAACCAGCGCGGGGATCCTTCGAGCACCTGCTGGTTGGAAAAATACAGGTCCGCCACCTGGCCGATCTGGTCGCCGGGAGGCAGGGAGTCCAGTGAAAAGGTGGGAAGCGTGCCGCGGTTGGGCGCAAAACCCGTGCCGCAGGGCCAGTTCAGGAACTGCGGCCGCTGGGCAATGAACTCCAGGCCGTCTTCGGTCACGCGTACCGATTCGCCGGTCTTGACGTCGGTCTGCTCACCGTTCGGCTGAATGATGTAGATCTCGTCCTGGTCGACCGTGGTGTACAGCCCCGGTGGCGGGCTGTCCTGGGCCTGTACGGCGGGAAGGCCGAGGGCCAGGGCGATCAGGGCGGGCAGCGGTGCCCGTTTCAAAATTGACTTGCCGTTGCGCATCGTGACCTCGTTCCGAATGTTCCCTTGAAACCTCGGTTCCCCCAACAGATCGTGAACCGGTGCGTTGTCCGGTCAACTATATCAAGGTTCAGGGCGCATTACCCCGCGCGTTCCAGGAAATTTTTTCCCGTGGCCGCTTGGAATTGTTCGAGGCCATGATGAGATAATGCGGACTCGCGCACAGGGGAAAGGACGCGTGTTCCTGATTGAAGAAATTATCACTGTCGATTCCGGGCCCGTGACAGGCCCGTCCCGCCGGGTTCGATGAGCTTCCTGGCGGACCTCCAGGCACCGGTGCTGTGGCTGCTGGCATTGTTGGCCACGGCGCTGCTGGGCCTCTGCCTGCTGCCGCTGGCCCGGCGCACGGGCTGGCTGGACCAGCCCGACGCGCGCAAGGTGCACGCGGCCCCCACGCCGCTGGCCGGCGGCCTCGCGATCTTCCTGGTGTTCTTCGGACTGGGCGTGGCGACCGGCATCGATCTGGCGCCTTTTTTCGTCGCCTCCCTCATCGTGCTGCTGACCGGACTGGTGGACGACCGTTGGCCGCTGTCGGCGGTGACCCGCTTTGTGGCCCAGGGCGCGGCCTGCTGCGTGATGGTGTTCTGGGGCGGTGTGATGCTGAACGATTTCGGCCAGCTGTTCGGGCCGTTCACGCTGTCCCTGGGCTGGTTCGCGGTGCCGGTGACGGTGTTCGCGGCCCTGGGCGTGATCAACGCCTTCAACATGATCGACGGCCTGGACGGGTTGTCCGGCAGCGTGTTTCTGGTGGCGGTGACGGCCGTGGCCAGCCTGGCGCTGAGCGGCGGCCGGCCCGATGCGCTGCCCCTGCTGGCGCTGATGGGTGGCTGCGTGGCCGGTTTCCTTCTGCTCAATGCGCGCCTTCCCTGGAACCCGAAGGCCCGCACCTTCCTGGGTGATTCCGGATCGGTGCTGCTGGGCTTCTGGCTGGCATGGCTGTTCGTGGACCTGGGCAACGGCAGCCGGGCAGGGGTCGAGCGCGCCTTCGCGCCCATGACGGCCGTGTGGATCATCGGCGTGCCGCTGCTCGATACCACCCGCCTGATGCGCAACCGCTGGAAGGCAGGCAAGAGCGCTTTCGAGGCCGACCGCCACCATCTGCATCACGCCTTCCTGGCGGCCGGGTTCTCGGTGGGCCAGGCCTGGTGGGGCATCGTGGGCCTGTCCGCGGCCTTCGCCGCGGTGGGCGTGGCCTTCGAGTGGCTGGGCGTGCCGGAATGGGCGCGCTTCTATGTCTTCATCGCGGTGGGTTTTGTCTACCTGAGGGTGATGAAGAAGGCCTGGAGCGAAGGGCGCTTCCTGGGGCGGGATTTCGCCCGCAAGCACGACCGCATGCCGGAAGTCGCCTGAGCATGACGGTTCGTCCCGTCCTTCCTTGCGGCGAGTGAATCGCGTGTCCGTCGCGCTTCGCGGCCGTTCCGGCTGACCATGGCCTCGATCCTGGTCACCGGCGGCGCCGGCTTTCTCGGTTCGCACCTGTGCGAGCGCCTGCTGGCGGACGGCCACGGCGTGGTCTGCGTCGACAACTTCTACACCAGCGACCGGCACAACGTCGCGCACCTGCTGGACCATCCCGGATTCGAGCTGCTGCGCCACGACATCACCCAGCCGCTGTTCGTGGAGGTGGACCAGGTCTACAACCTGGCCTGTCCCGCCAGCCCCGTTCACTACCAGCGCGACCCGGTGATGACGGTGCGGACCAACGTGCTGGGAACGATCAACATGCTGGGCCTGGCGCGGCGCACGAACGCGCGCATCCTGCAGGCCAGTACCTCGGAAGTGTACGGCGACCCGGAGGTGCACCCCCAGCCCGAAGGCTACTGGGGCCGCGTCAATCCCATCGGCCCGCGCAGCTGCTACGACGAGGGCAAACGCTGCGCCGAGACCCTGTTCTTCGACTACCATCGCCAGCACGGCCTGGACATCAAGGTGGCGCGGATCTTCAACACCTACGGCCCTCGCATGCAACGCGACGACGGCCGGGTGGTGAGCAATTTCATCTGCCAGGCCCTGGAAGGGGCGCCGCTGACCCTGTACGGGGACGGGGAGCAGACCCGCAGCTTCTGTTACGTGGACGACATGGTCGAGGCGCTGGTCCGGCTGATGGACAGCGAGTCCGGGTTCACCGGGCCGTGCAACCTGGGCAACCCGGAACAGGTGACGGTGCGGGAACTGGCAGAGCGGGTTCTGGCCCTGACCGGTTCAGACTCGGAAATCGTCCATCGGCCGATGCCGAAGGACGATCCGCTGCAGCGCCGTCCCGTCATCGACCTGGCCCGCGAACGACTGGGCTGGGAACCCCACGTGAGGCTGGGTGAGGGCCTGGCCCGAACGGTGGAATTCTTCCGCGCGTCATAATCCGTTCAAACTGTGAACATAAACTGCTAGGCTTTCCGCATGGCAGAGATCGCCCCCATGGAATCGACCGATCGCGCGGCGCACTGGTTCGCCGTCTACACCAAGCCCCGACAGGAGCGCACGGCGCTGTTTCACCTGGAAAACCAGGGTTTCCAGTGCTTCCTGCCGATGGCGCTGAACCCCTACCAGAAGGCCAGCAAACGCAACGAGGACCGTACCGAACCCCTGTTTCCGCGCTACCTGTTCCTGCGAGCGGTGCCGGCGGTGCAAAACCTGGCCACCGTGCGGTCCACCCGCGGGGTGGTGAGCCTGGTGCGCACCGGCCATGAACTGGTGAAGGTGCCGGAACTCATCATCCGGGCCCTGCAGGCGCGTCGCGACATCGAAACCGGGCTGATCGCCCTCGACCCGGTGCAACTGGACATCGGCGACCGGGTGCGGGTGTTCGACGGCCCCTTCGCCGGCGCCGAGGGCATCCTGCAGCAGCGCAGCGGCGAAGCGCGCAGCCTGCTGCTGATGAAGATCCTGGGCCGGGAGACCACCCTGGAGGTGGACTCCCTGCTGCTGCAACGCGCCGGCTGAGCCCGGCGCAGGCAGGAACTGCCGGCCCGGCCGGCGGGGCCTGCACAAAGTGCCCGGCCTGGCCGGCACCACGGCCCCTTCCGCCATGCGGCGCCCCGACGGGCACTGCAGGGCGGTAGCGTGCCAGATCGTCAACCCATGACGGAATCCCTCCCATCCGCCATCCGCTGGAAAATCGCCGACCAGGCGGCCACCCAGGGCCTCGCCCTGGTGGCGTCCATGGTGCTGGCGCGCCTGCTGCTGCCCGAGACCTTCGGCCTGTTCGCCATGCTGGCGCTGGCGGTGGCCGTGGGCATGGTGTTCATCGAGGGCGGCCTGGGCGCGGCGCTGATTCAGCGCCAGGACATCACACCCGCGGACGAGAACACGGTGTTCTGGTTCAACCTGGCGGCGGGGACTGCGTTCGCAACGGTGCTGGTCCTGGCGGCCCCGTGGATTGCCGGCTACTTCGGCCAGCCGGTGCTGGCGCCCCTGGCGCGCGTACTGGCGGTGAACATGATCATGACCACCCTGCTGACCGTGCCCGTATCGCGCCTGGTGCGGGTGCTGGATTTCCGGCGGCTGACCGTGCTTTCCGCGGTCTCGGTGAGCGGGGCGGGCGTGCTCGCCGTGGTGCTGGCGCTGAGGGGTTGGGGCGTCTGGGCCCTGGCGGCGCAGGTGCTGGCTACCAATGCCATCAAACTGTCCCTGGTCCCGGTGCTGGCCGCCTGGCGGCCGACCGGGGGCTTCGAACGGGAGCGCTTCGCCCGGCTCGTGGAATTCGGTGGCTGGATGCTGATCAGCAACCTGTTGGACATCGTTGCCCGGCGCGCCTACACGGTGCTGGTGGGCAAGTACTACACGGCGGCGGACCTGGGCATCTTCAACCGCGCCGTGGACACGCGCAACGTGCCGCAGGTGTTCATCGGCACAACCTTCCAGCGCCTGGCCTTTCCGGTGTTCTCCCGTCTCCAGGACGACCTGGAGCGCCTGCGCCGGGCCTTGCGCGACAGCCTGTCGGCGACCATGGCCCTGAACCTGCCGGTCATGGCCGGCGTGGCCCTGGTGGCGGAGAACGCCGTGCCGGTGCTGTTCGGCCACCAGTGGGACGCGGTGGTGCCCTACCTGCAGGTGCTGTGCGCGGCCGGGGCCCTGGTGCCACTGCAGGTGGGCAACCGCTGCGTGCTGACCGGACTGGGACATGCCCGTCTGGCTTTTCGCCTGTCGCTGGCCAGCCAGATGCTGCTGCTGGTGGTCGTGATCGTCACCAGCCAGGTCAGCCTGCAGGCGCTGGCCTGGGGAATGGTGGCCAGCCAGGCCGCGTCGCTGTTGATGCATGCCGTGTTCACACGACGTTTGTTGGGGTATGGGCTGTGGGCGCAGCTGAAGGACCTGGCGCCCTACCTGGGCCTGACGGCCGCCATGGCGCTGGCCGTGCTGGCGCAGCGGGCGTGGTTCATGCCCGAGTGGCACCTGCTGGCGCTGGTGACGAGCATGGCGACGGGGCTGACGGTGTACGGCGCCGGCCTGTTGCTGTTCCGGCCGCAGGCCCTGGGGCAGGCGCGGGAACTGCTGGGCTGGAAGTCGCCGGCCGGGGCGGCCGGGTCGCCCGTGGACGGCCGGAGCGAATCGGCCGGGGAACCCCATGGCTGAGAAGGTGAACGAGGTTCACCTCAAGCTGCTGCGCTACCTGGAGGCCAACCCCCGGGTCAGCCAGCGCGAACTGGCCGAACACCTGGGCGTGAGCCTGGGCAAGACCAACTACTGCCTGCGGGCGCTGGTGGACAAGGGCCTGGTGAAGGCCCGGAATTTCAAGAACAACAAGCGCAAGCGCGCCTATCTCTACATCCTGACGCCAGCCGGCATCGAGGCCAAGACCAGGATCACGGCGCGATTCCTGCAACGGAAGATGGACGAGTACGAAGCACTGAAGATCGAGATCGAGACACTGCAAAGCGAAATGGCGGCATCGCCGGGAGCACATCATGACTGAAGGGGGACAGGGGACCGGGCCGGTGATTGCGATCATCGGTCTGGGGTACGTGGGAACGCCGTTGCTGGCGGCCTTCGCCGAGCACTTCGAGGTGATCGGCTTCGACATCGACGAAAGCCGCGTGGCGGAGCTCGAGGCCGGCCGGGACCGGACGGGCGAGCTGGACGCGGCGGAACTCGAGCGGGTCGGGGCGCTGGCCCTGACGGCCGATCCCGCAGGCCTGGCCTCGGCCACGGTGTTCATCGTGACTGTGCCCACGCCGGTGTACGCGGACAGCACGCCTGATCTGTCTCCCCTGCAGGGCGCCTGCCGCACCCTGGGCCCGATCCTGAAGGCGGGTGACACGGTGGTGTTCGAATCCACGGTCTATCCCGGCGCCACCGAGGAGGTCTGCGTGCCGGTGCTGGAGCAGATCAGTGGCCTGAAGGGGGGCACGGACTTCTGGTACGGCTACAGCCCCGAGCGCATCAACCCGGGCGACAGGGAACGGCGGCTGCAGGGCATCGTCAAGGTGACGGCGGGCTGCTGTGACGCTTCGCTGGAGTTCATCGATGGCCTGTATGCCCGCATCGTGCCCGCCGGCACTCACCGCGCCAGCAGCGTGCGCGTGGCCGAGGCGGCGAAAGTGATCGAGAACACGCAACGCGACGTGAACATCGCCCTGGTGAACGAACTGGCCATGCTGTTCGACCGCCTGGGCCTGGACACGCGCGAGGTGCTCGAGGCGGCGGGCACCAAGTGGAACTTCCTGCCCTTCGAGCCGGGCCTGGTGGGCGGGCACTGCATCGGCGTGGACCCCTACTACCTGACGCACAAAGCGCGCGAGGTGGGCTTCAACCCGCACATCATCCTGGCCGGTCGTGGCGTGAACGACGGCATGGCCGACTGGGTGGCCGGCAAGGTCCGTGGCCTGATGCTGGAGGCCGGCGTCGAAGCCAGCGGCTCGCGCGTGCTGGTGCTGGGCCTGACCTTCAAGGAGAACTGCCCCGACACGCGCAACAGCCAGGTGTTCCGCCTGGTACGGAACCTGCGCTCGCGTGGCTGCGAGGTGGACGTCTGGGACCCATGGGTGAACGGGGCAGGGCAGTCGAAAGGAATGACGGAGCGCCTGGCCGGCGCGCGCATGGTGGATGCGCCGGAAGCGGGCGCCTACCACGCCATCGTCTCGGCCGTGCCGCACCGCCAGTTCCGCGACGTTTCCGCGGAAACGTTCCGCGGCTGGGCGGCCGAGGGTTGCGTGTACTACGACGTGAAGAATGTCTTTGACCGGGAGCTGGTCGATGCCCGGCTCTAATCGCTACGAACAGGTACAGGCCGAGCTGCGGGGCAGCCCGCGCAGCTGGTGCGTGACCGGCGTGGCGGGCTTCATCGGCAGCCACCTGCTGGAGAAGCTGCTGGCGCTTGGCCAGACGGTGGTCGGCCTGGACAACTTCGCCACCGGCCACCCACACAATCTGGACGACGTGCGCCAATGCGTGGGCGAGGAGGCCTGGGCTCGATTCACCTTCATCGAGGGCGACATCCGCGAACTGGATGACTGCCGCGCTGCGGTGAATGGCGTACGACACGTGCTGCACCAGGCCGCCATGGGCTCGGTGCCGCGCAGCCTGGAGGACCCCATCACCACCAACCAGGCGAACATCGACGGGTTTCTCAATATGCTGGTGGCCGCCCGCGACGAGGGCGTCAAGAGCTTCACCTACGCCGCCAGCAGCTCCACCTATGGCGACAGCACCGAGCTGCCCAAGGTGGAGGAGCGCATCGGCAAGCCGCTCTCACCCTACGCCGTCACCAAGTACGTCAACGAGCTGTACGCGGACGTGTTCCAACGCTGTTACGGCTTCGACACGGTGGGCCTGCGCTACTTCAACGTGTTCGGCCCGCGCCAGGACCCGGACGGCGCCTACGCGGCGGTGATTCCGAAATGGATCGGCAAGATGCTCAAGGGCGAGCCGGTGTACATCAACGGCGACGGGGAGACGAGCCGGGACTTCACCTACATCGACAATGCCGTGCAGGCGAACCTGCTGGCGGCGACGGCGGAAGGAGAGGCCCTGAACCGGGTGTACAACGTGGCATGCGGGGAGCGCACGACCCTGAACGAGTTGTTCGAGGCCCTGGCGAAGGGGATCGAACAGGCGATGGGGTGGGCGGTGCCGAAGGCGCAGTACCGGGACTTCAGGGCGGGGGATGTGCGGCATTCCTTGGCCGACGTATCGAGTGCAAGCGAGCGAATCGCTTACGTCCCCGACCAGGCCGTCGATACGGGCCTGCAGGAAGTCGTGGAGTGGTTCGTGAAGCACGGCGGAGTCGGCGAGCCGATTTGATGATCCAGGGCTCGCCATGAAAGAGCAGGTGCAAGTCGATCCGGACCACTATCGCTTCGATCGGTACATGTCCCAGGCGCGCTGGAACAGCGTCTGGCACCAGATCAACGAGGTCCAGGCGCTGCGGCCCGAGAACGTGCTCGAAGTGGGCCCGGGCGCGGGTGTCTTCCAGCAGGCCGCGCGGCTGTACGGCCTGAAGGTCGAAACGCTCGACTTGGACCCGGCCCTGAACCCGGACCATGTCGGTGGGGTGACCCGGATGCCGCTCGAAGACAACGCGTATGACGTGGTCTGTGCCTTCCAGGTGCTGGAGCATTTGCCCTATGAGGACTCCCTGCGCGGATTCGCGGAGATGAACCGTGTCGCCAGGCGTTTTGTGGTGATCAGCCTGCCGGATGCGAAGAAGGTCTGGCGGTTCAGGATTCATGTGCCCAGGTTCGCCAATCGTACCTTCATGATCGACAAGCCCTTCTTCAAGCCGCGAAAGCACAAGTTCGACGGCGAGCACTACTGGGAATTGAACAAGGAGGGGTTCGATCTGGCCAGGGTGTCGAAGGACCTGGCCGCGGTGTGCACCTTGTGCCACACGTTCCGGGTGTTTGAGTTCCCCTATCACCGGTTCTTCCTGTTTGAAAAGCGATCGTCCGAATCCAGCTGAAGCCGTACCCCGTGTCTCGGTGATCATTCCCTGCTTCAATTCCGAGGCGTTTGTCGAAGAAGCCATCACCAGCGTGCTTTCCCAGGACTATCCGAACGTCCAGTTGGTCGTTGTGGATGACGGCTCGACGGATGGCAGCGCGGAGATCATTCGTGGCTTCCAGGAACAGGTGGTGGCCGTCTTCACGGAGAACCGAGGGGCGTGTGCCGCCAGGAACCTCGGCTTTTCCAGGTCAGACGGCCAGTACATCAAGTTTCTTGATGCGGATGACTATCTGCTTCCAGGCTGCCTGGAGGAGCAGGTGCGTTGTTCGGAGGCCCTGGGCCCCGATGAGTTCAGTATTGGAATGTCCTTAAGGCTCAACATGAGGGACGGGGCCATCCGGCCTTACGGGGACCGGGACAAGCCCGAAGCGGGGCCCGAGGGTATCGAGCAGCTGGTCCGTAAAACGCCCATCTGCGCGGCGCCCCTGTACCGACGAACGCACCTGGAGCGCGTGGGAGGATTCATGGAGTCACTGCTCAAGAAGCAGGATACCGACCTGTTCATCAGGGTGGTGATCGACGGCGCGACACCCGTGCTGTCGAAGGTTTCCACTTATGTCTATCGCAACCACGAGAATTCGGCCCGGATCACCCGGAGAAGGGGGCGCAACGTCGCGTCATCGATGCTGGAAATGTACAAGGGGCATTTCGAACTGCTCAAGGCCATGGGCAATGACCATCGACGGGAACAGATCTCGAGGGGCCTGGCGTACTCCGTCTGGCGCACCGGGAGGAATGTTCTGAGGCAGGGACACGTGCGGATTGCCAGGGAGTATTTTTCCTTGTCGAAGGCCTTCAGTTCGGACCCGGTTGTTGTGGGCAGCTTGCCGTATCGATGGTTGTGCGTGCTGATTGGGGTGGGGCGGGCTGAGCGGTTGGTCGTTGGTGGAGTCTAGTTTGGAGCGGGTTGTTCGAGGCCATTGCGAAGGCACTTGGGAAAGCGTTGGGGTGGGCCGTGACTGAGGCGCTGGGCCCGATTTTCAGGAAGGAGGATGCGGGGCATTCTTTCGACAGTATCGACAAGGCTCGAGGAGATCTGAACGGTAATCCAAAGTTTCTCTTCAATGTTGGGATAGCAAATACGGTGGATGGGTGCTTCGAGCCGTCCTGCTGAATGACACCCGCAGCGACCTCCATCACGGCTGCGAACTGGTATTTCGAACACTCAGCAATGAATTGAAGGCCCGGGGTATCACTTTGTCCGTCACCTCCCCCCCGAATGCCGACTGGTGGAAAATTGCCGCCGTTTCATCAGCAATCGGCAAGGCCGATCTCGTCATCGTCAATGGAGAAGGGACGCTCCATCATGACGCGCCGGCGGGAAGAAAACTGTTGCAGGCCTCCTCATATTGTCAGGAACTCGGTGTCCCAAGTGCATTGATCAATTGCACCTGGGCGGAAAACAGTTCCGGCACGGAATCCATGGCTTTGAAATTTGACCTGATTTCTGTACGAGACCGTGAAAGCGCACGCCAGTTGGATGGGTTGACTCGAAAAGTGATTGTCGTGCCCGATCTCTCTCTGGGTTCCCTGAAGCCCGACTACGAACAGGGGGAAGGAATTGGGTATGGGGATTCGGTGTTGCGAGACGTATCCGTCCAGCTTCTCCAGCGCTGCAGAGAGAACGAAGGCACCTACCTGCCCATCCAGTTCCCCGGAAATCGGCGCCACGCTGCCTGGAAATTCGTTCGCTCAATGTTCGGCAAGCAAGATGTGTTCAGTCCCCTAAAGTCCGCCCGATATGCCGATTGCCGGATCACACAGCTGAAGCATGCTGTCAATGACACCGACGCATTCGTTAGCCGAATCTCCGACCTGGCATGTTTCGTCACGGGCCGCTATCACGGAATCTGTACCGCCATCGGGGTTGGAACACCGTTCATTGCATTGACCTCCAACAGTCACAAGGTTGCTTCGCTTCTGGAAGATGCTGGTTTGGGCCACCGCGAAATTCCTCTACAAACCCTGGGCAAGGCCCAAATCCGCGAACTCGCGCACTGGACGCCTCGCGAACTCAGAAGCTTGAATGAGTTTCTCGAGGCGGCCAGCCGAGCTCGAAATGGTTTGTTTGATCGATTGGCCTCGATGGCCCGCTCGAAAAATGAAATGCGCCGTCCCGAGTCCGAGTCGCCGGAATCGCTAAGCGCGTGAGTGTGTCGCAGATCATTGAACCCCGTGCCATTGATGTGCGACCCATCGTTTCGGGTGCGGGCCTCGACGAAGCCGTGAGGCTGGAACTGCTCAAGGGCCCGCCATCAGGTGGGTGGACAAGTGGGGCGACCAATGTTCGCGGATTGACTGATCTGATGGCGCGTCTTTTGGCGCTCGCTGCATTCATGCTGAACGGTAAGTGGAGGAGGGATGCAGTTCCCGTTGAACCCGCCGATGGGCTTGTGGCTGTTCACCGTGAGTGGAGCAATCGTACCCGGCACGTATGGCAGGAGGCATCAGGCAAGTCCGTGACGATTCTGTTGGTCGGACGCAGTTTGAGGCGCCCAGGCGTGAGCGAGTTGAAGCGTCAGTTGGAATCCCAGGGCATCGATGTCGGGGGATTTCAGTTCGTATGCCCGCAGCGAAGCCTTTCGGGTGTGCGCGGAATTTTCAATGGTTGGCGTGATTCAGGCGGAGCATCGCGCGCGCTCCGGAAGATCGCCAAAAGCTCTGGAGCCCGCCCTGACTTTGCCACGTTGGTCTCTGTCTATTTTCGGCTGATGTTGGGTGCCGAGTACCGTGCGTGGTGCAACACGCATAGCTTGTGCCAGCGCTTTTGCCTATTCGGGCATACAGGCATGGGGGATACAGGCCGATTGGATCACGCACTCAAGCAGCAGGGTGTTGAGACAGTGCATTGGTTGCATGGGATGTGCGTGGGTGGAAATTTTTTTGCGTATTCGACGGTTGCCGTATGCCGAAACGAATTCGACCGACAACTGCTCGAGCGGCTCGGTGGCTACGAACGGGTCGTAGTGAATCCCGCAGGCAGGCCTTCAACTGCAGAAGGAGGGGTGGGCTGGGCTATTCTTACGAGTTGGCTCCATCCCCATAGCGCGGTTTACCAGGAAGCAGGGGTGGGTGGGGAATTGTCCCTGTTGCGAATGATTGCGGAGGCTGCGAGTGGTATGGAGCAATGCGTACCGAGGTTGGTGTGGAAGCCACATCCCGTTTTTGAGCGGCTGCCAATTGAAGAGCAGTCAGCTGTTCGGCAAGAAGTCAGTCGCCTGGGAATGACTGAATGGCCGAAGTCCCAGCCGTTGAATCGCATCAAGGAGTTTGAAATCGCGATCGCCACGGAGTCCACTGTGGTCCTCGATGTGCTGAGAGAAGGAGTGCTGCCCTTGGTGGCCAGACCAACCGGCAGTGGAGACGGAACCTTTGGCTCAGCGCTTCCGGAGGAATTGTTGTTCGAGTCCTCAGAAGGCATCGTGGCGGCAAGCAATCGAATCAGAGATGACGCATTCCGGCGAATACTATTCAACAAAGCATGGGAGTCCATGCGCCCGGACAGCGGCTGCCTACCAGACGAATTCCGCCTCTCGGTAGCGCCTGGGTGACAAAAGGATTTTGGCACTTTTCAGTTTCCCCGAACGGGGACCCACCAGACCGCGAAAGGTTAGCGCATCGATGTTCCCGTATCTGACCATCACGCTATTGGCAGCCCTTGGCGCGCTCGGACCCTCCCAATTGAGAAAGGGGCCCTGGTGGGCCATGTTCCTGCTTCTGGTCCTCTTTGTGGGCCTTCGCCACCATGTCGGAATGGACTGGAACAACTATCTGATCAAGGCGGCCATCATCGGGATGGGCGATCTTTCAGACGCCATGAACCATGCCGAACCCTTGTATGCCGCCGCCATGTGGTTGTCCACCAAGGCAGGTTTCGGTGTCTATGGCGTCAACGTGTTTGGGACGTTGATCTTCATGGCGGGGCTGTACCGGTTTGCCAGGACGACACCAAACCCATGGTTGGCGTTGACCGTGGCGATGCCGGTACTGGTCATCGTTGTAGCGATGAGTGCGAATCGCCAGGCAGTAGCGATTGGCGTCCTGCTTTGGTTGACAGCGAGTTGGTACGAATACAACGTGGTCAAGCGGGCATTGCTCATCATCATCGCCACACTGTTTCACTACAGCGCTAGTTTCTTTCTCATTTTTTTGGTCACCGACAGCAATCTTAGCCCCAGAAACAAGGCCATTGGCTCATTGTTCGGAGCTGCATTCTTGATCATTCTTGTACAGGCTACGGATATGATCTCTCAGTACGATGCTATGTATCTGCGTGGCCAGTCTGAGCTCACCTTTAGTCCTGGTGCAAAGTTGCACGTACTTGTAAACGGAATTCCGGCTGCGCTGGCCTTGTTATCCGGCCGTTTGCATAGAGACTTTTTGCTTCCAGGCGCTTTGATGAAGCAGATGGCCTGGTTGGCACTGGCGCTTGTGCCGCTTTCCTTTTTGTTTTCGGCGGCATCAGGCCGGATGACCTTATATCTGTTTCCGGTATCCATCGCCTTTTTTTCATGTTTGCCATCGATTTCTCGGCCTCAGAATCAACAGCTACTCACGGCGGTGACGGCTTTTCTTTTCGTCTCGTTGGCTTGGTTCTGGCTCACGTTCGCCAATAGTTCAGCTGCCCATCGCCCATACGGGAATCTTCTATTCCTGTGAGTTCTGAAGAAAACCTATCGCCGGACCAGGTACATAAACGCAGTGATCACTTTGTGGCGTTGGACGCTCTGCGCGGCGTCGCTATTATCTTGGTGCTTTGTTATCACGCTTCATATCGGTTTGAACCTCATTCAGAAGACTTGATTGGGGAGTTCTTGCGCAAAATGGGCTGGCTCGGTGTGGACCTGTTCTTCGCGCTAAGCGGCTTTTTAATCGTCAGCATCCTGATGCGAGATCACTCACTACCGAAGCTCAACGGCTTCTTCAAAAAGCGATTCGTTCGGATCGTACCTATCTACGTGGTTTCGATCGTGGCTTTCTTCTTAGCCTCATGGTTTCTCGGAGCGGATACCGAAGAATTGCATCAATTGTGGATGACACTATTGTTTCTCACTGGTTGGGTCATTCCGTTTCTCGGTCTTGATGCGGTACCGTTCACTATTACGTGGTCCCTGTCAGTCGAAGTGACCGCATACTTGATGTTGGGGTGTGCCGCGTTTGGTGGGCAGGTCTGGATTCGAAGAATAGTCATTACCCTGGTTGTGCTGCCCTTAGCTGTTCGCTTGCTCGTGTTAATCGTGGAAATGTTTAATCCTGGGCTGCTGTATGTTTTCGTTCCGGGTCGGCTTGATTCGATTGCGCTGGGAGGGGTTGCCGCTCTCCTGGCTTCCAGACTGGACCTTTCAGGAACTCGCTCAATAGTTCTAATCGGCGGGGCCGTTCTGATCGTCATGATCGGCCTCCAGTGGACCCCCATAGACGGACTATTTCTTCCCTCGGTTGGTTATTCCCTGTTTGGCGTGATTGCCGCAATGCTTGTGCTTTCGCTTCATCAGAACCCCGTGCAACGTGCAGGATGGACTCTTAGAGCTCTAGCAAGTATCGGGAGAGTTTCATACTTCATCTATTTGTTTCACATTTTTGTACTCGATGCACTTGTCCTTTTCCAAACACGGGTTGGAGTGGGCGAGGCGCCATTTTGGCTCGCTGTGCCAATGTCGCTATTGATTGTTTACGGTCTCGCATTGCTCTCATGGAAGTGGTTTGAGAGCCCCCTGATTGCTCGAGCGCACAACACTCATTTGGAAAGCAGTCCGCAAACAACTGTGACAAGGTCAGTCAAGATAACTGGTCAATGAGACTCAAATCGTTCATCCCCTATTTATTGCTGCCTTTCCCTTCCTTCTTGAAAGTGCATCTTTATCGTTGGCTCATGGGGTATTCAATCGGTACCGGAGTCCACATAGGTCTCTCGGTCGTAAAGACTGACTCTGCGTCAATTGGAGACAACTCTCGGATTGGGCACTTCAATTTTATTGCCCACACGAAGAAATTCCGGATGGGAAAGAATGCTGTCATTGGTCATCTCAATTTGTTGGTGGGTGGAGATCAGATAGTCATGGGTGATGGTTCGGCCATCGGTCGCTTTAATGAGATCAACTCGATTCTGAATCCTCTCAATCACGGGATTGCCGAACCCGCGCTTTTCATTGGAACCAACGCGATCATTACGGCATGGCACAAAATCGACTTTACTGATCGAGTAGAAATTGGGGACTCGGCGATTATTGCCGGCAGACAATCATGTATCTGGACGCACAATCGGCAACAAGTGAAGCCGGTAAAAGTGGGTCGTCATTGTTATGTGGGTTCTGGCGTTCAATTCGCACCGGGAAGCGCGGTTGGTGAACAATGCGTTGTCGGCCTTGGTGCAGTCATTACCAAAAATTATGGAGAGTCCCTTCATCTCATAGCTGGAGTGCCAGCCAAGCCAATACGAGCGTTGACTGAAGAAGATATGGCATTGGTTGAGTTCCCCACGCGGCCCGATCTACTTTGACGAACTATCGATTGGAAAAGTGAGCGCAATCAGGGAGGACGGGAAGTACTGTCTCCTCTTCGCGATCAAGTCCCTCAATGTGAAGGGCGGCGGGGCCGAACGGGTGCTTGTTCAGGTTGCGAATGAATTGGCGAGACGTGGGCATGCATTGAACGTGATGACCTTTGACGGGGATGGTGACAGTTTTTATGAGTTGAGCGCGAGTGTACGTCGCTTCAATCTGAATGTCGGACCACCTGGGCAACCGACGCCACGGATAGCCCTGGTTCGTGCAATGTCAAGAATGAGGCACGTACTTCAATCCGTTAGGCCTGACCTCGTGATTGGGTTCATGCACAGTATTTACGTGCCACTTGGATGCGCCGGAATCGGCACTGGCGTGAAGATCGTTGCCGGTGATCATGCTGGAGCGCTTCATTTTAAAAGTCGCTGGGCAGAGCGACTCCTTTTAAGTCTTTCTGATCGACTTTTTGTTGCCAGGACGGTACCTGTACCGGAGTTGAAGTCTGAGTTTGAGAATACTTTGGGCCTGGAATCTACTGTTCTGCCAAATCCTGTCGACCTGATTGCATTTCGATCCAGCAAGAAGTCTACGGCGCAATCTGGAACGAACCGGATCATTCTTTCTGTCGGCCGCTTGATGGAAGAAAAGGATCACGCCGTTCTGATCGATGCGTTTCACGAGGTTCACCAAGAGTTTCCCGGTTGGACACTAAGAATTGTCGGGGAGGGAGAACTAAGGCGCCAATTGGAAGCGCAAATTGTTCGGCTCCACCTGGAGCGCCGAGTTCAGTTAGCTGGCAATTCCGTTGCGGTCGCAAATGAGTATAGGCGCGCAGATATTGTCGCTGTGCCTTCTCGTCACGAGGCTTTTGGGCTTGTTACTGCAGAAGCTATGGCATCCGGAAGGCCGGTAATCGGTTTTGATGATTGCAAAGGCACCCGAAGCCTGATCAATCACGCAGTAAATGGCTGGCTCGTGTCCGGTGAAGACAACCGCTCCCGATCTTTTGCCAATGGGTTACGTAGCTTGATGACGCAGGAATCATTGAGGGTATCGTTGGGTAGTGCTGCACCGAGTGCAGTGGCGCATATGGGAATTGGACCCATTGCGGACAATTGGGAGAGTTTCATTTCAGAAGTGGTGCATCGCTTGGGTAAGGAAGAGGCGACACACTGATCAGGTCCCTGTTTTCAGTTGGCGCCCTGAAGGCGATTGCGACGCTACTTGGCTTTGTGTGCGCCATACTCATTGCCCGAATATTGAAACCCGAGTTGCTAGGGGTCTACGCAGTGACATTGACCGTGGCCAGTCTTGTCGCACTGCCGGTGATTCATGGGTTGCCCACACTGGTCATGCGAGAACTCGCCGGAGCAGGTAAAAATGCTCGCCCCCATTTGCTTCGGCAGGCCTTTCTGTTTGCGTCCAGAATCCAGGTCGTAGTCGGCCTATCGATGCTGCTGGTCACGGCAATCGTGGTCTGGGGTGTTTACGATCCCGCCAGGACGCTGATTACAACGGCAATGGTAATTCTGGCGGTCTCGGTTCAGCTGGTCATGTCAAAAATCAATGTTGCTGCTGCGGCACTCCGAGCGCACGGATTTGCGGTGAAGGGGCAGTTACCCGAACTGATCGTTCGACCTGGGCTATTTGCCATCTGCCTGATGCTTCTTCTGTACCTGGGTGTGTCAAGCGTGGAATACGCATTAACGGTAGGGCTGATTTCAGCGATTCTGGCTTGGGTCGTCGCTGCTCAGCTCTGTCGGCACAACTTGATCCTGCACTCAAAGACGGATCGGGAAATCGATTGGAAGTCCTGGTCTCGAGCGCTATTTCCACTTTCCTCCGCTTTCGGAGTTCAATTTCTGAATGGGCAACTTGGGGTTCTATTATTGGGAGCCTTGGCGACCGAAGCGGAAGTGGGCCTTTACCGCGTAAGTCATACATTTGCGTTGCAGGTCAGTTTTGGTCTGACCATTGCGAATATGGTACTTGCACCACAGTTTGCGTCGCAATTCGGGGCGGGGGAACTCAGTTCTCTTCGAGAAACGCACCTTCAAAGCGCGAGAATCGCGACAGGGTTCGGGTTGGCGGTAGTTCTGGCTTATTTATTTCTAGGGGAGCAAATGATTGATGTATTGCTGGGCGCGGAGTACGCAGAGTCATTTGTCCCCATGATGATTCTCGCGTTAGGGCATGTCGTGACGTTATGGGCCGGGACTACGAATGTGTTGCTTAACATGGTGGGCAAGGAATCACGTGTCATGCGTGCAGGAATACTCTCCGCGGTGGTCAATTTCATCTTTGGCTTAGTCTTGGTTTCAGAATTTGGACTTCTCGGCGCCGCACTGTCTTCAGTCATCGGGCTTGCTTGCTGGCGCATTCTGCTCGCCACAGAGTTGCGAAGATTTTATCGCGGAATGGCGTCAGGTTGACTCTTCGGTATGCCAGTTTTTTGCCGAACGGGAGCGCATTGAAGTTTGTTGGCGTGCGGCTTGAACCATGAATGAATCGGTGCAGATTCTGCATGTGGGTCTCCACAAAACGGGCACCACGTTCCTTCAAAAGAATCTTTTTCGTCAATGCGAATTTAACTACCACGGCCTTCATGGCGAACCGGATTGGTTGAGTCGGCGTGAAGTATGGTTTGAGTTTTTAGTTGGGAATTGCGATCAGCCGCCGGAAGTATGCGATCGGTTCATCTTTTCCGACGAGAGCGTTCTACTTCGTGCTGGCGGGATTGAGGGGGCTGAACTCCTGGGCCGAAGAATCGGAAAGGCATTCGAAAACCCGAAAATACTGATCACGATCAGAAACCCTTTCGAATTGCTTGAATCGACCTACTTCCAAAGCCTTCGGGTACGTTGCCTGGCCATGGGAATGGAAACGTTTCGAGAATTGCACGAATGCGATGTCAGATTCATGCAATTCGAAGAATGGCTTGGTCGAATGATTGCGAGCCAGCAAGTAAGCCTGATGGGACTACTGAACTACCAGTTGCTCAAGCGCCAACTGGGTGTGGGCGTCGGCATCGAGAACGTGATCATGCTGCCACTTGAGGCCTTAAAAGAACAACCGGGGAAATATACGACTCTGCTTGGAGCCGTTGGTTTCAATGCCGAACATGTAGAAAGGCTGGTCAACTTGCCCAAGGAAAATTCAACTCGACAGTCTCGATTGAGAAAGGAGCGGCAGAGTTTTTCCATACTTGGGCGAAAGCTAAGTTCCAGTCGATACTCGCTCCCGATTCGTGGCTTGACCTCGCTTCCGGGGCTGAGGCCGATGTTCGAACGACTTCTTTATTCTTCGGGTGTTGCGCGGCATTTGGATTCTTCCAAATGGGGTCAGGATATTCAGTTGCCAGCTTACGACTGGAGATCATTGAACTGAGAATTCTCGTGTCAACATTGGGCAAATTTTTGAATGGAGAGACTTAATTGAACTGGATTGATGAGCGTGGCTACTAGGAGCCTGTCTGCGTCGCAAGGTTGGTTCGGATTGAAATTTTTGTCAAAAAAGGCAATTGAGATCGTTCCGTTCTACAACCGGGCAATGAGCGGCTTTAAGCCGCTCGCGACTCGACATGCCTGGCTTCGAAGAGCACCAATCGCGAACACGACGGTTAATGTGTCGAGCGAAGGCCACTCAGTGCTTATGGGAAATACCAGCCGTTGCGAGATTGCAAAGCAGCTTTGGTGGTCCTCCGGCAATGTGCAGCCGCCAGAGGATCGCTATGCGCTGGAAATATTCAAATTTGCCTGTACGCATGCGCACGTCGCGTTCGATATTGGCTGCAATACGGGATTGTTTGCGATGATGGCCGCAAAGACCAATAGGGATCTCAAAGTCTTTGCTTTTGACCTGCTGCCTGAGGCTATCTCATTACTGATCGAGAACATCTTGATCAACGATCTTGCTGATCAAGTTTTTCCAACATTGCTTGGTGTCGGCGAACCGGGGCGAATGACGATTCCGATAAGCCTCAAAACAAGTAGTGTTCCGACGTCACTTTCAACAGATTTCGAGTTTGAACAGGGTGTGAAAGTGCGAATAGCATCGTTGGATTCATTGACTCCTTTTGTGCCAAACAATGTTTCTGTCGCTATGAAAATCGATGTCGAGGCGACGGAGCACAATGTATTCCGTTTTGGTGCCGGGTTCCTTACGAAACATTCACCCGACATGGTCTGTGAGCTCCTGAGGCGATCCCAAGTAACGGCGTTCGAGAAGACTCTAAGTGGACTTGGCTACTCTTTTTTCTTGATCGGCCCCAATGGCATTCAGCCCAAGGAACATCTAGAGCCCCATCCCAAGTACCGTGATTGGCTCTTCACAACTCGTCCTGAACGCTTTGATCATTTTGTTGATCGAGTAGCGGTGGCCTAGGCGAGGCATGGTGAAAACACGCGATGTCATCCAAATTGTCGGATAGCCCCGAAAATCTGGATTCTCTGACCGTCTCAAGTTTTGGAGACGAGTGGTCTCGTTTTGATCAAAGCGGGCTTTCGAAGGAGGAAGCTGAGGCAATTTTCGAACAGTATTTTTCCATTCTTCCGTGGAATCAGGTTGGTCTTCAAAGTGTCGGGTTTGACATGGGGTGTGGTTCAGGTCGCTGGGCCAGGCTTGTAGCACCAAGGGTGAGGAAACTGCATTGCGTTGAGCCGTCTGCGGCCTTGAAAGTGGCTAAAGCGAATCTGCGCGGAATCGACAATGTCGTGTTTCACTCTGCTTCGCTTGATGCTGTTGATCTTCAAGCCGACAGTCAGGATTTCGGCTATTCACTGGGCGTGTTGCATCACATTCCAGACACAGCAAGGGCAATTCAACGCTGCACACATTTTTTGAAGCCCGGCGCGCCATTACTCCTTTACCTCTACTACGCATTCGATAGTCGCCCATTTACATACGGGATTCTTTGGCGATTGTCAGATGCGGTCAGACGCATCGTCCACAGGTTGCCTTCAAAGCCGAGCCGCATCCATCCGATTCCTGAGTTGGCTTCACAAATTGGCTAGATCCCACTGATGTGTGGAATTGCTGGAATACTGAACCAGCAAGGAGTGCAGGGTGATGGCAAGGTCCTGAGGCGCACTTGTGAACAATTGGCGCATAGCCTGAAGCACCGTGGCCCCGACGATTCAGGAACCTACGTTAGTCCTCACGGGCACTGCGCTCTCGCGCATACCAGGCTTTCCATCATTGACCTCTCCAGTCGAGGTCACCAGCCCATGGCGTCCCGTGACGGCCGGATAGTCATCACCTACAACGGGGAAATTTACAACTATCAGTCGCTCCGCTCGGAATTGATGGGTTCGGGTGACCATGCCTGGCACTCAGACTCCGATACAGAGGTGCTGTTGGCGCTCATTGAACAACGTGGCATTCCTGCAGCGCTGAAAGCCATCGACGGCATGTTCGCTTTCGCCTTGTGGGATGAAAGGAACCAGGAACTCACCCTGGCCAGGGATCGTTTTGGTGAAAAGCCCTTGTATTACGGTTTGGTTCGAAGTCCTGGAGGAGCGGTTGAACTGGTGTTCGGTTCCGAGTTGAAGGCCCTTTTGGCGCACCCAGCTTTCGAACGAAAGATCGACGAAAGAGCCCGGGCCCTCTACCTTCGGCTGGGGTATGTGCCTGAACCCCATTGCATATTTCAGGATGTATTCAAACTTCCTCCCGGTAATTTTCTACAGGTCAGTCCTGGGTTTTCAGACGAACGCCTAAAACCATCGTCGTACTGGCATCCGGCCGAGCGTATCGCTGAGCTTCGGGTACAGAATAATCGTGATCCAAACAAAGACGGGGCGCTCGAAGCGGTACTGACAGAATCTGTTTCGCGTCGGCTGATCAGTGATGTGCCGATTGGTGTCTTCCTGTCCTCTGGAATCGACTCCAGTCTGACGACAGCGCTGGCCAGGAACGTGGCGGGGAGCAGCCTCGAGACATTTTCCATCGGATTTGATGATCCCGAATTTGACGAGGCGCCCCGGGCAGCGCAAATCGCAAAACACCTGGGTGTTCGCCACGAGATTCTTTATGCAAGTGAGGAAGAGACGCTGGCCGTGGTACCCGGGTTGTCGGGCACTTACGACGAGCCATTCTCGGATTCGTCTCAGATTCCCACAATGGTTCTGTCACGACTTGCAAGGTCAAGAGTCACCGTCGCACTGTCTGGCGATGGCGGTGACGAACTTTTCGGGGGCTATAACCGCCACGTTGCGGCTCGGCAGTACCAGGGGTTTTCCAGGCTTCCTGCAGTCATTCGCTCGGCACTAGGTCGCGCGATGGAATCCAGGAGCGCGTCAAATCTGCTGTCCAGGTCGCAGGCCTTATTCAGGTCCAAGGGAACTCAAGTGCCCCAACTGGACATAAAGCTGAAGAAGTACGCACGATTGTTCCGGGCTGAAAACCTCGAAAAGGCCTACGAACAGTTGATTTCGGTGCGGGATGAATTTCATCAGCTTACGGGCCGTCATCAGGATCGTACTAACTTGGATGTCAGTCTGGTTGGCACACTTCCCCCACAGGATCAGTTGATGCTGGCTGACACTCTGGGCTACTTGCCCGGTGACGTACTCACCAAAGTGGATCGGGCTTCCATGGCATTCGGTCTGGAAGTTCGTACGCCCTACCTTTCAGGTGCAGTGTTCGATTTTGCCTGGACGAAGTGTAGTACCGAAAGGATTCGCGGCAATACGGGAAAAGCGCCACTGCGAGACTTGCTTGGAAAGTACGTTCCACGTGAACTTTGGGAACGTCCCAAAGCGGGTTTTGCAGTCCCGCTCAATCATTGGTTGCGAACACATCTTCGGGAATGGTGTGAAGCTGTGCTCGATCGCGAACGCACCAATCGGTCTCTTGATTGGTTTGCAGTTGAGGATCACTGGAATCGATTTTTGACCGGAGAAGGTGTCGATGCCTACCAGGTCTGGAACATGCTGATGTATCTCGACTGGTTCGAGCGGTGGTGCGGAGGATCGCTTGCCGAACTGCGTTCCGCGAGTACCGCCTAGTTCCTCACAAATCAGGCATACTCTGTGTAGTTTTGATCTACCCCCTCTAAGTGAATATCACCCTAACCGCCAACACCGACTGGTACCTCCACAACTTCCGCCTCGACCTCGCCCGCGCTGCCCGGATTGCGGGGCATGAGGTCTCGATGGTCTGCCCGGACGGCCCCTATGTCCCCAAACTCCGTGAGGAGGGTTTCCGTGTCGAGACCTTCGTGGCACCCGCGGATGGCTTCTCCCTGGGCGGCAACCGCAAGGCGCTGGGGGGCATCGTCGCGGCCTATCGCACACTGCAGCCCGACCTCGTGCACCTGTTCACGCCGGTGTGCGTGCTGCTGGGCGCCATTGCGGCGCGACGGCTTCGCGTGCCGTACCGGGTGGCGGCCCTGACGGGCTTGGGGCATGTCTTCACGTCCGACTCGCTGAAGGCGCAGGTGGTGCGCCCGGCGATGCGCTGGGTGTTCCGTCGCGAGCTGACGCGGCCCGGGGTGGCGGTGGTGTTCCAGAACGAGGGGGACATGATCGAGATGGTCGATACCGGTGTGGTGGACCCGGGCAGCTGCTTCCTGATCCGTGGGTCCGGGGTGGATATCGAGCGTTTCCGGCCGCGGGACGTTTCCGCGGAAACGTCCTCGGGTGCGACGGACTCAAAATCCGGCACGACAAACGTGGAAGGTTCCCGCACTGCGGAGGGTGACACTAGCCCCCAACCTGAACCTGGTGAAGGCGGTGAGGGCGGTGAACGAGCGCCCGAACCGATCGTCATCCTCTTCGCCTCTCGCCTGCTCAAGGAAAAGGGCCTGATCGAGCTGCTCGAGGCGTTCCGCCGCGTGCGCCGTGCCCATCCGCACGCCGAGCTGTGGATTGCCGGCGAGCCCTACGCGCCCAACCCCACCAGCCTGGGCGAGCGCGAGGTGGCGGCGCTCAAGCGCGCGCCCGGCGTGCGCCTGCTGGGGCATGTCGAGGACATGCCGGGCCTGCTGGCCCAGGCCGATATCGTGGCCTTGCCGTCCTATCGCGAGGGCACGCCCAAGATCCTCCTGGAGGCCGCAGCCTGTGGCCTCCCCATCGTCGCCACCGACATCGCCGGCTGCCAGGGGGTAGTGGAGGAGGGCGCCAGTGGCTTCCTTGTTCCCGTGCAGACGATCGACCCCTTGGCGGATCGCTTGAGCGAATTGGTTGCCGACGCGCCGTTGCGCGCCCGCTTCGGCAGGCAGGCCCGACGCATCGCCGTGGAAGGCTTTTCCATGGATCGCGTCGTTGCTGAAACGCTCGACGTCTACGCCCAGATTACGAAAACACCTCAGCCAGTCGGCTGACCAGCATCCCCTCGTTTCCCGGCTCCAGCCATTCCGCGTAACGGCGCTCCGTGGCATGCCAGGTGTTCCTTCCTCCCTCGACCCCCATGAAATGGGCGTCCCTCCGCCGGACTGAGGCATAGGCGCTCCATGGGCTGTATTCGCCGGCGCTGGCGACGGCCGTTCTTCCCCGATGCAGTGCATAGCCTTCCTGGTTGTTGCGAAAGTCCGCTCCTCGCGCCCCGGCTCTCCAGCAATCGCGTTGCAGCCACCATGCAGGGCTGCCGTGATGCACCCAGGGGCTGATGTCCTTTCTCGCCGCCCAATCCCGGCGAACAGCCAGGAAGCTGGCCTGGGCCTCGGGCAACGGGAACAAGTGATGACGAAGTTCCCCCACAAAGGCCACTTCCGGGTTGTCGAAGCAGACCTCAAGCGTGCCAAGTGCCGTTGGATCCAGGAAGATCACGTCGGGGTCGATGTGCAGCAGAACAGTGGCTCTGTTTGCGGCATCAATTGACCTTTCGGCGCGGTCCAGGGCGGAAATTGCGTTCCGCATGCCGGGCGCATGGTGCAACCACCGTTTCCGCTTCACGACGGTCACACGCGCACAGTCGTCATTGATCCGCTCGAGAAACCCGGTCGCGCCGTCACGGCTGTCCTGGTCGACGATCACGACCTGGCTCACCAGGTCGATGCGTTCCTGGTCCAGCAACGTCGCCATCATTAGCTTCAGGTAGTGCGTGGTGTTGTAGTTGACGGTCAGCAGCGCAAAGCGCACTTTGCCGTTCCAACTGCCGCCGAGGGGAGGGCGGATGCGATGGGCGAGCACTGCGCCGACCTGGTCCAGTCGTTGGGTGGTGTGGCGCCGCAGGCGGTCCAGCTGAAATCGAAGCACTCTGTTCAGTCGCCGGGCAGGCGATTGGCGATGAGTTGACGCACAAAGCGCCACTGGGCCGGCAGGCCGGGTTCTGCCGCCACGTCCGACAGCATCCACCGCCATCGCCCGGCCCGGCTCAGCTTGGCGCTGGGCTCCAGCGCCTGTCGAGCGGTCAAGGCGGTACAAAGGCCCGCATCGGGCACTTGCTGGAACGCGGCGCTCATCGAGGCAATACCGTCGGCACAAACGGCGCCCACCTTCCAAGCCAGCGCGTCGTCGACGAAGCGCCCTCGTTCCTGGTCATCCAGGCTGGCCAGGATCAGGCGGATGTCGTTCAACCACACCAGACGGTCTCTCTGCGAGTTCCTGCCATGGGCGATTCGGTGCACGCAAGCATGAATCAACAGGTGCGGATTGGACAGGGTGAGGGCGGCCGGGTCCAGATCGGAAATGGATTGTGCGTTTGGCGCCACGGCGTCGAATGGCAGGACAGACCGGAACAACGCGCGGTTGCTGATGCCCCAGTGCAAGTCGAAATGAATGGGTATGGGTGAGCTTTCGCCCCGCGATGCGTGGAACTGGTGCACCGTCGGGTTTTGCCGGCTGACCCCGTAGACTCGGTACCCCAGGGAGTGAAGGACCTGAGCCGCGTTTGTGGAGTGTCCCGGTGACAGATACAGGTCCACGTCGGTCCGGTGGCGCAAGTGGCGCTTAGGATAGTGAAGCGCCGCGACGGGAAGACCCTTGAGCAACAAGGGACGAAAGCCTTCTGTCTCGAACGAACTGAGCAATTCCCGCAAGGCCGCCACCTGCGTCAGGTCGGCTGCTGCATCCGCCAGGGCGAGGCGATGTAACCGTTGGCATTCGGGTTGAGGCAGACCGTCGATCCGCCCCTGAGTCGACGCCTCGTTGAGAAGCCCATGAACGCCGTGACTGACCGCCAGATCGACCAATTGGCTGACGTTGATGCCCGCAACGTTGGCCCTGGCCCCGGTGATCGTCGTCGCCAGAGTATTGATCAGACGTTTCGAGCGCCGCTTCATGGGTTAACCAGTTGTTTCAACCGGTAAGGCGCCCACTTCGTGTAGCTGCCGCCACCGCATTTGCCAGTCGATGGCGAAGGCCTGGTGGAATGATCTGGGTTCCACGCGAAACCCGAACTGACGCCCCGCTTCTGTGAGCCTCTCGAGGCTCGGGTTCAATTCCGATTCAAGGCTCGTTCTGAGGGCGTCGTCGTTTCGGCACGCCCGGACAAAATCAAGCATGTGCTGCAGTTGCGAAGTGTGGCCGCGCTCTGCCTCGATGGCCCCTTCGTTTGGCAGGACGTTACTGGACCCGAGTGACCAATAAGTCAGCTCGCCCCCCCAGTAGGCCTTGACCAAGGGTTCCCCGGAGGTGCGTCCCATCACCTTGAAGTGACTGACGCTTCTCTGGAATACCGTGAACTCATTCGCGGGCTTTGTCAGGCCGGGCCAGATCATCGCCAATGGCCACGTCTCATCCGGGCGGGGAAAATGGCAACCCTCCCAGTCCTGCAGCCGATTCCGGTGCTCGGGTGTGCAGACCTCATTGCGCTCGAGCCTGGAGAGAATGCCGGCGAGGGCAGCGCTTCGCTGGTGTCCGCTGAGGGGAAAGCACTCTATGCCATTGATTTCAAACCGGTCAGGGAATACGTCAATACAGAGTCGGTTGAATTGCAGGTCATCTGACAGCTCAGCCAGCAGGGGCGCCCAGGCGCCGGGTCGTCGCTCGCCCGGCAAGCGAGAGCCGACATCGAGCGGATTGGTGCCGTCTGCAACGCGAACCACCAGTCGCAAGCTGGGTGTCGCCCGGCCCAACATCCAGCCCACATGACTGATGGAGTCACCCGGCCCCAGGAGTTCCAGAAGATTTTGCAACCCGCCCGGTAGTTTCACCGAACCTGCCGCTGAGGTGAGCCTTGCCAGGTAGTCGGTGAACTGGACGGCCTGTTCTGACGTGGCGGGATGGGCCAATGCCAGGAACAGTGAAGGAGCACGGCCCAGTGAACCGGGATCGACCACGTCGAACTCCAGCCAAAGGCTGTGCGGCGTTCCAAAACAGTCATCCGGTGCCATGACTTGTTTGAGCGAGAGCCGCAAGGCGCCAGCTAGGTCCGCTTCTGCTCCCTGGCAGTCGGACTGAAGCGAACCGAGTTGCGCCAGCAGCCTGGCGTATTCACGGTCCCGGTTGAATGCCGCAACCTGGAAGTCAAATCTATTGGCCTGGCCTAGATCACACTCGAATCCGGCCAGCGTAAAGGCATCGAACAGTCGTTGATGACCGCAAAGGGCTTGCGTGATGACTTTTGGGACCGGATGCGTGTGAGATTGGCTAAGGAGCAAACCGGCCAGGGAGGCCGGCCCGGGCATTGCGGATGGGATAGGTTGATCGATCGCTGCCCTCGCCGGTCAGCTCATCGTACCAACAGTGCCTTCGTACATCCCGGTATCGTCCATGAAGCTGTCCTGTCCAGTGTGCACGATGTCCTGCATTTTTCCGAAGTCATGGAGTTTCGGCTTCACGTAGGCGGGCGTGGCGGAATTGCACTCCGCCGAGTTGTCTGACCGTCCAGATTTGGACCGAACTTTTTCCATGCTGTTTCCCCAATTAGCTCCCTGCGGGAGTCTAGCAAACTTGATCGTTTACCGGCAGGTGTTTTTCGCAGCTGATGATGCCGCCCGGTGCTCCAGCCAGGCGCCGAGATGAACCGCCCCCACGCATTGCAGAAATTCGGCTTTACCGACTCGTTCGATCTGTTCCAGGCGCCGAGCCACGCTCCGGCCATCGACGTAGGCATCCAGGCAAGGACTTTTGAGCTGCTCGAAATACCAGGCGGGAACGCCCGAGATTTGCATGCTCTCCAGGATCGGATGGCTGGCATCTGCCAGGTGAACCTTTGGTCGAGTGACGACAGCGGTTGGGAGACGATGCTTCATGTCGACCCGCAGCAGGGCCTTCTTCACGAAGTAGGGTATTGGTGGCACTGATTGCAGAAACTCCCACAAATCGAAATCGAAATAGGGATAAACGCAACGAATGGGCGCGTCGTAGTAGGCGGCATCGGTTCGGGAAAAAATCATCGAGGACACGGGGCTGTGCCACATTCCCAGCCGTTGGCGGAAGGATTCGCTTCTTGTCTCGATATGCGTAACCCGGTCGAGGGGGGCGACCCGGTCCACCAGGTCCTGGCGGAGCCAGGTGGGCACAGGCATGTTTGATTCGTTGGCTCCCTGCCACTTCCTGACCCAATTGCGTAGCCCGAGTGGCGGTCGCTTGAAGCCGTACATCCTGAAAAACGTCAGAAGGTCTCGAAACGCGCCCATTGGCCGCCGGCGCAGTTGGCGCATCCAGTGGTATTCCACGTACCCCAGAATCATGTCGCCGCCGTGACCTGAGAACAGGATGGGCGAATGAGCCGCCGCATTGCGCCCATGCAGCAATCCCGCATCCCACAGAAAGCCCTGGGGTTCAGGGGGAAAGTGGCTCGGCTTCGTGGTGCCCAATGGGTGACCTCGGTCCTGCCAGAGCACTTCCAGGTCCAGGCCGAGGTGGTCGGCAGTCTGGCGAGCGAGGGCGGGTTCTGCTTCTCCGGCCGGGCCCGAAAATCCATGGCAAAACGCCCTTAGGTGGCGCTGAGGTCGGCGATTCCGGGCATCCTCGCTCAGAACCTGGGCGATGCTGGAAGTGTCCAGTCCACCGGACAACTCGACGCCAAGGTTCGGGAGTCGGGCCCTCGCGAGCACAGCCCTTTCGAGATGTGCATGAAATTCGTCCACCAGGGATTGTGGGTCGCTGACGTTTCTCAGGGGAGACCATTCGTCGGGCGTCCAGTACACGCTTCTACGGGCTTTTTCCGGCGCTACCTCCAGCAGGTGCCCGCCCGGCAAACGATGAATATGCTCGTAAATCGTGCTGGATCGGGATTGTTGAAACCCGTATATCAGCGTGTCGACGATGGCCTCAGGACTCAATGTGCGATCGACACCGCGAAAAGTGGCGATGGCTTCGAGATCCGTACTCAGCACCGCCATCTCCGATGTATCGGTATAGAACAGGGGCAGGGTGCCAAAATGGTCCACGAACCCCAGCAGTTTCTGGCGGGCCGGGTCCCACACGACGGCAGCGAATTCTCCGCGAAGATGCTCCGTGCAACGTTCACCCCAGGCGGTGTAACTGCGGAGAATCAGTTCCGCGTCGGAGGTTTCCGGGGTGGTTGCGTGGCCGGCGCCGTGCAACTGCCGGCGCAGTTCCGGGCGGTTGCTGAGCAATGCTGCGGCAATGACATGGCACGACCCGTCCAGCGTGAAGGGCAGGTCGCAAGGTTTTTCTTCACTGGACCAGAACGTTACAGCCGCGGCCAGGCCTGCATTGGACTGGTGCCACATACGTGAGTCGTCGCGACCCCTGACAGACATGCGCCCGAGTGCCCGGGCCAGGTCCGCTTCGTTGACGGGTGCACCGGATCGATTGAAGACGGCAAACAAGCCACTCATGACGGTGGGCCGACAGCCGGACGCCTCACCTCAAGCGAACATGCAAAATGGGATAGGCCTTGTCCGGTTCGCCGAGCTCCGAGACAACCTGTCCCTCCAGCATCAGCCAGGTGTGTCCCTGCACGTTGTCCTGCAGCAAGCGATGGCCGATGACGACCTCGCCCCGATGGCCCCCGAGCAGCATCAGTGCATGGAGGCTCAGGGAGATTTCACTGCATTCGGCCCTGAAGGGCAGGGCGGCCGCTTCCGATTCCAGAATTTGCCGCCATAGATCAGCATGCAGAAGCGCCTGTTCCGGATTGCTCTTGCCGACCCGGGCCCGATGGGCGGGTGCTGCCAGAATTGTCAGGCAGCGGTGGGTTCGCTGCACGCCCACCAGGCTGATCGCCAGGCTGACCAGGGCCAACAGGCTTTTTGCAGCGAACCGCTTGCCACGGTGGACTCGTGGCTGGGAATCCGTGGCGATCCGGATGCGTAAGGTCCTTTCGGGTTGATTCACGGCAAATTCGATGTCAGTTGCAAGGTCAAGGGCACACAGCAAATCGGAGCGTTGAACCGGTATAGTCTAGCAACCCACGGTCATGTAAACGTCGTTCGCCATGCCTTTTGCAGAGTCATTCCCGATGGCTTCGATGTCTGAGGAGTGCCCCGCCGGATCTTACCGTGCCATTTGCTATGGTGTGCCCGTCATATCGGACGTGCCATTGACGGTCTCGGGCGGCGCGAGAAGCGAATTGCAGGCGCCTTGCCGCATTGTCATTGAAAGATCCTCACCTCCTTCGATGCGGACGGGACAGGCACTGATCGAACTCGAGATTCAGGGCCGAAAAGTGTCATCCCGGTTCGCCCCCGACCATGATGACGAGACACATCGCGGCGTCTGGAGGGCGTTCGTCGAGAACGTTGCACGATTCGAATGGCGAGAAGGCCCCGACGAACCCTTGCGCATCTGGAGGGAAGGGGCATCAGACGAAATCCTGGCGTTCTGGGTGGTCCATCTGCTCCTTCCCGCTTACCTGTCCTGCAACCGGGGAATCAGTATCCTGCACGCATCCGCAGTCGAGGTGGAGGGTGGCTGCGTGGCGTTTCTCGGCCCCTCGTTCAGCGGCAAGTCCACGTTGCTGGCCAGTTTCCTGAGTCGCGGTTTTGCGTTGTATTGCGATGACAAACTCGCAATTCGCCAGGTGGGGGACGGGATTCGAGCGTTTGCGGCGCACGGTCGCTATCGACCTTACCGCGCCAACGAATCCCTGGGCCGTTGCCAGGCCCGGCGGGTCGCCGACCCGGGACCGGTTCGTGCCCTTTTGGCCCTCGAGCGGATTGCAGGCCTGGAGAAGCCGGAGATAACGCCGGTTTCAGGCGCTGACGCATTTCGACGCCTGATCGCCGACCACCACATGGGATTCTGGCAATCGCGGGCTGAAAATTTTCAGGCTGTCTCGCACCTGTCCCGCACCGTACCTCTGGCTACCCTGGCAATTCCAGATGACCTGCGATGCCTTCCGGCGGTGAATCAGGCTGTCGAAGACTACGTCCGAACCCTTTGAATTCTTCGGGCCAGCAATTGATCAGTTCGTGCCTCGAAGCCCTGGAGCGCGGCGCTCGATGGCTGTCGGCCAATCAGCGGAAGGATGGATCCTTTTCCAGCACCATCCATAGATCCGCTCGCCTCGAAGACCCGGGCCAGGAAGAATTCGCCGTGTTTCCGACGTTGCTGATACTCCGCTCCCTTCGGCGGCTGCCGGGGTTTCAGGTCCTGCGTGAGCGCGCGGGTGCCTTCGTATTGGGTGCGAAACGACCAGGGGGCACGTGGAGTTACTGGTACCGGGATCCTCCGTTCCACGTGCCTCCGGACGTTGATGATACGGCCCTGGCGCTGACAGTCACACGTGACCTGCTGACGCCGGCACAACGAGCGGAAATAGTTGTTCGGCTTGCTCAGAACCGCGACGACTGCGGCCTGTTTTGGACATGGTTCGATGTCCCAGAGCACAATGATACCGACCTGGTGGTCAACGTGAACGTGATCGGTGCGCTGGGCGAGGGATCGTTCACGGACGCTGCGATTCGGTTGATTCAGGCCCGACTTGGGTGCGATCCAGACGGGTGCACTTACTATTACCCAACAAAGAGCGCGCTCGCCTATGCCCTGGCTTGGGCGGTCGACGAGGGGGTGACTGCGCTAGTGGACCCAGGAGAACGACTTCAATCTGGGTTGGTTTCGAGCTGGAAGTGCTTGTCCGATGAGGACCTGGCGCAAAGCCTGGCAGCCGGCGCTCATCTGGGGCTGGGCGCCCATGGCGAGTGGCGCCAGGGTTTGGCCAGGTTGTTGCGGCTGCAAGGTGAGGATGGCGGTTGGCCAGCGGTTGTTATTGCCCTGGGACCCAGGCCCCCTGAAGAACCTGAGCACTGGTACGCCTCAGACAGTGTCCATACGGCTTTGGCCCTCGAAGCGATTCACGGTTGTCTTCCGCTTTTGGAAGGCCCGAAATCGTTGACATAAACAGGGCGCATAAGCATAATGCGCCCCCTTCGCGCCCGTAGCTCAGCTGGATAGAGTACCTGGCTACGAACCAGGCGGTCGGGAGTTCGAATCTCTCCGGGCGCGCCATATACCGAACGCGGGCTCCTTTGTCGGAGCCCGCGTTTTTTTGGGTACAATGCCGCCCGTCGGGGTGTAGCGCAGCCTGGTAGCGCAACTGCTTTGGGAGCAGTGGGTCGGGGGTTCAAATCCCTCCACCCCGACCAATTTTTCGGTAGGCTCCGTGCAAGGCGCCTGTAGCTCAACTGGATAGAGCATCGGCCTTCTAAGCCGGCGGTTGCAGGTTCGAGTCCTGCCGGGCGCGCCACCTCGAAAGTGGTGTACAATTTGCGGCCTTTCGCGGTAACGCGAAGCGGTCACCGGGCGATCGCCGCAGGCCCGGGACCAAAATTCCAATGGTGGGCGTAGCTCAGTTGGTAGAGCACTGGATTGTGATTCCGGCGGTCGTGGGTTCGAGCCCCATCGTCCACCCCATTTTCCCGAAGCCGGGCAACCGTCCGGCCTCTCCGGGCCATTAGCTCAATTGGTAGAGCAGTTGACTCTTAATCAATTGGTTCCAGGTTCGAGTCCTGGATGGCCCACCAATTGAAGGCAGCCCGAAGGTATCGAGATCGCTCGACTTCGGGCTTTCCTTTGTCTGGGCCCTTCGTTCTGCCATGAACTCAAAGTGGGCCCTGCATCACGGAGCGGCCAATCTCTCGATATCTCCAGGTGCCTGGGGCCACTCCCCACTGGGCTGACTTCCTGACTCCAGGTGGATGACGTGCTGGGCAATCGTCGCATACTGTTTCTGGTGCGAGACCAGCAACACCGTCTTGCCGGCGAACAGCTTGGGAATTCGCTCTATGAATTCGTCGAGCCCCCCTTCGTCGATCATCGAGGTTGCTTCATCAATCAGCACAATGGGTGGGTCCTTCAGCAGGGTTCGCGCCAGCGAAATGCGCTGCCTTTGCCCACCGGACAAGTGCAGGCCCTGCTCGCCGATGACGGTTTCCAGGCCGTCAGGCAGCTCCCTGATGAACGCCATCGCCCCCGCGGCTTCGCAGGCAGTCTCCATTTCGTTTTGAGTGGCTTGCCATTTGCCATAACGGAGGTTGTCCGCAATCGTCGTGTTCAGTAGCACGGTGTGCTGGGCGACCAGCCCGACAGCATCTCGAAGCGAATGGGTCGAGACATCTTCGAGGCTCTGTCCATCGATGGCAATTTTGCCCACGCTGGGTCGCAGAAACCGCATGGCCAGGTGGATCAGCGTGGATTTCCCCACCCCATTCGGCCCAGTGAGCAATGTGACTCTTCCGCCGGGCACTTCCAAACAAAGCCCTTCGAACAGCGGTGGCGCATTCGGGTAAGTAAATCTGACGTTTTCGAACCGCACCGTACCGGACTTTATTTTCAGTTCCTCGCCCTGCGAGGGATCCGGCTCGGGTTCTGATCCGAACAGTGTCTGAAGACGTTCAGCGGCACCAAGCGTCGACTGGATCTTTCCGTAACTCCCCGCAAGCGCAGCGACAGGCTGGTTCAACAACAGGACGTAGAACAGAAGGCTGACCAGTTGCGCGGTGTCCAGCGCTCCCCGCTCGAGATCGGTGACACCCACCCACATGAGAAACAACAAGCCGCCGGCGGCCAGGAATCGGGTCAGGGGCGCAATTCGGGCGCCAAGAAAGGCCTGGCGCCGCGCGGCATCGGACAGCTTGCGGTCGCATGCTTCGTGGCGCGAGATTTCCCGGGCCTCCTGTCCAAATGCCTTGATGACTGGCAACAGCTGCAGGTGATCCTGGAGAAACACCGTTTTCTCGGACCAGGCATCGAGCAGCTTGCGCGACACGGGACGGAGCCTGCGACCGACAATCTTAATTGCGAGGTAGTACACGGGGATGAACGCCGCAGCGAGCACAGTAAACTTTGGGCTGATACGAAACATGGCGATCAGGGCGCCGAACAGAACGAGCACTGAAGGGATCAGACCGATGACAGTTGTCGACACGAACGTGCTGATGGTGCCCGTGTCGTGTGTCAACAGCGACAGGGTGTCTCCCGTCTTCCGGCGTTGGTGCCAGGTCAGGGGCAGGGACTGAATGTGCTCGAAGGCCCGGTTACGCAGCCTTGCAAACATCGACTCGGCAACAGACGCGGACAGCCGGTTGGAAAGAAACAGGACCAGGCTGTACACGGCGACGACTGCAAACCAGGCCAGCAGCCATCGATAGACGTCATTGATCCATCCCTCGGGCTGTCCCGTCAAGGATTCGGCCAGCCGTCCTGCGAGCCAGGGCTGGACCAGAGCCAGTGCGCTGGTGGTCAGGGACAATCCGAGGATTGCTCCCATGAGCGACTTGGCGGGCGTCACGATGGCGACGAGGTCCGGAAACTTCAAATGCCTTGTACCGTGGGTGGAGGCGACGACATTATAGGCTTTGGTCGAACGGGGGATTCCTGCCTTGAATTTCGATTTTGAGCTGGGGCACAGGGCAAGGGTATGAGTGAGCATTACGCGAGTTTCTTCAGTCATGGTGGGATGCTGCTCGACGAAGTCCGGAATTCAGCCTACGCAAGGGCGATCAAGGGGCTGGTCGGTCCTGAAACTACGGTGCTCGACCTGGGTGCGGGGCTGGGACTGCTTGGCCTGATGGCGGCGAAAGCAGGTGCGCGGCAGGTCTATCTCGTCGACCCGTCTCCCGTATTGCTCGACGTCGAGTCGGTAATCGAGGCGAATGGCCTGGGAGACAGGGTCAGCATCATCCTCCAGCCGATCGAAGCAGCCAGCTTGCCGGAAAAGGTCGATGTCCTGGTTTCCGTAATGACCGGCAATTTCCTGCTGCAGGAAGATCTGCTGCCGACGCTGTTCTTCGCCAGGGATCGGTTCCTGAAGTCGACCGGCACCCTGGTCCCTGCGAAGGGAACCATGGTCGCTGTTCCCGTGACACTGGCGCGACCTGAGCGCCATCCGGCGTTCCGGTTGATGCGGGCCATTCAGGGCCTCGACTACGATTCCGTGCGCCGGCGATTCGTCAACCGCGTGCAGTTCGAACGCTTTTTCGAAAGCGACGCCCTTTACCTGGCTGCACCGGAGCCACTGGCGACACTGGATTTTTCCATTGCGGACAAGGCGGCGGTCGATACCACCACGACGTTCAGGGCAACCGCAAATGGTCGCCTGGATGGCCTGCTTGGGTGGTTCGATATGGACTTGGGCGACCACGCATTGTCCACGGGGCCACAGGCAGAGTCCGTACACTGGAAGCAGGCGTTCATGCCCCTGGAGACCCCCGTGTCCATTCGACAGGGTGAAGAGGTCCAGTTTTCACTCAACCGTCCTGAGCGTGGCGAATGGACGTGGAGCGTGTCCGTGGGCGGGTCTGTGCAAAGGATGTCCACGTTCTTCGGATACCGACCTGATATCGAAGCGTTCGAACGCCAGGCACCTGGTCATGTCCTCGAAGACACGCCGGAAAGCGTTTCTGCTCGTTTTGTGCTCGAAAGAATTGCCAGGGGTGTGACGCGGAAGGAGATGGAACGTGATTTCCTGCAGTGGAATGAGCGTCACCTGGTCGATCACCCATCCGCACGGACTTGGTTGCATCAGTTCCTCGACAGGTTTTCCTGCTGAGCCTGTGAGAAAATGGACCGGTGCGATTCCGGCGTGTGCAGAGTCATCGTGCGCGCCCCAGGTATTCCATCATTCGCGGGGTAGAAACTCATGATTGCCAGCGCTGAAACATTCCGCTGCAAGCCGGACGTCTTGTTCCAGGAGGTCAGCGGGGAGATTGTACTGCTGGACCTCGTTTCCGAGCGCTATTTCGGTCTGAATTCGACAGGCGCCAGGGTCTGGCAGGGGCTGTCGGAGGGTCGGACGACCGAGGAGATCATTTCCGGACTCGCCAAGGAGTTCGACGTCTCCGGTGCCCAGCTGGATCAGGACGTGAATGAATTGCTCGAGGAATTAATGCAGGCGGGATTGATCGAATCGGCATGAGTTGACCGGGGCGGTTCGCATCAGGATAATGCGCTCCCCTCGGAGAGGTGCCAGAGTGGTCGAATGGGCTCGCCTGGAAAGTGAGTGTACGGTGTTGAGCCGTACCGAGGGTTCGAATCCCTCCCTCTCCGCCAGTACAAAAAAACCCCGCCAATGGCGGGGTTTTTTTGTACTGGCGGAGAGAGAGCAGGATGTAGGACCCTGGCGCGCAGCGCCTAAGGGTTCGAAAAAATTGCAGGAGCAATTTTTCACGACGAGCGAAGCGAGGAGCCCGTAGGGCCGTGCCCAGGGATGGGCACGGTAATCCCTCCCCCCAAAGCCGCCATCCCCACCCCCCAGATATACTCCACCCCATGTTCGCCTTCTTCGAAAAACTCCTCCCACCATTCCCCCCGGAGATCCCGACCCGCCCCCCGGCGACGCTGGTCGCCTTCTGCCGGCACTACACCCGCGGGGCCTGGCCGTGGATCGCGCTTCTCGCCACGCTGGTGGCGGGCATCGCGGCCGTGGAGGTGGTGTTCTACGGGTTCCTGGGCAACATCATCGACTGGTTGAGCGCCGCCGACCGGGAGACCTTCCTGGAAGAGGAGGGCGACACCCTGCTCCTGATTGGCGCCGTGGTCCTGCTGGCGCTGCCGCTGGTGGCGTTTTTCTGCAGCGTCGTCCAGCACCAGACCCTGATGGGCAACTACCCGATGCGCATCCGCTGGATGGCGCATCGCTATCTCCTGCGCCAGAGCTTTGGCTTCTACCAGGACGAGTTCGCCGGGCGCATCGCCACCAAGGTCATGCAGACCGCCCTGGGCGTGCGCGAGGCGGTCATGAAACTCTTCGACGTGGTCGTCTACGTCGCGGTCTACTTCCTGGGTGCGCTGGTACTGGTCGTTTCTTTCGATCCCTGGATCGCCGCGCCCTTCCTGGTGTGGCTGCTGGCCTACCTGCTGCTGCTCTGGAACCTGTTGCCCAGGCTACAGAAGGTGGCCGAGGAGCAGGCCGACGCCCGCTCGGTGATGACGGGCCGCATCGTCGACAGCTACACCAACATCATGACCGTCAAGCTGTTCGCGCATGCCGGGCACGAGGAGCGCTACGCCCGCGAGAGCATGGAAGGCTTCATGGGCACCGTCTACCGCATGATGCGCCTGGCCACGGTCATCGAGGTCTCGGTGGATGTGCTCAACGCATTGCTGCTGTTCGCGGTGGGCTTCGTCGCCATCTTTTCCTGGCTGAACGGCGACGCCACGGTGGGTGGCGTGGCAGTGGCGGTGGGCCTGGTGCTGCGCCTGCATGGCATTTCGCACTGGATCATGTGGGAGATGGCGTCGTTGTTCGAGAGCATCGGCACGGCCCACGACGGCATGAACACCATCGCCCAGGTACAGGCGGTGACCGATGGGCCGGACGCGCCACGCCTGGAAGTGACGCAGGGGGCCATCGCGTTCGAACACATCCGCTTCCACTACGGCAAGGGGGGCGGGGTGATCGAGGATTTCTCCCTGGACATCGCCCCGGGCGAAAAGGTGGGCCTGGTCGGCCGCTCCGGCGCGGGCAAGACCACGCTGATGAACGTGCTTCTGCGGTTGTTCGATCTCGAGGGCGGCCGCATCCTCATCGACGGCCAGGACATCGCGACCGTGCAGCAGGAGTCGCTGCGCGAACAGGTCGGCGTGGTCACCCAGGATACGTCGCTGTTGCACCGTTCGGTGCGCGACAACATCGCTTACGGTCGGGAGGGCGCCGGTGTCGAAGAAGTGATCCATGCCGCCAAACGGGCGCGGGCGCACGACTTCATCACGGGACTCAGCGATGCCAGCGACCGCACGGGCTACGACGCGCATGTCGGGGAGCGCGGCGTGAAGCTGTCCGGTGGCCAGCGCCAGCGCATCGCGATAGCACGCATGTTCCTGAAGGACGCGCCCATCCTGGTGCTGGACGAGGCCACTTCGGCGCTGGACTCCGAGGTGGAGGCGGCCATCCAGGAACACCTCCTGCAGTTGATGGAGGGCAAGACCGTCATCGCCATCGCACACCGCCTGTCCACGATCGCGGCCATGGATCGACTGGTGGTCATCGACCAGGGCCGCATCGTCGAACAGGGTCGTCACGAGGACCTGGCTGCGGCCGGTGGGCTCTATGCCTCGCTGTGGCGACGCCAGTCCGGCGGATTCATGCCGTGAGGCGATTGTCATCGAAGCGTGGAGACGCAGTGGCTACAGTGAATTCGTGCGCGTTGGGGCAGGAAGGACTCCGGGGGACTCTCGACATGATCAATTGGTATTCACGATCCGCCGTCATGGCTGTGCTGGCCTGCGTCGCGGCGCTGTCCGTCAGTGGTCCGCTCCTGGCCGAAGGCGGCATCCCCCACACCCACCGGCCTTTCGACGCCGCCCCGGACAAGTTCAGCTTCGCTGTCTTCTCCGACCTCACCGGCGGCGAGCGCGAGGGTGTGTTCGAACTGGCCGTGGCCCAGCTCAATCTGCTGCGGCCCGAGTTCATCCTCAGCGTGGGCGACCTCGTCGAGGGCAGCGACGAGCGTGCCGAACTCGACGCACAGTGGGACTCGTTCTTCGAGCGGGCGAATGACGCCCGGGCGCCGGTCTACCTGGTCGGCGGCAATCACGACCTGCTGGGTGTGACGCACCGGGCCGGTTGGGAAGAACGCCTGGGCCGGCGCTACTACCATTTCGTCTACAAGGACGTGCTGTTCCTGGCCCTGGATACCGACGACTTCGACGCTGCGGCTCTGCAGGAACAGACCGATATGCGCCGCGAAGCCTACGAGGTGGCCGCGAACGAGGGCTGGGCGGCCTTCGGCAAGACACCCTACGCCACCCAGGCGGCCTCAGCGGCCGGCAACCTGACCGAGGCACAATCGGCCTACATGCTCGAGGCCATCGCCGACAACCCGGACGTTCGCCACACCTTCATTCTCGCGCACAAGGCGCCGTGGCTGCGGGAAGACCTCGAAGCCTTTTCCGCCATCGAGGATGCCCTGGCGGATCGCCCGTACACCGTGTTTCACGGCCACAAGCACGGCTACAAGCCACAGAAACGCCTGGGGCGCGACTACATCCAGCTCGGGACCACGGGCGGGGTGTTCCTGCCCAACAACGGCCTGGCCATGGACCACGTGGTGTGGGTGACGGTGGACGGGGAGGGGGTCGACATCGCCGTGCTCAAGCTCTCCGGCATCCTGGACCGGACCGGCGCCCTGCCGCCGGGCGGCGAAGGCCTGTGCCTCGAACATGGAGACTGTCCCCCGGGCGAGTGACGCCTGTCCGCGGCGCCGCGATCGCAGGCCGCACACCCCGGAAATATCGACCCAAACCGCGAAGCGCCATTGCTTTTCAGGTAAAATGCCGCCATCTCCTGGCGCACCCGGTTCCGAGGCGCGAAATCGCCCCGGCGGGAGGTTCGCGGTGAGAACACCCCATCGGTGTCGCCCCGGTTTCGAATTGCGAAAGTGGCGGAATTGGTAGACGCGCTGGATTTAGGTTCCAGTGGGGCAACCCGTGGGAGTTCGAGTCTCCCCTTTCGCACCACAATGACAGCGCCAGCGCGGGATGGAACGCCCCACCGGCTCCGACGCGCTGGACCCACGGCCCCGATCGGGCCGTGACCGAAGAACAGAAGGATGGATCAGAAATGCAAGTGACGGTTGAGAACTCGGGCGGCCTGCAGCGCCGCCTGACCGTGCAGGTGCCCGCCACCGAGGTGAAGGGCAAGATCGACGAGCGGCTGCGCGAAATTGGCAAGACGGCGCGACTGAAGGGCTTCCGCCCCGGCCGCGTGCCGATGAAGGTCATCCAGCAGCGCTACGGCGCCTCCGTGCGCAGCGAGGTCCTCAACCAGACCCTGCAGTCCAGCCTGTACGAGGCCATCCGCCAGGAAGACCTCAAGCCGGCCGCCAACCCGGTGATCGAGTCCCTGCCCGAGTTCAAGGGCGACGCGGACCTGGAGTTCATCGCCACCGTCGAGGTGTACCCGGAGTTCGAGAAAATCGATCCGGCCAGCATCACCCTGGAGGCGCCGACCGCAGAAGTCACCGACGCCGACATCGACGAGATGCTCGAGACGCTGCGCGAGCAGCGCACCGAGTGGGTCGACGTCGACCGTTCACCGAAGGACGGCGACCAGGCCCTGTTCGAGTACGCGGCCGAGACGGACGCCGGGCGTTTTCCGGAAGAGGGCATGTCCCTGCAGGCCGTGCTGATGGGCGAATCCGGGTTTGATGGCCTGGAAGAGGCCCTGGCCGACCTGGCGGCCGGTGGCGTCGTGGAAGTCGAGCTGAGCTACCCGGAAAAATTCAAGCCGGCCGCGCTTGCGGGCCAGACGGCGAAGACCACGCTGAAACTCGACTCGGTGCGTGAGAAGCACGTCCCTGAACTGGACGAGGACTTCAT
>JAUHYP010000014.1 GCA_030426265.1 Gammaproteobacteria bacterium | reverse complement strand
GCGCACCTGAAGATGGTGGTCCGGCCCCTGGACGGCCACGACCCCATCGACGCGATCGCCTTCGGCAAGCTGCCGGAAGATCTGAAGGGCCGGCGGTCACTAAGGATGCTGTACCGGCTGGACGTGAACCATTTTCGCGGGGAGGCCAATGCGCAATTGATGGTGGAGCATTTGGTGGACTGACTGGCGTCGTCTGTGGCTCGCACCGATTCAACTGAAATCAATTGAATTGAAGTTTCCACGGAAACTCGGCGTGGGTGTCAGCCGGTGGCTGGCCGGATGCACGCCGCAGGTCTGCAGCGTCACTTCCCGCTGGCATGTGGGACATTTACTCCTTCAGAAACAAGCCCAGCACCGCCAGGTTCACATCCATCGACTCCCCATGCCAGTCCGGCAGCAGGGCGTCGGAGGCAATCTCCAGCCCCTCGTCCTCGTTCAGCCGCCGCAGCTCGATGACGTTTCCGCGGAAACGTGGCCGCGGCGACGGCGGCAGGACCGTACCCGAGGGCAGGGTGAACACGGGTTGCCCATCCTTCATGTAAACGCCAAAACCTTCTTCGTGCACCTTGCGGTGGTGCGTGCGGCAGAGCAGGACGAGGTTGTCGAGGGCGGTGCGGCCGCCGTCGGCCCAGTGCACCACGTGGTGCGCGTCCACGAAGCGGGTGCAGGAACAGCCCGGGAAGCGGCAGCCGCCGTCCCGGCGTTGCAAGGCGCGCCGGATGGCGGGTGGCACGGTCCGGGATTTGCGGCCGATGTCCAGGGCGTTGCCGGACGCGTCTTCCTTCCAGGCCACGACCGAGGCGTCGCAGGACAGGCGCCGCGCCGTTTCCGCGGGAACGCGGGCGGCTGGGCGACCGGACAGCACCTCGAGCTCGGCCTCGGCCGCATCGCCGTCGGCGACGAGAACGTCGGGGCCGGTATGCAGGTGGACACAGCAGCGTTCGCCACCGGATGCGCGTTTGATACCGGATCCGGTAGCGGCCTCGGTGTTGGAAAGGTAATCGTCCAGTACCCGCGCCAGCGCGTCCGCCCGGCGCATGGCATGGGTGTCGGGCCCGAACTCCCACAGGGGCGCCGCCGGCGTTTCCGCGGAAACGTCCTCCGGCACCTCGCGCTGTTCGCGCCACAGTTGTTCCGAGGCCCGCTCCAGCGCGCTGGCCAACAGCGCGCCCAGTTCCGGGGGCAGGCGTCCGCGGATGATCCACATTCCGTTTTCGTCCTCGCAGAGCGAGAGTTCCCGGCGGAAGTGACGCGCCTGTTCCTCCGACAGCGCCGCGACGCGCTTGAGGTGCCGGTAGACACGCACCTGGCGTTCGACATGGCTGGCGGTGCCATGCAGGGCGACATGGAGCAGTTCGTTCTCGTTGCGCGCCGTCGCCACCCGCGTCATCGCGCGGACCTTGGCGTAGCTGATGCGACCCTCCGAGAAGGCCTGGCTGATCTTCGGCAGATCGGGCAGGGCCCGGGCGACGCGGACACGTTCACGTGCCGTGCCCAGACTCATGCCGCACTGCCAGCTCAGCCAGTGGGCGCAGCTGAGGACCCCGACGCCGCCCCAGCCGCCCAGGCGGTCGAAGCGCTCGATCAGCCGCAACAAACGGTAGGTGGCGGCCGTGATGTGGGCGGCGAGTTCGGTGATTTCCTCGGCAAGCGTATCAGCTTCGGTGGGTGGGAATTCGATGAAGTAAGGGCCGGTGTGGGTCGCGGATTCGGGCAATGTGGATGAGAACTGGAACATGGTGACAGGCTCTTTCTTTATACTGTACAAGTATACACTACAGTTTCCTATAATGCTGATATAAAAAGATTTACAAGTGCCTGTACTGGTGTAAGGAATCTCCTCATCGAAGGGGTGCGCCATCTCTGGCCGCCCCTGAGGCCGGACCCGCAAGAAGCAACCAACCGCGAACCAGATCCCACCATCGCGGTCATACGCGCGATAGAATGATTCACCTCCAAGGCGACCCCAATCCAATGACCCACACTTCATTCGCGACCCGGAGCCTGCGGGCGCCCATCGCTGCTGGTTTCCTCCTGCTCACGATCCTGGCCGGCTGTGACGCCACCGATCCTGCCGACCCGGCTGTGCCGGCCGCGAAAGCCGGACTGCCGGACTGCAGCGGCACCGAAAACCTCCTGGGCAATTCCGGGTTCGCCCGCATCGAGGGCAAGGGCCTGGAGCCCTGGAAGGGCAAGCAGCATGCCGGAAAGTCTTCTTTCGACCTGGCCATCGAGGAAGGCGTCGTGACCATCAGCCGCAAGGGTCCGGAACCCTGGTACCTCCTGACCCAGATCCTGCCGGTGACGCAGTACCAGGGCCACCGCCTGATGTTCGCCGCCGAGCTGAAACTCGACCTGAACGACGAGGGCTGGACCGAATCCATGCCCCCCGGCGGCGGCCTTTCCGTGCTGGTCTGGGGCCGTTTGCCCGTGGCCATGGCCGGCGATCGCATGGTCAAGGAGCATTCCTTCGAGCACGAGCCCCACCTGGGCCAGGCTGACTGGTTCACCGCCACCCAGGCCATCGACCTGCCGGCCAATGCGACGAAGATCGAGCTGGGTTTCGTTCACCGCGCCATGGGCAGCTACTCTCTGCGCAATCCGCGCTTGTACGATTGTGGTCCGGTTGCGGGTGACAGTGCGGGTTGATCCGAGTCGAGCAGTCGCGGCGCCTGATGCTTGACTGACACAAGCCACAGGTAAACTCGGAGTCGTTCAGTCACTGTTCAGTCGGTGCGTAGAAGAATCATTCACTCGTTTCTGAATCAAGGACCCGATTCATGCCCAAGCACAAAAACAAGATGCTCCACTTCACGCTGTTCTCGCTCCTCCTCTCCACCGCCCCCATCCACGCCAACGAAATCCACACCATCTCCAACGGTGATGTCGACGCGCTGCTGACAGCGATCGAGGCCGCCAACCGGGCACAGGGCGGAAGCACGATTCGCCTGGCGGACAACGGTGAGTACGTCATCGACGTTCATGGCGCGCCCTTGCCGCCGATCGCCTCGACCGTTCGTATCGAAGGTTTTGGTTCGACGCTGACGGGCGGTGGCGATGCGCTGTCGTTCGGCACGCTGTTCCGGGTGCAGGAAGGCGCAGCGCTGGATCTGGAACGGCTCCAGGTTCGGGACTTCACGTCCACGATGACTTCGGTGGGGGCCGAACCGCTGATCCGGGTGGCGCCCGGTGGCCGCCTGGCGCTCGACCAGGTGGATTTCGAGAACATCCACACCCCCGCAACGGGCGGCGCCGAGGCGGCGGTGCTCTACAACGAGGGTGACACCACGCTGGCGAATGTCCGCATCACCAACGTCTCCAACGACGGCTTCGGGATCGTCGCCGAGAATTTCGGAGCGCTGACGCTCTCGAACGTGCTGATCGCCGATGCTTGGGATCCGGTGGACCCGGACGGGGTGGGCAGCGTCTACATCTACAACATCGGGGTGGCGTCGCTGGACATTACGTTCTCGACCTTCCTCGCGCCCACGCGCGGGCAACTGGCGGCGTCCGATGTGCTTCTGTTCACCAACATCGGTGGCATCGGCCCGCAGCCCACGGCCAACATCACGGCGTCCATCATCAGTGGCCTGGGCTGTTTGCCCGACAGCGGTGGCTACAACCTGCTCACCAACCCGGGCTGCGTGGCCGTCAAGCCCACGGATCGCGTGGGGGTGTCGCTGGCGCCGTTGGCGATCGACATGTCCGACGGTTACGTTGTCATGCCGGGGCCGGGCAGCCCGGCGCTGGACGGGGTCGGGGACCGGGGTTTCGACTGTCCGGCGACGGACGTGCTGGGCACGACCCGGCCGCAGGACGGTTCGGGCAACGGCCTGGCCCGGTGCGACATCGGCGCCTTCGAGAAGCCGGCGGCCCTGGGCCTGGCGCTTGGCGGCGCCAACGGCACCTGGTTCGATGCCGCACAGGACGGGCATTACCTCACGGTGCAGAAGCTGAACGCGGGCGGTTACCTGGTGTTCTGGAACACCTTCGACCTCGACGGTGCAGCCGCGTGGATCTACGGCGTGGGCGACCTGGTCGACGGAACACTCACCATCGACGCCGTAATCCATCCCGATGGCGAACTGGTGCCGGGCGGTGGACCGGACGTCGACCTGGACGGCGCCGAGTCCTGGGGCGAGCTCGAGATCCGCTTTGCCGATTGCAAGCGCGGCGACGTCAGCTACCAGTCCGGACTCGCCCGCTTCGGCAGCGGCGCCTTCCCCATCCAGCGCCTCGCGGACATCGCGCCCATCCGCTGCGGCGAGGGCTGAGGGCTACGGTCACCGGGGCGCGGTGGTGTACAATTCCGCGCTTCGTTTCATTGCCGCCCCCCGGGCCGGAACCCCATGGAAACCGCACCGATCAACGAACGACTGGATGACCTCCAACAGCGCGTCGAAGCGCTGAGGGGGTACCTTTGACTACGCCGTAAAGCGCGACCGGCTCGAGGAAGTCACCCGCGAGCTCGAAAACCCCGAAGTCTGGAACAATCCCGAGCGGGCGCAGGCCCTCGGTCGGGAGCGTTCGTCCCTGGCCAAGATCGTTTCCACCCTGGACACGGCAGGGCAGGGACTGAGTGACGCGGCTGACCTGTTGGAGCTCGCGGAGGCCGAGGACGACGAGGGCACCGTCGACGAGGTCGTGGCGGACATCGATTCCCTGGCCGTCAAGGTCGAGGAACTCGAGTTCCAGCGCATGTTCTCCGGCGAGATGGACGACCGTCCCTGTTACCTGGACATCCAGGCCGGCTCCGGCGGCACCGAGGCTCAGGACTGGGCCGAAATGCTGCTGCGCATGTACCTGCGCTGGTTCGAACGCCGCGGCTGGAAGGCCGAGCTGGTGGAGGCCTCCGCAGGGGAGGTGGCCGGCATCAAGAGTGCCACGGTGCATGTCACCGGCGATTACGTGTTCGGCTGGTGCCGCACCGAGACCGGCGTGCACCGCCTGGTGCGCAAGTCGCCCTTCGATTCAGGCAACCGGCGACACACCTCCTTCGCGGCCGTGTTCGTCTCGCCCGAGGTGGACGACGACATCGAGATCGAGATCGATCCCTCGGACCTGCGCATCGACGTCTATCGCGCCTCCGGCGCCGGCGGCCAGCACGTGAACCGCACCGAGTCGGCAGTGCGTATCACGCACATGCCGTCGGGCGTGGTGGTGCAGTGCCAGAATGACCGCTCCCAGCACAAGAACAAGGACCAGGCCATGAAGCAGCTGCGCGCCAAGCTCTACGAGCTGGAAGTGCAGAAGCGCAACGAGGCCAGCCAGGCGCAGGAAGACGCCAAGTCCGACATCGGCTGGGGCAGCCAGATCCGCTCCTACGTGCTGGACGATTCGCGCATCAAGGACCTGCGGACCGGCATGCAGACCGGCAATACCCAGGCCGTGCTGGACGGCGACCTGGACGACTTCGTCGAAGCCTCCCTGAAAGAAGGTCTCTGAGACCTGCGTCATCAGTGATCCCGCCGAAAAGGCGGGATCCTTCGTGCCACGCAAAATTTCATAAAAGATAATAATTATCAATTGCACTTCTGAAAGTGGATGAATATCATTCGCGTTTATACGCAGCGCGAATGATGGAGACCCTCGTTCGTGCGGAATCAATCCACCAACAGGAACGACACCACCCATGAACAGAATCGCCTCCGCGGCCCTGCTGCTGTCTGCGGCCATCACCCACGCCCTGTACGCCCAGGACCTCGCCGCGCAGGAAGTCGACGCTGACGAGGAAAGCACCGAGCTCGAAACCGTCGAGGTCATCGGCCAGCGTATGGAGCCGGGCAACATGGTGGTGTCGGGTGAAGACCTGCTGCGCCAGCAGGCCACGACCCTCGAGGACATCTTCGCCTACCAGTCCTCCGTGGCCGTCGGCGGCGGTTCCGCCACGGCGCAGAAGATCTACGTGCGCGGTTTCGAGGATGTCATGCTCAACTACACGGTCGACGGCGCGCAGAGCCCGGGTGAGCTCTACCACCACCAGGGCCGGGTGCAGATCGAACCGGATTTCGTGCGCACCATCGAACTGGACGCCGGCGCCGGCGTCGCCACCAACGGCGCGGGCGCTCTGACCGGCGCCCTGCGCGCGACGCTCAAGACGGCCGATGACATGCTGGCCGCGGACCGCGACTTCGGTGGCTACCTGCGCGTGACGGGCATCTTCAACGGCGAAGACGGCGACCGCCAGTCAGCCGCCCTGTACGGCAAGTTCAGCGACAGCGTGGGCCTGATCGTGGGCGCCACGCGCGAAAGCCGTGACGAGTACGAGGATGGCCACGGCAACCTGCAGGAGGCGACGCCTTACGACCACCTGCGCCTGTTCGCCAAGCTGGACGGCCAGCATGGCGACCACGCCTGGAGCCTGACCGCCGAGGGCGTCGACGACGAGGCCACGACTTACGAGCGTCCCAACCTGACCAATTTCCGCGGCACCTACATCCTCTCCGACCAGGAAATGAACCGTGAGACCCTGGCGGCCAACTACGACTACGACCCCATGGGCGACGCCGTGGACCTGCACGTGACGGTCTACCGCAACGACACCGACTTCCGCGTCCAGCGCCAGACCGCCGACATCATCTACGGCGAGGGTGACTTCAGCAGCACCGGTTTCGACGTGCGCAACACCACTATCCTGGGATCGCACAGCCTGACCTACGGCGTGGACTACCGCGCCGACGAACTGGATTCCGGCCAGAACGCCACGCCGCCCTTCGCCTGGGGCCGCACGCGCCAGGACGCTTCCGTGCTGGGGCTGTACATCCAGGACAACTGGCAGTTGAACGAGGCCATCACCCTGTCCGCCGGTCTGCGTTTTGATGACTACGACCTCGACGGCGTCGGCGGGGTGAGCGAAGGCGTCAATATCTCCGACGACGGCATCAGCCCGAATGTCGGAGTCACCTGGGAAGTCATCGATGGCCTGGTGCTCCGAGGCCTGTACGCCGAGGCCTTTCGTGGCGTGACCATCCGCGAGGCCTTCTTCAGCGGCCTGTACGTCCACGACGGCTCGCTGGAATCGGAGCAGGCCGACAACATCGAATTCGGCATCTCCTGGTCGCGCGGTCCCTGGTACGTGGCGGCCACCTGGTATGAGCAGGACATCGAGAACTTCATCGACGTCGAGTACGTCGGCGGCGCCGTCTGGGGCTACTGGCGGAACATCGGCGACGCCAAGGTCGAGGGCTACGAGATCGAAACCGGCTGGCGTGCGAACGACTTCGAAGCCAGCATCGGAATGTGGGACGCCGACAACACGCTGAACGGTGCCCCCCTGGCCGACAGCAACCTGGGCCTGGGCACCTCCATCGGCACCACCTGGCTGGGCAGCTTCACCTGGTACGGTTTCGAGAACTGGACCCTGGGCGCCCAGGCGCGTTACGTCGAATCCGAACCCAATGCGGTGGCCGCGGATGCGCCGGACAAGGAATCCTACCTGGTGGCCCGCGTGTTCGCCGACTGGACCCCGCTGGAGCACCTGACCCTGGCGCTGACGGTGAACAACCTGTTCGACGAGTTCTACTACGACCACGCCACCTACACCTGGCTGGGCGCACCGACCAACAACTACGTCGGCTACCCCGCCATCGGTCGCGAAATCGTCGCTTCGGCCGCCTTCCGATTCTGAGGAGGCGACGGGGCCGGAACGCAATTCGTCCGCGTAGGGCGGGGCAGGGCGCTTACGTCTGGTCGCCGGGGCGGCAATTTACATAAAATAGCCCCCTTTCAGCGATGCCCCGCCCCACGCGGGTGGATTCCAGACCATGAACCAGCCAAAGAACACGCCTTCCGGGGCCACGGACGAGAACCGCCTGGTCGCCGAACGGCGCGCCAAGCTGCAGGCCCTGCGCGAAGCGGGGAATGCCTTCCCCAACGATTTCCGCCCGAACGCGACCGCCGCCGGCCTGGCCGAGCGCTTCGCCGACGCGGATGCCGAAGCGCTGGAGGCCGAGGAGGAGACCTTCGCCATCGCCGGCCGCATGATGGCCAAGCGGGTGATGGGCAAGCTGGCCTTTGTGCGCCTCCAGGACGGCTCGGGTCCCATCCAGCTGGTGCTGGAGCGTGACCACCTGCCCGAGGGCGTCTACCAGGGATTCAAGCAGTGGGACGTGGGCGACATCATCGCCGCGGAAGGGCGCATCTACCGCACCAACAAGGGCGAACTGTCCGTGCGCGCCGACAGCCTGCGGCTGCTGACCAAGTCGTTGCGGCCCCTGCCGGAGAAGTGGCACGGTCTGCAGGACACGGAGACGCGCTACCGTCAGCGCTACGTGGACCTCATCATGAACGAGGAATCCCGCGCCGTCTTCCGCACCCGTTCGAAGATCATCAGCTACATCCGCGCCTTCATGGAGGCGCCCGGACGCGACTTCCTCGAGGTCGAGACGCCGATGATGCACCCGATCCCAGGCGGCGCCACCGCGCGGCCCTTCGTCACCCATCACAACGCGCTGGACCTTCAGATGTACCTGCGCGTGGCGCCGGAGCTGTACCTCAAGCGCCTGACCGTGGGCGGCCTGGAGCGGGTGTACGAGATCAACCGCAACTTCCGCAACGAGGGCGTGTCCACGCGGCACAACCCCGAATTCACCATGCTGGAGTTCTACTGGTCCTATGCCGACGTGAACGACCTGATGGACCTGACCGAGGACATGCTCCGCGGCCTGGCCACCAGCGTGCTGGGCGACGCCACGGTGCACTACCAGGGCCAGGACATCGCCTTCGGCCAGCCCTTCCGTCGCCTGACGGTGGAAGGCGCGGTGCGCGAGTACAACCCCGACCTTGCGGACGCCGACCTGTGGGATGCCGATACCCTGCGCGCGGCCCTGGAAGCGCGCGGCGCGCATGCCGATGCCTCGTGGGGCCCGGGCAAGCTGCTGACAGAACTGTACGAGGCCACGGTGGAACGACAGTTGATCCAGCCGACCTTCATGACCGCCTACCCGACGGAGGTGTCCCCCTTGTCGCGTCGTAACGATGCCGACCCGCGCGTCACCGACCGTTTCGAACTGATCGTGGCCGGCAACGAGATCGCCAATGGCTTCTCCGAGCTCAACGACGCCGAAGACCAGGCCGAGCGCTTCCGCGCCCAGGTGGCCAGCAAGGAAGCCGGTGACGTCGAGGCCATGCACTTCGATGCCGACTACGTGCGCGCCCTGGAATACGGCATGCCGCCGACGGCCGGGGAGGGGGTGGGCATCGACCGCCTGGTCATGCTGCTGACGGACTCGCCGTCGATCCGGGATGTGCTGTTGTTCCCCTATATGCGGCCCGAGGCCTGATTCGATCGGCCGGCTCATGGACGGAAGGCTTCGCCCTGTCTGAATCGCGCCAACCTTTCCGCCTTCCCTGCGTATTCCCCGTGAAGGCCGCACCAACGAGGGCCTTCGGATCGGCAACGATCCTGGGTCGGGGGGGGATGAGTCCTCCTGGCGGGCGCAATCGGCGGTCGGGGTTGCAGCGAACGGAAGGGGACTCGTTCGCCAGACCATCGTTTGTGTCGGCCGGGGGACCTTCCCGGCCCATTTTTTCATGAGTGTCAGTGTTGTCATGCCGGTCCGCGACGGTGGGCCGTACCTGCAGGCGGCTGTCGACAGCATCCTGGCGCAGGACCTGCCCGAGCTCGAACTGCTGGTGGTGGACGATGGTTCCACGGATGGCGCTCTCGAGCGGCTTCGGGGGCTCGATGAACGCGTCCAGATGCTCTCTTCCGGTGGCCAGGGCGTTTCCGCCGCGTTCAACACGGGGCTGGCGGCATCCCGCGGCGAATTCGTGGCGCGGATGGATGCCGACGACATCGCCTTGCCCATGCGCCTTTCCACCCAGCGTGCCTGGCTCGAAGCGCACCCGGAGGTCGCCATTGCCGGCTGCCGGGTCGAACTCTTTTCCGACGATGGCCTCGCCGGGGGCAACCGGCACTACCAGGACTGGCTGAATCGCCAGTGCACGCCGGCGCAGATCCGGCGCTCGCTGTTCGTGGAAAGCCCGATACCCAATCCCGGCGCGTTTTTTCGCCGCGAAACCATCGAATGTCTCGGCGGCTACGCCGACCCCGACTGGCCGGAGGACTACGACCTGTTCCTACGCGCCGATGCCCAGGGGCTGCGCATGGGCAAACCCGATGCCGTGTTGCTGCGCTGGCGGGATCATGGCGATCGCCTGACGCGTACCGATGCGCGCTACGACCGCAGCGCCTTCCAGCGCGCCAAGGCGCATTACCTGGTGCAGGGACGTGGCGTTCGGGACGGCATCCTGCTCTGGGGCGCGGGGCCCAGTGGGCGTGAGTTCCATGACCTGCTGGTCGCCGAGGGCGCGCAGGTCTCCGGTTTCGTCGAGGTCCATCCGCGGCGCATCGGCGGTGAGAAGCGGGGCCTGCCGGTGTGGGGCATGGAGCAGGCCGCGCAGTGGCGGGACGGCATGGTGGTGGTGGCGGTCGGCGCCCGTGGCGCGCGTCCTGAAATCAGGCGCTTCATGGCAGCCCACGGAAGGCGGGAAGGCGAGGACTACCTGTTCGTGGCCTGAGCGCCCCGGGTGAGTGGCACGGTACACTGGGGACCTCTCAATGCCTGGCCCGAAACGAATGTTCCAGCATCCGCCAACGATCCGGATTCCGGTGGTCCTTCGATGAGCGTTCTGCGCATCGCACTGGTCCAGTCCCAGCTGCAATGGCGCTCGCCGGAGCGTAACCGCGAGCACCTGGCCGCCCTCATGGACCGCACCGGGTCCGCCGACCTGTACGTCCTGCCGGAGACCTTCACTACCGGTTTTCTCGGTGATGCCCAGGAGGAAGAGGAGGGTATGGACGGGGCCACCGTTGCCTGGATGCGGGCGGAAGCCGGCAAGCGGGGCGGAGCCCTCTGCGGCAGCGCCGTGATCCGCGATGCCGCCGGGCGGCGCAACCGCTTCCTGTTCGCCGGCCCGGATGGCGCCGTGCGCCACTACGACAAGCGGCACCTGTTCAGCTTCGCCGGCGAGGACCGTCGCTATGTCGCCGGTGATGAGCGCGTGCTGTTCGAGCACGCGCTCTGGCGGGTCAATCCACAGGTCTGTTACGACCTGCGTTTTCCCGTCTGGTGCCGCTCCCGGGGCGACTTCGACCTGCAGATCTTCGTCGCCAACTGGCCGACGCCGCGCATTGCTGCCTGGGACACCCTGCTCCGTGCCCGCGCCATCGAGAACCAGGCCTACGTCGTCGCGGTCAACCGGGTGGGCGAGGACGGCAAGGGCGTGGCCTACCCGGGCCACAGCGCCATCTACGATCCGCTGGGGGAGGTGGTGATCGCGCCCTGGGAGGAAGAGAGCGCCCGGGTGGCGGCCATCGACCTGGCGCGGGTCCGGGAGGTGCGGGAGCGTTTTCCCTTCGGCCGGGAGGCCGATGCCTTCACCCTGGACTGAGGTCGGTTCGAGTCAGCGCTTCGCCAGCCAGCGCCCGATGGAGGTCCGCGGGATTCGCTGGGGCGTGGCGTAGTCCAGCAACAGCACCGGGTCGCGCAAAGCGCGGGTGATTTCGCGCCGGGCGCTACCGCGGCCGGCGAACAGCAGTTCGTCGCCCTCCCGCAGGTCCTGTCCCGGTTCCGGCAGGAAGGTTCGCTGGCTGCCGCGCTGGTGCATCAGGCAGACGCAACGCAGGTCCTCGTCCTCGCCGGTGCGCGTGTTGTGCAGCAGGTGGTCCAGGCGCAGGGTCACGCCCTCCTCATCCGCGGCGCGGAAGCCCACCGCATCCTCGCCTTCGATGTTCGTCACCCAGACACTGGGGGCCCAGAGGCTCTGCGTCGAGGTGTCGACCAGGGCCCGTTCCAGCCGGCCGCGGGCGCGCTCGGCGAAGGCGTCCTTGGCGGACACCAGGTGTTCCAGGAAGGTTTTCAGCAGCGGCGTGGTGGCCAGCGCCAGGATACGCCGCGCCACGATCAGACTGGGACGCGCCACCAGGTGCGCGCGGCAGGCAGTGAACAACTGGTCGAACAGTTCCTCGTTGTGCGGGTGTTCCTGGCGGGCGACCACGAACAGCTTGTCGTTGAGCTCCAGCGCCGTCAGGGCGATCGACAGGTTGTCGATATCGTCTCCCGTGCCGGCGACCACACCCACGGCGTCCTGGATGCCGGCCTCCAGCAGGGTGTCGGCTTCGGTGCCACGGCCCAGCACGGCGCCCTCCAGGCCTTCGACCCGCTCGGGATGCACGTCGATGACCCGGCACACCTGCCCGCTGCGTTCCAGCGCATCGAGCACGCGGGACCCGAACCGGCCCTTGCCGCAGATCACCCACAGCCCATTGGGCGGGTTCAGGGGATCGCGCAGGCGGGTGCCGGGGACCGACAGCAGCCAGTCCTGCACCTGGTAGCGGACGGGCGAGGTGAAGGCCAGTTCCAGGCGTGAGGCGAACAGAGCGTAGGGGTCGACCACGTGGTCTTCGTCGATGAAGGACGCCAGGTTCTTGGCCGTTCGCGGATCGTGCGCACGGGCGAACACCGGCAGGTCCTGGCGCAACAGGCGCGTAGTGATGGCGACGGTAAGGTTGCTCTGGTCCTTCCCGGTGGCGGCAATCACGCCCTGGCAGGATTCCTTGCACAGGCCGGCCAGCTTGAGGTTGTCCAGGTCGCTGGACGGTCCCGCCAGCATGGGCACGCCGGCGAAACGGTCATCCAGTCGGCGCCGGTAGATCAGTTGCTGGTCCTGGTCGATGGCCACCACCAGCAGTCCGCGATTGAGCATGCCCAGGGCCAGCAGTTCGCCGGCGCTGCCGAAACCGCACAGCAGGTAGAACGGTTGACCGACGCGGCGTCGCAAGCGGTGCGGCCGGAACAGGTCCACCAGGTGGAAGTTGTCGGAGATCCACTCCACGCGCCGGCCGAAGCGCGACCGCTCCAGCATGCGCTTGAACTCGGCATCGGAAAACAGCAGCAGGATCGCGCCGATGGAGTACAGCCAGGCCACCACGTTCGGAAAGGTGAGCAGGAACACCACCATGCGCTGCAGGTCCGTGAACGGGTAGGGCACTTCGCCCAGGCCGATGGTGGTCGCCAGGATGGCCAGGAAATAGGAGGCTTCCAGGAACGTCATGTGCACCGTGTTGCCATCCAGGTCCTGGCCAGGCACGAGGACCAGGATGCAGGTGGACACGAAGAACACCATGATCAGCACGATCAGCGGCGTGCGCAGCCGCCGCATGGTGAGCCAGACGATGTCGTTCAAACCGCGCCCTCCCGTTCCGGGACCGGTTTCAGCGCCGGATGACGATGGTTTCCGCCACCAGCAGGACCACGGAGATCATGTTGGCCAGCAGTGCGCCGCCCGACAGGGAAACGACGCTGACCATGATGTCGGGCGTCATCCCGCTCTCGGACACCTGGGCGGCCCAGCCCCAGAGCAGGGCCGCGGCGATGAGCTGGAGATCGGCCACCAGGCTGGTGGCGAGCAGCATGGCGCCCATGGGGGAGCGGTCGCCCAACTTGAGGATGGTGGCGATCAGGCTGACGGCGAGGGCCGCCGCGAACTCGAACACGGCATGGTGCGCCGGGTTGTCGATGTCGCCGATGAAAAAGCCGAAGTTCAGGGTCAGCGCCAACACGATGAAGAAGGCGAAAATGACTTTTTCGGTGTTCATGGTGGTCCCCTCGGCGGCCCGGGCCGGGCGGTGCCCAGCCTAGCGCGAATGGGTCGGGGCCGCCAGCGGGCGCCCTGTGTGCGGCGCCGGCGGCGAACGTCCCGGCGTTCAGGCCTCGAGAAACTCCTCGTCGTAGTCCGCAGCCGCCGCCCGGATCACTTCGGCGGCGCGTTCGCGGCCGTAGACCTTGCCCACCTGCACCTTCTCCGGCTCGTCGGGCAGGGTCTTGTAGGTCGCGAAGTAGTGGCGCAGGCGCTCCACCAGGGCTTCGGGCAGCTCCGCGATGTCCTGGATGCCGCTGTAGATGTCATCCGTGTCGAGCACGGACACGATCTTGTCGTCGGCCTCGCCGCCGTCGATCATCGGGATGCCGCCCACCACGCGGGCATTGAGCAACACCTCGGGGTTGGAAATGCGCCGTGCGCTGATCACGCAGATATCCAGCGGGTCGTGGTCGCCGGCACGCGCGCCCGGCATCAGACTGCACACGCGGTTGCCGCAGTAGGTACGGGGGATGAAGCCGTACAGGGTCGGCGGCAGCGAACTGGTGCGGTGCGGCCGGTCCACGCGCAGGAAACCCGACTTCTTGTCGACCTCGTACTTCACGAAGTCGAAAGGGGTGCTCTCGATGAAGGCATGCACCACGTCCGGGGGATTCGGCCCGAGGTCCAGGCCGTGCCAGGGGTGGGGCCGCCACTTGTTGAACGGTTGGCTCATGACGGATCGCGCTCCTCGACGCGTGGGTGAGGGCCGCGATGCGTGCGGCCCCCGGGAGTGGGGCGTCCCTGCCGTTTCGGTTCAGCTGCCATCGTCGGCGATGGTCGTGACCCGGACAATGGCGCCCAGGTAGGCCGAATCGAAATACTGCAGGGTGTCGGTCTTGACCTGCCGCGACTGGCGCAGGCGGTGAAGCTGGTACGGTTCGGGAGGCACGGTGGAATCCGGGTCCACGACCGCCACCGGGGCGGGGGCGTTCGGCACTTCGATCCGTGCGCTGCCGGCGCCCGGGTCCGCGCCTCGCGGGCCCGTCGGCTGTGCCGCGCCGCCCGAAGGGGGCGTCCCGACCCATTCGAATCCCGGCTCCAGCCGGCCCGGAACGTCCGCCGTGAAATCCCGGGCCCAGGCAGGGCCTTCCAGGCGGTACTCGAGGTCGAGATCGACGTGCAGGAAGCGGCTGCGGCGCAGCTGGATGGTCCCGTCCAGGCGATACAGGGGCTCCACGTAGTCGTCGAACCAGCCGTCGCCCTGGCCGAGGGCCGCCAGGTCCAGGTAGGCGACACCGCCCGGGAACACCATTTCGTCGCCCATGACCTGCTCGTCGTGGACGCGAACGGGCGGGTGGTAGTCGAACAGGGTCTGCTCCCAGGTCAGCTTGGCCAGGGGCTCGTAGTCGGCCAGGCGCTGGAGGCGGGTCCGGAGGGTGGCGAAGGTGCCATCCTGCTTGTCCAGCAGAACGGGCGCCTCGGGGATCGGGGCGTCTTCCAGCTCGAAGGCGTCGTGGAAGCGGCGCACCCGGTTGACCTCGTCCGGTTCAGCCGGAACGTTCAGGTTGCGAAAGACCAGCACCTCGACCCGGTAGCGGGTTTCGGCCGCGTCCACGGCGGCCGGCGCCAGCAGGACAGCGCAGAGCGCAGAGGCGGCGAGGCGCCCCGGGGTCCGCTGTGGGCGGCTGGCTCGGGTCATGAAGTCGATTCCCCTCGGGTTTGACCGCGCATTATATCCGCAGTCGAAACGTTCATTCTTCCGCCGTGAGTCGCTCCAGCAGGGTCTCCGCCCGCGCCACGCGCTCTTCCGGCGCATCGAGGTGGTCAACGATCTGCAGGCGCGTGGGACCTTTCAGTCGATAGCGGGCCGGATCCCCATGCACCAGGGCGAGCAGTGCGGCCGGATCGGCGTCAGCATCGGGTGCGAACTCGAAATAGCCGCCGCGCGGACCCAGGTCGATGCGCGCGATACCCAACCGGTTGGCGCGCAGCTTCAGGCCGGCCACGGCGAACAGGTTGCGTGCCTGCGGCGGCAGCAGGCCGAAACGGTCGATCATCTCCACCTGGAGTTCGCGCAGGGACTCCTCGTGACGGGCGCTGGCGATGCGCTTGTACAGGGTCAGGCGCGTGTGCACATCGTGCAGGTAGTCGTCGGGGATCAGCGCGGCCAGGTGCAACTCCACGTCGGCGCCGTGACCGCGACTCTCCTCCAGGTCCGGCTCTCGGCCTTCGCGCAGGGCCTCGACGGCGCGGGCCAGCAGTTCGCTGTAGAGGCTGAAGCCGATCTGGGCGATCTGGCCACTCTGGTCTTCGCCCAGCAGCTCGCCGGCTCCGCGGATTTCCATGTCGTGCGTGGCCAGGGTGAAGCCGGCGCCGAGTTCCTCGAGGCTGGCGATGGCCTCCAGGCGCTTCTGCGCATCACGCGTGATGGCGCGGGGATCCGGGGTGACCAGGTAGGCGTAGGCCAGGTGGTGGGAGCGGCCCACGCGTCCGCGCAGCTGGTGCAGCTGGGACAGGCCGAACTTGTCGGCGCGATTGATGATGATGGTGTTGGCCGTCGGGATGTCGATGCCGTTCTCGATGATGGTGGTGCACACCAGCACCTGGAAGCGCTGGCGATGGAAGTCCAGCATCACCTGTTCCAGTTCGCGTTCCGGCATCTGGCCGTGGGCGACACGCAGGCGCACGCCGGGGACCAATTCTTCGACTTCACGGGCCATGCGCTCGATGCTGCGCACCTCGTTGTGCAGGAAGAACACCTGGCCGCCGCGCTGGATCTCGCGCTGCAGGGCCTCGCGCAGCAGGGCGTTGTCCCATTCCACCACCAGGGTCTTCACCGCCATGCGCCGGGCGGGCGGCGTGGCGATGATGGACAGGTCACGGATGCCCGACAGCGACATGTTCAGCGTGCGGGGAATGGGCGTTGCGGTCAGGGTCAGCAGGTCCACCTCGGCGCGCAGTTCCTTCAGGCGCTCCTTCTGGCGCACGCCGAAGCGCTGTTCCTCGTCCACCATGACCAGCCCGAGATTCTTGAACCGCACGTCCTTCTGGATCAGGCGGTGGGTGCCCACCACGATGTCCACCTGGCCGTCGCGCAGACGCTCGAGCACCGCCTCGGAGTCCTTCGCGCTGCGGAAGCGCGAGAGGATCTCGATCTTCACCGGCCAGTCGGCGAGGCGGTCGGTGAAGGTGGCGTAGTGCTGCTGGGCGAGCAGCGTGGTCGGCGCCAGCAGGGCCACCTGCTTGCCCCCCTGAACGGCGATGAAGGCGGCGCGCAGGGCGACTTCGGTCTTGCCGAAACCCACGTCGCCGCAGACCACGCGGTCCATGGGCAGCGGCGAGACCAGGTCGGCCTTCACCGCTTCGATGGCGCGCAGCTGGTCGGGGGTTTCCTCGAAGGGGAAGGTGGCGGCGAATTCCTCGTACAGGCGCTCGTCCAGCTGGAAGGCGAAGCCCTCGCGGGCCTGGCGGCGCGCGTAGAGATCGAGCAGTTCGGCGGCGACGTCGCGCACCTTTTCGGCCGCCTTGCGACGGGCCTTGCTCCATTGCTCGCCGCCCAATCGGTGCAGGGGCGCGGTCTCGGGCGAAGCGCCCGTATAGCGGCTGACCAGGTGCAGGGAGGCGACCGGGACGTACAGCTTGTCGCTTTCGGCGTATTCGATGGTCAGGAACTCGGCCTCGCGCTGGTCGACCTCCAGCATCTGCAGGCCCATGTAGCGGCCCACGCCATGGTCCTCGTGCACCACGGGCGCGCCGGGCTCCAGGTCCGCAAGGTTGCGGATGATGGCCTCGGGATCGCGGTCGTCGCGGCGCGACTCCGTGGTCTGGCGGGCCCGTGCGCCGAACAGCTGGGACTCGGTGAGAACGACCAGTTCCTCGCCCAGCCGGAAGCCTCGCTCCAGGGGCAGGACGGTCAGTCCGAGCTTCGCGTCCGAGGCGGCGAAAGCGGGCCAGTGTTCGAAGCGTTCCGGTCGCAGCCCGAAGGCGCGCAGGGTGTCGGCCAGGGCTTCGCGGCGGCCGGCGGTGTCGGCGGCGAACAGGATGCGGCCGGGCCACTCCGAGACGAATCGGTCCAGGGCCGCGCTGGCGGCTTTGCCACGCTCGTGGATGGGCAGTTCGGGTGCGGGGCCGGTGTCGAACGACGTTCCGGCGCCGTTTGCTTCGGGCGCGTCCGGCAGGATCGTGACAGCCCGTGCCTCGAGCGGTTTCAGGGTGTCCGCCACCTCGAAGAACAGTTCCCGGGGTTCGAGCACCGGGCGTTGCTGGTCGTAGCGGCGTTGTTCGTAGCGTTCGGCGGTCTGTGCGGCGAAGGCGGCCAGGGTTTCGCCCGCGCCTTCGCCCAGCACCACCTTGGGCGGCCTGGCGAGATAGTCCAGCAGCGATTCCGTGGTCTCGAAAAACAGCGGCAGGTACTGCTCCAGGCCCTGGGGATGACGGCCTTCGCGCAGGTCCTGGTAGATCGGTACCTGGCGCATGTCGCCGTCGAACCGCAGGCGCAGGGCGCGGCGCAGGCGGTCCAGGTCAGCCGCATCGGCCGGGTATTCGCGCGCGGGAAGCAGGTGCAGGGCCTCCAGTTCTCCGGTCGTGCGTTGCGAGTCCGGATCGAAGGTGCGCAACGACTCGATCTCCTCGTCGAACAGGTCGATGCGGATCGGTGCGGCGCAGCCCGTGGGGAACAGATCCAGGAGCGAACCGCGAACCGCGAACTGTCCGGAGCGGTACACCTGCTCGACGGACTCGTAGCCGGCGTGCATCAGGCGCTCGCGAAATGCGTCGATCGCCAGGGTCTGGCCGGGTACGAGATCGAAGCGCTGCCCGAGGACATGGCTGCGGGGCGGCAGACGCTCCATCAGCGTCGCCGCGGGCGCCAGCAGCACGCCTCGTTCCAGTTCCGCCACGGCCGCGAGCGCCGCCAGACGCTCCGAGGCGATGTCCGGGTGGGCGGAGAAGGGGTCGTAGGGCAGGATCTCCCGTTCCGGGAAGTGCCAGATCGGCACCTGGTCGGTGTTGAGCAGGCGCAGGTCCTGTTCCAGGCTGCGCGCGCGATGGCTGCTTCGCGTCACCACCAGCACCGGGGCGTCCGCCGCCTTCGCCGCGGCCAGCAGGGCCAGGGCCTGGCTGCTGCCGTGCAGCCCGCGCCAGGTGACCGGTGCGCCATGGGGCGCCGTGAAACGGGCCAGTTGGACGGGGGTTGGGGTGGGGCTCATGACGGTCGTGCGTGCTCGCGGGAGGCGCGGACTCTAAGGGAATGACCCCGGCCCCGCAAGCGCGGCAGGGCCGGGATGCGCATCAGTTCGCTTCCGGGGCGCGGCCCAGCCATCGAAGCGCTCCGAACAGCGTGATTACCGAGGCGGCGAGTCCGGCCCACCAGGGCAGCCCCAGGGCCACCGGGATGCTGCATAGTCCGACCGCGACCACCCCGGTCAGGCCCGCATAGGGCAGCTGGGTGCGGACGTGTTCGACGTGGTCGCAGCCGCTGGCCAGGGACGACATGATCGTGGTGTCCGAAATGGGGGAGCAGTGGTCGCCCCAGACGGCGCCGGCGAGCACGGAGGCGATGGAGGAGTACAGCAGGTGCATGTGGTCCGGCCCCGTCAGCCCCTGGGCCTGCATGATGGCCCAGGTCAGCGGTACGACCAGGGGCACGAGAATGCCCATGGCGCCCCAGCTCGAACCGGTGCCGAAACCGGTCGCGGCGGCGATGAAGAACACCAGTGCGGGCAGGGCCCAGGCGGGCAGGGTGCCGCCCAGCGAGGCCACCAGGAATTCGCTGGTGCCCAGGGCGACGGTCACCGCGCCCAGAGACCAGGCCAGCACGAGGATGATGATGGCCTTGATCATGGCGCGCAGGCCGCGGTACCAGGCATCGACCACCTGCTCCAGGCTGAGGATGCGCTGTCCGAGGGAAAGCACGGCAGCCACCAGCACCCCAATCAGGGAGGCCCACATGAGGGCCGCGTAGGCGTCGGCTTCGCCGATCACCTCGCGAACGGAGGGGTTCTCGACGCCGGCGGCGGCGCTGCCCGTCACCCACAGGCCGACGATCACCGCTGCGACCATGACGCCCACGGGCAGCAGCGCGTTGATGGCGCGGGCCGGCGCGTTGTCGACCGGCGGAATGGGCGCGGCATCGGTGGCCGCGCCGCCATCGGTGGCGTCGTCGATGTCCTTTTCCCAGATCCGGGCGCGGCGTTCGGCCGTGAGCATGGGGCCGAAGTCGCGGCCTGTGAAACAGACCAGGAACACGAACACCAGCGCCAGGATGGGGTAGAAGCTGTAGGGAATGGTGTTGAGGTAGACCAGGTAGGGCTGCAGGTCGAGGCCCGGGATGGCGTCCACGGCGTCGCCGATCAGCCCCACCTCGTAACCCACCCAGGTGGTCACCAGCGCGATGCAGGCCACCGGCGCGGCGGTGGAGTCCACGATGTAGGCCAGCTTTTCCCGTGACACCCGCGTGGCGTCGGTCACCGGCCGCATGGTGTTGCCGACCACCATCGTGTTGGCGTAGTCGTCGAAAAAGATCGCCAGGCCCATGGCGGCGGTGGCCAGGCAGGCGCGTCGGGCGTCATCGGCCCAGCGAACCACGGACTCGACGATGCCCAGCATGCCGCCGTTGCGGCTGATGATGCCCACCATGCCGCCGATCATCAGGGAGAACAGGATGATGGAAGCGTGGTCCCCATCGGCCAGCGCCTCGTGCGCATGCACGCTCAGCGTGTCCAGCAGGCCTTGCCCCAGGCCGGGAAGGGTGAGGTCACGAATCAGCCAGGCGCCCAGCCAGAGTCCCAGGAAGAGAGCGGGGATGACGCGCTTGAACAGCAGGGCGAACACGATGGCGAGCAGCGGGGGCAGGATCGAGGGCCATTGGCCAAAGGTGGAAGGGACAGCGTCCTCCGCCAGGGCCGGTGTACTGAGAGCGAGGAGAACAAATACATTAACTGAGATTCGTATCTTATTATTTATACGCATTATTTCTCCCTACTTATGCGTGAATCAGGGGCTCAGGCGGCCAGGCATTCCGGGCCTCCGAAATGCTCTTCCAGCAGCGATAGCTGCTCGGCAGGCGTGTTCACCCGCACCAGCCGGTCGCGCAGTTCGCGCCCGCCGGGACGGCCTTCCAGGTACCAGCCCACGTGTTTGCGCGCCACGCGCACACCCGCCACGTCGCCGTAGAAGCGGTGCAGGCCCCGCAGGTGTCGCGTCATGACTTCGTGCACTTCGTCCTGGCCCGGGGGCGGCAGGCGGCGGCCGGTGGCCAGAAAGTGAGCGACTTCGCGGAAGATCCAGGGGTTGCCCTGGGCGCCGCGCCCGAACATCAGTCCGGCGGCGCCGGTGTGGCGCAGCACCTCGGCGCAGCGCTCGGGCGTTTCCAGGTCGCCATTGGCGAACACGGGCAGGTCCACGGCCTCGACGATGGCGCGGATGGTGTCGTATTCGGCTTCCCCTTTGAAGCGGTCGGCACGGGTGCGTCCGTGCACCGCCAGGGCCTGGATGCCGGCATCCTGTGCAATGCGGGCGATGGCCACGCCGTTGCGCCGTCCCGGTTCGGGGCCGGTGCGAATCTTCAGGGTCACGGGCACGTCGACGGCGGCGACCACGGCCCCGAGGATGCGGGCCACCAGCGGTTCGTCCTCCAGCAGCGCCGAGCCGGCCAGCTTGTTGCAGACCTTCTTCGCCGGGCATCCCATGTTGATGTCGATGATCTCGGCGCCGTGCTCCACGTTGTACCGGGCCGCCTCGGCCATCCACTCCGGGTCGCTGCCGGCGATCTGGACGGCGATCGGCCGGGCCTCGCCCTCGTGATTGCGGCGCAGTTCGGACTTGCGCGTGCCTTTCAGGCGCGGGTCGGAGGAAAGCATCTCGCCGACCACGTAGCCGGCGCCCAGTTCGCGGCACAGCATGCGGAACGGCAGGTCCGTCACCCCGGCCATGGGCGCCAGGACGAGGTTGTTGGGCAGCACGTGGGGGCCGATCGCCAGGCTCATGACAGCAGCTGGAAAAAGCGGAAGCCGGCGATCCACGTCCCCAGGGACGAGCCGACGTTGCACAGGAAAAACACCAGCAGGATGCGCGTGGCCGGGTTGCGGTACCAGCCGCGAAGGCTGGTGGCATCCTCGCGCAGCCGCTCGAGGTCGTGCCCGGTCGGTTTGCGCAGGAGGGATTCGACGGCGCCCGCGACCATGCCGGCAGCCACCAGCGGGTTCAGTGACGTCAGTGGCGCGGCGAGCATGGCGCTCAACACCGTCAGTGGATGGCCGCGGGCGCAGAGCGCGCCGACGGCGGCCAGACCGCCGTTGATCACCACCCAGACGCCCACCAGTTGCCAGCCCAGTTCCGGGCTGCGTGAGAAGCCGAACCAGAAGCCGGTCAGCACCAGCGCCGTGATGATCCAGGGAATGAGGCGGGGCCAGCGCGCACGCGGCGGCATCTGGGCCAGGCGTTCCGCTTCGGCGGCCGGGTCGCCGGCGCCTTCCGCCAGGTGGCGCGCCAGGCCGTCCAGGTGACCGGCGCCGACCACCACCAGCACACGCCGTCCTTCGGCGCCCGCGTTCTCGGCGCGCAACCGCGCGGCCATGTACCGGTCACGCTCGGCAATCAGCGCCTCGTACAGCTCGGGCGATTGCTCGGCGAATTCCGTGAAGGTCGATTCCAGGATGTCGCCTTCCTTGAGCTTCTCGATGGCTTCCTCGTCGATTTCCTCCGAGGAGAACGAGCTCATCACCAGCCCCGTGGTCAAATACAGGCGCTTGTACCAGGGCACGGCGCGGTAGGTGCGCCGCAGGGTGGTGGCGAGATCGCGGTCCACCAGCTGCAGGGGCAGGTCCCGTGCGCGGGCGGCCTGTGCCGCGGCCTTCAGTTCGGCGCCCGGCTCGATCCCGAATTGGTCGGCGATACGCCGCTGGTAGCCGCTCAGCGCCAGGTTGGCCATGACCAGTCCGGCCTTGCCGCTGCGCACGATCTGGAAGAGGTCCAGGTCCTGCCAGCTCTTCTTGCCGTCCAGGGCCTCCAGCCGGTTGGCGCAGAGTTCGACGGCGACCGCATCGAAGTCGCCTTCGCCGGCGTAGCGCTCCACCGCCCGCACGCTGGCGGGCGAAACATGGGCCGTGCCCAGCAGCGTGTAGTGCACGCCATCGCGAACGATCTCGCGCAGGGGCTGCTCGGCATCGTCCCTTGCGGGCCGCTCAGGGCCGGCCTGGGCCGATGGCCCGTTCGCGTCCGTCGGGGGCGTGCTCGCCGGGTCGGGTGTGTTCAGTGCTGGATCCACGTCATTCACGGGCCGCTCGCCAGGGCGACGGCATCACGGGCGCCCGCGTCGAAATACGGGGGCGCAAAGGGGCAGAAGGATACCGCAGAACGCGGTGTGACGGGAGCGACGGGCCGCCTGCGGCAGCCTGGCGGGCGGGCCGTGGAAACGCTTCCCGGGTCAGGCGGTCTCGACTTCGTGACCGGCCGCGAGCACGGTGTACAGGACGGTGTCGTACTCGAAATAGACGGAGTAGCCCTCGTAGTCCCACCGCGTGATGGGCGGCTGGCCGACGGCGTTGTGACGCTGCTGGGGTTGCCCGAAGGCCGCTTCGACATCGGCCTTGCTCAGGCCGTTCTTCGGCAGTTCCATGCGGTCCACCTGGCGCACTTCGTCCAGGATCAGCACATCGGCGCTCGCCGCCAGGGGGGCGAGCAGCAAGAGGCAGGCCAGCAAGGTTCTTGTCATGATCGGGCTTCCTGTCAGGTTGTGGCTCAAGAATAGCACAAAGGATTCTGATTTCTGCGCGCTTTACCGGGCTCAGGACGCGTCTTCATTCTGCGCCAGAAGGCGCTGGTAGCGTTCCAGGCGCCAGGCCGGCAGCTCACCCCGTTCGACCGCGGTCTTGATGGCGCAGCCGGGTTCGTGCATGTGGCGACAGTCATTGAAGCGGCAATGGCCCAGCCAGGGTGCGAAGTCCGGGAATCCCGCAGCCAGTTCGTCCGGCTCGAGCTTCCACAGGCCGTATTCCCAGACACCCGGTGAGTCGATCAGATGGCCGCCGCCCGGCAACTCGTACATCCGTGTCGTGGTGGTGGTGTGCGTCCCCTTGCCGGTGACGCGCGACAGGGCGCCGACCTGGATGTCCAGGTCCGGAACCAGCGCGCGAACCAGCGAGGACTTGCCCACGCCCGACTGGCCCACGAGGATGCTGGTGACACCCTGCACCAGCGGCTCGAGTTCGCCGACGCCGGGTGGCCCCTTGCAGGAACTGCGCACGACCGGGTAGCCCAGGCCGCGGTAGGCATCCAGGCGCTCCAGGGTCTGGAGTCCCGCGCCGCCGGGATCGGGCGTGAGTTCCACCTTGTTCAGGACGATGACCGGTTCGAGGCCCAGGCTGTGCACGGCCACGAGGTAGCGGTCGAGCAGGTCCCGCGAGGGCAGGGGTTCGGTGGCGATCACCACGACCACCCGGTCGAGGTTGGCGGCCACGGCCTGCGCCCGCCCGCGGGCGTCGGCGCGCTTGAAGTGGTTCCGGGCCGGCAGGATTTCCTCCAGCGCCCAGGTTGCGTCGTCCGCGGGACGGATGCGCACGAGATCACCGCAACTGGGGCGTCCGACGCTGCGCCGGAACAGGCAGGGCACCGGCTCCCCGCCCTCGGCCTGGACCACGCCATGGCCGCCATAGGCCACCAGCACCCGGGCTTTCTGGGTATCGGTCAACGGGCGTTCCGGGCGGCGGTGTGCGGTGACATGGGCGGCATTCTAAATCAGCGGGGTGGCCGGCTGGCATCCCCGGTGGGCCGATGGGTATCATCGACCTTCCTCCAAGGGGCGATGCGATGAACAAGGAACAGAACCTGGTCTGGATCGACCTGGAGATGACGGGCCTGGACACCGACCGGGATACGATCCTCGAACTGGCGTTGATCGTGACCGACGCCGAGCTGGTCGAGCTGGCCCAGGGGCCGGTGATCGCGATCGGGCATCCCCTGGCGGTGCTCGAAGGCATGGACGAGTGGAATACCCGCCATCACACCGCATCGGGCCTCTGGGACCGTGTGCTAGCCAGCGATGTCGACATGGCGGGTGCGGAGGCGGCGGCGCTGGAGTTCCTGAAGGACTGGTCGGAGCCGGGCGCCTCCCCGATGTGCGGCAACAGCATCTGCCAGGACCGGCGCTTCCTGCATCGCTGCATGCCGCGCCTGGAGCAGTGGTTCCACTACCGCAACCTGGACGTCTCCACCCTCAAGGAACTCGCCACCCGCTGGGCGCCCGCCGTGGCCGAAGGCGTGGTCAAGGACAACCGGCACGAAGCCCTGTCCGACATTCGCGAGTCGGTGGCGGAGCTGCGCCACTACCGCGCCTTCATGGGCGCATTGGGCGGAACGCCGTAGGGCGTTCCGGGCGTCAGGAGGCCTTCGCCAGCCTCAACCAGGTTTCCACGACGGTATCGGGGTTGAGGGACAGGCTTTCGATGCCCTGTTCCATCAGCCACTCGGCGAGGTCGGGATGGTCGGACGGGCCCTGGCCGCAGATGCCGACGTATTTGCCGTTCTCCCGGCAGGCGCTGATGGCCATGCCCAGCAACTTCTTCACGGCCGGGTCGCGTTCGTCGAACAGTTCGGCGATTTCCGCGGAGTCTCGGTCCAGGCCCAGGGTCAGCTGGGTGAGGTCGTTGGAGCCGATCGAGAATCCGTCGAAGATCTCCAGGAACTCGTCCGCGAGCACGGCATTGGAGGGCAGCTCGCACATCATCATGATCTGCAGGTTCTTCTCGCCGCGCCTGAGGCCGAGGTCGTCGAGCACTTCGATGACCTGCCGGGCTTCCTCCACGGTGCGGACGAAGGGAATCATGGCCTGCACGTTGTCCAGGCCCATGTCCTCGCGCACCTTGCGCATGGCGCGGCACTCCAGCGCGAAGCAGTCCCGGAAACCCGGGGCGACGTAGCGGGAGGCGCCGCGGAAGCCGATCATCGGATTTTCCTCGTCCGGCTCGTAGCGTTCGCCGCCGATCAGGTTGGCGTACTCGTTGGACTTGAAGTCGGACAGGCGCACGATCACCGGCTTGGGATGGAAGGCCGCGGCGATGGTGGCGATGCCCTCGGCCAGGCGCTCGACGTAGAAACTCACCGGGTCGGCGTATCCGCCCATGCGGTCGTCGATGGCCTGTTTCACCTCCGGCTCCTGGACCTCGTACTCGAGCAGGGCCTTGGGGTGGATGCCGATCATGCGGTTGATGATGAACTCCAGCCGCGCGAGTCCCACGCCGTGGTTGGGGATCATGCTGAAGTCGAAGGCGCGGTCCGGGTTGGCCACGTTCATCATGATCTTCAGCGGCGCCTCGGGCAGTTCGGCGAGATTGTCCTGCTTGACCGCGAAGTTCAGTTCGCCGGCGTAGACGTAGCCCGTGTCACCTTCGGAACAGCTCACCGTCACCTCGGCCCCGTCGGGAATGGTGTCGGTCGCGTCACGGCAACCCACGACGGCGGGAATGCCGAGTTCGCGCGCGATGATGGCCGCGTGGCAGGTGCGACCGCCGCGGTTGGTGACGATGGCCGCCGCGCGTTTCATGACCGGCTCCCAGTCCGGGTCGGTCATGTCGGTGACCAGCACGTCACCGGCCTGCACCGAGTGCATGGCGTCCAGGCCGCGCACGATGCGCGCCTTGCCCGAGCCGATCTTGTGGCCGATGCTGCGGCCCTCGCAGAGCAGGTCGCCCCGTTCGAGCAGCTGGTAGCGTTCCAGGGCGGCGCCTTCTCCCGCCCGGCTGCGGACGGTCTCCGGCCGCGCCTGGACGATGTACAGGCGGCCGTTCTCCCCGTCCTTGGCCCACTCGATGTCCATCGGGCGGCCGTAGTGTTCCTCGATGACCAGGGCGTGGCGGGCCAGCGCCTCTACCTCCGCGTCCTCCAGGCTGAAACGCGCCTGGCGCTCCAGCGGCACGTCGCGGGTCAACACGCCGGTGCCCGATTCGTCGAAGACCATCTCGATGGCCTTGGTGCCCCGGTTGCGGCGCAGGATGGCCTGCTTGCCGGCGCGCAGGGTCGGCTTGAAGACATAGAACTCGTCCGGGTTCACCGCGCCCTGGACCACGGTTTCGCCCAGGCCCCAGGACGAGGTCAGGAACACGGCGTCGCGGAAACCCGATTCGGTGTCCAGGGTGAACATCACACCGGAGGAGGCCAGGTCGGAGCGCACCATGAGCTGGATGCCGGCGGACAGGTACACGTCGCCGTGATCGAAGCCCTGGTGCACGCGATAGGCGATGGCGCGGTCGTTGTAGAGCGAGGCGAACACCTCGTGGATTTTTGCGAGCACGTCCGGCAGGCCGCGCACGTTCAGAAAGGTTTCCTGCTGGCCGGCGAAGGACGCGTCGGGCAGGTCCTCCGCGGTGGCCGAGGAACGCACCGCCACCGAGGGCTCCTTGCCGGACCGTTCGACCAGTTCCGCCCAGGCCGCCTCGACGGCTTCCTGGAAGGGGGCGGGGAAGGGCGTGTCCATGATCCAGCCGCGCACCTGCTTGCCGGTCGCGGTCAGTGCCTGGGTGTCGTCGACGTCCAGGGCCGCCAGCGTCGTGTCGATGCGCTGCTTCAGGCCGGACTGGTCGAGAAACTCGCGAAAGGCGTCGGCCGTGGTGGCGAATCCGCCGGGCACCTCGACCCCGAGGTCGGCGAGTTGGCTGATCATTTCACCCAGCGAGGCGTTCTTGCCGCCCACCTGGGCCAGGTCCTGCATTCCGAGTTCATGCAGCCAGGCGATGTACTGTGCCAAGTGAATCCCCATGCCGTGTCTGGAAAGGGCGGTAGTGTAGCGTTCCATGGCAGGTGAGGCCACGCCGCGACGGCATCGGCACGGCGGCACGGGCGGGGTTGCTATGATTCCGTCCAGCCAAGCATCAGGATGACGACCGACGACCGGTCCGGGAGCCCATGAAACGCACGGTTTTTTTCATATCCGATGGCACGGCCATCACCGCGGAGACCCTGGGCCACAGCCTCATCACCCAGTTCCCCGACGTGAGCTTCCGCCAGGTCCGCTTGCCCTTCGTCGACAACGAGCAGGCCTGCCGCGAGGCGGTCAACGCCATCAACCTCGCCACGGTACGCGACGGGGCCCCGGCCATCGTCATCAACACGATGCTGGACGAAACGCTCTGCGCCATCATCGGGACCAGCAGCGGGGTGCTGCTCGACCTGTTCGCCACCTTCCTGCGTCCCATGGAGCAGGCCCTGGGCATCGCCCACAAGCCGCGTGTGGGCCAGGCGCATGGCCTGACCAACGTGGACAAGTACGAAGGCCGGATGGACGCGACGAACTACGCCCTCACGCACGACGACGGGGTGAGTGTGGATTTCAAGGAGGCGGACCTGATCCTGGTGGGCGTTTCGCGATCGGGCAAGACGCCGACCTGCCTCTACATGGCCCTGCATTTCGGCGTGAAGGCGGCCAACTACCCGCTCACGCCCGAGGACCTCGACGAGATGCGCCTGCCGCACTTTCTGCGCAAGCACAAATACAAGCTGGTGGGCCTGGACATCGAACCCGAACGCCTGAGCCAGATTCGTGAAACACGCCGGCCGGGCAGCCGCTACGCCTCGCTGCGCCAGTGCCGCCAGGAAGTTGACGCGGCCCGCAGCCTGCTGCGCATGGAAGGGGTGCCGATGTTCGTGACCACGCACTCGTCCATCGAGGAGATTTCATCACGCGTCCTGCTGCAGCTGGGGCTTCAGCGGGAGATGTTCTGAACCAGTGCGGGTCGCACCCGGCAGGGGCGGTGGTTCCAGGCGGGGAGGGTGCCGACAAAATCATCAGCACGGGTTGGACATTGTGCCACGACCCACCAACCTACCGTCAAGAATTGGGCGCGTGCTAAGCTGCGCGCCATGGTTTCGTTCAGGGAACATGCCCGTCCGACACCGCGTCCGAAACTCGCAACACTGCAGGAAACACAGGAAGAGATTTACCGCCAACTGCAGTTGTTGATCCCGGACGCGGCGGCGCACGGAGACCGCTTCCGCTCCCGGGTTTCCGGGTCGCCGGACCTGCGCCTGGACATCCTCGAACGGCACGCCTTCACCCACTTCATTCGCCTGACCTACGACTTCGAACAGCGTGAGTGCGAGCGCCTGGTTCCGGATGCGCACATCCGCATGTACCAGGATGCGCGCATGGCGGAAGTGACCGCGTTCAACGCCGACCAGGCCTTCACGCGCTCGGCGCATCCCTGGTACCCGTCCGGCCCGCTGCTGCAGCGCGCCTGGCGCGAAAACATGGCATTGGACAAGTGGCTGGGCTACCTGTTGCAGCAGGGACACAGCTTCAACAGCATGCGTCCCTCGCGCCATGGAATCCCTTCGCAACGGCCTTCCGAGGCGGCTGTGGAGATCGCCTGAACCCGGGGCGAAAAAGAGGTTTGACACACCCCGGTGGGGTGGGTATGATTGCGCGCCTTTCAGGGGCTATAGCTCAGCTGGGAGAGCGCTACAATGGCATTGTAGAGGTCGGCGGTTCGATCCCGCCTAGCTCCACCAACGTCCCCATCGTCTAGAGGCCCAGGACCCTAGCCTTTCACGCTAGTAACGGGGGTTCGAATCCCCCTGGGGACGCCATACAAACAAAAAAGGCCCGCTGCAAAGCGGGCCTTTTTTGTTTGTGAGGCATCCTCCTAAGGGAGACGAACTGGCAGCAAAGCTGCCTAAGGTTCGACAAATTTGCCTGGAGCAAATTTGGACGCACGCAGTGCGCCCGAAGGGCGGCGGCCAGGGATGGCCGCCGTCAATCCCCACTTGAACAACACCCAACCGCCGTCAATCCCCCTCACAACAACCGCCAAGCCCCCAAAAACCCCACCCCCAAATACACCATCCCCCCCATAACACCCCCCCAACCATTGCGCTATCATCCGGCCAAGGGGACTCAACGCCAACTGCTCATCGGCGACCAAGACAAGGCGAAGTGATGAAATACCCCATCACGCTCCGGGACAGCACGCCGTATTACGAGAAGCATTTCATGCTGATCGACGACACCCCGCACGCCTATGTGAGCGCCTTCCGCGAAGCCCAGTACGAAGCCATCAGCAAACGCCGGCAGGGCATCCTGGCCTTCTGGGCCGTCACCCTGCTCAGCACCGTGGCCTGGCTGACGGGTCATGTCCCCCTGCTGCTGGTGATCTTCCTTGTGGCCTTCGTCTGGGCGCTGGTGAGCTGGCGCAACCGGCACGAGGCGCGGTTGCTGGCGCGCACCTTCGAACTGGCCCTCGAGGGCAAGGAACGCGAGTTTCACGAGTACATGTGGCGGCACCTCGACCGGCGTCTGCTGCGCCGGGATTTCTGACCACCGCAGGCTTCGGTCCGATCCGCGAATTTCACCACGGGTTCTTTTCAAAGCCAGTAGACTGGGACGCATGACACAGCCCTGCACACCCCGTGTCGTGCCCCTGGCCGCACCCGTGGCGTCGCCGAGGGACCGTTTCGCCCGCCCGCTGCGCGACCTGCGCCTGTCTGTGCTGGACCGTTGCAACCTGCGATGCACCTACTGCATGCCCGGCGACTCCCTGATGGGTCGGGGCGTGTTCCTGCCGCGCGAGCAGTTGCTGACCGATGACGAACTGATTCGCCTGGTCCGGGTGTTCACCGGGCTCGGGGTCGACAAGATCCGGCTCACGGGCGGGGAACCGCTGTTGCGTCCGGGACTGGTCGGCCTGGTGGATCGCATCGCGGCGACACCGGGCGTGCACGACCTGGCCCTGACCACCAACGCCACCCTGTTGCCGCGCCACGCCACGGCGCTGCGGGCGGCAGGCCTGCACCGCATCACGGTGAGCCTGGACAGCCTGGACCCCGAGGTCTTCCCGCGCATGTCCGGCGGGCGAGGCTCGGTGGACGAGGTGCTCGAGGGCATCGCGGCGGCGGAAGCCGCCGGTTTCCGCAGGCTCAAGATCAACACGGTGGTGCAACGCGGCGTGAATGACGCCGGCGTGGAGAACCTGCTGGCGCACTTTCGCGGCACGGGTCACGTTGTGCGCCTGATCGAGTTCATGGACGTGGGCAACCTCAATCACTGGTCGGCCGAGCAGGTCGTGCCCAGCGCGGAGCTGTTGCGCCGCATCCATGCGCGCTGGCCGCTGAAGCCCGTCGCCAGCGAAACGCCGGGTGAGACGGCGCGTCGCTACGCCTACGAGGACGGGGCAGGGGAGATCGGTTTCATATCGTCGGTCAGCCAGCCGTTCTGCGGCAGCTGCAGCCGTGCCCGGGTCACGGCCGACGGCAACTTCTACACCTGCCTGTTCGCGGCCCGCGGCCTGGCGCTGCGGCCCCTGCTGCGCCAGGCGGACGACGACGCGGGACTTCGTGACGTCCTGCTGGCTCGCTGGCATGAGCGCGAGGACCGCTACAGCGAGGAACGCGGCAAACAGGCGCCGGGCGCCGACCCCCGCGTCGAAATGTTTCGCATGGGGGGCTGATGAAGACGGTCCACGTGCGGTACTTCGCCGCCTTCCGTGACGCCACCGGCCGATCCGAGGAAACCATCGCCAGCGCCGCCGAAACCCTCGCCGAGCTGTTTGGCGAGCGGGTGGCCGCCCACACCGCGCTCCATCCGGAGGCCGCTGCACGGGTGGCGCTGAACGACACCCTGGTGGACTGGGAAAGCGCATTCTCCGACGGGGATGAGGTGCTGTTCTTCCCGCCGGTGGCCGGCGGATGAGTTTCTCCATCACGGACACCCCGATCGACCTCCCGGCCATCCGCGCCGCGCTGGAGCATCATGGCTGCGGCGCCGCGGTGTTCTTCGAAGGGCGGGTGCGCGACCACAACGAGGGCGAAGCGGTGGACCGGCTGGAATACGAGGTCTACCGACCGCTGGCGCAATCCGAGGGTGAGAAGATCCTGGCCGAGGCGGCGGAGCGCTGGTCGATCGAACGGTCGGTCTGCATTCACCGCGAGGGACGGCTGGAACTGGGCGAACTCGCCATCGTGGTCGGCGTTGTTTCGGCGCACCGCGACGAGGCTTTCCAGGCCGCGCGCTACATCATCGACGAGGCCAAGGTCCGGCTGCCGATCTGGAAAAAGGAACACTACCGCTCGGGCGAGGCCCACTGGGTCAATTGCCAGCGCTGCGGGGCGCACGCGCACGCCCACAGCGGCTGAGGATTCACGGCCGCGCCAGCAGCGCCTCGGCCTCCTCGTCCAGTCCCCCGGGGTGTGTCCACACCCCCTGTTTGCCACCACTCTTGTACAGCAGTCGGGACTCCGTCATTTCGAGCGCCGCGTTCAGCGGCTTGCACAGATCCCAGAGGGTCAGCAGGGCGACGTTGAGTCCGGTGAGCGCCTCCATCTCCACCCCGGTCCGTTCCGTGATCTCGGCCAGGGCGTAGACGACCACGGCATGGCGATCGGCGTCCAGGCGGGTATGAATGATCACCCGGCTGAGCGAGATCGGGTGACACAGGGGCAGCAACTGGGGCGTGAGTTTCGCGGCCTGGATTCCGGCGATCTCGGCCATGGCCAGCGGGTCTCCCTTGGGCACCTCGCCCCTGGCGACGGCATTGAAGGCGGTTTCACCCAACAGGATGGCGCCCCTCGCCAGGGCACGCCGCCGCGTGGGCGTCTTGGCCGATACATCGGCCATGGAGAATCGCGATGCGGGGTTGCGCTCACTCATCGCTTGCGTCCGGGGCGGTTCCGGCCAGCGATCCGGCGCCCTTGCGCACGCGAATCACCCAACCTTCGTCCACGGCCTCGCAGGACAGGAACTCATGCGCACGGCGCAGACACCAGGCCTCGAAGTCGATGGGCGCCGCCGGGTCGGTGGCGTGCACCCGCAGCACGGCGCTTTCGCCCATCTCGCGCATCGCCAGTTCCGCCAGGCGCAGAGGCTCGGGACAGAGCAGCCCGCGGGCGTCGAGGTCGCTGCCGGATGCGGAATCCGGAGGCTGAAGGGAATCGGGAGCGGTTTGATGGGCGGCGTTCATGGGGCTCATTGTCCGGCTTCGAACCCCCCGGTCAAGCCGGGTGGCCCGCGGCCGGGGTCGATTGACCGGGCGCGGAGGTGGCCATTAACCTTGCGAACCCCCGGTTGCTTCCACCCGATTTACGACGTGAACCGCTCCTGTCCAGAATTCGTCCTTCGATCCCGCCACGGGTACGTCGTCGTGCTCCTGGCCGTTCTTTCCGCCGTGCTGGCGGGCGCGGCCACCGCCGGCGTGTTTGGCGATGGCGAGCCGGGCAACGGCCCGGAAGACGATCGCCGTGGACTCAGCCAGGGGGTCGGTGGCGGTCATGGCCATGACTGGTATCGAAGCGCCGGCGTCGTTCATTGTGATGGCGCCATTCGGGGCTCGGCCACGCTCCTGGACCTGGACGCGCTCACGCCGGCGCCGTCGGGCCGGGTCATCGCCACCGCCGCGCACGTGCTGTTCGACCTGGATGCGGGACGACCCTGGCAGCGCTGTGACTTTCACTACATGGCGCTGGGCCAGTTGCCCGGATACACCGCTGAGCTCAGAACGGACTGGACCCTGAAGGGAGACTTCGACCCGGTGGCGGATCCTTCGGCGGCAGGCAGTGGTCGGGGCGACTGGGCGCTGGTCTGGCTGGGGCCGGAGTGGCGCGCGCCGGAGGGCGCCCGGGGCCTGGCGCCCCTGCCGGTCGCCAGGGTGGCGGACGGGCAGGGCGACCTCGGACTGATTGCCTGGAACCGGTCCCGGGGTGAGATCAGCGTCACCACCGGGTGCCGGGCCGTGCTGTCGTCGAAACAGGACATCGGTGGTGGCGCCTGGCCCGGGCAGCTGCTGGACGATTGCGATTCCGACGCCGGCGCCTCCGGGGGCGCGCTGGTGACGCATCGGGACGGGGCCGACTGGCTGATCGCCATCCGTGGGGGCGCGCACTGGGATCGCGAGCGCTGGCCGGCAGACCGGTGGCCCGAGGGCCCGCCGCCCGGCGGACGCTGGGACATCCAGGCGCATACCAACTATGCCCGCGCCATCGATCCGGACCTCGTGGCACAGGTTTCGGCCTGGCTGACGTCCCTGTCGGACCATCCCGCCAATCCAGCGCCAGGCAATTCCGACGCGCCATGAACTTTTTCCTCACGCGCCGGTAATCCCTTACAAGAGGCCGGCACAAGCGCGAAAAATTCTTCCGCTTTGTTGCCTAAACCTCTGCCTGGATGCTATATTTCGGGTAATCCCTGTCCGTCATCCCCTGCACGGACGCGCCGATCGACAGATCGCGGGACAGGTGATCCAGCCCGGACACTCGATTTCCGGGTTTTGGCGCAGGTCAAAGACTGACCTGAATTGAGCCACCCCACTGGAAGTGGGGACGCGTACGAACAGCGGAATGTTCACGACGTAACGCGTCACGCCGGTCTGGAGACCGGTTGCTTCCAGGAAGGTGACCCAGGGGCCGGAAAATGATTTCCCGGCCGCCCTGGAACGTCGTAACAGGATCACGACCATGTTGTTTTACGCCACACTTACCGTTGCTGGAGTCATCGCAGCCGCCGTTGTCGTCTGGCTCTTCCGCTCTCTGTCAGTCGCAGGAAAATCCGCCTACCGGACCCTGTCACCTTCAGGACGGAGCAGTTCCCAGGCCCGGCTCGCACACCTCAATTCCGGCCTTGCCGCCACACCCGCCCCCTGGGGCTGGGGTCAGGGCAAGGGCGCGCCGCCGAGCAGCAAGTTCGATCATCATCGGACGCAGGCGCCCGCGCCGAGCCCGTCGAAGTCCCGTGACTGGTCTTCGGTGGAGCTGTATGCACGCTCGAACGAGAAGGCCGCCCGTGAGCGTAACGCCTCCCCGGCAGTGGGTTCCGTGCGGAACGTGCTGACGGGCTACGACATGAGCCGCCCGACCAACCCGGACACCTCCAGCTGGCCCTACCAGGACAGCTTCAAGGGCGCCGGCGTGGCAGAGCCCACGCAGCGCTCCGCCGAGGACGCGCCGTTGACCGGCGAACGTCCGACCAAACCCTGGGGCTGGTAAGCGCCACATCCCGGCCAGGTCACACCGCTTCACGAAAAACGCCCCTCACGGGGCGTTTTTTCGTTGCGCCAGTGTCGGCGGCAGTTCGATGTTTTCGTTGCCGGGGATCTTGATTCCCATCGGCACCTCCTCGACCCCCATGGTTTCATTGTCCGCCGCGTGCAGCAGTTCCAGGGCGGCGTTCCGGTCGCCCCGCAACCAGGTGCGCACCGCGCCCGGATCAGGCAGGAGGGCCGGGCTGCGGTGGTGCCCCACCGAGGTGAGCACCTCGTTCGGCTCCACCGTGATGATGGCGACACTGGGGCGCGGTACGCCATCGTCTCCCTTGCTGAAACTGGCCAGTCCCGCCATGGCCCAGAATGGCCGGTCGAGCGGGAACACCGCCCAGGGCACCTGGGGGTGCACGCGCCGGTCGAACTCGTAGAACCAGGATACGAACACCACGGCGCGACGGTCGCGGTTCCAGGCGGTCATGAAGGTGGGGGCGAAGGGCTCGGCCTCACGCCGCAGCCGCGCATTGGCGGTCGACAGCAGCCGGCCATCCTTCATCATCGGCAGGCGCCCGCCGGACCAGTGCGGCAGGAAGGGCCAGGTCGCCTCCGTGGGCACGTCGAGCCCGTTGTCCGCCATGACGGCCGGCAGCGTTTCCCATTCCATGGAGTCCGGGTCCGACTTGCGGCGCAGGCGGGAAGGCGAAACGTTGACTCGCGAGGCCGGATCCGGCGGCAGGTGCTCCGGCGGCGTGAGGCTGTTCGCCCAGGCGAAGATCTCTTTCCAGCTGAGGTGGGAGACGGAGGCTTTGCCGCACATGGGTCCAGTGTAGCAGCCGGTCCGTCGCCGGCCGGGACTCCGCTGGGGACCGGTGAACCGTTCTCGGACTTTGAGAATCGTTGCGCTTACACTGCGGTCATGGTCCGGATGCTTACGCACGCACTCACTGTCCTCGGTCATTTTCCGGCCGGAGGCCCGGCTTGACGCCCGGGCAGGGCGCGGAAGCGCTCGTACTCGTCCCCAACCACACCGCCCTGCAAGGCCAGCTGGCCACGTACCACCTCGACCGGAGCGGTTCCGGCGCCTTCGCGGCGCCCGCCATCGAAGTGTTCTCCCTGTGGGCCGGCCAGTTGCTGGAGACCAGCCTGTTGCTGCTGGGCCGCCGGACACCCTTCGCCCCCTCACACCACCGCATTCGCCGACTCTGGGTCGAAGCCATCCGCGCCGATGGCCGGGATGACTGGCAATCGGGGGACATCGCCACGCTGGCCCGGGAAGCGATGGAAGCCGACCGCTTGTGCGAGCACTGGCTGCTGCCCGAGGGCCTGGTGCCTGGCCGCGACTGGAGTGACGACAGTTTCTGCGCCTGGCGGCGGCAGGTGCACGCGGCCATGGCGCGCGAGGGCTGGCTGAACCCGGCGGAGCAGTTGCGCTGGCTGTGCGGCCTGATCGCCGACACCGGCGGCCTGCCCGTGCCCTTGCCGGAACGCATCGTCCTGCGTGGCTTCGTGGAGCTCACGCGGCTGGAGCGGCGCCTGCTGGCGGCGCTCGAAGGGCTGGGCGTCCAGGCCACCCTCGAAGTGGCGGCGCCTGAATCGCCACCGTCCGTCGAGCGGATGGTGTTCAGTGAACCGGGAGAGGAATGGCGCGCCGCCGCGACCTGGGCTAGGAAGGAGGTCGAGGCGGGGGCTCGGCGGGTGGCGGTTGCCGTCAACGACCTGGCCTCGCTGGGACCGGAACTGGAGCGGACCTTCCTGCACACCTTTCATCCCGAGGCCGCCCTGGCGCTCACGCCGGTCGAGGCGGGGACGGTGCACCTGCATGGGGGGCGTCCTCTGCTCGAACACCCGTTGGTCGCTGACGCCCTGGAACTGCTGGAGCTCTCGTTGTCCGGGCCGCGCCGCGGCTGGCCCTTCGCGCGAGTCAGCCGCTGGCTGCGATCGCGGTGCTGGGCCGGCGCCGACGAAGAGCGCGCCGCGCGGGCGCTGCTGGAATTGCGGATGCGCAGAAACCGTCGATACCAGTGGAGTTTCGTGGACGTGACCGATGCGGCGAAAGGCCTGGAGGTTCCGTTGCTGGTCGAATCGGTGGCACGGCTCCAGGACGTCGGCGAAAGCAGCGCTCCGGCGCGACGGTTTCATGCGCTGTTGACGCACTGGGGCTGGCCGGGCCCGGGCGCGGTGGGCCGGATCGCCCAACAGGCGGTCGACGGCCTGCGCCAGGCCTTCGAAGAGATCGAGTTCACGGGTGTGCGCGATGATGGTGAAGCGCTGACCATGCTGCGCCAGTGGTGTGGTGAATCGCGCCGGCCTTCCATGGGCGGCCCCTTGTCGCCGGTCCAGGTCCTGGACATCGAGGATGCGGCCGGACAGTCCTTCGACGCGACCTGGGTCATGAACGTCCACGGGGACAACTGGCCGGCGCCCGTGCGTACGAACCGATTGTTGCCGTTCTCCATGACGCGCCATCTGCCGCGCAGCCGGCCGGACACGCAATTCGCGCATGGCGAACGGGTCCACGACGCACTGCTTGCGAGTGCGCGTCGACTGGTGTTTTCCAGGGCCGCCCAGGTCGACGGTGTTCCCACGGCCCCCAGCGCATTGGTGGGGGAGGGCGCCGAGCCGTCGGAGATGTCCCTGCCCGGCGCCCAACTGGCCCGTGCGACCTGGCCCGGGGCGGGCGATCCGGAGACGGCCAGCGGCCGCGACCGATTGCTGCCCGAACCCCTTTCCGCCGCGCCGGCTCTGCCGGCGGACGAACTGGAATTGCGTGGCGTCGTCCGACTGCTCAATACCCAGTCCGCCTGCCCCTGGGCGGCGTTCCTGGTCCACCGCCTGGGCGCCGAATTCCCGGATTCGCCCTCGGCGTTCGCCGATGCCAGTTATACCGGTTCGCTGGTCCACAGCGCGCTGGAGCAACTGTATTCCGCGGCGCTCGCACAGGGTGGTTTGCCGGACGAAAGCGGCATTGCGGCCGCCGTGGCGGCGGCCCTGGTCGAAGAACACGCGGACCGGGTCCTGGCCCCTGCGGCCGAGTCGGCCGAACGTCGGCGTCTCGAACACCTGCTTCGGCAATGGCTGGCGTATGAGCGCTCACAGCCGCTGGGACGCCCCTGGCGGCTGGAGGAAGACCGCGAAGCCCAGCTGGCGGGTTTTCGTTTCCGGGTTCGAATGGACCGTATCGACCGCATCGGCGATGGCGCACTGCTGCTCGATTACAAGACCGGAAAACTGGCCGGGGCCACCTGGGGCAGGGAACGCCCCGTCGAACTCCAGTTGCCCCTGTACGCGGTGCTTTCGCGCACGGCGCCGGAGCCGGTGCTCGGCATCGGGCAGCTGGGGGTGCGCGGGGGCGACATGCACCGGGTGCTTTGGACCGGCGAGGCTTCGCTCAAGGGCAAGGGCGTCAAACTCATGGGGGACCGGGCGCCGTTTCCGGACTGGCCGACAGCCCTGGCGTCGTGGGCGTCGACGATCAACGGATTGCTGGATGAGTTTCGACGGGGCGAATGCGGCTTCGTCGTGCATGACGAAAAGGCGCTGAACTACCTCGGACTCGACCTGCTGCTGCGCCTGGCCGGCTCGGACGAGGAAGAGTTCGCCATGGAGTCCGACCATGTCTGAGTCCCGGCCGACGTCTCCCGCCGACCAGAAGACGCGCGACCAGGCCATCGATCCCGCGGGTTCCTTCGCAGTCCAGGCCCCGGCCGGTTCGGGCAAGACGGAGTTGCTCACCCAGCGGTTCCTGCGCCTTCTGGCCCTGGTGGAACGGCCTGAACAGGTGCTGGCTGTCACCTTCACGCGCAAGGCGACGCGCGAAATGGTGGACCGGGTCATGGAACGGCTGCGGGTCGCCGCTTCCGGCGAGGCGCCCGAGGCCGCACACCAGCGCCGGGCCCATGAACTGGCGCTGGGCGTCCTGCAGAGAGACGCCGAGCTCGGCTGGCGCCTGCTGGAGCGCCCGTCGCGGCTGCAGATCCACACCATCGACGGACTCTGCGCCCGACTGGCCGCGCGCAGCACCGGGCAGCCCCTGCCACTGGCCGGCCTGGCGGTCGCGGAGCATCCACAGCCGATGTACCGGGAAGCGGCGCGGCGTACCATCGACGAGGCGTCCCGGGCGCTGGATGGCGCGCCCGAGCGCCAGGCGCTGGAGCACCTGCTGCTGCGCGAGCGCGGGGACGCCAACCGGCTCACGGACCTGCTCGCGAGTGAATTGCCGCGCCGGGACCAATGGCGCGAGACGATGACGTCCGGCGCGGGTGATGTGCCCGGCCTGCTGTCCCTGCGGCAGCGACTGGAACTGAAGGTGCTGGAGGCCCACCTGGGGCGTGAAACGCTGGAATCGGCCGGCGCCGCCCTGGCGCGGCTCGCCCCGCTCACGGACGAGCCGAATCCGGACGATCCCTTGCCGGAGGCCCTGGAAGCACTGGCCAGGGACGGAGCGACGGCGAGTCCGGATGTGAGGGCCTGGGCCTATTGGAACATCCTGGCTGCGCTCAAGAAGAAATCCTCCGACGAGCCGTACTCGGCGGCATACGTCAACCGTTCCGTGTATCCGGGCGCTTCGCCGGCACGGACGGACGAGGTCGATGCGCTCAAGGTCATCGTCGCCGCCTGGTACGAGGACCCGGACGCCATCGCCGCCTACACGCGGTTCATCAAGGCGCCGCCCCTGGACCGTGTTCCGGGAGACGGGTCGCTGGTGGCCGACCTGCGCCGGCTGTTGTTGCGCGCCTGTGACCACCTCGAGTCCTGTTTCGCCGAGTCCGGCGCCTGCGACTTCCAGCACGTGGCGCAACTGGCCCTCGCCGCCCTGGGCGACGAGGACGCGCCCGGAGAGGCCTTGCTGATCGAGGACGGGCGCCTCATGCACGTCCTGATCGACGAGTTCCAGGACACGTCCCGCCTGCAGTACGAGCTGGTGGAGCGGCTGGTGGCCGGCTGGCTGCCTGATGAGCAGCGCAGCCTTTTTCTCGTGGGCGATCCCATGCAGAGCATCTACCGATTCCGCAAGGCCGAGGTGGACCTGTTTCGCGACCTGCTGGCCCGCGCCAGCCTCGGTCCGGTGGAACTGACCCCCCTCGAACTGACGGTCAACTTCCGTTCGACCGCCACGGTGATCGAAGCGGTCAACGCCATGGGGCGCTCCGTGTTCCAGCCGCCCTCTCCAGTGTCCGTCGGGCACGTGGGCTACACGCCGGTGGACGCGTTTGCCGGAGCCGGTGGCGGTATCGAGTTCCACGCCTTTCCTCCCGGCGAGGGAGGTGGGCCAGGCGCCGAGGCCGAGTGGATCGCCTACCGCATCCGGGAACTGCTCGAGGACGGCGAAGCGGCGTCGATCGGCGTACTGGCGCGCAAACGCAAGCACCTGGAACCCATCGGTTCGGCCCTGGCCCAACTGGGTGTGCCCTTCGAGGCCGTGGAAGTGCAGTCCCTCGAGCATCGCCCGGTGGTCCTGGACCTGCTCACGCTGGTGCGGGCGCTGCTGCATCCCGGCGACCGCGTGGCCTGGCTGGGCGTGCTGCTGGGGCCATGGTGCGCGTTGCAGCCGGGTGATCTGCTGCAGGTGGCGGGTGCGCTCAATGAGGCGAACCTGTTCGAGCGTCTGCGTGATCCCGGCATCCTGGACGCCCTGGCGCCACAGGTCCGTGAGCGTGTCGACTTCATCGCCCGGGCGCTGGCGCCCGCGGTGGCGTCTGCCGGGCAGGTACCGTTGGCACGGCGCGTCGAGGCCGCCTGGGCGGCGCTGGGCGGCCCCCGGGTGGCCCGAAGCCCCGAGGACCTGGATGATGCGGACGTGTTCCTGCGCCTGCTTGCGCGTGTCGAGCGCGACTCGCCCGAGGACCTGGCCGCCGTGCTGGTCGAGCGGCTCGAATTTCTGTACGCGGGCTCGGGCACGGGCGCGGTGAAATTGATGACCGTCCACAAGGCCAAGGGCCTGGAGTTCGATGCCGTGTTCCTGCCCTCCATGCAGGGAACGGGTCCCGGTCCAAATCGCAGCCTGTTTCGCAGCCTCGATATTCCGGTGGAAGGCGACCTCCGTGGCGCGCTGCAGGGGCCGATGCCACCCGCGAATGAAGTGCTGCCATCCCTGTACGGCCACCTCGGTCTGCTGGAAAGCGAGGCCCGTGAGAGCGAACTTCAGCGCCTGCTGTATGTGGCCATGACACGCGCGCGCCGGTACCTGGCCATGACGGCTTCGGTCGCGCCCAAAAAGGACGGCACCCTGGGCAGCTTCAAGGGCAGCTTCCTGGAGTTCATGCGCCCGCATTTCGAACCCCTGGTGGAAGTGATGGAGCTGGAGGATTCGCCGGTTCCGGATGGGCCGCCGATGCGGCCGCTGGTGCGGCTGGCCGCAGCGACTGCATCGCTCCACGCGCCGGCGAAGCCTGATCCGGCAACGATCGATGGTTCGGCCGAGCCGGTCACACTGGGTGCGCCCCCGCCGGCGCGCGACCGGCTGGCGCTGGGCGAGGCCCTGCACCACTGGCTGGAACTGATGCACGACCACTGGAGCGATCGCTGGCTGGGCGAGTGGTATGGGGACCACTCGGAGGCGCTGCGCTCCAGCCTGGCCATCGCGGGTGCGCCCAGGGCGGTCCTGCCGGATCTGGAGAAGGAACTGGTGGCCCTGCTTCGTGGCCTGCTTGCGAAGGAAGACGTCCGGGAAACCCTGACACCCGACGGTAAACGCCGCTCGCTGGCCGAGGCGGTGTACCTGTCGCCCGAAGGCCCCCGTTTGAAGAAGCTGATCGTCGACCGGCTGTACCAGGATTCCGACGGAGCCTGGCACGTTGTGGACTACAAGACCGGCGCCGAGGCGGAAGAAACCCGCGACAAGTGGCGACAGCAGCTCGAGGCCTACGCGCGCACTGTCACGGCGGCCGAGGATGGCGTGGTGGCGTCCAGGCGGGTGCTGCAGGCCAGTGAAGGGCGGTTCATCGATCCAGAGTAGGGCGGGTCGCTGATCGCCTCGTTTCGAGCCGGCCGAGCAGGACCTGGTAGCCCGCATCCTGGGCCAGAACCTCGTGGCCTCCGAAGGTGTCATCCATCCAGCGCGGCCAGGGCAGGTGCCGGTTCACGACCAGCACGCAGCGACCCCCGGGCTCGAGCGTCCTCGTGATGCCGTCGAACAGGCCCGCGCCGAGGTCGGCCCGCTCGCGGTGGCCCTGGTGGAAAGGGGGATTGCTGATCACCAGTTCGAAGCGCCCGTCCACGCCCCTCAGGCCATCGCTGGCCACGACCCGCGCTTCGAGCGCGTTGCGCGCCAGCGTGGCGCGTGTCGCGGTGAGCGCCAGGGCGCTGGCGTCGGCCAGGGTCAGTTCCAGTCCGGGCAGTCGTTGCAGCAAGGCGGCGCCGATCACACCGGCGCCGCACCCCAGGTCGAGGGCGCTGTCCGGCTTCATGCCGACCAGGGTGTCGAGCTGGGCGAGCAGCAGGCGTGTGCCCGCGTCCAGGCCGCCATGGGCGAACACGCCGGGCAGGCTGGCGATGTGCAGGTCCGTGCCTTCCAGGGTCCAGTTTTCGACATGCTGCGTCAGCTCGAACGGTGGGCCGGGCAAGGGCTCGCTGGCCTCCCAGAGCACGCAATGCCGCGCGCTGTCGGCCTTGCGGACCGAACCGAACCAGGGGCTGAGTTGCGCCTGGGCGGACCGTGCCCCGGCCCGCGATTCACCGGCAGCCCAGAGGGTGCCGGTCGGGGCCAGCCGGCCCGCCAGGTATTGCGCCTGCAGGCGTTGCCGCGCCTTCTCGCGGGGAAGGGTGAACACGATACGGTCCACCAGTGCGCCCCCTGGAAAGGCGCCGAAACTCACGGGCGCGCCGGCGGCCGCCAGGGCGCGGTGCGTGGGTTCGTCGTTGCAGAGCAGTTGGGGATTGCCGCCGTCGGTGAATTCTCGCCAGGGCAGGTCGGCCGGCGGGTCGACCCAGAGCCCCGGCCCCGCCAGCCGTTCGCGGTGACGCCGGTAGAGCTGGGCCAGGGGGCTCACGCCTCGTCCGCGTCGACGGCCTCGCCGAGCAGGTCGTGCGCATCGGCGCCGGTGATGCGCACGCGCAGCAGGTCGCCGGGATTGGCGTGGTCCGCGCCGTTGATCCAGACCTTTCCGTCGATCTCCGGCGCGTCGGCATGACTGCGGCCGATCATGCCCAGTTCGCCGACCTCGTCCACCAGCACCTCCTGCACCGTGCCGATCTTCGCCTGCAGGCGTTCGGCGCTGATCTCCGCCTGGCGCGCCATGAAGATCGCCTCGCGCTCCCGGGCCACGGCATCGGGCACCGGGTCGGGCAGATCGTTGGCGCGGGCCCCGTCGACGGGTGAATAGCGGAAGCAGCCCACGCGGTCCAGGCGCGCCTCCTCGATGAACTCCATGAGTTCCTGGAAGTCCGCGTCCGTCTCGCCGGGGAAGCCGACGATGAAGGTGCTGCGCAGGGTCAGGTCCGGACAGGTGTCACGCCAGCGGCGGATCCGGTCCAGGGCCTTTTCCGCGTGAGCGGGACGGCGCATGAGTTTGAGCACCCGCGGGCTGCCGTGCTGCAGCGGGATGTCGAGATAGGGCAGCACCAGCCCGTCCGCCATCAACGGCATCAGTTCGTCCACGTGCGGATAGGGGTAGACGTAGTGAAGCCGTACCCAGGCGCCCAGGGTGCCCAGGGCCTGGCACAGCTCGGTGATCCGGGTCTTCACAGGCCGTCCGCCCCAGAAATCGGTGCGGTACTTCAGGTCCGCGCCGTAGGCGGAGGTGTCCTGGGAGATCACCAGCAACTCTTTCGTGCCGCTGGCCACCAGTCGCTCGGCCTCGCCCAGCACGTCGCCGGCCGGTCGGCTGGCCAGTTTGCCGCGCATCGAAGGGATGATGCAGAAGGTGCAATGATGGTTACAACCTTCTGAAATCTTTAGGTATGAGTAATGCCTGGGTGTCAGTTTCACGCCGGCGGACGGCACGAGGTCGATGAACGGGTCGTGCTGCCGGACGAGGGGCGCGTGCTGGTGCACGGCGCCGACCACCTGCTCGTACTGCTGCGGGCCGGTCACCGAAAGCACCTTGGGATGCGCCTGCAGGATGTCGTCGGCCTTCACGCCCATGCAGCCGGTGACGATCACCCGGCCGTTGGCGTCGATGGCCTCGCCGATGGCCTCCAGGGACTCGGCCCGCGCACTGTCGATGAAGCCGCAGGTATTGACGACGACCACATCGGCGTCCTCATAGCTGCCGGACAGCTCGTAACCGTCACTGCGCAGCTGGGTGATGATGCGTTCGGAATCGACCAGGGCCTTGGGGCAGCCGAGGCTGACGAATCCGACCTTGCGCCGGGTGGCGGGGGAAGTGTGCGTCTCGTTCATGGTCAGGGCGGGGCGGGGGCAGGGGGCTATTATCCGGCCCCCGCCGCGCCACTGACAAGCAACTCAGTCCGGGTGGGGCACTTCCTCGTGCGGAGCGATGTCCACGACGACGGGTGCATCCGTACAGTTCATGTCGATGCTGTGACCGGTCGGACCCCAGGCGTTGTCGATGGTGAAGGTGCAGTTCGAGGCCACCCTCGGTTCGATCAGCTCAATGAGCCCGCCGAAGCCCGCGGACGGCTCCGGGATCTCGACACTGAGCGTCTGGTTCTTGCGCTGGCGCTTGATGGCGATTTCGACGACTTCCCCGGTTTCGACATCGCGCAGGGCGCGCATCACGTCTGAGGGGCGCGTGACCTCGCTGCCGTGGACGCGCAGGATGACGTCGCCCGACTGCAACTGAAGGGCATTGTCTTCTTTCGCCTGCAGTACCAGCACGCCGCGCTCGGTGGCGAAGTAATCGCCCAGGCCCGGCTCGAGTTCCATCAGCTTCAGGCCGCGGGTCAGTGGCATGCCGAACCAGAGGTTGGCGCCGGCCAGGGCGGCATCGCCGGTTTCCGAAAAGTCGAACTCGTAGAAATAGGACCCGTCGTCCGCGATCACCGCGTTCATGTCCTCGCCGAAGCGTTCCGCGATGATCACGTTGCGCTGGTCGAGATCCCGGCGAATGCCCTCGATTTCCCGTTCCAGGCGCTCGCGGTCCACGCGCGGCGCTTCGATGGAATGGATGACCACGGGCGGCGTCGGGCTGCCGGGCGGTGTCGGGGCTGTCGGAACGGAGCTCAGCCGCGAGACGCTGTGCCAGGCAAATGGCGTGCGATTCTGGGCGGTGACCACGTAGTCCCGCGACTCGCCGTCGCGTTGCACCGTGATGACGAGCTCGTCACCGGCCTCCACGTCTTTCATGGCCTGTCCGATCACTTCGCGTCCGTCCACGCCGTCACCGGTCAGGGGTTCACCCATCATCCCGGTGATCGTGTCACCGGGTTTCAGGCCTGCGCGCTCTGCGGGGCCATCGGGAGTCAGCCCAAGGACAGCCACGCCGGCGGGGTCGTTCTCGCCGAGGATGACGCCGATCACGGCGCGGTCGCCGCTCACACGCACCACCGGTGCGGGCGCGAGCACGCGCTCGGTGCGGTTGATCTCACGGTGCACCTGGGCCACCTCGCGGGAGGCGCGGCGCAGGTTTTCATGGGCGCGCTCCAGTTCCTCGCGGATGCGGTCGTTCTCTTCGCGCCGCCGCTCGCGTTCCTGGTCCGCCATCCGGCGCGCCTGGTCGGCCTGCTCGGCATTCTCGCGGGCGAGGCGCTGGAAATCGCGGGACAGCCGGCGTTCTTCCTCCGCCTGGCGGGCGAGGTCCTTGCGGGCGGTCTCGACGGCCTCCAGGGCCTGGCGCTGTTCGGCCTCCGCGGCCTCCAGGGCGCGGGCATAGGCCTCGGCCGCCTCGGCTTTCGCGGCCTGGCGCGCTTCCAGTGCCTGTTTGGCGGCCCGGGTTTCGAGTTCCGCCTGCGGCGCGGCCGGCGCGCTGGGTGAGACCGGGGGCGCTTCCGGGCTGGCGGGTGAGGCCTCCGGCGCCGGTGGGCGTGATTCCGGCGGGGTGGGCGCTTCCTGCGCATGGGCGGACGCAGCGAACAGCGCCGTGGTCAGCAGGGCGGGCACGAGGCGCTTCCCGGCCATGGGGAAATTGGGTTTCATTCGGGTCGTTCTCCGGGTCATCAAAGGGATGCCATCCTTCCGTATTCACGTTCGAACTGGTGCTGGAACAGCGACTCCAGGTCCAGCAGCAGGTTGACGCGCTGGCCCCACAGGTCGATGGAGTCCGGCGCCACGCTGAGTTCATTGTCCACCTGGGCCACGAGGTCCTCGAGTTCGGCGACATACACCGCCGACTCGGCCGGCATGGCCGTGTTGTCTTCGCGCAGCGCACGCAGGCGTTGTTCGAGCACCTGCGACAGGGCCACCAGTTCGCCCAGCGAGGCCTCGGGTTGCTCCGGCAGGCCCGTGTCCAGGGCGGGCTGCGTGTCTTCCGTCGTCGGCAGCCCGGTGTCCGGGTTGTTCGTCGATGGCATGTGTTCGGCCAGTTGCGGCCCTTCGGCGGGTTGCCCGCCGTGGAAGGGCAGGTAGATCACCAGTCCGGCGACCAGGGCGAGACAGGCCGCCAGTGCCAGTCGGCGTCCGACGCGGCGATGTGCGCCGGCACGGTCAGCTTCCAGGGCGGCACGGATGTCGGCCCAGCCGTCACGGTCCGGTTCCAGCAACGGGAGATCCCGCAGCCCGATCGGATCGTCGTGTTCGATGTGGCGTTCGTCGTTCATGGTCCTGTTTCCTGCTGTTCCGTGTGCTTCGATCGTTTTGCGTTCAATGGTTTCCTGACGGTCATTGGTCGATGCCGGCCTCAGGCCCTGGTTTCCGCCATGCCGGCGAAATCCGGTTCCCCGATCAGCTCCCGCAGTCTCTGCCGGGCGCGGGACAGGCGGGTCTTCGAAAAGCTCTCCGTCATGTCGAACAGCGCCGCGATCTCGCCGTGTTTGTAGCCTTCGACATCGTGCAACCAGACGATGGTGCGGTCCTGGTCGTCGAGCTGTTCGAGGGCGGCCTCGAGATCGCTGGCCCTGGCGATTTGTTCCTGCTCTCCCTCACAAGACGCGCGGAAGTCCTCGAACGTCACGACCTCGCCTTTGGGCTGCCGCCGGAGGGCGCTGATGGCGTGGTTCACGGCCAGGCGGCGCAGCCAGCCCCAGAACGGCGCGTCGCCGCGAAACTGCCTGATGCGACGAAAGGCGGTGATGAAGGCGTCCTGGGTAATGTCCTGGGCCGTATCCCGGCAGCGCACCACGCGGACCACCACGGTGAAGACCGGGCGGTGAAACTGTCGGTAGATGCGCTCACAGGCGGCCAGGTCCCCCTTGCGGGCACGCGCAAGGGTGACGTCGTCCACGTCCGTCTCGAAGCTGGGGGAATGGCTCATCGGGTGTCAGACGCACGGTCGGCGAAAAACGTCGCAAGCCGGTGCAGGCCCCGCCGTGGGCTTGCAATGGCGTTCTCCAGCATTATATGGGTCCGAGGCGGGACCCGCCGCCGCAACAGGAGCCATCATGGGACGCTGGCGTCCACCCCAGACACCTTCCAGCCCGTACATCACCGCCGAGGGCGCGCGTGCCCTGCGCGAGGAACTCCAACGCCTGTGGAAAATCGAGCGCCCGGAAGTGGTGAAGGCGCTGTCCGCCGCCGCCGCCGAAGGCGACCGGTCGGAGAATGCGGAATACATCTACCGCAAGAAGCAATTGGGCGGCATCGACCGTCGTGTGCGTTACCTGTCGAAACGCCTGGACGTGGTGAAGATCGTGGATCGTCCGCCGGACGAGACGGGCAAGGTGCGCTTCGGGGCCTGGGTGGACCTGTCGGACGAGGACGGCGTCGAGCGCTGCTACCGCATCGTCGGCGCGGACGAGACCGACGCGAAGCGTGGCTGGGTCTCAGTCGACTCGCCCGTGGCGCGCGCGCTCCTGGGTAAGGAATCGGGAGACGAGGTGTCGGTGACCTTGCCGGAAGGGGAGGTCACGTTCGAAGTGCTCGAGGTGCGCTATTGGGTCTGAACGGGCCCTTGAAACCCATCGGCACGCACCCATCTTTTGGTACGTGGCGCCCGAATGGGGCCACAAACAGTGAAATGCCCGGCCATCTGGCGGGCCAACAACCACCGTCATGCTTCAAAGGAGATACGGTTATGACCACGTTCGACTTTTCACCCCTGTACAAGACCTCCATCGGCTTCGACCGGCTTGCCAACCTGCTGTCCTCGGCCCAGCGCCTGGAACAGGGAGGGGGCTACCCGCCGTACAACATCCTGGCCGAGGACGAGAACCACTACCGCATCACCATGGCCGTCGCCGGTTTCGGCGAAGACGACCTGGAGATCACCTCCGAGCAGAACACGCTCACCGTCTCCGGCAAGCGCGCCGAGGACGAAGAGGACGGCGAAGGCCGTTACCTGCACCGGGGCATCGCCACCCGTGCCTTCGAACGCCGCTTCAACCTGGCGGACCACGTGAAGGTCACCGGCGCCTCCCTGCAGAATGGCCTGCTCCACATCAGCCTGCAGCGGGAAATTCCCGAGGCGATGAAGCCGCGCAAGATCGAGATAGGTTCAGGCCGCACGCGCCTGATCGACGTGAAGAAGGAAGGCCAGGAAGCGGCCGCCTGACACCTCGGCAGTGACGTACGGGGGCGTGGCATCGGCCACGCCCCTTTTCATTGGGGACCTCTCGCTTGCGCGTCCATCGGGCAGGGGCTAGGCTCCCGGGGTTTCCTGATCGACGCGACACCCGGAATCGTCCTTGAAAACCGTCCTCTCCTGGCTGTACCAGGTGTACGCCTGGCTGTTTCTCATCCCCTTCGCCTTCGCATGGTCCTTTGTCATGGGCTGGATGGCGGTCATCACGGCCATGCTCATTTCCCAGCGCTTCGCCTCCCAACGGGTCGGCGGCCTGTGGGCGCGGGTCATCGGCTGGCTGACACCCATGTTCGTCAGCGTCGACGGCGAAGAGCACATCGACCCGAAACAGACCTACGTCGTGGTGTGCAACCACTCGAGCCAGTACGACATCCTGCTGGTCTACGGCTGGCTGGACCTGGACCTTCGCTGGGTGATGAAGGAAGAGCTGCGCAAGATGCCCGGCATCGGCGCAGGCTGCGAGAAGGTGGGCCACATCTTCGTGGACCGTTCGGATCCCGAATCGGCGCGCCGGGCCATCAACGAGGCGCTGGCGCGCATCGGTGACGGCGTGGGCATCCTGTTCTTCCCGGAAGGCACGCGCAGCCTGGACGGACGCCTGAAGCCCTTCAAGAAGGGCGCGTTCCGCCTGGCCGTGGACGAGCAACTCCCGATCCTGCCCCTGACCCTGCTGGGCACCCACGAGATTCTTCCGGCCAAGTCTGCCATGCTGCGGCCCGGCAAGGCCCGCATCGTGATTCACCCGCCCATCGACCCCACCGGCAAGGACGTGCGCACCTTGATGGAGGCGTCACGCGAGGCCATCGCCTCCGCCATGCCCGGGAAGCCGGCTTGATCCAGCTTCACAAGCCGGATCCCGGCTTCATTTCCTCACCGAAGGCCGCGCGAAACTTCGCCCTGGCCGTGCGCCTGGCCATCGCGGCCACCTGCGTGATCTGGTTCATCTGGCTGAGCGACGCCTACCTGGACCTCGGCCTGACGCGCTACGGCCTGCGTCCGCGAGATGCGCTGGGCCTTCTCGGCATCGTCACGGCGCCGCTGCTGCACAGCAACTTCGAGCACCTGTTCTCCAACACCTTGCCCCTGCTCGTCGCCCTCACGGCCGTGCTGTATCTCTATCCGCGCAGCGCCCTGCGCGTCATCCCCATGGTGTGGCTGGGTTCGGGACTGCTGGGCTGGTGCATCGGGCGTCCGAGCATTCACATCGGGGCCAGCGGCCTGGTCTATGGCCTGCTGGCCTTCGTGTTCGTCAGCGGCCTGCTGCGCAGGGACCTGCGTTCGGTGGGCGTCTCGCTGATGGTCTGGTTCCTGTACGGCTCCATGGTCTGGGGAGTGCTTCCCATCCGTCCGCAGATGTCCTGGGAGCTGCACCTGGCCGGGGCGATCCTGGGCGTGGCCATGGCCATCCTGTATCGCGACTGGGATCGTGTGCCGCTGAAGCGCTATGCCTGGGAGGAGGACGACTCCGTCCCCGACTGGTTTCCCGAGCAGCCCGGCAATGAACACGACGCCCGCTTCCCCGAAGAGCAGCCGAGGAGCGAGAATACGCGCCACCCGATGACCCGGAGACGTCGTCCTTGAGGAAGTTCCTGGTGCTGCTGGCCCTGGTGTTGCTGGCCCTGCCCGTGGGCGGCATGTTCCTGCCCGCCCGGGTCGAGGTCGAGCGTTCCGTTACCCTGAACCGGCCCGCCGCCACCGTGTTCACCCTGATGAACGGCTTTCGCACCTGGCCGCAGTGGTCGCCGTGGGCGGGCGTGGACCCGGGCGCCGAGTTCCTGCGCAGCGGTCCGGATGCCGGTGTGGGCGCCCGGTTGGAGTGGACCGGGGACCCGGCACGGATCGGCACGGGCTGGCAGGAAATCGTCGCCAGCGAGCCCTGGCGCCGCATCGCCCTGCGCACCGACATCGGCGCCCAGGGCGGGGCGACCACCGAGTACCTCGTGGCCGGCGACCAACTCGGCAGCCGCGTGACCTGGGTGTTCCACAACGACGTGACGGAAGGGAAAGGACTCGTCGGTGGGCTGGTTGGACGGTATTTCGGCCTGTTCCTGAAACGCTGGGTGGCGGCCGACTTCGAGCAGGGCCTCGCCCGGCTGGAGGCCTTCGCGGCCGCCGTACCGGAACGCGATTTTTCCACGGCCGACATCGCCTTGGTCGAGGTCGAATCCATCCCGGTCCTGGCGGTGAGCGCCGGCGCGGACGGCGATCCGGACACGGTGGCCAGTGCACTGGCCGCTGCCTATACGGAAATCACCGGCTGGGCCCTGGCCAACGACGTGCCCCTGGGCGGGCAACCGCTGGCGGTGACGCGCAGCCTGGACGGGCCGTCGGGACCGGACTTCCGCGTCGAGGCCGCTCTGCCGCTGGGCGAGCCGGGCGCGAGCGTCCCGGAGCCGTCGGGGCGGGTGCGCCTGAGCCGCTCACCCGGTGGAATGGCGGCACGAATCGTCCACGAGGGCGCCTTCGACAACACGCTGGTCAGCTACGAGCGCCTGCAGGCCTGGATCGCGGCGCACGGCTATCGGGACACCGGGGTTTCCTGGGAACACTACGTCACCGATCCGGGCGAGACACCCGAACAGGACCTGCGGACGCACATCTACTTCCTGGTCGAAGACGCGCCTTCGGTGATCAGTCGGGAGACACCGGGGAGCGGCGCCGGTTTGCCGATCGCTCCCGGTGAATGACGAACAACCCGGCCGCCACGATCACGGCCACGCCAACCCAGGTCCGGCTGTCCGGTAACTCGCCCCAGATCCACCAGCCATAGAGCACGGCCCAGACCATGTGCGTGTAGTCGAAGGGGGCGATCACCCCGGCCGGCGCGCGGCGGAAGGCCGCGACGATGGTCACCTGGCCGAGGGTGCCGGTGACGCCAAGCAGCGCGATCCAGGGCCAATGGTCGGCCGCCAGCGGCACCCAGACTGGCGCCACCATGGGGAGCGATGCGATGCCCACCAGGGCCGTGAACCAGAACGCGATGGTCAGGCTGTGTTCCTCCCGGCCCAGCGCCCGGACCAGCAAGGCGACACCGGAGTAGCAGGCCACTGCGAGCAGGGCCATCCACGAGCCGTAGGAGATCAGGGTGCCTGGGTTGGGCTTGAGCACCACCAGCACCCCGATGAAGCCCACCGCGCAGGCGGCCAGCCGTACCGGTCCGGCAGGCTCCTTCATGACGGGTCCCGACAACAGCGCGATCAGCAGCGGCGCGGCGAAAAAGATGGCGTAGGCATCCGCCAGCGACATCTCGCGAAAGGACTCGCCCACCGCCCACAGCATCACCAGCCCCAGGCCCGCCCGCGACAGATGGGCCGGGAACCGCTGCGTGCGAAACAGCCTCCGGTCCGCGACCAGCATCCAGGCCCCGAACAGCGGCGCCGACACCGCGCAACGCAGAAAGGCCACCTGCAGGCTGGGGATGTCCTCCACCAACACCTTGATCGCCACGTCCATGGTCGCGAGCAGGAACACCGCCGCCATCATGTAGCCCACGGCGTGCAGGGTGTTCTGGGGGACGGGGTGGTGGTTCACGAAGTCGCCAGGGTGTCCGCGAATCGATCGGTCCAGGATTCGGCGGCGAAGGGCAGGGCGGCCCGCTCACGGACGCCCTGAAGGAAACGTTCCCGCGGAATCGTCTCGGCGCCCAGTCGGTAGAGGTGCGGACTGGGCACCTGGCAGTCCAGCCAGCTGAAGCCCCAGTCGTCCAGCACGGCGCAGAGACGTGCCATGACCACCTTGCTGGCGTTGTCCGCCGCCGAGTACATGCTTTCGCCGAAGAACATGCGGCCCAGCGCCACGCCATAGAGGCCACCGACGAGTTCCCCGTCGCGCCAGGCCTCGAAGGAATGGGCGTCACCCGCCCGATGCAGCTCGGTGAAGGCGACAGCCATTTCGGGCGTGATCCAGGTGCCGTCACGCGCGGTGGCGCAACCGGCCAGCACGCCCGGGAAATCACGGTCGGCAGTGACCTCGATGCGGTCCTGTCGCAACAGGCGGCCCAGGCGTCGCGACACGTGGAAGTTCGCCGTGCGAAGCACGCAGCGGCGCGCCGGCGTCCACCAGAGGATGGGTTCGTCTTCCGAATACCAGGGGAAAATGCCCTGGCCGTAGGCCCTCAGCAACCGTTCACGGGAGAGGTCGCCGCCCCAGGCCAGCAGGCCGTCGGGGCGGGGCAGGGCTTCTTCCGGGGGCGGAAAGGGAGCGCCGGGGTCGTCGCCCAGGCGCGGGATCATGGCCGCGAGGCTCGCCGCGGCTCAGGCATCGGCTTCAGTCGTCCAGCCACTTCTCGGCGTCCAGGGCCGCCATGCAGCCGAAGCCGGCCGAGGTCACCGCCTGGCGGTAGACGTGGTCGGCCACGTCGCCGGCCGCGAACACGCCCGGGACGCTGGTCATGGTGGCCATGCCCTCGAGTCCGGACTGGATGGTGATGTAGCCGTCGCGCATCTCCAGCTGGCCGTCGAAGATACCCGTATTGGGCGTGTGGCCGATGGCGATGAACACCCCGTGCACGTCCAGGTCGGTCTTGTCGGCGGTCTTGACGTTTTCGACCCGCAGCCCGGTGACACCGGAGTCGTCGCCCAGCACCTCGTCCACCACGTGGTCCCAGAGCAGGGTGACGTTGCCGTTCTCCGCGCGGTCGAACAGCTTGTCCTGCATGATCTTCTCGGCGCGCAGTTCGTCGCGGCGGTGCACCAGGATCACCTCCTCGCAAAGGTTGGACAGGTACAGCGCCTCTTCCACGGCGGTGTTGCCGCCGCCCACCACGGCCACTTTCTTGCCACGGTAGAAGAAGCCGTCGCAGGTGGCGCAGGCCGACACGCCGCGGCCCATGAACGCCTGTTCGGAGGGCAGGCCAAGGTAGCGGGCACTGGCGCCGGTGCTGATGATGAGTGCGTCACAGCTGTACTTGCCCGCATCGCCTTCGAGAACGAAGGGTCGCTGTGACAGGTCGGCCGTGTGGATGTGGTCGAAGATCATCTCCGTGTCGAAACGCTCGGCGTGACGCAGCATGCGGTCCATCAGGTCGGGACCCTGCAGGCCTTCGACGTCGCCGGGCCAGTTGTCTACATCCGTGGTGATGGTCAGTTGCCCGCCCTGCTGCAGTCCGGTGACGACGGCGGGCTGCAGGTTGGCGCGTGCGGCGTAGATGGCCGCGGTGTAGCCGGCGGGCCCGGATCCGAGGATCAGCAGGCGGCGATGCTGGATGTCGCTCATGTATAATTCGCTCCGTTCGGAAGGGTGCCCGGCCGGGTCGCGGAACGTCGCGGAAAGCCGGGGCAATGTCCTTCCAATGGTGGTGTGGCGGCGAGATTCAAGGGGAGCGATTCTACCTGAAGCCGACAGGCGGGTCCTTCCAGGGCGCATCACCCACGTGGCAGACTTGCTGGCCTGTCAATGTTCCATCAGATACAATCACTTACACATTACAATTAAAAAGACTTCTTAGATTGGCCCAAGCACGCAAGACAACCCCCAGGACCTCGCCCACGGTGCAGCAGCACATCGTCCGCCGACTCCAGGAAAGCGCCTTCATCGTTTCCATCCTGTTGGCGGTGTACCTGCTGGTCTGCCTGGTGACCTACCACCCGCTGGATCCGGGCCCCTTCCAGCCTGCCGCCGCCGAGCGTGTCGAGAACATCGGCGGCCAGCTCGGCGCCTGGCTGGCGCGCTTTTTCCTGTTCGGATTCGGCTACGTGGCCTACCTGCTGCCGCTGCTGGTGGTCTACGCGGGCTGGCGCATCTATGCCGACGCCGAAGACCAGGACGAAGAAGGCTGGTTCGTCTGGGTGGCGCGTCTCAGCGGCCTGGTGCTGTTCCTGCTGGCGACCACGGGGCTGGCCAACCTGCACGTCCACGTGCTGGCCGAGGTGATGCCGGCCGGCGGTGGCGGTGTGATCGGCGACCTCGTGGCCGACCCGCTGGTGAGCACCACGCGCATGCTGGGCGCCACGCTGTTCCTGTTCGCGTTCATGCTGGTCGGCATCACCCTGTACACCGGGCTGTCCTGGTTCTGGGTGATGGACGTGATCGGCAAGGCCGCACTGGACACCATGGAGTGGGTGGGGGCACGGATTGCCGGCATGCGGGACGGGTTTGCCGGCCGCCGCGCCAAGGCGCGCCGCGAGGAGGTGCGCAAGGCCGACACCGTGCGCCGCCAGACCAAGCCCAAGCCGCGCATCGAGCCCCAGATCGAGCAGCAGGCGCCGCCGCCCAAGAGCCAGCGCGTGGTGAAGGAGAAGCAGCAGATCCTGTTCGAGGACCTGCCGGCCGACATGCTGCCGCCGCTGAAACTGCTGGACGATCCACCCGAACAGGAAGTGGGCTACAGCAAGGAAGCCCTGGAAGCCCTGTCGCGGCAGGTCGAGCTCAAGCTCGCCGATTTCGGCGTGACCGTGGACGTGGTGGCGGTGCACCCCGGCCCGGTGATCACCCGTTTCGAACTGGAACCGGCCGCGGGCGTGAAATCCGCGCAGATTTCCAACCTGTCCAAGGACCTGGCCCGCGGCCTGAGCGTGGTCTCGGTGCGCGTGGTGGAGGTCATCCCGGGCAAGTCCACCATCGGCCTGGAAATTCCCAACACCAAGAAGCAGATCGTCTTCCTGTCGGAGATTCTCAAGTCCGACGTCTACGACAGCTCGAAGTCGCCGCTGACCCTGGCGCTGGGCAAGACCATCGCCGGCCGGCCGCAGGTGGCGGACCTGGCCAAGATGCCCCACCTGCTGGTGGCCGGCACCACGGGCTCGGGCAAGTCCGTGGCCCTGAACGCCATGATCCTCAGCCTGTTGTACAAGGCCGGTCCCGAGCAGGTTCGCCTGGTCATGGTGGACCCGAAGATGCTGGAGCTGTCCATCTACGAGGGCATCCCGCACCTGCTGGCCCCGGTGGTCACCGACATGAAGGAGGCCGCCAACGCACTGCGCTGGTGCGTGGCGGAGATGGAGCGGCGCTACCGACTGATGGCCTCGCTGGGCGTGCGCAACCTGGCGGGTTTCAACCGCAAGGTGCGCGAAGCGCAGGAAGCCGGGCAGCCGATTCCGGACCCCACCTACACCATCAACGAGGAGCTGGGCCTGACCGATCCGCCCATGCTCGAGCCGCTGCCTTACATCGTGGTCATCATCGACGAGCTCGCCGACATGATGATGATCATCGGCAAGAAGATCGACGAGCTGATCGCCCGCCTGGCGCAAAAGGCGCGCGCCTCGGGCATCCACCTGATCCTGGCCACGCAGCGTCCGTCGGTGGACGTGATCACCGGCCTGATCAAGGCCAACATTCCCACGCGCATCGCCTTCCAGGTGTCCTCACGGGTCGACTCGCGCACCATCCTCGACCAGATGGGCGCCGAACAGCTGCTGGGTCATGGCGACATGCTCTACCTGCCGCCGGGCTCGGCCCTGCCGGACCGCGTGCACGGAGCCTTCGTGGACGACCACGAGGTGCATGCCGTGGTGGAGTACCTCAAGCAGTTCGGGGAACCGGATTACGTCGAGGATGTCCTCAATGAGACACAGACCACGACGGACGGCATGACCATCAATGCGGCAGGCATCCCCGAAAGCAGCGACGGCGAACAGGACGAACTCTACGACCAGGCCGTGGCCTGGGTCACGGAATCGCGCCGGGCGTCGATTTCCAGCGTCCAGCGCCAGCTGCGCATCGGCTACAACCGCGCCGCCCGCCTCATCGAGGAGATGGAAGAGGCCGGCGTGGTCAGCGCCCCCGAACACAACGGCCAGCGCGAAGTGCTCGCGCCGCCACCCCCCAGGGACTGAGTTCCCCGGACCTTTCGCCCGCGCGGAGGCCAGACTCCGCCGCGCCCTTCGCGTTGGAGCGACCATGACCTTCACTTCCCGTATCGCCATCAGCTGCCTGGCCCTGGCGCTCAGCATCCCCGGCCATGTCCTGGCCCAGGATGAAGTCGCCACGCCCCTGACCGCGCGTTCCGTTCTGGAAGCCTTCAGCGACGGCCTGCACGCGCTGGCCGCCGACTTCGAACAGATCGTCGTCTCACCGGACGGGGAGGTGATGGAAGAGGGCGCCGGCGAAGTCTGGCTGGCGCGGCCCGACCTGTTCCGTTGGGCCTACCTTGGGGAATTCCCCGAACTGATCGTCGCGGACGGTGAGCGCGTTTGGCTGTACGACGAAAGCCTGGAACAGGTCACCGTGCACACGCAAAGCGGCCGCGCCGCGGACTCCCCGTTGATGCTCATCACCGATCTCGAAGGCATGGCGGAGGAGTTCCAGGTGGTCGAGCTCGGCACCGTGTCGGGGCAGCAGATGCTGCAGTTGACCGCGAAGGACCCGGAAGCGCAGTTCGAACGCATGCTGCTCGGTTTCCAGCACGGCGAGCTGTCGCGCCTGATCCTCGAGGATGCCTTCGGTCTGCGTACGGAAATGACCTTCAGCGCGGTACAGCGGAATCCCGAGGTTCCCGAGGGCCATTTCCGCTTCACACCGCCCGCGGGCGTGGACCTGGTGGGCGACGTACCGCCGGAACTCGTGAACGGGCAGGACTGAGACCGCCACGACACCGAACGCCCGAACCGTTAAAATGCCGCGCTCTGAAACGCATTGACCGGCGCCCGGCCGGGACGCCATACGGAATCACCACCATGCTCGACCCCAACCTCCTGAGAAACGACCCCGAGGCCGTGGCCGCCGCCCTGGCGCCACGCGGCTACATCCTGGACGTGGACCGTTACGGCGCGCTTGAAGCGCGGCGCAAGGACACGCAGGCCCGCATGGAACAGCTGCAGGCCGAGCGCAACCGCAGCGCCAAGTCCATCGGCCAGGCCAAGGCTCGGGGTGAGGACATCCAGCCCCTGCTGGACGCAGTCGGCAGGCTGGGCGATGAACTCGATGCCCTGGAAGATGAATTCCGCGCCATTCGCGAGGAACAGCAGGCCTGGCTGCTGGACATGCCCAACATGGCGGCCGGGGACGTTCCAGCCGGCGAAGACGAGGAAGCGAACCTCGAGGTGGGCCGCTGGGGCGATCCGCCGACCTTCGATTTCGAGCCGCGCGACCACATCGAGCTGGGCGAGGGCCTGGCGCTGATGGACGCGGAGGTGGCGGCGAAGCTGGCCGGCGCCCGGTTCACGGTGTTGCGCGGCCCCCTGGCGCGCCTGCACCGCGCCCTGGCGCAGTTCATGCTGGACGTGCAGACCGGCGAGCACGGCTACCAGGAGGTCTACCTGCCGTACCTGGTGAACGCCGAGACCATGCAGGGCACGGGCCAGTTGCCGAAGTTCGCCGACGACGCCTTCTCCACCCAGGACGAGCCGCCGCGCTACCTGGTGCCGACCGCCGAAGTGCCCATGACCAACCTGGTGGCGGGCGAGATCCTGGAAGCCGACGCGCTGCCGCTGCGCTTCACCTCGCAGACACCGTGCTTTCGCCGCGAGGCCGGTTCGCACGGTAAGGACACGCGCGGCATGATCCGACAGCACCAGTTCGAGAAGGTCGAGCTGGTGCAGATCACCCGGCCGGAAGATTCCATGGCCGCCCTGGACGAGCTCGTCGGTCACGCCGAGACCATCCTCCAGCGCCTGGGCCTGGCCTACCGCAAGATCGTGCTGTGCACCGGCGACATGGGCTTCGCGGCCGCCAAGACCTACGACCTGGAGGTGTGGCTGCCTGGGCAGGACGCCTACCGGGAGATTTCCTCGTGCAGCAACTGCCGTGATTTCCAGGCGCGCCGCATGCAGGCGCGTTTCCGCAACCCGGACACGGGAAAGCCCGAGCTGGTCCATACCCTGAACGGGTCCGGCCTGGCCGTGGGCCGCACGCTGATCGCCGTGCTGGAGAACTACCAGGAGCGCGATGGCTCCGTGCGCATCCCCGAGGTCCTGCAGCCCTACATGGGTGGCATGGAGCGTCTTTCGGCCTGAGACCGCCTCAGGGCACGGGCCGCCCCTGCGCGGCCTGAAGGATGGCGAACCACTGCTCGCGGTCCAGTACGAGGTCCAGGGCCGCGACCGCGGCGCGAACACGCTCGATGCGGCCCGAGCCCAGGATGGGGAACGGCCGTGATGGAAGCTGCCGTACCCAGGCGAAGGCCACCTGGTCCAGGCGGCAGTCTCCGAGCTCCTCCGCCACGGCCTCCAGGGCCGTGCGCACACGGCGACCGGTCTCGTCCTCATCGTCGAACAAGCGTCCGCCCCCCAGCACCGACCAGGCCATGGGACAAATCCGCAGCTGCTGGAGCTGGTCCAGCGTACCGTCGAACAGGCTCGCGACATTCAGCGGGCCGATCTCCACCTGGTTGGTGGCCAGCGTGAAGGGCAGGCGGGACTGCAGCAAGCCGAGCTGCGCCGGTGTGAAGTTCGAGACCCCGAAATGGCGCACCTTGCCGGACTGGCGCAGTTCGATCATCACTTCGGCGACCTCGTCGGCGTCCATCAAGGGGTCCGGGCGGTGCAGCAGCACCAGGTCCAGCCAGTCGGTGCGGAAATGTCCGAGCGAGGCCTCGATGGAGGCGCGCAGGTGCCGCGCCCGCGTGTCGTAGTGCTTGATGCGCCGCTCGGGCGCCTGGGGCGTCAGCAGCTGGATGCCGCACTTGGTGACGATCTGTAGTTTCTGGCGCAGGGACGGTTCGAGCGCCAGCACCTCGCCGAACTGTGCTTCGATCGTGTAGCGCCCGTAGACATCGGCGTGGTCCACCGTGGTGACGCCGAGTTCGACATGCGCCTTCAGAAAATCCAGGTGCTCTGCCGGGGTTCGTTCCCAGGCGTCCATGCGCCAGTAGCCCTGCACCAGTGGGGACAACGCCGGGCCGTCGGGGGCGGTTGGCAAAAGGGCCGTGTGGTCTGAATCCGTGGGCTCCAGGGGGGCAGGGGCTTGGTCATTCATCTTCGATCTCCAGTGTCGTTCAGGGCAGCACGGCCACGGATTTCACCTGCGCGAACGCGGACGCGCCTTCGCCCAGGTCCAGCTCGGACGCGGAACGCTGGGTGATGCGCGCCAGCAGGCGGCCACCGCCCGGCAGGGACAGTTCGAGCGTGCATTGCGCGCCGGCATCCCGGCGGCCGGTCACCGTGACCGGGAGCACGTTGAGGATGCTGCTCCGGCCGGGGGGGTCCAGGGCGATACTGACGTCTCGTGCCGCGATGCGCAGGCGCAGGGCCTTTCCGACTTCCAGGCCGTCGGCGGGTACGGTGACGTCCACCCCTCCCACCTGTACCGAAGCCAGCCCCCAGCGCTCGTCCAGGGTGCTCACCGTGCCGTTCAGCACCACGGTGGCTTCCGGGCTGCGGGCGAGGGGCAGGTTGAGATCGCCCAGCACCTTGCCGAGGGTTCCCGAGGCGCGGACCCGGCCGGCGTCCATCAGCACCAGGTGGTCGGCCAGTCGATGGACCTCGTCCCACTGGTGGCTGACCAGCAAAACGGGAAGTTCCAGTTTCCGGACCAGGGCTTCCAGCCAGGGCAGCAGTTCCGCGCGCCGTTGGGTGTCGAGGCCCGACAGTGGTTCGTCCAGCAGCAACAGCGCCGGCGATGGCGCCAGTGCGCGGGCGATGGCGACGCGGCGGCGTTCACCGCCGGAAAGCGTCTGCGGGCGGCGTGACATCAGCCCGTCCAGGCCGAGCAAGGAAACCAGGGCGTCTCGTTGCTGGCGGCCTCCCGCTGCGTTCCCACCTTGCCGTTTCAGGCCGAAATCGATGTTGCCCGCCACGTCCAGGTGGGCGAACAGGCTGGACTCCTGGAAGACGTAGCCGATCCTGCGGCGTTCAGCGGGCACGAAGGTGTCGGCGTCCATGAACACCCGGTCACCGAGGCGAAGGCGTCCGCGCACGCCCCGGTCCAGTCCGGCGACGGCCCGGAGCACACGCGTCTTGCCGGCGCCGGAGGGTCCGAACAGCGCGGTCACGCCACTGGCGGGCGCCGAGAAGGCCACATCCAGGGTGAAGTCGCCCAGGGCGCCGTGCAGTTCGACGTCCAGGCTCATCGCGGCGTCACCCGGAGTCCCCGCCCCAGGGCGTAGACGGCGACCAGCAGCAGGAAGGACAGCACCAGAAGCACCAGGGACAAGCCATGGGCGGCCGCGTAGTCGAGGGCCTCGACATGGTCGTAGATGGCGATGGAGGCCACGCGGGTCTCGCCGGGAATGTTTCCGCCGATCATCAACACAACGCCGAATTCTCCCAGGGTGTGCGCGAAGCCCAGCACGGCGCCCGTCAGTATGCCGCGGCGCGCCAGCGGGAGGGCGACGGTGAAAAAGCGGTTCCAGGGGCCGGCGCCGAGCGTGGCGGCGACCTCCATCGGGCGTGCGCCCAGGCGAATGAAGGCATCCTGGATGGGCTGCACGACGAAGGGCAGGGAATAGACCACCGAGCCCATCACCAGGCCGGTGAAACTGAAGGCCAGCGGCTCCAGGCCGAGGGCCGCCAAGGCGCGTCCTGCCGGACCCTGCGCGCCCAGGAACAGCAACAGGTAGAAGCCGATCACGGTCGGCGGCAGGACCAGGGGGAGGGCGACCAGGGCCTCGAGCACGAACCGGCCCCTGAAGCGGGTGCGCGCCAGCCACCAGGCCAGCGGGATGCCCAGCACCAGCAGCACCGCCGTGCTGACGGCGGCGAGGCGCAGGGTGAGGCCGAGGGCGTCGAGGTCCTGGGGGGCGAGCATCAGGGGGAATCGTAGCCGAATTCCCGCAGCCGCGATTGCGTCGCCTCGCTGAGCAACCAGTCCCGGAAGGCCCGCGCGGCCTCGGTGTCGTCAAGCAGCACCATCTGCTGCTCGATGGGGGGATGAGCGGAAGCGGGAACGACCCACCGGGCGCCCTGTGACGCCGTACTTTCCGGGTCCATCGCCTGGACGGACGGATCGTCCGGCGCCGCTGGGCCGATCCCGGCCGACGCCAGTTGCGATCGCGCCACCAGCCCCAGTTCGGCATTGCCCGACGCCGTGAAGTGAAAGGCCTGGGCGATGCTTTCCCCGCGCACCATCCGAGGCGCCAATCGGTCCCACAGGCCCTCGTTTCGCAGCCAGGATTCGGCCGCGGCCCCGTAGGGCGCCAGTCGCGGGTTGGCGATGGCCAGCCGGGGTGGGGGATCCGCCAGGAGCCGCGCCTTCAGGGCAGCTTCGTCCGCGAGCGCCGGTCCCCAGAGCACCAGGCGGCCGAGGGCGTAGCTCGCACGGCTTCCCTCGACGATCCGACCCTCGCTTTCCAGGCGCTCCGGCCGCTCACGGTCCGCGGCCAGGAACACCTCGTACGGAGCGCCGTGGACGATCTGGGCGTACAGCTTGCCGGTGGAACCGGAGGACACGGCCAGCCGGTGCCCGCTGGCAGCTTCGAAACCGGGGCCCAGCCGCGCCAGCACCGGCGCGAAATTTCCGGCCACGGCGACACTCAGCTCATCGGCGAAGAGTCCCGGCGGACTGGCCAGGACACAGGCCGCGAGCAGGGCGCGACACCAGGACACGGCTCAGGCCGGGGATTCGTGGGCGATGCCCTCGCCCTCGAAGGCGGGGTGATAGCGCACCATGCCCGACAGCCCCTCCAGTCCGCCTGGTTGCAGCGGGCGCGCCATGAAGGCTTCCTCGGGCACTTCCCAGGGACATCTCAGGCCGTGCATGGCGGCCGGTTCGAATCCGAACCGGGGGTAGTAGTCGACATGGCCCAGTACGAACACGGCACGGGCGCCGGTGTCTTTCGCCGCCGCCAGGCCGCCCTTGGCGAGGCGGGTGCCGAGGCCCTTGCGCTGGAGTTCCGGCAGCACCGCCATGGGGGCGAGCCCGAGCAGTCGCGCTGTCGGCGCCCCATCGTTGGTGACCGGCGTGAACAGGATGTGGCCGCACACTTCGCCGTCGCGCAGGGCGACCAGCCCGAGATAGGGACGGGCGGCTTCGCGCAACTGGTCGACCAGGCGGGATTCGAAGGTGGTCGGAAAGGCCGCCTCGTAGAGCGCCCGGATTCCCTGGGAATCCTGGCGCTGCTCCAGCCGGATCATTTCGATGTTCATGCCATCAGCCACAGGGCGACCCAGGGAGCAAGGTTGAAGATGAAGATGAGCAGCTTGTACTGGCCCATCAGCAGGTAGTGCATCTCGCGGACCCTGGCTTCATCGACCCGCAACATCCCTGAATGCAGGCGCGTGGCCCAGTCGCCGGTCATCAGCACGATGGCCCACATGATCAGCACCCCGTAGTTGATGACGAGGCACCAGCCGAGAAAGGTCTTGAGGATTTCCATTGTCATGACGTTTCACTCCTGTTGAGCGCGCACAAAAAAGCCCGCCGGGTGGCGGGCTTTTCCGGGTTCGGTCCGTGGACCGCTCAATCTTCGCCGAAGGCGAAGCCGAGCAGGTGCAGCAGGCTCGTGAACAGGTTGTAGATGCTCACGAACAGCGTGACGGTGGCCATGATGTAGTTGGTCTCGCCGCCGCGGACGATCTGCTGGGTTTCCCAAAGGATCAGGCCGGCCATGAGCATCACGAACATGGCGCTGACGGCCAGGGCCAGGGGCTGGAACTGGAAGAAATAGGCGCCCAGCCCGGCCACGAAGGCCACCAGGATGCCGATCATCAGGAACTTGCCCATGAAGGAGAAGTCCCGCTTCGAGGTCAGCGCGATGCCGGACATGGCCAGGAAGATCACCGCCGTACCGCCCATGGCCATCATCACCAGTTCGGTGCCGTTGGCGAAGGCATAGGTATAGGCATTGATGATCGGGCCCAGCGTGATGCCCATGAAGCCCGTCAGCGCGAAGCACGACAGGATGCCCCAGGCGCTGTTGCGCAGCTTGGTGGTCAGGAACAGCAGCCCGAAGTAACCGACCAGGGTGATGAGCAGCCCCGGATGCGGCCAGTTCATGGCCATGGACAGCCCCGCCATGGCGGCGGAGAACAACAGGGTCATGCTGAGCAACAGGTAGGTGTTGCGCAGCACACGGTTCATCGTGACAGCGTCGGTGCGCTGGACGGTCTGCGGATAGTAGCTCTGGTTCATGGTCTGGAAATGGCTCCCGGCCGTGAAAAATTCAATGGTTTAGGCCCCTGTGGATGCGGGAAGTTCCCACCCGCGAAGGGGTCCGAATCGGAACGGCGCCTACTCTAGAACATTCCCGCTTCCCGGGCCATAGGACACCTGTCAGGGGTGGCCTGAAACGGCCTGATACGGTATTCTTGCGCGCCTCGCACCGAGGGCCCCAGCGGCCTTCGACGCCACCAAATCAGTTTCCGGAGGGGTGGCAGAGCGGTTGAATGCACTGGTCTTGAAAACCAGCAAGGGTGAAAGCCCTTCGTGGGTTCGAATCCCACCCCCTCCGCCAAACAAAATCGCCCGCTTATGCGGGCGTTTTTGTTTGCCTGAGTGGCTGGGTAAGAACCCACCGGCGCGAAGCGCCCAGTGGGTTCGACAAAACGGCAGGAAAGCCGTTTTGGACGTTTCGCACAGCGAAACGCCCGCAGGGCGAGAGCGCAGGCACGGAGGCTTGTGCGGTTTTCGCCAAAGGCGAAAGAAGCGCAAGCCGGAGGCCGTTGCGCGTCAGGACGGCGCGAGTCAATCCCACCCCCCCAATGCACCCCGCAATCTTGAGCTAAGCTCAGATATCAAGCACTGCCCACTCAACATTTGTCCAGGCAAGACAAAATCTTGTTCGGCAAGTACCGGTCAGCATTGAGCAAAAGGGTTCGAGATGTGAAGTCGACAACGA
>JAUHYP010000072.1 GCA_030426265.1 Gammaproteobacteria bacterium | reverse complement strand
TGGAAGTCGAGCTGAGCTACCCGGAAAAATTCAAGCCGGCCGCGCTTGCGGGCCAGACGGCGAAGACCACGCTGAAACTCGACTCGGTGCGTGAGAAGCACGTCCCTGAACTGGACGAGGACTTCATCCGCTCCTTCGCCATCGAGAGTGGCGACATCGAGGAGATGCGCACCGAGGTGCGCGCCAACCTCGAGCGCGAGATGAAGGGTGCGCGCCTGACCGTGCTCAAGACCCAGCTGCTGGATCAGCTGCTGAAGGCTTTTCCCGAGCTGGACGTCCCGGGGGCGATGGTGCACCACGAGGCCACCCAGCTGCAGGCCATGCAGGCCCGGCGTCAGAACCAGGAGCCGGACCCGGCCCAGGCCGAGCGCTACATGGACGCGGCACGCCGTCGGGTGAAGGCCGGCCTGCTGATCGGCGAGATCGCCCGTCAGAACGAGATCAAGATCGATGCGGCGCGGGTGCGCGAAGCGGTCGAGGCCGTGGCGGAAACCTACGAGCAGTCGGAGGAAGTGGCGCGGATGTACTACCAGAATCCGGAGATGCTGCGCACCGTCGAGAGCTCCGTCCTGGAAGAACAGGTGGTTGACTGGGCCATCGACAACGCTAAAGTGGAAAACCGCGACATGGCGTTCAAGGACCTGATCAACGCCGCTGCCCAGTCCCGCAAGGGCCTGTGACACACGAAGGGGTGACGAGCATGGACACCAAGGCCCTCAACCTGGTCCCGATGGTGGTCGAACAGACCGCGCGGGGCGAGCGTGCCTACGACATCTACTCGCGCCTGCTCAAGGAGCGGGTGATCTTCATCGTCGGCCCCATCGACGATCACACGGCCAACCTCGTGGTGGCCCAGCTCCTGTTCCTGGAGTCGGAGAACCCCGAGAAGGACATCAACATCTACATCAATTCCCCGGGTGGGATCGTGACCGCCGGCCTGGCGATCTACGACACCATGCAGTTCGTCAAGCCGGACGTGTCCACCATGGTGGTGGGGCAGGCGGCCAGCATGGGCGCCATGCTGCTGGCGGCCGGTGCGAAGGGCAAGCGCTACTCGCTGCCGCACTCGCGGGTGATGATCCACCAGCCCCTGGGCGGTTACCAGGGACAGGCCTCGGACATCGACATCCACGCCCGGGAAATCCTGAAGATGCGCGAGCAGCTCAACGAACTGATGGCCCGCCACACCGGCCAGGACGTCGAGACGATCGCGCGTGATACCGAACGCGACAACTTCATGGGTGCGCAGCAGGCTCTGGACTACGGCCTGGTGGACCGTGTGCTTGACACCCGCAAGCCTGAAGTTGACAATTAACTTACGGCTTTTCAGCTAGATCATTGAATTTCTTCATGAGTTGATCCGGAAGGATTTCCTGGAAAGCAAGGCAACGACGCGAGCTTATGAGCGAGAAAGACCAAGGCGGCAACGACGGCAAGATCCTGTACTGTTCCTTCTGCGGCAAGAGCCAGCACGAAGTGCGCAAGCTCATTGCCGGCCCCAGCGTGTACATCTGCGACGAATGCGTCGAGCTGTGCAACGACATCATCCGTGAGGAGCTCGAGGACACCGGCGTCGCCGACCGCGACTCGCTGCCGATCCCGAAAGAGATCCACGCCTTCCTCGACCAGTACGTGATCGGCCAGGAAGACGCCAAGAAGGTTCTCTCCGTCGCTGTCTACAACCACTACAAGCGCCTCGAGCCGGCCGGCCGTCGCCGGGACGAGGAAGTGGAACTGGCCAAGAGCAACATCCTGCTCATCGGCCCCACGGGTTCCGGCAAGACCCTGCTCGCCGAGACCCTGGCGCGCATGCTCAATGTCCCGTTCACCATCGCCGACGCGACCACCCTCACCGAGGCGGGTTACGTGGGCGAGGACGTCGAGAACATCATCCAGAAACTGCTGCAGAAGTGCGACTACGACGTCGAGAAGGCCCAGACGGGCATCGTCTACATCGACGAGATCGACAAGGTGTCGCGCAAGGCCGAGAACCCCTCCATCACCCGCGACGTGAGCGGGGAGGGCGTGCAGCAGGCCCTGCTGAAGCTGATCGAGGGCACCATCGCCTCCGTGCCGCCACAGGGCGGCCGCAAGCACCCGCAGCAGGAGTTCCTGCAGGTGAACACGGGCCAGATCCTGTTCATCTGCGGCGGCGCCTTCTCGGGGCTGGAGAAGGTCATTCTCGACCGTTCCACCAAATCCGGCATCGGCTTCGCCGCCGAGGTCAAGTCCAGCGAGGCCAAGAACGACATCGGCGAGATTCTCTCCAACGTCGAGCCTGAGGACCTGGTCAAGTACGGCCTGATCCCCGAATTCGTCGGCCGCCTGCCGGTGGTCGCCACGCTGCGCGAGCTGGACGAGGAAGCGCTGGTGCGCATCCTGGTCGAACCGCGCAACGCCCTGGTCAAGCAGTACGGCCAGCTGTTCCAGATGGAAGGCTGCGAGCTGGACATCCGCGACGAGGCGCTCTACGCCATCGCGCGCAAGGCCATGGCCCGCCGCACCGGCGCCCGCGGCCTGCGCACCATCATCGAGAGCGTGCTGCTCGACTCGATGTACGAACTCCCCTCCATGGAGGGCGTCACCAAGCTGGTGGTCGACGAGTCCGTCATCGAAGGCGAGGCCGAGCCCCTGATGCTCTACGAGAACCAGCCCCAGCAGGCAGCCGGCGGCAAGGAATAGCAACCTCGGGGTCAGAGTAAAGGGACAGAGTAAAAAAGGGCGCTGAGAGGCGCCCTTTTTTACTCTGTCCCTTTACTCTGACCCCAAAACTTCCCTGAGAGGCGCCCTTTTTTACTCTGCCCCTTTACTCTGGCTCCATCCCTCCCCATATCCTGATCATCACCCGCCGGCTCCCGCCGGCTTGATGTATCCTCGACGAAACCCGCCCCTGGCTGCCCGCCCTGGGGCCCCAATCGGGAACCCGCATGTCCGACACCGAACACAGCACCGCCGCCCAGCCCACGCCCGTCCTGAGCCTCAGGGACGTGGTGGTCTACCCCTACATGGTCATTCCCCTGTTCGTGGGCCGCGATCGCTCCATCCAGGCCCTGGACCAGGCCATGAACGTGGACAAGCGCATCCTGCTGGTCACCCAGAAATCCCCGGACGTGGACGAGCCGGAGAAGGGCGACCTGTACGAGGTGGGCACCCTGTCCACGGTGCTGCAGCTGCTGCGCCTGCCGGACGGCACCACCAAGGTGCTGGTCGAGGGCGGCGAGCGGGTGCGCATCACCTCGCTGGACGAGGAGGCCGGTTATTTCCAGGCCGGGTGGGAACTGCTGCCCGACGACGGCAAGACCGGCGAAAAGGAGCTGGAAGTGGCCATGCGCTCCCTGGTGGGCGTGTTCGAACAGTACGTGAAGCTCAATCGCAAGATTCCGCCCGAGCTGCTGACCACCCTGGCCGGCATCGACGACCCCTCGCGCCTGGCCGATACGGTGGCCGCGCACCTGTCCATCCGCCTGGAGCAGAAGCAGGAGCTGCTGGAAATGGGCGGCGCACACGCGCGCATCGAGCACCTCATGGGCCTGGTGGAAGGCGAGATGGAAGTGCTGCAGCTGGAGAAGCGCATCCGCGGCCGCGTCAAGACGCAGATGGAGAAGTCCCAGCGCGAGTACTACCTCAACGAACAGATGAAGGCCATCCAGAAGGAGCTGGGTGACCTCGACGACGCCCCGAACGACCTGGAGGACCTCGAGCGCCGCATCGAGGAGGCCGGCATGCACGAGGAGGCCAAGAAGAAGGCCACCTCGGAGCTGAACAAGCTCAAGATGATGTCGCCCATGTCCGCCGAGGCGACGGTGGTGCGCAACTACATCGACTGGCTGCTGGCCGTGCCCTGGAAGAAGCGTTCCCGGGTGATGAAGAAGATCGACAAGGCCGAGGCCATCCTCGAGGCCGACCACTACGGCCTGGAGAAGGTCAAGGAACGCATTCTCGAATACCTGGCCGTGCAGCAGCGCGTGAAGGCCATGAAGGGCCCGATCCTTTGCCTGGTGGGTCCGCCCGGTGTGGGCAAGACCTCCCTGGGCCGCTCCATCGCCCGCGCCACGGGCCGCAAGTTCGTGCGCATGTCCCTGGGCGGGGTTCGCGACGAGGCCGAGATCCGCGGCCACCGGCGCACCTACATCGGCTCCATGCCGGGCCGCGTGGTGCAGAACATGTCCAAGGTCGGCACCCGCAACCCGCTGTTCATGCTGGACGAGCTGGACAAGATGTCCATGGATTTCCGCGGTGACCCGTCCTCGGCCCTGCTGGAGGTGCTCGACCCCGAGCAGAACCACGCCTTCAACGACCACTACCTGGAGGTGGACTTCGACCTCAGCGAGGTGATGTTCCTGGCCACGGCCAACTCCCTGAACATCCCCGGCCCGCTGCTGGACCGCATGGAGGTCATCCGCATCCCGGGTTACACCGAGGACGAGAAGCAGAACATCGCCGAGCGCTACCTGCTGCCCAAGCAGATGGAGCAGCACGGCCTGAAGGAACACGAGCTGAACGTCTCCAAGCAGGTGCTGCTGGACATCATCCGCTACTACACGCGCGAGTCCGGCGTGCGCAGCCTGGAGCGGGAGATCGCCAAGATCTGCCGCAAGTCGGTCAAGCAGCTGGCGCTGGAGCCCAAGCGCGAGACCGTCACCGTGACGGCGCGCAACCTCGACGCCTTCCTGGGCGTGAAACGCTTCAGCTACGGCGTGGCGGAAGAAACCAACGAGATCGGGCAGGTCACCGGCCTGGCCTGGACCGAGGTGGGCGGCGAGCTGCTGTCCATCGAGGCCACCCTGGTGGGCGGCAAGGGCGTGCTGACCCTGACCGGTCACCTCGGGGACGTCATGAAGGAGTCCATCCAGGCCGCCATGACCGTGGTGCGCAGCCGGGCCGACCTGCTGGGCATCGACAACGAGTTCCACAAGAACCTCGACGCGCACGTGCACGTCCCCGAGGGCGCCACGCCCAAGGACGGCCCCAGCGCGGGCATCGCGATGTGCACGGCCCTGGTCTCGGCGCTCACACGCATCCCGGTGCATGCCGACGTCGCCATGACCGGCGAGATCACGCTGCGCGGCAAGGTGCTGCCCATCGGCGGCCTCAAGGAGAAGCTGCTGGCGGCCCACCGCGGCGGCATGCGCATGGTGATCATTCCGAAGGAAAACGAGAAGGACCTCGCGGACATCCCGAAGAACATCATCCGCAAGCTGGACGTGCGTCCGGTCACCACCATCGACGAGGTGCTCAACCTGGCCCTCGTGGAGGTGCCCAAGGGCGAAAAGCGTCTCGTGGAGGGCAAGGATCCGGTGAAAGACGCCGAGGCCGACAAGGAGAGCGTGAGGGCGCATTGATGCGCCCTCACTGCACACTTCATCGCGTTTGCGCAGGCGCCCGGAAACGCCGATTCTTACCGTTCCCTGACAAATGAAGCGCTTGGGTTTGGATGCTCAAGCAAACCCTTTCCAGACCGCCGGATATGCTGTTGCGAAGCCCTTCTAGGGTGTATTAGTATCACCGGCACGCCGCGCAGGCCGCGACCTGCAAGGCTTTCCGGGCAAGAGAAGGGACGGCCCGGATACAGGGACTCAAAATATGGTTTTTCGCCGTTTACCATGCGCCCCTAAAAAAAGCCCTACGAACTTCCCACAGCTACCTGATAACCATGGAGTGCAAGAATGAACAAATCTGAACTCATCGACGCGGTTGCCGACGCCACTGGCCTCACCAAGGCAGACGCAGGTCGCGCCATCGACGCCACCACCGCCGCCATCGCCAAGGCGCTGCAGCAGGGCAATTCCGTGTCCCTGGTCGGCTTCGGCACCTTCACTGTTCGTCACCGCGCTGCACGTACCGGCCGCAACCCGCGCACCGGCCAGAACATCAAGATCAAGGCCTCGAACAATCCTGCATTCAAGGCTGGCAAAGCGCTCAAAGATGCCGTAAACTGACGCGCCTTTTGCGGGGTGCTTAGCTCAGTTGGAAGAGCATCGCCCTTACAAGGCGAGGGTCGGCGGTTCGAGCCCGTCAGCACCCACCAGTAGAAAATCAGGAGTGGTAGTTCAGTTGGTTAGAATACCGGCCTGTCACGCCGGGGGTCGCGGGTTCGAGTCCCGTCCACTCCGCCACTGATCGAGAAGGGCGCCAATGGCGCCCTTTTCTTTAAACGTCCAGACACGGTACGGCCGGCCCGCTCCGGTCCCGTGAGCCACAACAAGAGGAACACCTCGGCACATGGTTCTGCAGCAGATTCGTGACCGCCTCACCGGCGTCCTCGCATTCGTCATACTCGGCCTCCTCGTCATTCCCTTCGCCTTCGTCGGGGTGAACGAGTACTTCTCCTCCGGCAGCGGCAACCAGGTCGCGATCGTCAACGGCGAGGAGATCTCTTTCGACACCTTCAACCAGAGCTTCATCAATTACCGGCGCCAGATGCAATCGCGCATGGGCGAGGCCTTCGACCCGTCGGACTACGACAGCCTGGTCGCGCGCCTGGAGCACCTGGACCGGCTGATCGACGAGGAACTCCTGCGCCAGGCCGCGGAGCAACTCGAGTTCGCGGTGGACGATGACCGCCTGGCCCAGACCATCCGGGACCTGCAGGCCTTCCAGGTCGACGGCGAATTCAACGCCGACGTCTACCAGGCGCGGGTCGGCGCCATGGGCATGAGCATTCCCCAGTTCGAGGCGCAGCTGCGTGAGTCCGCCGTGGTCTCCACGCTGCCCCAGGGCATCTCAGGCTCCAGTTTCGCCACCCGGAGCGAGTACGAGGAGTGGGTGGCCCTGATGGAGCAGCAGCGCGCCTTCCAGGCCCTCTCGATCATGGCCCGCCCCGACGAGGTGTCCGCCGATTTCAGCGAAGAGGAGCTGTCCGCCTGGTACGAAGCCAACAGCGAGCGCTTCCAGACCGAGGAATCGGTGGTCATCGAGTACCTGGAGCTGGGCATCGAGGACCTGGAACTGGGCGATCCGCCGTCCGAGGACGACCTGCGCGCGGCCTACGAGGCGCAGCAGGGCCGTTTCATCACGCCCGAGCGTCGCCGCGTGTCCCACATCCTGATCGAGGCGCCCGCCGGCAGCGACGAGGCGGAGATCGAGGCCGCGCGCCTGCGTGCCGAGGCCCTGTCGCAGCAGGCCCGCGAAGGCGAGGATTTCACGGCCCTGGCCGAGGCCAACTCCGAGGACATCGGTTCGGCGTCCATGGGCGGCGACCTGGGCTTCCTGGAGCCGGGCATCATGGCCGAATCCTTCGAGGCAGCGGCCTTCGCCCTGGACCTGGACAACCCCGTGTCCGAGCCGGTGCAGACCGGTTTCGGCTGGCACGTGATCCTGCTGACCGAGGTCGAGCCCTCCTCCGGCATGTCCTTCGAGGAAGCGCGAGAAGTGCTGATCGCCGAAGCGAACGAGTCCCTGGGTGAACGCGCCTTCCTGGAAATGGCCGACCGCATGGTCGACATCGTCTACGAGGATCCGACCACCCTGGAGGCCGCCGCGCTGGACCTGGGCCTGGAGATCGAGACCGTGGGTCCGTTCACCCGTACCGGCGGGCAGGGCGTCGCCAGCTTTCCGGAGGTCGTCGAGGCGGCCTTCTCCGAACTCGTCCTGACCCAGGGTTCGGCCAGCGACCTGCTGGAACTGGGCACCAATCACGCCGTGATGCTGCGCGTGCGCGAGCACGAGCCGGTGCGCACCCAGACCCTGGACGAGGTGCGCGAGGATGTGGTCACGGCGCTGCGCGGCGAGCGTGCCCGTGAGCAGGCCAGGGCCCGTGCCGAGGAACTGATGGCCCGCGCCGAGGCCGGTGAAACCCTGGAGGCGCTGGCCGAGGAAACCGGCCTGCCCCTGGAGAATGTCACGGACAGCACCCGTCGCTCCTCCGTGCCCGACCCGGGCACCGTGTCCAGCGTGTTCAAGCTGCCGCGCCCGGCCGGTACCACGCCGGAACTGCACGTCGTGGAAAGCTCGATCGGCTACAGCCTGGTCGCTCTGGCGTCCGTCACCGACGGCGTGCTGGACGACACCCAGCCGCTGGCCGCCCGCCAGGCCCGCCTGATGATGGGCAGCATCAACGCCAGCGTCGAAGCCTGGGCCCTCGTGCGCCAGCTGCGTGAGCAGGCGGACGTGGAGATCTTCGAGGACAACCTCGGCATTTCACGTTAAGCCGGGAGCGACGGCGGAACGCCCGTTCCGGCAGACGCACGAGGCACAACGCAAAACGGCCGGTGGGGACTGTCCCACCGGCCGTTTTTTTATGGGTCGCGAGGGGGTCTACAGCTCCGGAATGCCCAGGATGCTGTAGCCGCTGTCCACGTAGGTGATCTCCCCGGTCACGCCGGAGGCGAGATCGGAGCACAGGAAGGCCGCCACGTTACCGACTTCCTCGGTCGTGATGGTCCGGCGCAGGGGCGCGGTCTGCGTGATGTGGTCGAGGATCCTGCGGAAATTCCCGATGCCCGCGGCGGCCAGGGTCTTGATGGGGCCTGCCGAAATGCCGTTCACCCGGGTGCCTTCAGGGCCGAGGCTGTTGGCCATGTAGCGAACGTTGGCCTCCAGGGAGGCCTTGGCCAGGCCCATGACGTTATAGCCCGGCAGGGCGCGCAGGGCGCCCAGGTAGCTCAGGGTGAGCAGGGCGCCGTTGCGGCCTTTCATCAGCGGTCGCGCCGCCTTGCCCAGGGCGGCGAAGCTGTAGCTCGAAATGTCATGGGCGATGCGGAAGCCTTCGCGGTCCACGACGTCCATGTAGTCCCCCTGGATCTGCTCGCGCGGCGCGTAGGCCACGGCGTGCACGAGGATGTCCAGGCCGTCCCAGCGTTCGGCCAGTGCGTCGAACGCGCCGGTGATCTGATCGTCGTAGGACACGTCCAGCGGCAGCACGATGTCCGAGCCGGTCTGCTCCGCGATCTGGTCCACCCGGGACTTGAGCTTTTCGGTCTGGTAGGTGAACGCCAGTTCGGCGCCCTGGCGGTGCATGGCCTCGGCGATGCCCCAGGCGATGGATCGGTTGCTGGCCACGCCGACGATGAGCGCGCGTTTGCCTTGGAGGAAGCCCATGGATTGTGTTCTCCGTTCAGGAATTCTGGAAGGGGTGAATTATAAGGAATTGCGGTCGTATTCCAGCGCCATGGCCGCGCCGTGCTCGATGACCTCCTCGCCGTCGAAGGCCATCACGCCGTTGACCCAGGTCGAGGCCACGCGACCCTTGAGCGTGCGCCCCTCGAAGGGTGTCCAGCCGATGTGGTAGCGGCAGCGTTCGCGGGTGACCTTCGTTTCGCCGGCGAGGTCGACAAGCACCAGGTCGGCCCAGTAACCCTCGCGCAGGAAGCCGCGTTCGCGCACGTCGAAGCGGATCGCCGGGTTGTGCATGGACTTCGTCACCAGGGTCTCTAGGTCGAAATGCCCCTGGTGCACGAGGTCCAGGCTGGCCTGCAGTACCTCCTGCACCAGCGGCAGGCCGGCGGGGGACTTGAAATAGTTGGCTTGCGCCTTCTCCTCGGCCGTGTGCGGCGCGTGGTCGGTGGCCAGGATGTCGATGCGCCCCTCGGCGATGCCCTTGAGTAGCCCGGCTCGGTCGGCCGCGGTCTTGATGGCGGGGTTGCACTTGACGAGGTTGCCCAGCGTGGCGAAATCGGCATCCGTGAAATGCAGGAAATGAATGCAGGTCTCCGCGGTGATCTGCTTGCCCTCCATCGGCCCCGGCGCGAACAGTTCGAGTTCCCGTGCCGTGGAGATGTGCAGGACGTGCAGGCGCGTGCCGTGCTCCTTCGCCAGCCCGACCGCCATCTCGGAGGAGGCGTAGCAGGCCTCGGCGCTGCGCAGGCTGGGGTGGAGCGTGACCGGGATCTCGTCGCCGTACTCGGCGCGGGCCCGGGCCACGTTCTCGTCGATCATCGGCGAATATTCACAGTGCGTGATCACCACCAGGGGACAGTCACGGAAGATGTGCGAGAGCACCTTTTCGTCGTCCACCAGCATGTTGCCCGTGCTGGCGCCCATGAACACCTTCACGCCACAGGCCAGCTTCGTGTCGACGCTGCGCACGTCGTCGATGTTGGTGTTGCTGGCGCCCAGGTAAAAGCCCCAGTTGGCCGCGGCGTCACGGCGGGCCGTGGCGTGCTTGGCCTCCAGCGCGGCCTGGTCCGTGGTGGTCGGGTTGGTGTTGGGCATGTCCATGAAGCTGGTGACGCCGCCCGCCAGGGCCGCCCGGGACTCGCTGCGGATGCTGCCCTTGTGGGGCGCGCCGGGGTCCCGGAAATGCACCTGGTCGTCGATGAAGCCCGGCAGCAGGTGCAGGCCCGAGGCGTCCACCACCGTCGCGCCGGCCGGCGCCGTGATCTGCGGGTCGATGCGTGCGATGCGCCCGTTCTCGATCAGCAGGTCCGACGCGAAGGTGCGGCCCTCGTTGACGAGCGTGGCGTTGGTGATCAGGGTCTGCGGCATCGGGTGGCTCCGTTCACGGGGCAGGGCAGGTCAGGGAGAGTGATTGTACATGGGCGGGTCGGGCGGAACGTCTGTAACGCCCTAGGGTTCCTGGATCCGTCCCTCCCTGGGCGGCACCGGATCGATGCCTCCCTCGCAGAAGGGGTGGCAGCGGCCGATGCGCTTGATGGCCAGCCAGCTGCCCTTGGCGGAGCCGTGGACGCGGATCGCCTCGGCGGCGTATCGCGAACAACTGGGCGTGAATCGGCAGTGCTGGCCGATGAACGGGCTCAGTGTCAGTTGGTAGGCGCGGATGAGGCCGAGCAGGACTTTTTCCATGGCCAGAGCCTACGTCCGGGGCGCCGGGAAGGCAAAAAAGACTTGCCCCATACCGGTGCTTCGTT
>JAUHYP010000102.1 GCA_030426265.1 Gammaproteobacteria bacterium | reverse complement strand
CCGAAGACACCCGGACCGATGAGCGATTGATCAACCGCTTCGACTACGACGGAGACTACGGCACGGTTTTGAACCGTTTCCTGATGCAGGCCGCGGTGGGGCATCCCCTGACGGTTCACGGCACCGGCGGCCAGACACGCGCCTTCATTCACATCCAGGACACGGCGCGCTGCATCGAACTGGCGATCAACAACCCGCCCAGTCCCGGGGAACGCGTCCAGATTCTGAACCAGATGACGGAAACCCATCGCGTCCGCGACCTGGCGGAGATGATTTCATCAATGACCGGTGTGCCGGTTCAAAACGTACCGAATCCGCGCAACGAAGCCGACGAGAATGAGCTGCATGTCGTCAATCGGCGCTTGCGGCACATGGGCCTCGAGCCGATCACGCTTTCGGAGGGCTTGCTGACGGAGGTGCAGGAGATCGCGCAGGCCTACAAGCACCGTTGCGACCTGAGCAAGATTCCCTGTACTTCCTACTGGAACCAGGAGCGACGCGCGACTGCCCTCGAGGCCCAACGGCCGACATCGATCAAGCCGGTCGCCTGAATCGACAGGGAGGCCGGTGAATTTCGGCATCATCACACCGGTATACGCTCCGGCGCCCGGTGGGGGCGCCCTCTATACGAGGATGCTCGCCGAGGGCCTGGCCGGATCGCCGGGCGTGGAGTCCGTGCGCGTGATTACCGAGGCCTATCCCAACTGTTCGAACCTGCAATCAGGCCCTGCCGATGGTCTGGTCGTCGACCGATGGTTCCCATGTCGCGCAGGGAAGGCGAGGGTTTCAATGCGTAGTTATTGGGACTATGGAAATCAGAATGTGAAATTCATGGGGCTGGCCCGGCGTTTTGGCCAGCAATTGGACGCTGTACTTGTGCACTCTTCCTTTCACTACAAGCCCAGCGTGATCACCCAGTCGTTGAAACGGATACGCAAGCGCTCCCCGGGTCGCCCAAGACTCGTGCTGGATGTTAGGGATCCTTTGTTTCCTGTCAGCAAGGCAGGAGCAATCGCGGCGTACGACCAGGTCATCTGCTGTGCCGACAATGTTGTAGCGCATATGCAGTCGCTCGGCGTGGCGCCACAAAAGCTTCACCGAATTCCCATACCTTTCGAACGCCCTCAGTTGGATGCCCATTGGTCAGCACAGGTCTCTGAAAAACTGGGGCTGAGCGGATGCCCCTTCCTGTTGTTTACCAATGGAATCAGTCGAGACAAGGGGTTTTTCCCCTGTATAGAAGCGACTCGGATCTTGCGCAATCGATTTCCCGGGCTTGTCCTGGCCGTGGTGGGTCGACGTCGTGACTGGGACAGTGAATGTGACCAGGCCCGGAATGAGGGACTTCTGAAATACCTCGGTATCGTGAGTCACGATGAAGTCACCGGCTTGTTGCAATCCTGCCTGGTCCACCTGGCCCCTTCGCCCGTCGAGAGCATTGGGCGAGGCTCGTTGGAGGCGCTCGCGGTGGGAGCGCGTGCTTTGTTGCCACCCAATGTGCCTGAGTTCGTGAAACACGTGCCGGACTGGGTGACTCGGCACCACGACAGTCAATCCCTGGCCAGCCAGGTGAGCGACATACTCGATGGAGCGGATCGTTCAAGTGACTACCCATTCGAGACACACAGGCCAGATGTCATCGTCCGCCTGACCCTGGAAGTGTTGTCTGGCGGCGTGACGGGTTCGACATGGCACTGATGCGCCGCGCTCGAAAACTGATGACCATTCTGGCGAGCGGCGACCCTGCCTGGCGGCGTGCCCTGGGATCGGGCGTCGGCGCGGCCATCGAGCACCTGCCCTGCCTGCAACAGTTGTCGTGCCGTACGATCGTCGATGTCGGCGCCAATCGCGGGCAATTCGCCCTGGCCGCACGGCATGCCCATCCCGATGCCCGCCTGTACGCGTTCGAGCCCTTGTCCGGGCCGGCCGGGGTCCTTGAGTCCGTGTTTTCCGGGGACGAAATGGTGCGCGTTTTCCGTACGGCTATCGGCCCGCAGAGGGAGCACCGGGACATTCACGTGTCCGGCCAGGATGATTCCTCTTCACTGTTACCGATTACCGAGTTGCAGTCATCCACCTTCCCGGGCACGGGCGTTGCGGGACGGGAGGGCGTCACGGTCGGGCCATTGGGCGACTTTCTCGACGCCTCGGACCTCGTCGCGCCCGCGCTGCTGAAAATCGACGTCCAGG
>JAUHYP010000071.1 GCA_030426265.1 Gammaproteobacteria bacterium | reverse complement strand
TCGCCGCGGCGCAACCAGTTCACCAGCCGCACCTTCTCGAAGCGGTGTTCGGTGCCGGCCGCGAGCTTCCGGAAATTGGAACGGTGCGTGAAGGCCATGAAGCAGGCGACGGCCAGGCAGTAACAGACCTGCGCAGGCGCCCCCTCGAGCTGGAGGGCGGCGGGCACCAGCGCTAAGCCCGACACGACGGTGGCCAGGCCGACATAGCCGCTGACCACCAGGGTCACGACCCAGGCGCCCAGCATAGGCAACAGCAGCCAGGGCTGGATGGCCGCCAGCGTGCCGATCAGGGTGGCTGCGCCCTTGCCGCCGCGAAAGCCGTGCCAGACGGGATAGCAGTGCCCGAACACGGCCGCGAAGCCACAGGCCAGGGGCGTGAACGGCGACGCCGCGCCGACCAGCCCCGGGATCACCCCGGCGGCCAGCGCGCCCTTGCCGATGTCGATGATCACCACGCCCAGGGCGAAGCCGAAGCCCACGCTGCGCAGGGCATTGGTGCCACCGGCATTGCCGCTGCCCATGGTGCGGATGTCGACGTGCCTGAGACGCCCCAGCGCCAGGCTGCCGGACACGGAACCCAGCAGGTAGGCCAGCAGCACGGCCAGTGCGGAGGCCATCACGCGGCGCCTCCCGGCCCTTCATCCAGGGTCTGCGGGTCGGGCAGGAAGCCGACGATCAGCCCACCGATGCCCAGGTGCACCCCGAGCGCCGGGCCGGCCTCGGCCAGGTGGCAGGAGTGAACGCGCCCGTGGCCGCCAAGGACGAGACGGCGCAGTTCCCGCGCGCCTTCGGCATTGTCGACGTGAGCGATCAGCACGCGGTAGGTGGTGTCGGGGTCCATGGCCTTCAGGATACGGCGGGCGAACTTCGCCGGGTCCACTCCCCGGCCGAAGTGCACGCCGTCGAGCACCAGTCGTCCCGCTTTCGCCGTCAGTATCGGCGTGACCCGCAGGCCGCGGGCCAGCTTGCCCACCCAGGCCTTGACCCGGCCGCCCCGGACGGCGGAATCCAGTTCGTCCGGCATGGCCATCACGCGGGTCTGCGGAACCAGTCGTTCGATGGCCGCGGCCACCTGTTCCCGCGACCTGCCCGCAGCCGAAAGCTCCGCCGCCACCATGGCCAACAGACCCTGGCCGCTGCTGGCGCTGAGACTGTCCAGGATGAGCACGTCCGCCTCCGTGGTGCGGTCCGCCGCCGACTGGCCGGCCTGGAAGGTGCCGCTGAGGGCCTGTGACAGGCCGATGTAGAGCACCTCGTAGCCATGGGTGCCGAGCAGCTCGAACACGCGGCGGAAATCCTTCGCCGGCGGCTGGGAGGTGCGCGGCGCCTCGTCCGCGGATTTCAGCATTTCGTGAAACTGCGAAATATCCAGCGAGACCCCGTCGAGGTATTCGCGGTCGCCGAAGCTCAGGCGCACGGGCACCACGTGGATGCCCAGGCGCTCCACCTCGGCGGCGGGCAGGTCGGCGCCGGAATCGGTGACCACGGCCACCTGCCCCTTCTGGTCCATCAGGCCGTGCTGCCAGCGCATGTCGTCGGCTTTCTGCTGGGTGATCTCGCCGAAGTCCTCGCAGGCGAGAAACAGCTCGGCCGGATTGTTCACGTGGACATGCACACGCACACGCCGGTCGCTGCCGGCCACCACCAGGGAGCTCTGGTCCAGCGTCTTCAGGCGGGCCATGATGGCCGCTCGGTCCAGGTCCCGGCCCTCGATCACGCACTCGGTACAGAACTGGTGGTCGCCGACCTCGAGGCCCTCGTGCGGGTCGGCGGCGTCATCGATGGCCTCCTGCTGCCAGGAGGTGTCGAGCACGTCCACCGCACCGGTGCGCAGGTAATGGTCGATGCCTTCGAGCAGGTCCACGAATCCCTGGCCGCCCGCGTCCACCACCCCCGCCTGGCGCAGCACGGCCAGCTGGTTGGGCGTGTTGGCCAGCGAGGCGCGGGCGCCTTCCAGGCCGGCGGCGAGCGCGTCCCGCACGCCCTGCGAATGGCGCCCGGCCACGGCGTTCAGCGCGCGGGCGTGGTCTTCCAGCACCGTGGGCAGGGTGCCCGCCACGGGTTCCGACATGGCCGACCAGGCCTGTTCCGCCCCCCGCGTGCAGGCGGCTGCCAGGCCGCGCACATCCAGCGCCGGGCGATCGCCCACCGCTTCGCGGAATCCCTGGAAATACTGGGCCATGATGGCGCCCGAATTGCCCCGCGCACCGTCCAGCGCGGCCTCGCCCAGGGCGCCCAGGAGGTCGGGCAGCCGCCATTGTTTCCGCCGCTCCACCGCCTCGAGCAGCGACTTGAAGGTGAAGGCCATGTTGGTCCCGGTGTCGCCATCGGGGACCGGGAACACGTTGATGCGATTGATGTGGTCGCGGCGCTGGAAGAGGTGCCGGATGCCGGCCACCAGCGCCTGCGCGAAGGCGTCGCCGTCCAAGGTCGCGGTGGGGTGAGCCGTCATGGTGGCCAATCCTGCCACGGAATGGTCGATTCGGACACTCGAAACCGGGTGAGGCCGGGGCCGGACCGCCCTGCGGCCGCGTGACCCCTCACTTTCGGCACATCTGGCATGGTTGCTGCATCCTTATACTCGAACGGCCTGATCGGGAGATGGCATCCATGGAATCAAAGAACGACGTACTCGAAAGCATCCGCGAAAACCTCAACGGCCGGCCCGGACAGCCCATGCTGTTTGGCGTGTGCCGCACCGTCGCCGAACGCACGGGGCTGGAGCCCTGGCTGGTGCGCATTGCCGCGCTCGTGCTGGTGGTGTTCTTCACCGGCCTGACGGTGGTCGCCTACATCCTTCTGGGCCTCTTCCTGCCGGAAACCTCCGACCGCACGCGCGGCATCTTCCAGGGCCTGTTCATCACCCTGCGCGAGGCCGTGGACCGCGTGGTCGACGGCATCGGTGACATCTTCGGGGGCGGGAAGCGTGTCTGAACGGTTGGGCGCCTGAACAGTTGAATCAGGGCGCCTGCAGGAAGCGCGCCAGGGTGTGCGCGTCGAAGGGCCAGCCCAGTTCCGCGCCGCTCGGTTCGCGGCGCAACACCGGGACGCGCACCCCGTAACGCTGCAGCAGGTCGATGTCGTGCTCGATGTCGACCGTGCGGAACGGGTGTCCGGGAGCGACCACGCCCAACAGGGCCTCCGCCTCGTCACAGAGGTGGCACTCGGGCCGCGAGTACAGCGTCAGTTCACTCATGGTCGGGAACGGTACCCCTGAGCGCAGGCGCGGGCAACCGGCCCATGCGCTCGCCCCACATGCATTAAAATGGCGCCCCCGATTTCCCGGAGGCCGTTTCCATGGCCGTCAGCGTCTTCGAACTGTTCAAGATCGGCATCGGGCCGTCCAGCTCCCACACCGTGGGCCCCATGCGCGCGGCGCGCACCTTCGTGCAGCGCCTGGGCGAGAAGGGCCTGCTGGACCGGGTGGCGCAGTTGCAGGTCTCCCTGCACGGTTCGCTGGCCCATACCGGCCGCGGACACGGCACCGACAAGGCCATCGTGCTCGGCCTGCTGGGCGACGCCCCGGACACCGTGGACCCCGACAGCATCGACGGCAAGCTGGCCGCGGTGCGCGACACCGGCCGCCTGGCGCTGGCGGACGGTCCGGACATCCCCTTCGTCGAGAAGGACCACCTGCGCTTCAACAAGCGCGAGTCCATGCCCTACCACTCCAACGGCATGCGTTTCCGCGCCCTGGACGCCGATGGCGCCGTACTGGCCGAACGCGACTACTACTCCGTGGGCGGAGGGTTCGTGGTCAACCAGGACGAAGCGGCCGCCGACCGCATCGTGCGCGACGAGACTCCCCTGCCCCATCCCTTCTCCACCGCCCGCGAACTGCGCGCCCAGTGCGAGCAGCACGGCCTGTCCATCAGCCAGGTCATGATGGCCAACGAGCGGGCCTGGCGGGACGAGGCCGAGGTGCGCGAAGGCCTGCTGACCATTCACCGCGCCATGCAGGCCTGCATCGAGCGCGGCTGCCACAGCCCCGGCGTGCTGCCCGGCGGCCTGCAGGTGAAGCGCCGCGCGCCGGCCCTGCTGGACGCCCTGGATCGGCGCGTGCCGACGCCGGGCGAGGTGTCCCTGGGGGCGCTGGACTGGGTCAACCTCTTCGCCCTGGCGGTGAACGAGGAGAACGCCGCCGGCGGCCGCGTGGTGACGGCCCCGACCAACGGCGCCGCGGGCATCATTCCCGCCGTCATGGGCTACTACCTGAAGTTCGTGGACGGGGCCAGCGAAGAGGGTGTCATCGACTTCCTGCTCACCGCCGGCGCCATCGGCATCCTGTACATGCTCAACGCCTCCATCTCCGGCGCCGAGGTCGGTTGCCAGGGCGAAGTGGGCGTGGCCTGTTCCATGGCGGCCGGCGGCCTGACGGCTGCGCTGGGCGGCACCCCGGCCCAGGTGGAGAACGCCGCCGAGATCGGCATGGAGCACAACCTCGGCCTGACCTGCGACCCCGTGGGCGGCCTGGTGCAGATTCCCTGCATCGAGCGCAACGCCATGGGCGCGGTGAAGGCCATCAACGCCCAGCGCCTGGCCTTCCGTGGCGACGGGCAACACGTGGTCTCGCTCGACAAGGTCATCAAGACCATGGCCGACACCGGCAAGGACATGAAGCGCCAGTACAAGGAAACCTCGCGCGGCGGCCTGGCGGTGAACGTCGTGGAGTGCTGAAGGTCCAAACCGGGTCATGACACGGATCGTCTCCTGCCTGCTGCTCCTGATGATGTGCCTCACCGCCGGGGCGCAGGTCTACAAGTGGCAGGACGACAACGGGCACTGGCACTACAGCGACCGCAAGCCCGACGACGGCAGCATCGTCGAAACGGTCGGCATTCCCCACGAGCCCCGCGCCATGGTGTCGGCGCGGCGCGGCGGCGAGCCGCACCGGCCACAGCACTTCTTCCTCAATCGCTACCACGCCCCCGCACAGATCGAACTGGTGCTGGCCGAGGCCGACAATGTGCGCGCCGACCCGGCCCTGCCGGCGCGTTTCGTCATTCCCGGCGACACCGAAACCGAACTGGTGCAACTGGGCCCGGTCGATCCGGCGCTGGCCTTCAGCTATCGCCTGGCCTACACCCTGGTGCCGGGCGCGCCGCTGACCACCCTCCCGGACGACCTGGACTACTACCCGCCCTTCGCCCGCGGCGAGACCTTTCCCATTTCACAGGGCCTGGACGACGGCCACACCCACGTGGACGGCCCCAATCGCTACGCGGTGGACATCGTCATGCCCATGGGCACACCGGTACTCGCCGCGCGGGGCGGCGTGATCATGGATTTCCAGGACCACCACAGCGACGCGGGCCGCAAGGACGAGTCCCTGCTCGAGCGCGCCAATTTCGTGCGCATCCACCACGACGACGGCACCATGGGCGTCTACGCCCACCTGCAACAGGGCAGCGTCCGCGTGCGTCCCGGCATGCGGGTGCCCGCGGGGCACAGGATCGGCAACTCCGGCAACAGCGGCTACAGCTCCGGCCCGCACCTGCATTTCGTGGTGCAGATGAACATCGGCATGGCCCTGGAATCCCTGCCGTTTCGTTTCCGCCGCCCGGACGGCGCACCCATGGACCCGGACCGCCCGCAGATGCTCCGCGGGGTACTGGCCACAAACTGGTAGAATGCAGCGCTTTTTTCACCGCTGAATCCCCATGTCCAGGCTCGAACAAGAACGCAAGCGCCGCCGCACCTTCGCCATCATCTCCCACCCCGACGCGGGCAAGACCACGCTGACGGAGAAGCTGCTGCTGTTCGGGGGCGCCATCAACATGGCCGGGGCCGTCAAGGCCAAGAAGGCCGCGCGCCATGCCACCTCGGACTGGATGAAGATGGAGCAGGAGCGCGGCATCTCCGTGACCAGCTCCGTGATGCAGTTCGGCTATGCCGGCCGCATCGTCAACCTGCTGGACACCCCCGGCCACGCGGACTTCTCCGAGGACACCTACCGCACGCTGACCGCCGTGGACTCGGCGCTGATGGTCATCGACTGCGCCAAGGGCGTGGAGGAGCGCACGATCAAGCTGATGGAGGTCTGCCGACTGCGCCAGACGCCGATCTTCACCTTCATCAACAAGCTCGACCGCGAGGGCAAGGAGCCCATCGAGCTGCTGGACGAGGTCGAGGACGTGCTGGGCATCGAGTGCGCGCCCGTCACCTGGCCCATCGGCATGGGCAAGCGGCTGAAGGGCGTCTACCACCTGCTGGACGACGCCGTGCACCTGTACGAGTCCGGCAAGAACTACGTCACACAGCAGGCCGAGATCATCCAGGGCCTGGACAACCCGCGCCTGGTCGAGCGCCTCGGCGCGGACCGCGTGGCCGAGTTCGTGGACGAGATCGAGCTGGTGCGCGGCGCCAGCCACGCCTTCGACCCGGCGGCCTACCTGGCCGGCACGCAGACCCCGGTGTTCTTCGGCTCGGCCATCAACAACTTCGGCGTCACGCCGCTGCTGGACGCCTTCGTCGAGCACGCCCCGCCGCCCGCGGCAAGGGCGACCACCAGCCGGGAGGTTTCGGCCTCCGAGGACAAGCTCACGGGCTTCGTGTTCAAGATCCAGGCAAACATGGACCCGGCCCACCGCGACCGCGTGGCCTTCCTGCGCGTGTGCTCGGGCCAGTTCCAGCAGGGCATGAAAGTGCACCACGTGCGCCTGGGGAAGGACATCAAGATTCCCAACGCCCTGACCTTCCTGGCCCAGGACCGCGACGCCGTCGAGGAAGCCTGGCCCGGCGACATCATCGGCATCCACAACCACGGCACCATCGCCATCGGCGACTCGCTGACCGAGGGTGAATCGCTGCAGTTCACGGGCATTCCCAACTTCGCCCCGGAACTGTTCCGGCGCGCCGTGCTGCGCGACCCGCTCAAGCTCAAGGCCCTGCAGAAGGGCCTGGAGCAGCTGTCCGAGGAGGGCGCCACGCAGTTCTTCCGGCCGCTGCTGAACAACGACCTCATCCTGGGCGCCGTGGGCATACTGCAGTTCGACGTCGTGGCCTACCGCCTCAAGCACGAATACAACGTGGACGCGGTGTTCGAGAACGTGAACGTGAACACGGCGCGCTGGGTGCGCTGCAAGGATGCGAAGAAACTGCGGGACTTCGAGAACCAGCTCGGGCAGAACCTGGCGCGTGACGCCGCCGACCAGCTGGTCTACCTGGCCCCCACCCGGGTCAACCTGCAGCTGACCCAGGAGCGCTGGCCGGACATCGAGTTCGCGCCGACGCGGGAGACCGTACACTACGCCGCATGAGTGTCATCGCGTCCTTCCCTGGCCCGGCGCGGCGCCGGGCCGTCTGGGCCCTGGCGCTGCCCATCATGGGCGGGATGATGTCCCAGAACGTGCTCAACCTGGTGGACATCGCCATGGTGGGGCACCTGGGGGACGCGGCCCTGGCGGCCACCGGCATCGGCGGCTTCGCCAATTACCTGGCCATCGCCTTCATCATCGGTCTGTCCGCGGGGGTGCAGGCCCTGGCAGCCCGGCGCCTGGGCGAGGGACGTACCACGGAGACGGCGGTCCCGCTCAACGGCGGCCTGCTGCTGGCCCTGCTCCTGGGCCTGCCGACCTGCGCCGTGCTGTACTTCGCGACGCCCTGGGCCTACCAGTGGCTCACGCAGGACCCGACCGTGGCGGAGCTGGGCGCGCCCTACCTGCAGGTGCGCCTGCTGGCCATGGTGGCCGTGGGCATGAACTTCTCCTTTCGCGGCTACTGGAGCGCGGTGCACCTCACCGGCATCTACCTGCGCACCCTGCTGATCATGCACGCGGTGAACATCTTCCTGAACTGGGTGCTGATCTTCGGGAACCTCGGCGCACCGGCCCTGGGCGTGTACGGCGCGGGCCTGGCCACCACGCTGTCGCTGTACCTGGGCACAGCGCTGTATTTCTACTTCGCCTGGCGGCGCGCCAGGGACCACGGCTTCCTGGGACGGACCCCCACCCGCAGCACGCTGTGGCAGCAGTTCCGGCTGTCGCTACCGGCCAGCCTGCAGCAGTTCTTCTTCGCCGCGGGCCTGGTGGCCCTGGTGTGGATCGTGGGGCGCATCGGCACGGCCGAAGTCGCGGCGGTGAACGTCCTGATGACCTTTCACATCACCGCCATCCTGCCGGCCTTCGGCGTGGCGCTGGCCTGCACCACCCTGGTGGGCAATGCCCTGGGTCGGCGTGACGTGGACGACGCGGCGCGCTGGGGCTGGGACTGCGCCGCCCTGACGCTGGTCTACGGCCTGTGCCTGAGCGTGCTGCTGGTGGCCTTCGCCGAACCCCTGCTGGCGTTCTTCCTGCAGAACCCGGAAACCCGCGACCTGGCCTACTGGCCCATGATCATCTGGGCCCTGCTGATCAGCTTCGATTGCGCGGGAATGGTGCTGATGAACGGCCTGATCGGCGCCGGGGACACGCGCCGCGTGCTGGTCATCAGCCTGGTGGCGCAGTGGGGCTTCTTCCTGCCGGTGGCCTTCGTCGTCGGCCCGTTGCTGGGCTTCGGGCTGCTGGGGGTGTGGATCGTCAACGGCCTGTACCGGGCCGGCCAGGCCCTCGAGCTGGCGCGGCAGTGGGCGGGCCGGCGCTGGGCGGACATCGAGATCTGAGCAAAGCCCTTTCGTTCCCCTTTCGTTCCCCTTTCGTTCTTGTTCCCAGAAACAAGAATGATTATCATTAATTCCTTTGCAAGGTGACCGGAATGTCTTCGTCATCCTGGCACCTGGGCACGCTGCGGCAATGGCACTGGGTCAGCTCCGCGGTCTGCCTGGTGGGCCTGGCCCTGTTCTCGTTCACGGGCATCACGCTCAACCACGCCGCCAGCATCCCCACCACGCCCCGCGTGCAGGAAGTGGAGGCCGTGGTGCCGGCCGCCGTGCTGGCGCAAGTCGAAGCGCCCGAAGCCGCCGAAGCGCCTTTGCCGGCGCCGCTGCTCGATTGGCTGTCCGCGGAACTGGATCTGCACCCGCGCAATTCCGCGCAGGCCGAGTGGGACGACGGCGAGGTCTACCTGGCCCTGCCCCGCCCGGGCGGGGACGCCTGGCTGAGCATCGATCTCGAAAGCGGTGAGCTGTTCTACGAGCGCACTGACCGCGGCTGGATCAGCTACCTGAACGACCTGCACAAGGGCCGCGACACGGGGGTGGCCTGGCGCTGGTTCATCGACGTGTTCGCGGTGGCTTGTTTCGTGTTCAGCATCACCGGCCTTCTGCTGCTCCAGCGCGACGCCCGCAACCGGCCGATGACCTGGCCCTCGGTCGCCCTGGGGCTGGTGATCCCGCTGGTCCTCGTCATCCTGTTCATTCACTGAAGGATTTGTTCATGATTCGAAGCTCCTCCCTCCTGGCCCTGTCGGCGTCGCTCGCCGCCGGGGTGGCGACCTTCGCGGCCGCCGACCCCGGCAAGGCCACGCTGGCCATCGAAGTGCCCCGGCTGCAGGTGGCCGAGTACCACCGCCCCTATGTCGCCGCCTGGCTCACCGAAGCGGGTAGCGGCGACATCACCAACCTGGCCGTCTGGTACCAGCTCGACGTCGAGGGCGAGGAATGGCTGAAGGATATGCGCCAGTGGTGGCGGCGCACGGGCCGTGGCCTGGACGTGCCCGTGGACGGCGTCACCGGCGCCACGCGCCCCCCCGGCAATCACCCGGCGGACGTCGCCGCCCATTTCGACGATCTCGAACCCGGTAGCTACACGCTGTTGATCGAGGCCGCCCGCGAAGTCGGGGGCCGTGAACTGCTGGAACTGTCCTTTGAATGGCCCGTGGCCGAGCCGCTGCGCCTGCAAGCCCAGGGCGAAAGCGAACTGGGCGCCGTGGTGCTCGAACTGCGCCCCTGAATCCCTTTTGAAACCGAGGAACACCATGAAAACCAAGCTGACCGTCATCGCCCTGGCCTGCCTGGCCGTCTCATTGCCGGCCCAGGCGCACCGATTCTGGATCCTGCCGGCGGCCACCGTGCTGTCCGGGGACGAGCCCTGGGTCACCTTCGACGCCGCCATCTCCAACGACATCTTCTACTTCAACCACTTCCCCCTGCCGGCCGAGCGGATCCAGGCCACGGCCCCGGACGGCTCGTCGGTCGAGCTGCAGAACGCGCACGCGGGCAAGCACCGTACCGTGTTCGACCTGCAGCTGACCCAGCCGGGCACCTACCGGGTGGGCGGACTGACCGAGGGCCTGGTGGCCACCTGGAAGACACCGGAAGGCGAACGCCACCGCTGGCCCGGGCGCGGCGAGACCGCGGTGCCCAGCGAGTTCGACACGGCCGTGCCGAAGGATGCCGACGAGCTGTCGGTGACCTACGGCTACAACCGCATCGAGACCTACGTGACGGCCGGCGCCCCCAGCGACGGCGTGTTCGCGCTCTCGGGCAAGGGCTTGGAAATCAAGCCGGTCACGCACCCCAACGACCTGTATGCCGGTGAAGCCGCGGTGTTCCAGTTCTTCTTCAACGGCGAACCCGCCGCCGGCACCAGTGTCACCGTGGTCCCGGACGGCATCCGCTTCCGTGACAGCCAGGAGGACTTCAGCCTCGAGGCCGACGCGGAAGGCCGGATCAGCATCGACTGGCCTGGCGCGGGTCGATACTGGCTGGAGGCGGAATACGGGGACGACCGGGCCGAGCCGCCCGCCATGTTCCGTCGCGGCGGCTACGTGCTGACCGTCGAAGTGCTCCCCCAGTAAGGGATCGCACCGCATGACCGGCCTGGAACGGCTGGGGCTGTCCGCCCTGGTGGTGGCGGCCTTCGTGCTGTTCACCCTGTGGTGCCTGCGCCGCCACCAGGCCGGTGACGTCGCGGGCGCCGGCTCGGGCCCGGGCGATGTGCTGGTGGCCTGGGCCAGCCAGAC
>JAUHYP010000101.1 GCA_030426265.1 Gammaproteobacteria bacterium | reverse complement strand
GTACCGACCAGCAAGCGGCCCTCTTCGACCCTGATGTCACCGGGCGCAAGTCCCTGGTCGCCCATGTCCGAAACATCCCCCAGGACGGCGAACCGGTCCCCGAGCCAGGCCCGTGGCAGGCCCAGGGGGTTGTCGTAGGGGCCGACGCTGGTGGCGCGCGAAAGCGCCAGGATCCGATCCGCCGGCTCCTGCCAGCGAATGACGCCGCCGTTGGGCAGGACCCGGTCGCGACCGTAGACAGTGCCGCCGGAGGCGCCCTGGGGTTCGGGCTCGAGGCGCCCCGAGCGAAGGCCTTCGATCAGGGTGCGAAAGGCTTCCAGGCCCGCTTCGAAACACCGGGCGTTCAGGGCCAGGGCGGTATCGGCCGGGTCGATGGGAAAATCGGCCCGCGCGAAGATGTCCCCACGGTCCACATCGACGGTCATGGCGTGCCACGTGATGGCGTGGGAGTCCCGCCCCTCGAGAATCGCCCAGTTGGGAACGTTCAGGCCCGGCATTTCCGGAAGCGGGCCATCGTGGAAGTTCACGGCCCAGCGCCGCGGCGCCGTGATCACCGATTCGGGCAGGACGTTCAGGTTGCCGATGCTGAACAGGACGTCGAACCCGAGCGTTTCATCGACGTCCGAAAGCAGGTCACCGGCACTGGCCGTGGCGATCCCGCGGCCGCGGGCCCAGCGAAGAATCTGGGGATGGCCGGTATAGACGCACGCAATGGTCCAGCCGTCCGCCAGCAGGGCCTCCCCGCACTGCACGAGCAGTGACTGCTCACCGGTCAGTACGCAGGAGGGTCGGGTCGGCGTGCTCATGCGGGCGAGCCGGCCGGGCGAGTGGTCGGGCCGATCGAGGTGAGCGGGTGCGGCATCGGGCCTGTTGCGAGACTGAAAACGACTACATACCCCGGGGTTTCTGAAGCCTGCCCAATGCAGTCAACACGCGAATCGCCGTGAATCCCATCAGGTATTTGCACGAATCGAGCAGCGAATTTTCTCCCGCGGGAGTGGGGTTCATCCCCAGGCGCCGCAGCAGCGCATTGCAGGCATGGACATTGGCGCGTCGCTTCGTGGCCCGGGAATAGAACACGAAGCCCACGGAGACCGACACCTCTCCTCCGGGCGTTTCGGTCTGTGTCATGTGCGCCGCCGTCGACGGCATGAACACGCCCTCGCCGCCCTTGACGTTCCCGTCCACCGCGGCGAAGGGCAAGCGGGACTCGTCGAACACCACCTGGTCCAGGCTCTGGTGCACGATCCAGCCCTCGACCGCCGCCTCCGAAACCGTCTCCCGGTCATTCGGCTGCCAGACGGACGTGTGCTTCGTGCCCCGGATCTGCAGGAAAAAATTGTTCTCACGATCGATATGGAACGGGGTCACGGTCGGCGCGCAGGAGATGAACACGTAGGCGTCGGTATCGAAGATCTCCGCGTGGTCGCCGCTGAGGAGCTTCCTGCCCGCCTCGATGACATCGTCCACGACCTTCCGGAATTCCGGGTCCGCCTGGGCCTCGTAGAGCGCGATGTAGGTACCGGGCGTCGTCAACGTGTCGAACACCTGGTCCACCGAGCGCCCATCGTGTGCCTTGCTGTCATGGTGCAGTCGTGAATCCACGCGGGTGGCCGGATCGATGAATTTCACGTGCCGCCGGTCTTTCGCCTGCAGGCGATTGGCGAGGCCGCGCAGCGCCTCGTTGCTGAGTCCGGGGTGATCGCCGAAATTGTGCGACAGCCGACACACCCGGGTGGCATCGAACGGGTCGGCGGAAATCTCGTAGCGTGGATTCATCGTTCATTCCCCTTTGAACGGCGATGAGCCAAGTATAGACGGCCTTTGGAGTTTTCCGGGCAGCACGGCCAATGCGCGCCTAGAATCAGGGAAGGACTGAACCCGGTCACGACGTCCAGCCCAGGGAGGGACCCACCCCATGATGGTGATCATTCACGGCTGGAGCGACGGCTCCCGCTCCTTCACCAAGCTCGCAAAATTTCTCCGTGAAACACGCGCCGATGACGATGTCGTCGACCTGTACCTCGGGGACTACATCTCCATGGACGACCAGGTCACGTTCGACGACGTCCGGGCCGCCATGCAGCGGGCCTGGCTCGACACGGGGTTGCCCACCGCGCCGCGCAGCGTCGACGTCGTCGTGCACAGCACCGGCGCGCTGGTCGTTCGGTACTGGATGACGCATTTCTACACGCCGGCCAA
>JAUHYP010000070.1 GCA_030426265.1 Gammaproteobacteria bacterium | reverse complement strand
CCCGGGTGCGCGCCGGGGAGTGCGTCTCGGCTCCGGCGATCAGAGGAGGGAGAGGAGGCGGTCCAGCCCGAGGGGGGCCAGGTAGAGTCCGCCAAGGAACAAACCACCCAGGACCGTGTTGCCGGCCACCGACAGGACCATGACGAGCGATCGGGTCCCTGCGCGGGCCCCAGGGGAAACGCCCGTGCCATGGCCATCCACGCCGGCCACGGGGTCCGGCTGCGGCAGGCGCGTACGGGTATCGTCAGTGCGTTGGTCGACCAGGTCCAGGTACAGCATGTTCCTTCCTCCTCCGTTGCGGAGACAGTGGAACATGCGACGTTCTCAATTCATGAGAAGCTACTTTTCTTCGTAGAACCCCGCCGTCTTCCGTGCCGAATCGCGCACCGCCGCCCGCAGGAACTCCGGCCCCAGGACCTCCGCCTCCGGCCCATAGCGCAGGATGTCCATGACCAGTTCGCGGTGGCCGCTGAACGGCAGCTCCAGCACCCAGGCCCCGTCCTCGTCGAAATGCCCGGCCTGGTCCGGGTGCCACTGCTCCTCGGCCACCCAGCGCGACATTTCCGGTGAGAAGCGAATGACGGCGCGGTGCTCGGCCGGGCCGGAAAAGATGCCGTAGGAGGTGTCGAAGTGCTTCGCCAGGTCGGCGACGGGCACCTCCAGCGCGTCCTCGTCCGTCAGGGTCAATTCGGTGATGCGTTCCAGTGCGAAGGAGCGCAGGCCCTCGGCGCGATGGCACCAGGCGTCCAGGTACCAGCTGTTGCGGTACTGGGTCAGGCGCTGGGGAGAGATGCGCCGCTCGCTGACCTCGTCACGCCGGCGGCCGTGGTAGCGGATGTCCAGCTGGCGGCGCTGCACCAGGGCGCCCAGCACGTCCTGGAACAGGTGCCCGGGCACCGCCCGCGCGGCGACGGGCTGGATGTGAATGCGCGAGTCGCCCTCGGCGGTTTCCACGCCCTTGTCGCGCAGCAGGTTGCTGATGCGGGTCTGCAGCGAGGCCAGTTCGCCTTCCAGCAGGCCCGGCTGCACGTCGCCCAGCACCTGGCGGGCGGTCAGCAGGGCCTGGAGTTCGTCCGGGCTGATCCAGATGCCGGGCAGCTCGAAGTGCTGCTCCAGCTGCCGGTCGTAGTAGTAGCCGCGCGTGTCCGGATCCTGCTCGATCGGCGCACCCAGGAAGTCGCGCAACTCCCCCACCAGCCGGTACAGGGTGGCCTGCGAGCAACCGAGGCGCTCCATCAGGTCCTGGCGCGAGATGGGCGTGCGCCGCTGGTTCAGGATGTTGTGCAGGTGATAGAGGCGCTCGACCTTGGACATGGCGTTGGGGGTCGCTCCTCAGCGCTGCTGCGCGGCGCGCTCGGCAATGAAGCCCAGCGCGCTGTCGATGCGCGCCAGGGCGCGTTCCTGGCCGACCAGCCACAGGGTCAGATCGATGGAGGGCGACATGCCGCTGCCGGTCAGGGCCACGCGCAGGGGCTGGGCGATCTTGCCCATGTTCACTTCCAGGCGTTCGGCCGTCTCGCGCACGGCGGCGTCCAGCGCCTCCGGCGTCCACGCGGCCAGGCCGGCCAGGGTGTCGCGGATGGCCTGCAGGGGCTCGGCAGCCACGGGCCGGAGGTGCTTCTTGGCCGCATCGGGGTCGAAGTCCGCGAAGTCCTCGTAATAGGGCCGGCTGGCCTCGGCCATCGCCTTCAGGGTGTTGACGCGCTCGGCCTGCACGCCGACCAGGTCTTCCAGTGCCGGACCCTTCGCCGGATCCAGCCCGGCCGCCTCGAACTGCGGACGCAGTTCCGTGGCGACGCGGCCGGCCGGCAGCGTCTTCATCCAGTGCTGATTCAGCCAGTCGAGCTTGGTGTGGTCGAAGGCGGCCGCCTTGCGGTTCACGTCGTCGATGGAAAAGTGCTCGACCATCTCATCGCGGCTGAACACTTCCTGGTCGCCGAAGGACCAGCCCAGGCGCACCAGGCAATTTAGCAGCGCCTCGGGCAGATAGCCCATCTCGCGGTACTGCAGCACGCTGACCGCGCCGTGGCGTTTGGACAGCCGCGCGCCGTCCTCGCCCAGGATCATGGGCACGTGCGCGAACTGCGGCGGCGTGGCGCCCAGGGCCTCGTAGATGTTGATCTGGCGCGGCGTGTTGTTGATGTGGTCGTCGCCGCGGATCACCAGGGTCACACCCATGTCGATGTCGTCCACCACCACCGTGAAGTTGTAGGTGGGCGAGCCGTCCGGGCGGGCGATGACCAGGTCGTCCAGTTCCTCGTTGGACACCGCGATGCGCCCGCGCACCCGGTCCTCGAACACCACGCTGCCGACCTGGGGGTTGCGGAATCGGATGACGGGGTCGACGCCCGGCACGGGCTCGGCGCCCCCGCGGCAGTGGCCGTCATAGCGGGGCTTGAGGCCGGCGGCCATCTGCTCCTCGCGCAGCTTCTCCAGGCGCTCCTTGCTGCACCAGCAGGGGTAGGCCTTGCCCGCCGCCAGCAGTTCCTTCGTGACCTCGGCGTATCGGTCGAAGCGATGGGTCTGGTAGAACGGCCCCTCGTCGTGGTCCAGGCCCAGCCATTCCATGCCGTCCAGGATGGCCTGCACGGACTCGGGCGTGGAACGCTCCAGGTCGGTGTCCTCGATGCGCAGGATGAACACGCCCTGCTCCTTGCGGGCCTGCAGCCAGCAGAACAGGGCCGTGCGGGCGCCGCCCACGTGCAGGAAGCCGGTGGGGCTGGGGGCGAAGCGGGTACGGGTGGTCATTGCGAAGGGCGTCCAGGGTCAAAAGCGGAATTGTACCCTGCCCCGCCCCGCCACACAGCCCGCCAGGCCTTACGCGAAAAAGCCTAACGAATCCTTAACTTGCGGGTGATGCCGAGGGTTCACCCGAGCAGTCGATTTTGGTATACTGAACGACCCGTTGTTTCACGGAATTCCCATGCGCAGGATGGCGTACCTGACAAGGCGGTGCCTTACCGCCCTGCCGGCGGTCGTGTCCGTAACGTGGATTACGGGCCTCACGCTGGTGGGGCTGTTGGCCAGTGCCGCCATCGACAAGGATGCGGCGACGGCCAGCCGTCTGGAAGAAGTCCGCGAACGCGGCACGCTGGTCATGCTGACGCGCAATGGCGCGAGCAGCTATTTCGTCGAGGGCGACGGTCCCAGTGGGCCCGAATACGCCCTGGCGCGCCAGTTCGCCGACGAGCTCGGCGTGGACCTCGAAGTCCGCGTCGCCGATGGCTTCAAGGACCTGAGCAGGCTGCTGCAGAAGGGCGAAGGCGACCTGATCGCCGCCCATCTCACGCGCACCCCTGCCCGGGTCGAAAGATTCCGCTTCTCCCTGCCCTATGCCGAGACGCGCGCCCTCGTGGTCGTGCGCCAGGGCCTGCGCCTGCCCGAATCCGTCGAGGACCTCGTCGGCCTGCGTGGCGCCGTGGCGGCCGGCACCAGCTTCGAGGAGTTCCTGGAGCAGGCCGGCGAAACGGTCGAGGGCCTGGAATGGCGCGCCGAGAAAGGCGTCGGCGAGGAAGACCTGCTGCACGCCGTGGCCGAGGGCGAATACGAGTACACCCTGGTGGACGAACGCGTGTTCGGCCTGCACCGGCGCTACTACCCCAACGTGCGCGAATCCTTCACGCTCGGCGGCGAGCAGGACCTGGCCTGGGCCTTCCTGCGCGACGACGACGACAGCCTGGTCCAGGCGGCCAACCTGTTCCTGCGCGCCACGCGCGAGAACGGCACCCTGGCGGCCATCGAGCGCCGCTTCTTCCAGCCGCAGGAGCCGCTGGACGCCATCGCCATGGGCCACCTGCAGGACAGCATGCGCGACCGCCTGCCGCACTTCCTGCCCTTCTTCCTGGAAGCGGCCGAGCACAATGGCCTGGACTGGCGCCTGCTGGCGGCCATGGGCTACCAGGAATCCCTGTGGGATCCGCTGGCCACCTCGCCCACCGGCGTGCGCGGCATGATGATGCTGACCCTGAACACGGCCGAGTCCCTGGGCGTGGATGACCGCCTCGACCCGCTGCAGAGCATCCGCGGCGGCGCCGAGTACTTCGTGCGCCTCCATGCCAGCCTGCCGGAGCGTATCGCCGAACCGGACCGCAGCTGGTTCACCCTGGCGGCCTACAACATCGGCATGGGCCACCTCGAGGACGCCCGGCGCCTGACCGAGAACCAGGGCGGCGACCCGGACGTCTGGGAAGACGTGCGCAAGCGCCTGCCCCTGCTGGCGCAGGAGAAGTACCACAGCAAGACGCGCTACGGATACGCCCGCGGCTACGAGACAGTGGCCTTCGTGGACAACGTGCGGCGCTTCTTCGAAACCCTGGTGTGGATGGACACCCGTTCGCACCCGCTCCTGGCCGAGCACGTCGTCACCGCGCCCTGACGGCCCCCAGGCAGGCCACGGACCGGTCACGGGCCGGCTATGGGTCGACGCCAACCATCTCCAGGTCGGGTATTCAGATTCAGACTGCTTTTCGGCGGAACGGACGTTCCGCCTTACTGCTGCTCCAGCTCCAGCCACAGACAGGACCCTGAAGCGTCACGGATCGCCGTGAGCCGGGCGTCGTGGCGTTCGACCTCCGCTGCGCTGGCGCGCAACACCCTGAGCGCCGGGCGCGGCGCGGCATTGGCGGCCTGCGCCAGGGCAGCCGCTTCGGGCCGGGCTTCCAGGCTGAGTCCCAGGTCTTCCTGGCCGCCCGTCATCGCGAGATAGACGTCGGCGAGAATTTCCGAGTCGAGCAGTGCGCCGTGCAAAGTGCGGCTGGTGTTGTCGACCTCGTAGCGCTTGCACAGGGCGTCGAGGTTGTTGCGCTGGCCCGGGTGCAGGTCGCGGGCCAGCTCCAGGGTGTCGATCACCGGGCGGCCGTCGCTCCATGCAGAGGCCCCCATCCGGTCCGGCAGCAGGCTGAACTCGTAGTCCAGGAAGCCGAGGTCGAATTCCGCGTTGTGAATGATCAGCTCGGCGCCTTCGACAAACGCCTCGAAGGCCTCGACCACGTCCCGGAAGAAGGGCTCGTCGGCCAGCTGTTCGTTGCTGATGCCGTGCACCTCGAGGGCGCCGGCGTCCACCTGCTTGCCGTCCGGGTTGAGGTAGACGTGGAAATTCCGTCCGGTCAGCCGGCGGTCCACCAGTTCGACGGCCCCGATTTCGATCACGCGGTGGCCATCGCGGGTTTCCAGGCCCGTGGTTTCCGTGTCCAGGACAACCTGTCTCATGCTTTTTTCTTCCTTTTTCTGACGGTGTCGATACCGGCGCGCGCCAGGGCGTCGGCGGCCTCGTTGCCGGGATTGCCGGAATGGCCTTTGACCCATTTCCATTCGACGTCGTGCCCGTCGAGGACGGCGTCCAGCTCGCGCCACAGGTCCTCGTTCTTCACGGGCTGCTTGGCGGCTGTCTTCCAGCCCCGGGCTTTCCAGTTCACGATCCACTCGGTGATGCCCTTCATCACGTAGACCGAGTCGGTGTAGATGGTGACGGGGACGCGCCGCTTCAGGGCGCGCACGCCCTCGATGACCGCCTGCAGTTCCATGCGGTTGTTGGTGGTGTCGGCCTCGCCGCCGGAGAGTTCCTTGCGGTGTTCGCCCCACAGCAACAGGGCGCCCCAACCGCCGGGACCCGGATTGCCGCTGCAGGCCCCGTCGGTGTACAGCTCGACGCGGCTCAAGTGATACGGTCCCGCCGGGCCCCGTCCCAGGCCGCCTGCCCGACCGCCGCCCGTGGCGAGCTGAAGCGGACCAGCCGGATGTCGGTGCGCGCCTCGCTGCGCCGGGCGCGCACGGCGATGCGGTCGCTGCAGCCGAGCAGTGCGCGCCGCCAGCCGCGCCCGGTGGCGAGGTCCAGTCCGGCGACGCCACGGCCCTTCAGGTCGCGGGGCACGAAGCCCATGCGGCGCAGGCGGTTGCACAACCAGCCGGGCCGCCAGGATTTTTCACGGCGGATGTCGCGACGAAGGCGCCCGGAGCTGGCCCAGCCGCGCCCCAGGACCAACAATTGCGAGCCGCCGGGCATGGAGCGGCGCACTTCGGCCAGCCGTCGTTCCTGGTCCTGGTTCACCCAGTGGTGCAACACCACCAGGTCGAACACGTCCGACTGGAACGGCAGCGAGGCGCCCTTGCACTGCACTTCGCGCCAGCCGGCCTTTTCGCCCACGCCCAGGCGCACGGAACAACGTGCCGTGACACCCAGGGCCGCCAGTTCTTCCGGCCGGCCGCTCAGCACCAGGGTGCGCAGGGGACGGCGTTGCTCCAGCGCCAGCTGGAGCTGGTGGGCATACCAGTCCGCGGCCAGGGCGGGTTCGGTGTCGACGACGGCGATCATGATGGCTGGAGCGGCGTTTGACTTGTCGATGGGGCTGGCGCAAGGATAAGCCTCCCCCCCTCGTCGCTCAAGCGGCCGGAGCCTCAGCACCATGAGCCGGGACGAACTGCGCATCGAACCGCTGTCCGCCTTCACCGACAACTACATCTGGCTGCTGCACCGCGGCGGGCCGGCGTGCGCGGTGGTCGATCCCGGGGACGCCGCCCCCGTGCTGGAGGCCCTCCAGGCCCGGGGCCTGGAGCTCGCCGCCATCCTGCTCACCCACCACCACTGGGACCATGCCGGCGGCGTGGAGGAACTGCTGACGCACTGCGGCGAGATTCCCGTGCACGGCCCCGCTGACGATCGCCTGGGCGACTGGTGCCGGCCCTGCCGTGAGGGCGACCGCGTGGCCATCCCGGCGCTCGACCTCGCGTTTGGAGTGATGGACGTGCCGGCCCACACGCGCAGCCACATCGCCTTTCATGGGCATGGCGCCCTGTTTTCGGGCGACACCCTGTTCTCGGTGGGCTGCGGACGGCTGTTCGAGGGCAATGCGGCGGACATGCAGGCGGCGATGGACCGCCTGGACGCCCTGCCCGGGGAAACCCTCGTGTACTGCGGGCACGAGTACACCGTGGACAACTGCCGCTTCGCCCTGGCCGTGGAGCCGCACAATGCCGCCCTGAAGGCGCGCGCGGAACAGGCCCGCGCCCAGCGCGCCGACGGCCAGCCCACCCTGCCCATCACCCTGGCGAGCGAACGTGCCACCAACCCCTTCCTGCGCACACGCGAGAAACCCGTGGTGCAGGCCGCCCGCGACCACGCCCCGGACGCACAGCCGGGCGCCTCCACCCTGGCGACGATCCGCGCCTGGAAGGACCGGTTCTGAGCGAGCGCGTTTTTGCACTTACGTAACCGATTCCAGCGGCTTTCGGACCAGGATGCGGCAGTGATAAGGAACGCTTTTTCAACGCTTCCTTAACGAACACAAAACCTTGAATTTCGATCGAAAATAGCCATAATGGCCTGTCACAATAATGACAAGGAGCAGACGTGCCCTTTCGCTGGATCCTGCCCCTGGCCGGGCTGGTGATGGTTGGTTGCGCAAGCACCGCACCGATCACCGAACCCGCCCAACCCAAACAATCCCCGACCGCCGCCACGCTGCCCGAACGCAGCCACACCGCGACGGTCGATGAGCATCTTCCGCAACTCGTGACCCGCAAGCCGGCGCCGCCGGTAGAGACCGTGGACACGTTCGATTCCGTGTACGCGCGGATGATGACCTCCTTCGCCCTGCCCGACTGCGCCTCGCACGAAGTCAATCGCACCTGGGCGCGTTGGTACGCCGAGCGGCCGGAATACATGGAGCGTGTTCTCGCCCGTGCCGAGCCGTGGATCTACTTCATCGTGGAAGAACTCGAGGCCCGCGGCATGCCCGGCGAGCTGGCCCTGCTGCCCATCGTTGAGTCCGCCTACGACCCCTTCGCCTACTCCTCCAGCCACGCGCTGGGCGCCTGGCAGTTCGTCAGCGCCACGGGCCGCCAGTACGGCCTGAAGCAGGACTGGTGGTACGACGGGCGTCGCGACGTCTGGGCCTCCACCCACGCCGCACTGGACTATCTCGAATACCTCAACGCCATGTTCGAAGGCGACTGGCTGCTGGCCCTGGCCAGCTACAACGGCGGCGAGGGCCGCGTCTCCCGGGCCGTTAAGCGCAACCGCAAGGCCGGCAAGCCGGCCGATTTCTGGAACCTGAAGCTGCCGGAAGAGACCCGCGGTTACGTTCCCAAGCTGCTGGGCCTGTCCTGCCTGTTCCTGAATGCCGAGGCCTACGGCTTCGAGATGCCCGGCACCCCGGACGCGGCTGTCATCACGACGTATGACCCCGGGTCCCAGGCCGATCTCGTCCTCGTCAGCCAGCGCGCCGGCGTACCCATCGACCAGCTGTTCACGCTCAACCCCGGTTTCAACCGCTTCGCCACCTCCCCCGAAGGCCCTTACCGCATCGTGCTGCCGCTCGAGGGCGCCGAGCGCCTGGAGGCCGGCATGGGGAACCTCAGCCCCGAGCAACTGATGCGCTGGGACCAGGTCACGGTGCAGTCCGGCGACACCCTGTCCGGGCTGGCGCGAACCCATGACGTCCCGGTGGACGTGCTGCGCACGGCCAACCAGATCAAGGGCGACGCCATCCGCGCCGGCCAGAAACTGCGCCTGCCGCGCGACCAGGGCATGCTGGTCGACCCGCTGTACGCCGCCGCCGCCGCGGAACTGGCGCAACTGCAGTCCGGCCTGCTCGCCGCCGACCAGCGCTCGCACCGCGTGCGCCCGGGTGAGAGCCTCTCGGTCATCGCCAGGCGCTACCGCGTGTCCGTGCGCGACCTGCAGCGCTGGAACAACATCGACAACCCCAACCGCGTTCGCGCCGGCCAGCAGATCACCGTCTTCCTGGCGCCGACGGCACAGGCGCCGGCGGGTCCGGCACCGCGTGAGTACACGGTGCGCAGCGGCGATTCGCTCTGGTCCATCGCGCGCAAGCACAAGGTCAAGCTGAACGACCTGATCAAGTGGAACGGCCTGGACCGCAGCGCCGTGCTGCGACCGGGACAGTCCCTCAAGATCCTGTTCTGATCCGTGCGACGGCCTGTCGCACTCCGGACGGCGCTGGCGGCCCTCGTGGCCCTGGCGCCGTTCTCGTTTCTGTCCCCTGCCCTCGCCTGGGAACTCGACGGGGAACCGATCCAGGGCGGGCTGATCTTCGGCCAGGCGGCGCCCGGCAGCACCGTCACCTTCGACGGTCGAACGGTGATGGTCTCGGACGAGGGCCGCTTCGTCATCGGTTTCGACCGCGACGACAGCGGCACGGTGGTGCTGGAAGTGAGCGAACCGGGTGTAGACACCGAGCGCCGCGAGCTCAGCATCGCGCCCCGGGAGTACGCCATCGAACGCGTCGACGGCCTGCCGCCGGCCACGGTCACGCCGCCGCCCGAAGTGCTCGAACGCATCCGCCGCGAAGGCGCCCTGGTGGCGCAGGCCCGCACCCTGCGCGATGCGCGCACCGACTGGGCCACCGGCTTCGTGTGGCCCGCCCAGGGCCGCCTCAGCGGCTTCTACGGCAGCCAGCGCATCCTCAACGGCGAACCGCGGCGTCCGCACTACGGCGTGGACGTGGCGGCGCCCACAGGCACCCCCGTGACGGCGCCGGCGCCCGGCGTGGTCACCCTGGCAGAACCGGACCTCTACTACTCCGGAGGCACCCTCATCATCGACCATGGCCAGGGACTGAGTTCGACCTACCTGCACCTGAGCAAGGTGCTGGTCGAGGTCGGCCAGGAAGTGGGCCCGGACGACGTGGTTGGGGAAATCGGCGCCACCGGGCGCGCCACGGGGCCGCACCTGGACTGGCGCATGAACTGGCTGGACAAGCGGGTGGACCCCCAGCCGCTGGCCGGGGAGATGGATTAATCCGTCGAGTGGTCGATCCGGACGGGGGAACCGGAACCCGGCACGAAGCCCCCTTCCACGCCCTTGGTGATCACCGACACCGCGTTGTGCGGGTGCAGGCTCTCGAAGTGCGTGCAGCGCGCCCAGAAGTCCAGGATGCGCTCGTCGGAGTTCAGGGCCGACTTGATGCGGCGCCCGGCGTCCTCACAGAACATCAGGTTCTGGCCGTTGAGCAGGGCGAAGGCCTGTTCGTCCTCGCGCTTGACGGTGGACTGCACCGGCGTCTTCAGGGTGCCTTCGACCAGGTCGATCAGCTCCACGATGGGGAACAGCTTGAAGCTGGGCAGCAGGCGAACCCGCAACTCGGCGGCGCTGCGCTGACTGTGCGGCGTGGCCACGATGCCCTGTTCGCTGCCGAGCCAGTCGCGCACGGCGTCGAAATCCAGCGGTTTGCCGGCCTCGAAGTCCTTCTCGAACTGCTCCTGAATGAGCTGGCGCGCCAGGGCGGCCGAGCAGGGGCAGGTGCTGGAGTACAGCACTTCCAGGCCCAACTCCAGGGTGAACTCGTTGCCGTGCATGATGCCGATCATGGACACCGGGTAACGGCGCCAGCCCTCGTTGTCGGAGGCCAGCGCGGGACGGCGCACCACGTAATCGAAGTCCACGCGCACCAGCGCGCGGTCGCTCAGGCCCTCGTGCGAATCCAGGAAGGAGCGCAGGATCTGGCGCAGCGTGGCCGGGCTCAGGGCGCGATCGCGAAAGGCCTGGTCGAGGTGCAGGTAGAGCCGGGACATGTGGATGCCCTTCTCTTCCGGGTTCACCAGGTTCACGTAGGCGGTGACGATGGCCGTGGACTGGATGGTGTTGCCACGGTCGTCGTCGATGCGCACCGGCACCTCGATTTCGTTCATGCCCACCCAGTCGAGTGTGCCGGCCACTTCGGCCTGCACATCGTGGGCGATATCGGGCATCTGGCGCACCGTGTTGTCGTCGATCGTCATGATTCACTCCTGGCCTGCCCGTGGGCGGCGCGAGTCCAACAGATTGGGCTTGGACGCGCCCAAAACAAGCCATATTGTCGCCACAGGAGTGCAATTATCCGTGAAATTGGCCCCGCGCGCCAAAGTCCTTTCCCCCGGGGGGACATTGCGGTACCATGCGCACCCTTCCCGCCAAGGCGGGACAGCGTCGGGGCGTAGCGCAGCCTGGTAGCGCACCACAATGGGGTTGTGGGGGTCGGAGGTTCAAATCCTCTCGCCCCGACCAATA
>JAUHYP010000100.1 GCA_030426265.1 Gammaproteobacteria bacterium | reverse complement strand
TGGCCTCGGTATCGGCACGGGTCGCCAGCCAGTTGGTGTCGAACGTGATGTTGGTCGCCTGGACCCAGGCCACGCGGGCGGCGTACTCGCCGTATTCGCGGGTCCATTGCTCCACTTCCTCGATGAATGCTGCGGCATCCTCCCGCGTCAATGCCTGCTGGGCATGGGCCTCGTCATGGAGCGCCAGCGCGCTGAAGGGCAGGGCGAGGGCCAGCAGGGCGGCCAGGGGCTTGCGGGTCTGGGGCGTTGGGTTCACGGGTAAACCTCGGTGTCCATCTGAAAATGGACCGTACCTTAGCCTGAAACCCGGGCGTTTTCATAGGCCGAGTGTCCCGGGTCGTGAATTGTCTCCTCACTGAAACTCCGCGGCAGGGCTGGGTTTCCAGCCCGGTCACAGAGGGGTCAGGAGATGGTCAGCGAGGCGTCAAGGATGCGGATGCCCACCGGTGCACCATCGCTCCCGATTCGACGGCACCCGCAGCCCGCGGGCCGACCTTGACGGGAGAAGATGATGAAATTCCTGAAGACGCTTGCGCCGTTCTGCCTGGGCGCGCTGGGCCTGGCCGGCCCGGTACACGCGCAGCTGCAATGGCCGGACGGCGCTGCGCCGTGTGACGACCTTACCGACCTGCAGGCCTGCGTCGACGTGGCGCCGGCTGGGTCCGTGCTGGAAATCACGGCCGACGTGATACCGGACTTCCAAACGGTCCATATCGAGCACAGCCTGGAATTGCGGCCGGCGGCCGGTGTCACGCCCCGATTTTCCGCCGGGGCCCTGGTGACCGTGACCAACACCCCTGCTGGTGTCGCGGCGGTCGTAGAAGGGCTGGAGTTCAGTGACTTCCAACTGCGGGTGTTCCAGAACAATTCACCGGCCATGCTGGATTTCGTCCTGAGGGACAACATCATCCACGATGTCTTCCAGCAAGGGCTGCTGATCTACGGCGCTGGACAGTCGAATGACGGGCCCATGCAGGTACTGGTGGAGAACAATCATGTCGACGTGCCAGCCGGTGGGCAGGCCCTGTACGTCCTCGTTCCCTGGTCCTCCGGCAACCAGGTCCGGATCCGCAACAATACCTTTCGCATCAATGACGAAAGCCAGGGCGCGGCGATCGAGGTGTCGGGCCCCCTGGGGCGCCTGACGTCGGTCGGGCTGGAGATTTCCGGCAACCGCATCGAGGGTGCGGATTACAACGCGGGCATCGCGCTGAACCTGCGCAGCCTCTCCGAAGTCGACGCAACAGTCATCAACAACGTGGTCATCGGCCAGAACGGCAACGTGGGCCTGCCCGGAGGCATCGCGACCTATATCGAGGACACCACCGTCCAGGGCAGGCTGCTGCTCGTCAACAACACGGTGGCCCATGGCCGGATGGGCTTCAGCTTCCGGGCCGATACCGGCCTGGGCGATAACATGCTCGTGGCCTGGGCCAACAACATCTCCGCCTTCAACAGCCAGTACGACATCCAGGCGCATGCCCTCGGCGACAGACTGGTCAACGACTACAACCTGGTGTTCGGGAGCCCGGGACCGAATGGTTTCACGCCCGGGCCCAACGCGATCAACGCCGACCCCCGGTTCGTTGGCGCCCTGGATCTTCGACTGCTGCCCGGCTCTCCGGCCATCGACGCGGGAATCGACACGGTGCTGCCATTGGACGTGACCACGGACGTCGAGGGGCTGCCCCGCTTCCAGGGTGCGGCGGTCGACATCGGCGCCCACGAGGCAGTCCCTTCAGCGGCGCCGCCACCGGCGCCGGCAGCAGGCGCGCAGGCCGTGGCGGTGCCCACGCTGGATCGCCCGGGCCTATACCTGCTGGTGCTGCTGGTGCTGGGCGTGGCCTGGATCAAACGCCCCTGAGCCTGGAAGCCTACCGGGCGGCCAGGCCGCCCGGTGGTCCGAAACCGGGCATGCGTCCGGCCGGCCTCGTCGATGAACGGTGCTCAGGGGCGGACAAGGGTCTGGGCCGTCCCGTCGTAGAGGAGGGTCTGTTCGATGTCCGCGTCGAAATCAGTGACGTTCATACCCGGCCCGTCGATCCAGCGCAGGTGGATCGTGCGCTCGCGCGCCATGCCGGGAAAGGCGCCCTGGCGTTCGCCGAGCGTCAACGTGCCTGCCTCATCGTCCCAGGCAATGGGGATGCGCGAGAATTCGCCACGTTCGTAGCCGTAACCCAGCCCATCGTCCTCGTAGAGGCTGAACGCGCCGTCGGCGCCCGTCCAGATGTTCAGCGTCAGCGGTGCATTCAGGGATTCGCCGC
>JAUHYP010000013.1 GCA_030426265.1 Gammaproteobacteria bacterium | reverse complement strand
GGGAAGTGGCCGGACTTTTGCGATGAACCTGGATTTCCCTATGACTGCCGAGAGGTGTCCCAATGACCCATCCGTCACGGCGAGAGATTCTGCGCAGTTCCCTGGGGCTGCTGTCGTTTGCCTTTGCACCCATCGTCCTGTCGGCGGATGAAGGGCAGGAACGCGGCTGGAGGGATCTGACCCAGGAAGAACTGGATGCCGCCTACAGCCAGGGACCCTGGGCGCCCAACCTGCGGGACGTGCTTCAGCGCTACAGCCGCAACAGCGAGCTCGCACGCAGCCGCCTGGGCGAGCCCCGGACCTTTTCATACGGCGACACGGAGGCCGAGACGCTGGACGTCTATCCGGCCACGGGGACCAGCGAGGGTTCCGCGGCAGCGCCGGTGCACGTCTACATCCGCGGCGGCGCCTGGGTGACCGGCCACACGCGCGACTACGCCTTCCTGGCCGAGAATTTCGTCAACGCGGGCGCCCATTTCATCGCCGTCAACTATGCCTCGGTGAACGACACCGACGCACGGCTGATGCCGTTGGCCGACCAGGTGCGGCGCGCTCTGGCCTGGATCTACCGGAATGCCGTGTCATTGAACGTCGACCCGGAAAGAATCTATCTCTCGGGCCACTCGGCCGGCGCGCACCTGGCCGGTGTGGCAATGACCACCGACTGGGCCGGGACATTCGGCCTGCCGGCCAGGCTCGTGAAAGGCGGTCTGCTCTGCAGCGGCATGTTCGACCTCGAGCCGGTCAGCCGCTCCAGCCGGCGCGAGTACGTCCATTTCGACGACCCGACGATCCAGGATCTCAGCCCCCAGCGGCACCTCGACCGGCTGAACGCGCCGATCGTCGTCGCCTACGGCACGCTCGAGAGCCCCGAATTCCAGCGCCAGTCCAGGGATTTTGTCGTGGCGGTGCGCGCCGCCGGAAAACCGGTCGATAGGGTGGTTGCGGAGCACTACAACCACTTCGAGGTCATCGAGACCCTGGCCAGCCCCTACGGCGTGCTGGGCCGCGCCGCGCTGCGGCAGATGGGACTCGGCTGAAGTCCGAAGTCTTTCGAAAGTGGAGCCGGGGGCCCCTGCAGAACCCATGTCACGGGGCCTTGGCCGGAGCGAATTTCCCCTCCGATCGCAGCAACAAACATGCTATTGTTTCCCTTGGGAGAGTAAGTACTTGGGGAGAATAATTCATGTCATTTCGTGCCGTGCTCGTACTGAGCGGCTTGCTGCTACCTGCAGTCGGCCTGTCGCAAACCATTCAGACCTTCAATTTCACAGGCGCTGAGCAGACCTGGGTCGTTCCGCCCGGTGTAAACGAGGTCGATATCGAACTCATGGGCGGGGAAGGCGCTGCGGCGCTCGACCGGCGGGAGGACCTCGGCGGCAGCGGACTCGGTTCTCAACTGGTCGGCACCCTACAGGTCACACCTGGCGAAACCCTGTACCTCTACGTCGGAGGCATGGGCAGCAACACCGGCACAGGCGGCTTCAACGGCGGCGGCGCCGGTGGCAACGGACAGGCCGGCAGCGGTTGCAGTGGCGGCCCCGCCGGCGGCGGCGGCGGCGCTTCCGACATCCGCCAGGGCGGCAACACGTTGGCGGACCGCGTGGCCGTGGCCGGCGGCGGCGGTGGTGGCGGCAGGGACTACTGCAACGGGACCTGCCAACCATGCGGCTGCGGTGGTGCGGGCGGTTCGGCCGGCGACATCCTGGGCCTCGATGGCGATCCTGCGTTCAACTGCGGCTTTGCCTACGCGGGCTCCGGCATCAACTTCGGATCGGGCGGCAGTGACACCACCGGCGGCCTGGGTGGACCCCAGGACGGCGGCGCCACCAACGTGGGCACCGCCGGCGCCATCGGCGTCGGGGGCACCGGATCGAACGGCCTGTATGACGTGGCCGGCGGTGGCGGTGGCGGCGGCTACTTCGGTGGTGGTGGTGGCGGCGGCGCCAGCAATGGTTCAGGCGTTGGCGGCGGCGGCGGCGGCGGCGGTTCCAGCTACTCCGGTGGCCTGCTGACGGGTACCGTCACCCCGGACATCAACCTGGGCGACGGGCAGATCGTCCTGAGCTTCATGGTCAACGCAGCGCCCGGGGCTCCGCCAGTCGCGCCCACCGAGGTCATTCCCACGCTTTCGATGGCCGGATTGCTCGCGCTCATCCTGAGCCTGGTGTTCCTCGGCTACCGAGGGTTTGGACGACCGGACTGAACGGACAAGGAGCGCTGAACGTGACGTTCAGCGCTCCAGCAGGCCCCCAGGGGTCCAACGTGAGCGCCTGGCTGGTTTCGCGTCCCATCTGCCCTCAGCCGTCGCCCGCATCACAGCAGGGGCAATCCCACCAAGCCCTCCTATACTTTGAACAGAATCCTCGAGTCCTTGCCCTGACCGGCAAGCCGTCGTTCCGCAGGAGGAATGTTCATGCCCCCCGATACACCCATTGCCGCGTCCCGATTCGGAATCTCCATGGATGGCGTCCAGATCGGAAGCTTTTCCGAACTCCAGGGCATTTCCACCAAGGTCGACCCGCACCACGCCTCCAGTCCCCAGGGGATGCAGCATCTGGCGCAATTCGTGCAAAGGAATACCGGCAAGCGCGGGGTGACTTTTCGCTTGAAGAAACCGAACGGACCCATGGCGTCCCAGCGGATCCGGCAAGGTAAAACGGTCGAGATCACCGCTTATGACCGAATGGGCGCCCCGGTCTTCGCTATTTCGGGTCGGGCGAAAGGAGTCGACCAGGATGTCCTGCAACAGGAGTGGAGCATCGTCTACGAGACGATCCAGCGCGTGATCTGATCCGTCTCACGGGGCACCCACCAACCGTTCCACACTCCGCTCCGCCAGTCCCGTGATGGCCATCAGTGGATTGACGCCCAGCGACCTGGGCACCACTGCTCCGTCCATGACGTAGAGGCCTTGATACGGCGATCAGATGCTGCACGACACAGCAGGCGCCTTTGGTACTACGCTCTTCACCGCTCGGCACTTCGGCCCAAATCGTCCGTCGCGCGGGGCATGCACGATGCCGTAAATTGCTCGGTCCACTCGTCCCTTCCCTGTTGGGCAAACAGGCCATGAACAAACTGGTCGGTTTCTTCGTCGGGATCGATGGTTGTGAAAGCGCTCGGAATCAGCTGCTTGTCGATGCCACAGGCCATAGCAGCCCGGGCGAACGACCAGGCAGTCATGAAATGGTAGGGCACGAAAATTCCGAAGTATCCGTAGCTGTAGGCCACGACACCCAAAGGCCGGCGCTGCCGCAGACCTTCCTGGGCATAACCTTCCGCAGTGATCTGCCAATCGACGAACGCCTCGAACGTCGTTCCATCCCGCGGCTGCCAGAGGCTGTACAGCAGTTGTGCCGCTTCGTTCCCGGCGACAGCCAGTTCCGCCACGGTCGAGCGGAACCCACCTTCAACCAAGCCATGGACGGGGGCGCAACGCAGTAGTCTCTCGGTGTAGTAGGCCACATACAGCGCATGTTGCTCCTGGTGGTAGGGTTCCTGCTCCCTGCCCTGCACCAGGGCGGATTCAGAGAAATAGCTGAATGACTCCACCGGCAGGGCCCAACCCGATGCCAGCCGATAGGCGAAGGCCTGTTCGGTCCGCGGGTACCGGATACAGTGGATCAGCATCTCGTACAGCTTGATCGCGCCCAACAGTTCCCCTCCTCGAAGGAGATCCAGCGCCTCGTCGAGTGGGCCTGCCAGGGTTTCACCCGGTGACAGGCAGGTCACTCTGCTGTACGCATTCAGGCAATCGAGAGCGGTTTCTTCAAGGTGATCCGCCGCAATGGGGCCATTCGGGCCGAGTGCCTTGTCCGGCGCCCCGGCAGTTCCAGATGGCTGGCGCGAGAGCCTCGCTGGTGAAAGCGTTGTTTCAGACGTCTCGACCGGAGCATCCAGGTCACTCAACAAGCCCACCAGCAACAGCAAGGCGACACCGAGGAACAGAAGGCGTGACCCAGTCATGGCGGCCATGCCTCTTGAATCAATGCGGTCGCTGCTTCCGTCCCCAGCCAATGACCGGAGCGGCAATAAGCGCGGAGTTGCTCTGATCGCTGGTTCAACATGTCGAGGAACGTTGCGGGAATGCTTTCATACTGGTGGTGTCGGGACAGGTGCTGCAGGGACTCAAGGATGTTTTCGGGCCCTGAAAAGCCACACCGCATACTCGCCAACCTGAAATCCAGGCTGAGGAGCGGGCTTCCCGGCGTGAACAGCCCTGACCGAAAGCTCTCTGCAAAAACGTGGAAACCCAGGGATTCCCCAAGCGCCAGGTTGGCCAGTGAGAACTCCATGGCCCGCAGTTCCCAGTGGCGCAGGGTGGCGTGCGAGGGATGCTGTAGGTCCCGGTGCGGAGGCCAGAGCGCGTAGACGGCCCGCGCCGCCACGTTTCCAGCATCCGCCCACTGCTCGAGCAAATCCCTCAGCGCCTGGTCGCCCTGTTGCAGGAAGGGGGCGCACCGGGGAATACCGGCGCGTAACTCAGCCAGGTCCTTCTCGGACGGCGCCTGCATTTCTGACCCGGCGTCCTCTCCCAGCAAATGACGAAGCGCCCGGTTGCGCAGCATGGAGCGACACTCACTGAGGCGGCTCGAGAAGTCACGCGCCTCGCCCCGATCACCCGCTTCGAGCCGAACGAGGCGGGCGGCAAAGGACCCTTCTGCCTGTTCAAACGGCTCGGCGGTCAGGCCCAGCAACCCCGCCAACGTGTTCCGGTCGAAGACCCGGAGAGACTCGATCGCCTCTCGCTCATCTGTGTCGGAGGCGGTCAATGCCGGGCGCTGTGTGCCCATTGGCGCCAATTCACCTCGACCTTTCGAAAACTGCGGAGCGTCGTCATGAGCGACGAATGCACTCGAAGGACTGAAGCGAAAACCATGTATGCAGGCGATGAACAGCGAAATGCCCACAACAATCAGGCAAGACAGCGTGATCCAACTGCGCCGATTCACTTTCCTGAAGACCTCCACCCAGATTGGTCACAAGTTAGTGAATGCTGGTCACTTGTTCCACCCAAATGCAGCGGTTTCGGGTGCCATTTGCCCTTGCCGACACGTCTTCTGACGCGCTTGAGGTACACATCAGGCGCGGGTGGAGATGAAATCGTGTGACGTGTTTGATTGCAGAACTGACAGGCCGCAACGATGTTCGCTCGGCGGTTTGTGCCACCGTCTTGTCGAGCGACCAGATGCTCGGCTGTGCATTTCAATCTTGCGGAAGCCCGCAGTGGGAGTCTGAATTTCCTGGCGAAGCCCGGATGGTCTTCGTTCCACATGGGGAAGCCACAGTAGTAACATCGACCGGACTGTCGGTGGAACGCTCTTGATCGGATTCTTTGAAGGGATGAGGGCACCGTCGGCTCCTTGTTGAGACACAAGTGTCCGACCGCCCCTAACGAGTGCGAAACGGAAGCCGTGCTCTTAAGGAGTCTTGGCACGAACCCGCCTCAAGCGGGGTTCGCGAAGAGGGGCGTAAATCTCTTCTTCACAGCGAAGAATGTGTTTAGCACTGTCTCGGGTCAAGTAACATCGTCCAAATGCCTAGACACCACCACGTCGTGCATGACCACATCTGCATTTACAACCACTTCGAGGTCATCGAGACACTGGCCAGCCCCTACGGCGCATTGGGGCGCGCCGCGCTGGCACAAATGCTACTCACCTGGTCCAGCAGTTCCGATAGACGCCCGACATAAGAAATAGCACTTCATTTCTACCCAAATTGATCATCGAGACTTATTCCTGGGCAAGTGTCTGTCGCATCAACTTCTTGTCCAGCTTGCCGACACTGGTGCGGGGCAAGCTTTCGACGACAGCCACCCGGTCAGGGATGCCGTAGCGGGGAATGTGTCCCCGGTCGACATGGGTCTGGAGCAACTCGATGATGCTGTCCGGTTCGATGGCCAGGTCCGGCCGCGCCACGACCAGCGCCAGCGGGCGTTCACCCCATTTCTCGTCTGGTACGCCGATCACCGCGCACTCGGCAACGGCGGGATGCTGCAGGATCAGGTTTTCCAGGTCCACGGACGAGACCCACTCACCACCGGTCTTGATGACGTCCTTGATTCGGTCGGTGATGCGCAGCCAGCCATCGGCGCTCATGACCCCGATGTCGCCGGTGTGCAGCCAGCCACCGGCCCACAGGACTTCGGAATGCTCCGCGTCGTGCAAATAGCCCTGGGTCAACCAGGGCGCCCGGACCACGATTTCACCGGGCGTTTTGTCGTCGTGTGGCACGTCGTTCATGTCGGCGTCGACTACACGCAGCTGCACCATGGGGACGGGACGGCCCGCACGGCAACGGTAAGCAACCTGGGTGTCGATGTCGGCATCGACCAGGTCGCGTGGCAGCAGGGCCAGGGTCAGGATCGGGCAGGTCTCGCTCATCCCGTAGCCGGCGGTGATGTCGATGCCCTGCTCCAGGGCCTTGCGGCACATGGACGGCGGCAACGCGGCGCCGCCGATGGTCACTTTCCATCCGCTGAAATCCACCCCGCGTGCGGCCTCGCAGCCCACGATCATCTGGAAGATGGTCGGGACGCAATGGGAAAAAGTCACTCCTTCTTCCTGGAATAGCCGCACCAGCCTGGCGGGATCGTATCGACCTGGATAGACCTGTTTCACGCCCTTCAGGGTCGCCTGGTACGGGACACCCCATGCATGCACGTGGAACATCGGCGTCAGAGGCATGTAGACGTCATTGGTGGTCAGTTCACCCTGCGCCGTACCGCGTTCCAGCGCCCGACCGGCGACGGTATGCAGCACCAGCTGTCGATGACTGAAAAACACACCCTTGGGCAGCCCGGTCGTACCGGTGGTGTAGAAGGTGGTGGCGCGTGTGTTCTCGTCCAGTTCCGGGAACGCGTACCGCTCCGGGGCCGCCGCCAGCAGGGATTCGTATTCGCCTTCGAAATCGAATCCCTCGAGTGGAGACACGTCACCATCATCGAGCAGGACGAATCGCGTGTTCGTGTTTTCGATCTGGTCGGCGACCGCCGCCAGCATCGACAGAAACTCGCGGTTGACCAGAAGCACGTCATCCCGGGCATGGTTGATGGTGTAAAGCACCTGTTCAGGGCTCAGACGGACATTGATGGTGTGCAGCACCGCGCCCATCATCGGGATGGCGAAGAAGCATTCCAGGTACCGGTGACTGTCCCAGTCCATCACGCCGACGGTGTGACCGGGCCGCACGCCGAGCGCCGCCAGCGTCCCCGCCAGGCGGTGAACGCGACCTTCCAGTTCACGGTAGCTGTACCGGGCACGGTCGGCATAGACGATCTCCTGCCCGGGCGCCCGCGCCACGCCCTGGGTCAGGATGGTCCCGATCAGCAGGGGGCAGTCGTGGGCGGAAGGTGTGGCCGTCATGGTGAGCTCCATCAGTTCATTCCTCTTGTTGTCCCTGTGGCGGGTTCATCTTCTATTCGGCAATGCGGTGTGGTCGAATGGGCGAAACCCATGCGGGAGGGCTTCGCCATGAGCCGTGATCCGTTCAACCTGGAGGGGCGCATTGCCCTGGTGACTGGCGCCAGTCGCGGCATCGGCGAGGCCATCGCACGGCGCCTCGCATCCAGCGGCGCGCAGGTCGTCGTTTCCAGCCGCTATCTCGAAGGCTGCCAGGCGGTCGTCGACGCCATCATCGCCGACGGTGGCGCCGCCGAGGCGCTCGCCTGCCACGTGGGCGACATGGACGACATCGAACGCTGTTTCGACACCCTTCGCCAGCGCCACGGCCGGCTGGACATCCTGGTCAACAACGCCGCGGCCAACCCGTACTTCGGGCCCATTCTCGACACCCCGCCGGACGCATTCCAGAAGACTTTCGAGGTCAACGTCCGCGGCTACTTTTACATGTCCGTGGCCGCCGGGAAGCTGATGCGTGAAAACGGTGGCGGTGCCATCGTGAACACCGCCTCGATCAACGCGCTTCAGCCGGGCATCGGCCTGGGCATCTATTCGATTTCCAAGGCCGCCGTAGTCAACATGACCCGCGCCTTCGCCAAGGAATGCGCGGCCGACGGCATCCGCGTCAACGCCCTCCTCCCGGGCCTGACCCGGACCCGTTTCGCCGGCGCCCTGTTCGAGGACGAGGACCTCTATCGCCGGATGATGTCGCAGATTCCCCTGCGTCACCATGCCGAGCCCGACGACATGTCGGGCGCCGTGCTGTATCTGGTGTCCGACGCTGCCCGCTACACCACGGGCGAATGCATCGTTGTGGACGGCGGCATGACGCTCTAGCCCCCGCTTCAGGCGACCTCGAAAAGACCGGCGGCGCCCATGCCGCCACCCACGCACATGGTGACCACCACGTACCGGGCGCCCCGGCGCCTTCCCTCGATGAGGGCATGTCCCACCAGGCGCGCACCGGTCATTCCATAGGGGTGGCCGATGGCAATCCCACCTCCGTTCACGTTGTAGAGGTCCGGGTCGATGCCCAGACGGTCGCGACAGTACAGTGCCTGGCAGGCAAAGGCCTCGTTGAGTTCCCACAGGTCGACATCGTCGACCCGCAGCCCGTGCCGCTCGAGAAGCCGGGGAACGGCGAACACCGGCCCGATCCCCATTTCTTCCGGCGCCAGGCCGGCCACCGCCATGCCGCGATAGATGCCCAGCGGCTGCAGACCTCGACGTTCAGCCAGGCGGGCGTCCATGACCACGCAGGCCGAAGCGCCGTCGGACAACTGGCTGGCGTTGCCGGCCGTGATCGTTCCGTCCTCGATCACCGGTGACAGGCCCGCCAGCCCCTCGAGCGTGGTGTCCGGTCGGTTGCCTTCGTCGCGTTCAAGCCGCACCGTGCGTTCGCTGACTTCGCCGGTCTCGCGATCCTTGATGCGCTGCACCGAGTCCAGAGGCACGATCTCGTCGTCGAAGCGACCGGCCGCCTGCGCCGCGGCGGTGCGCTGTTGCGACGACAGGGCATACACGTCCTGGGCGTCGCGGGAGATGTCGTAGGTCCGGCAGACGTGCTCGGCGGTCAGCAGCATCGGCATGTAGGCCTCGGGCGCCCGGGCGACGACGTTCTCGTCCCTGGCCTGGTCCGTCCACTCGAAATAGGGTCCCTGCACGGCGGAAATGTTCTCCTGCCCGCCGGCGACCACGACGTTCATGCCATCCGCCATGACCTGGCGCGCGGCGATGGCAATGGCCATCAGGCCCGACGCGCATTGCCGGTCAACGGTCTGCGCCGCCACGCTCACGGGCAGCCCCGCCGCCAGTGCGGCGTTGCGCGCGATGTTTCCGCCCGCGGTGCCGGCCGTCAGCACCGAGCCGAGCACGAGGTCGTCGATCTCATCAACGGCGACACCGGCGCGCTCGACGGCATGGCGAATGGCGTGCCCGGCCAGAGTAGGTGACTTGATGTTGTTGAAGGCGCCGCGAAAGGCACGGCCAATGGGCGTGCGTGCGGTCGAAACGATGACGGCTTCTCTCATGCCGGTGCTCCCATGTCAGTGAATCGTCCCCCTTCGAGGGCCTGTTCGCGAAGCAGGGCCGACGGCTGGAACCATCGTTCGCCGTAACCCCCCAAGGCCTCGCGGTGACGCTCCAGTCCTTCGAGAACGGTCGCGACACCGATCTCGTCGGCGAACTTCATCGGACCGCCGCGCCACCGCGGGAATCCGTAGCCGTTCACCCACACCAGGTCGATGTCGCCGGCGCGCAGGGCGATGCCCTCCTCGAGAATCCGGGCACCCTCATCGATCAGCGGGTAAAGGCAGCGCTCGACGATCTCGGCATCGCCGATCTCGCGGCGTTCGATGCCGAGATCCGCGGCGAGGCCCGCGGCCAGCTCGGCCACTTCCGGGTCTTCGATGCGGTCGCGTCCTTCGTAACGATAGAAACCGCGGCCGGACTTCTGTCCGTAACGACCCAGTTCGTACAACCGGTCGCTCAAAGCCGCATAACCCGGATCGCCTTCGAACGCGTCGAGATTGCCCTGCCGGGCCAACCAACCGACGTCGATTCCCGCGAGGTCCATCACCGAGCAGAAGCCCATGGCGAAGCCGAACTTAGTGAGCGCGTTGTCGACCTGCGCGGGCGTGGCGCCCTCGAGCAGCAGGCGGCCGGCTTCCCGGCCGTAAGGCTCGAGCATCCGGTTGCCGATGAACCCATGGCAGACCCCGGAAACCACCGGGACCTTGCCGATGCGCTTGCCGAGGTCGAGACAGCTCAGAAGCACGTCATCGGACGTGTTGCCGGCGCGGACGACTTCCAGCAGGCGCATGACATTGGCCGGGCTGAAGAAGTGCAGACCGATGACGTCGCCGGGACGGCCCGTGGCGGCGGCGATGCGATCGACGTCCTGGTAGGAAGTATTGGTCGCGAGGATGGCCCCGGGCTTGCACGTGCCATCGAGCCGGCTGAACACCTCGGTCTTGAGCGCCAGGTCTTCGAACACGGCCTCGATGACCAGGTCGCACGGCCCCAGGTCGCCGAAGTCGGTGCTGCCGCCGATCCGCGACAGGCTGGCGTCGCGCTGCGGCGCCCCGAGCTTGCCGCGCTGTACGCTGATGTCGTAATTGTCCCGAATCCTCGCCAGGCCCCGTTCCAGGGCCTCGTCGGACACGTCCACCAGGGTGACCGGCAGCCCGGCGTTGGCAAGGCACATGGCGATGCCGCCGCCCATGGTGCCGGCGCCCACCACGCCGACCGATGCGATGTCCCGCCGCGCCAATCCCGGGTCGACACCCGGTATCCGGCGACTGGCGCGTTCGGCGAAGAAGAGATGCTGCAGGGCGCGCGCCTGGGGCGTAGCGCCGACTTCGGCGAACAGGGCGCGTTCGCGCGCCATGCCTTCGGTGATGGGCCGCCCGACCGCCGCCTCGATGGCCTGGATGGCGGCTTCCGGCGCCGGGTAGCCGCGGCTGTGCTTTGCGATCGATTCGCGGAACGCGTCGAACAGTCCGTCCGGCACCTGGTCCGCCGGAATGTCCCGGTCCGCACACGTGCGTTTGGGCGCACCGTCGGTCGCCAGTCCGCGCGCCCAGGTCAACGCGGAATCGGTGAAGCCGTCGTCTTCGGCGAGTGCATCCACGATCCCGAGCGCCAGGGCCTCGTCGGCCGAGATGGGTTTGCCTCCCGTGACCAGGCGCAGGGCCGGCTCCACGCCGGCGAGGCGGGGCAAGCGCTGGGTGCCGCCCGCGCCGGGAATCAAGCCGAGGTTGACCTCTGGCAATCCGACCCGGGCGCCGCGAGCGGCCAGGCGGTAATCACAGGCCAGCGCCAGTTCGAGTCCACCCCCCAGGGCGATGCCGTTGATCGCGGCCAGTACCGGTTTGGGCGCCGCCTCGAGCGTGTCCAGCAAACCGGGCAGGGCCGGTGCGGCATCCGCACGGGGGGTTCCGAATTCAGTGATGTCGGCGCCACCGCAGAACACTTTCTGTGACGAGACGATCAGGATCACCTGCACCGACGCGTCGGACAGGGCGCGTTCCACGGCATCATTGATGGCGCCGCGCAGGGCATGACCCAGACTGTTCACCGGCGGGACGTCCAGGGTCAGGACCGCGATCTCGCCCACAGTGCGGTATTGAAGGGGTTGGCTCATGAATCTGGGGCTCCGGTTCCGGGGACGCTGTCTCAGGTGAACAGGAACTGTTCAGGCGTCGGTTTCATCAGGTTTGACGCACCCGAGACGAGCGCCGCACGGTGCGCCGCGGCCCGGGGCAGGAGGCGATCGAAGAAGAACCCGGCCGCTGCGAGCTTGGATTCGCAGAAGTCGCGGTCCTTGCCTTCCGCAAGACGTCGTGTCGCGGCCGCGGCCATCTGCAACCAACCGTTGGCCAGTAGCACCAGCGCGCTGTAATGAAGAAAATCATGGGCGGTGGCACCGATTTCTTCAGGATCACGCGCCGCGGCCTCCATGACCTCACGGCCGAGTGCCGACCATTCGGCCAGCAGGCCGAGGGTCGTCGACCGGAAGTCCGCGAGCTCAGCGGCCCCGGACGATTCGTCGGCCTCGACACGCAGGCGCTCGATCAGTGCATCAAAGGCCTCACCGCCGTCGCCGAGCAGCTTGCGTCGCACCAGGTCCTGGGCCTGCACACCATTGGTGCCTTCCCAGATGGCGAGGATGCGGGCATCGCGGTAGAACTGCTCGACGCCGGTCTCACGGATATAGCCGTGGCCACCATGAACCTGGATGGCCAGGGACGTCACTTCCAGCGCCATGTCGGACAGGAAGGCCTTGACGATGGGGGTGTGGAGCGCCAGCAGGCGCGCCGCCCGTTCGCGCTCGGCGCCGTCCGGGAGCAGGCGCTCTGCATCGATCAGCAGGGAGGCACGGGCAGCCAGCCAGCGGCCGCCCTCGACCAGAGCCTTCTGGGTCAGCAACATCCGACGGACGTCAGGGTGGACCATGATGGGGTCCGCCGGCTGGTCGGGGACCTTCGCGCCGGACAGCGAACGTGACTGCAGGCGCTCGTTCGCGTAGCTCACCGCGTGCTGGAACGCCTGTTGCGCAAGGCCCAGGGATTGCATCCCCACGTCGTACCGGGCGCCGTTCATCATGGTGAACATGCAGGCGAGGCCCTGGTGTTCGGGCCCGACGATCCAGCCAGTGGCCCCGTCGAAGTTCAGTGCAGCCGTGGCCGACGCGCGCATGCCCATCTTGTGTTCCACCGATTCGCAGCGCACACCGTTGCGTTCGCCGGGCCCGCCATCGGTGTCCGGCAGGAACTTGGGCACCAGGAACAGGCTGATGCCACGGGCGCCCGCGGGGCCGTCGGGCAACTTGGCCAGCACCAGGTGAATGATGTTCTCGCTCAGGTCGTGCTCGCCACTGGTGATGAAGATCTTGTTGCCGGTGATGCGGTAGCTGCCGTCGCCGGCGCGCTCGGCCCGGGTGCGAAGCATGCCCAGGTCGGTTCCGGCATGCGGCTCGGTCAGGCACATGGTGCCGGACCAGTGGCCGGCGACCATCTTTTCAAGGTAGGTCTGCTTCAGCGAATCGTCCGCATGCGCGGCGATGGCGGCCACCGCGCCCTCGGTGAGGCTCAGGTAGCAACGCAGTGACAGGTTGCCGGCCGCCACCATCTCGTGGAACGGGCCGGCGAGGCTGACGGGCAGGCCCTGCCCGCCGAACTCGGGCGGGGCGCTCATTGAGGACCAGCCGTTGTCGCAATACGCCTGGTAGGCCTCGCGGAATCCCGGAGGCGTGGTGACCTCGCCATCGTCCCAGGTGACCCCGATTTCGTCACCGGGGCGATTCAATGGCGCGAAACGGTCCTGGGCGAACCGGGCCCCTTCTTCGAGCACCGTCTCGATGAACTCCGGGCTGATGTCGTCGCGGCCCAGTTCACGCAGTCGCGCATCGAGGTCGAGCACGTCATTGAGGAGAAACTTCAGGTCAAGCAGGGGTGCACGGTATCGTGTCATGTTGAATCCAAGGAAATTCTGTCGTCAAAGTTCGAGCCTGGTCCTGGCCCGTTCCGGGATTTCCAGCGGCGCCATGGGATGGCGTCACGCAGTGGAACATACCCGGCCGGGACAGTGGATCATATCTTAATACACGTGTTAGTGAATATTGACCAGGCCGTGGCCTGGCTGCATCATGGGACCCAACTTCCCTGCCAGGGCTCAAGGATCGTTTCGCGAAAGGAATTCGCACGCAGGGACCCATCACAAACGGGAGGAACCACTCCGTGACCCCAATGAATCGACTCATCGCCATCAGCGCCATGGCGACCTGCGCCACCTTGCTCGTTGCCGCCTGCCATTCGGTCACATCGGTGCCTGCGAACGCCGGGGCCGACGGACTCGTCGTGGCAACGACGGCCGGTTCGGTACAGGGTGTCGCGGAGGACTCGGTCCATGTGTTCAAGGGAATCCCGTATGCCGCGAGCCCCGAGGGCGCGGCGCGTTGGACGCCACCCAAACCAGTGCCCGACTGGGACGGCGTCCTCCAGGCGACGAGCTTCGGACCCTCCTGCATCGCGCCCACGCGGGTCGTCGCCTCGATCTACGCTTCGGACATCACGCCGCACAGCGAAGACTGTCTGACCGTGAATGTGTGGGCGCCGGCCGACGCGAGCGATGCCCCTGTGTACTTCTGGATTCACGGCGGTGCCCTGATCCACGGCTCGAGCAAGGAAACCCTGTACGACGGCAGTGAACTGGCCCGTCGCGGCCTGGTCGTGGTTTCGATCAACTACCGGCTCGGCGTGCTCGGCTACCTGGCCCATCCCGAACTCAGCGCCGAATCACCGCGTGGCATTTCGGGCAACTACGGCCTGCTGGACCAGATCGAAGCCCTGCGCTGGGTCCAGGCGAACATCGCCGCCTTCGGCGGTGACGCATCGAGGGTGACCATCGCGGGTGAGTCCGCCGGCGCCCTGAGTGTCATGTACCTGCTGGCCTCGCCGGAAGCGCGAGGTCTCTTCTCCGGGGCCATCATGCAGAGCGCCTACATGGTGTCCATGCCCACCCTGGCCGAGGCCCGCCACGGCTACCCGACGGCCGAAGCGACGGGCGTCGGCCTGGGCGCGGCCCTGAACGCCCCGGATCTCGCTGCCTTGCGGGCGCTCGATGCACAAGCGCTGACAGACGGCGCCGCCGTCAACCGTTACCTGGCGATGGGCACGGTGGACGGCGTCGTTCTGACGGACCAACTGGTGAACGTGTTCGACCGGGGCGAGCAGGCGGCCGTCCCCATCCTGGCCGGTTTCAACAGCGGTGAAATCCGTTCCATGCCCATTCTCGCCCCATCCGCTCCCGCCAGCGCGGAGGCCTACGAGGCGGTCATTCGTGATCGTTACGCCGACCTCGCCGACGCGTTCCTGGCGCTCTACCCCAGTGACGAGCTGCAGGAAAGCATCTACGCGACCACGCGGGACGCGCTGTACGGCTGGACGGCGGAACGCCTGGCACGGAACCAGACCGCGCTGGGGCAGCCGGCGTATCTCTACCTGTTCGACCACGGCTACCCGGCCGCGGACGAAGCCGGCCTGCATGCCTTCCACGCCAGCGAACTGCCCTACACCTGGGGGAACCTCGACCGCACGCCGCCGAGCTGGCCGGTCATTCCCGACACCGACGACGAGGTGGCCTTTTCCGATGCCCTGGTCGGCTACTGGAGCAGCTTCACGCGCGATGGCCGTCCCACGGCCGCGAACCAGGCCGATTGGCCCGCCTATGGCGACGACGATGCCGGTGCCTACCTGTTGCTGGGTGAAACGCCAGAGCCCGCCACGGACCTGATGCCCGGGATGTATGAACTGCACGAAACGACGGTGTGCCGTCGACAGGCCAGCGGCACCTGGCCCTGGCACTGGAACACGGGCCTGATTTCACCACCGCTCGCGGTCGACGACGACACGGTCTGCCGCTGAGGGTCGCCGACGAGGCGACCGGGAGGGCCGGGACGCGATCGCTGTCCCGGCTTCGTTACTGCGTTTCCGGTTCGATGACGGCGCGAAACCCCGCGGCCATGAACCGTGCGATGCGCTTCTTGACCTCGGGAAAGTCGTCGGAGTGGCAGATGCCGTCGGACAGGCGATCGATGCGCCCCGTCCGCGCCAGGGTGTTCATGAAGGCGCCCGTGACGAAGTGGTAACCCCAGAAGATGTCTTCGTCCGAATGGTTGGGTAGTGCGCGCCTGAGAATCTCGACCAGTTTCAGCACGACGGGGTCGAAGTGCAGGTCCATCAGCTCGGCGCCTTCGGGCGTGTTGCTGACCCGGGCGCAGAACGCGGCGTAGTTCATCCAGGGCTCACCACCCTCGTAGTAAAGGTCGAGGTCGGTGTCGAGAAAGGCATGCAGCGCACCTTCCACGGTGGGTGCGTCGCCCACCAGTGCCTCGTATTCCTCCAACGCCGCCATCCGGCGACCACTGGTAATGCCCGCCCGCCTGGCGAAGACTTCCTCGAACAGGTGCTGCTTGTCGTTGAAATAGTAATGGACGAGCGTCGTGTGAATGCCGACGCGCTTGGCCACGTCCCGCAGTGTCACGCCATGCAGGCCATTCTGCGAAAACAGGAATTCGGCCGCATCGAGGATCTGCTCGATGCTCTGCGCGCGTTGTTCCGCCTTGCTCTTGCGCGGACGCTTTTTTGTGGACGATTGTGCCAAACTGCCGCCAGCCTTCGCGGGGAAACCGAACCCGTCAGTCTAAATAGGTGATTTCGTTGAAGTCAACCAGAGTGTGTTCATCATCGGAATACGCCCGTGACAGTTCAGCCCTGAGGCGATTCTTGTCGATTTTACCGGTCGCCGCCAACGGCATGGATCGCACTTCGACGACCTGGTCCGGAATCCAGAACTTCGCGACCTTGCCGCGAAGGGATTCGAGCAGTGACGCCGGGTCGAGGGATTCGCCAGCGGAGGGTTCGACCACGAGCACGGGCCGCTCTCCCCACTTGTCGTCCGGCCGACCGATGACGGCGACCTGCCCGACAGTCGGGTGATGGCCCACGATGTCCTCGATTTCCGCGGGATTGATCCATTCCCCGCCGGACTTGATCAGGTCCTTTGAGCGCCCGCTGATGGACATGTTGCCGGCCTCGTCGATCAGGGCCAGGTCACCCGTGTCGAAGTACCCTTCTTCGTCCATCGCGGTCGTTTCGGCGCCATAGTAGCGATCGATGACGCTGGCGCCCTTGACCTTGAGATGACCGACGACGCCCCGCTGGGTCTCTAGCGTGTTTCCCTCCGCGTCGGTGAGCTTGAGGTCGAGGCCCAGGGGTGGCCGGCCGGAGGCCCAGGAATCCGACGGCGGCGCGTCCGGCGCGGCGATGGTGCCCAGGGGCGAGAGTTCCGTCATGCCCCAGCTGGTCTGGACTGTCACGCCGAGGCGCGACTCCAGGCGCCGGATCAGGGCGGCGGGGCACTTCGAACCGCCGATCAGTACGCGTTTCAGGTCCGGCAACTCTCCGCCAATGGCATCGAGGTGTTCGACAACGCCCAGCCAGACCGTGTGGACACCCACGGCGAGCGTGACCCGCTCTTCCCGCATCAGCTTCGCCAGGCCCGGGCCATCCGTGTGACGGCCGGGCAGAACCATTCCCGCACCGACGGCCGGCGCGGCGAAGGGCAATCCCCAGGCATTGGCGTGGAACATGGGCACCGCGATCAGCAACACGTCGCTGCCCGTGACGGCCATGGAGTCGGCCTGCAGGGCGCGCAGCGTGTGCAGGTAGTTCGAGCGATGGGTGTACATCACGCCCTTCGGGCACCCGGTTGTGCCGGACGTGTAGCACAGGCCCGCCGGCGTTTCCTCGTCGAATTCGCCCCAGGTGACGGGTGCCCCGAGTTCCTCGATCAGCCACTCGTGGGTCCACCAGCGAACCCCGAGCGCCGTATCGCCCGGAGATCGGCCCGCGAGCACACCATCCATGACCACGACGTGTTCTACGGTCGGGCACAGGGGCAGCAGTTCTTCGCAATACGGCGCCTGGTCAGCGGAGACCGCCAGCACGCGGTCTTGCGCTTCGTTGACGATCGCGGCCAGTTGCGCCACCGTGATCCGGGGATTGAGCGTGTGACAGACGTACCCCGCGCCCATGATGGCGAAATACATCTCGAAGTGGTGCTGGGTGTTCCACGCCAGGGTCGCGACCCGGTCACCCGGCGCGAGGCCGATGGCCCTCAGAGCTCCCGACAGGTGATTGCTGCGTTCCCGGACCGCCTGGTAATCGATGCGCCGGGGCTCGAGCCCCTCGCGGGCGGTCACCACCTGGCGAGCACCCGACCACTTGGCGGCATGGTCCAGGAACTTGTCGATTGTCAGAGTGTAGGACTGCATGAACGAACGCTTCCCTGATCCCCCTATTGACCTTCATCTCCGCGACGGGCCAGGGTCGACCATCCAGCGGAAACCGATGCACGGCGGCGGCCTGCACCTAAACATTCATTCTACCATGAGTTAATCTAGCGGCGTGATGCAAATTCCGGCCGTCATCCCGGCCCATGTCGAACCCACCCTGGGAGAGGAACCGAACAGTGATTGATCTGACAGGCCGAGTGGCCATCGTGACCGGCGCCGGCAGCGGCCTCGGAAAGGCACACGCACAATTGCTGGCGCGACGGGGCGCCCGAGTCCTGGTCAACGACCTCGGTGAAGGCGCTGAAACCGTTTGCCGAGAGATCCGGGAAGCAGGCGGCGAAGCGCGGGCCGCCGTCGGTTCAGTATCAGACCCCGCATTCGTGCAGCAGATGGTGGATGACACGCTCGCCGCCTGGGACCGCGTCGACCTGCTGGTCAACAACGCCGGCATCCTGCGCGACAAGAGCTTCGCGAAAATGGACCTGGACGACTTCCGCCTGGTGATGGATGTACACCTGATGGGCTCGGTGTACTGCACCCGGGCGGTCTGGAACACAATGCGCGATCAGAACTACGGGCGTATTGTCATGACAACCTCTTCTTCCGGGCTGTACGGCAACTTCGGCCAGTCGAACTATGCTGCGGCCAAGCTCGCGCTGGTTGGCCTCATGCAGACCCTGGCGCTCGAAGGCGCAAAGTACGACATACGCGTGAACTGCATCGCCCCCACGGCGTCCACGCAGATGCTCGAAGGTCTGTTTCCTGCCGACCAGCTGGACCTGCTGCAGCCCGAGCGGGTCAGCCCCGCGGTGTTGGCCCTGGTCTCCGACGAGGCCCCGACGCGGGCCATCGTCTGTGCCGGCGCCGGGAGCTTTGAGATGGCGCACATCACCCTGACGCAAGGCATTCACCTGGCCGGGGAAGCCGCCACGGCGGAATCACTGCTCCTTCGATGGGACGAACTCGCCGACCGCCAGGGCGAGATTGTACCGGCGCAGGGCTGGGAACAGGCGCGCCTGGAACTGGCCAAGGCCGGATACGTGGAGGATGACGCAAATGGGGATGCTTGACGGCAAAGTCGCCCTGGTGACTGGTGCAAGTTCGGGTCTCGGCGAGGCCACCGCGTTGAAGTGTGCGGAGGAAGGCGCCCGGGTCGTGATTGCGGCCCGCCGTGCCGATCACTGCGCACGGGTCGTCGAGCGCATCGAAGCCGCCGGGTCGGAGGGATTCCACGTCCAGGCCGACGTGAGTCGGGCGGAAGATGTCGAAGCGATGGTCGAAGCCGCGGTGCAACGCTTCGGCCGCCTGGACTGCGCCGTCAACAATGCCGGCATCGTCGGACCCAGCGCCATTCCGGTGGCGGAGGTCACCGAAGCGGGCTGGGACAAGGTCATGGGCGTCAACCTCAAAGGCGTCTGGTTGTGCATGAAATACCAGATTCCCGCCATACTGGCCCACGGGGATGGCGCCATCGTCAATGTCGCATCGATCTACGGGTACAAACCCGCCGACATCGGCAACGCGGTCTATGCCACCAGCAAGTTCGGGGTGATCGGGCTGACGCAATCCGCGGCGGTAGACTACGGCCAGACCGGGTTGCGGATCAATGCCGTCGCCCCCGGATTCACGCAAACCGAAATGGTGGATCCGGACCGGCCCGGGGGTGATATCTACGGCACCCTGGTCACCCGCCACTCCGCCATGAACCGCCTGGGTGCGGCGCAGGAGACGGCGAACGCTATTGTGTGGCTGTGTTCGGAACAGGCGAGTTACGTGAATGGCGCGGTGCTGGCCATCGACGGTGGAAGCACGACCCGCCTGTACTGAGCCCCGAAACGAACACGGCCGGCGTCATGCCGGCCGTGTTCGCCACGAACGAGCTTGTGACAGGTACTAGTACTGGTACAGGACGCGGACGCCAATGGTGCGCGGACGCTGGATCCCGTAACGGCTCTCGATGAAGGCTTCGGGATGCACGTAGATGTAGGAGTCGTCGTCGAACACGTTCTCGACGTAGGCCGTCACCGTGAAGTTCTCGTTCAGGATGGTCCCCAGGCTCATGTCGACGCTGGTATAGCTGTCGGTCTCATCATAGGTGGGGCTGGGAACGCCCGGAACGCCCGGCCGGTACGGGAACATGTTGGGATAACCGTCGACGTACTGTGCGTTGGCCGTCACAAAGCCACCCCGGTTTGCGCCATAGCTGAAGTCGTAGCGCACATAGGCGTTGCCCTGCCATTCGGGGAACGCGAGCTGCGCACCTTCGGCCGCGCCAGAGATCGCCGCTTCCTCGGGCGTCAGCTCGGTCACTTCGGAGTTGTTGTAGGAACCGTTGAAGCCGAGCAGCCACCCCGGGGCCGGCGCGTAGGTGATCTCGGCCTCGACGCCCTTGCTGATGGCCTGGCCGATGTTGGTAGCGAACTGCACCGTGTCGGACACGCGGTTGGCCTGGACCTGGATGTCGCTCCAGTCGATGTAGTACACGGCGAAGTGGGCCGTCATCGAGTTATCGAGCCAGGTGCCTTTCACGCCCAGTTCGTAGTTTGTCAACTCATCCGAGTCCGCCCCATCCGGAATGATGATGTCGTTGGGATCGAGGGCGCTGGGCTGCCCTGCCCGCGCGTTTGCGACCGGTGTGCGGAAACCATTGGACACCGAGGCGTACGTCGTCACGTTGTCCGCCGGACTCCACGACAGGCTGAGCTTGAAGGATGGGCCGCTCTCCTCGACCTTCAGGCCCTCGGCATACGCCAGCGGGGTAATCGTCACCGGTCCCGACAGGCCGAAGTAGGCCAGGGTCAGGTAGTTGCTCGTGTAGCCACCCGGCGCGGTGTAGAAGAACCCCTGTACGTCGGTCTGGGTGTAGCGGACACCACCTGTAAGCCAGAGGTCATCATTGAAATGGTAGGTGAGTGAGGCGAAGCCCGCCAGTTCGTGCGTATCGAAATAGGCCTCGTAGCGAGAGTAGTACTCATCCGGCAGGCCGGTGATGCCCCGCGCGTCCAGGAATTCCTGGGTGGATCGGTAGGCGTAGTCGACGGTACGAGTCTTGGATTGGTAGTAGCCACCGAGCACCCATTCGAACTTGCCGCCAGAGTCGGACACCAGGCGGATTTCCTCGACGAAGGTGTCGTCATAACCGAAGGCGTCCAGCGCGAAGGGGAAGAGCTGCCCGTAACTGCCGGCCAGGTCGACGTAGAACTTGCCGTCATAGGTCGACCATGTCGTCGAGCTGGTCAGGTCCGCGCCGTCGAACTCGTAGCCGAGTGTGAGGTTGGTCGACTCCAGGTAGGCCTGGAACAGGTCCGGACGGTCCGACAGGCGCACCTTGTCACCGAGGTGGGGGGCCACCAGCGAGGAATCCTCGGGTTCGCTGTCCTCGCGCATGTAGGTCAACTGCGCCGTGAAGCGCTCGGTCGGTTCCCAGCGCAGCATGACGCGGCCACCCCAGTCGACCAGCGTGTTCGAGTCGTCGATGCCCGTACCGATGTTGTCGATATACCCTTCTTCATCCCGGTAAAAGCCCACCATCCGCAATCCGAGGGTGTTCTCGACCAGCGGTACGTTGATCATTCCGTTGTAGCGCTGTCGCAGGGAATCACCATCCGTCAGGCCGAAGTCCACCAAGGCCGCGGCATCGAATTCATCGAGATCCGGGTGGTTGGAAAGGATGCGCACGGCGCCGGCGAGGGAGTTGGCGCCGAACAGGGTGCCCTGGGGCCCGCGCAGGAACTCGACGCGCTCGACGTCGAAGAGATTCGGATCCAGGATGGTCGAGTTGCCGTTGGACGAAATCGGAAGTTCATCCAGGTAGATCGCGACGGAACTCTGCAAACCGGCGGAGTAGCCATTGGTGGAAATGCCGCGAACGCTGAAGTTGTTAAAGTTCGCGGACGCCCGGTTGATGATCGTGCCGGGCGTGTTGTGGGCCAGGCCCTGGTAATCAACAATGCCCTTCTCCGTCAGGTCATCCTGGGAGAAGGCGGTAATGCTCAGGGGCACATCCTGAAGGCGTTCGGAACGCCGCGTCGCGGTGACGATGACCTCTTCGAGCACGGCATCGAGTTCGCGGTCCCCCGCGGAATCGGAATCCACATCCTGTGCGAGGGCCGAACCAGAAACAATGAAGAACGCGACTGCAATAGCTGTGTGTTTCATGTGAGCCTAACCTCCCGGTTGCCGGTCCAGGTCATCGCAATGCCGCTACAGCCCGCTCCGTCGTCCGACCCTGGGTCCGACGTGGCGTCACGGATGCATGGGGCGACTGTTCTCTCCTGGGTTGATTGCGAACCAGAGGCCAAAGGGGTCGACGCGGTCAGTTGTATCCCCGTTACACGGCCGTGCATGCACGACCTGCGCAAGGCAGTAAAAGCCCGGCGTCAACAGCACTTTTGTAGTAACGAACTTCACGAGCCATGACGTCCCAAAGTGCTTCTGGTTTTATATTCATTAATGTGTGAATTAGTATTGTATGATTGTCTGGACTCGTCAAGTTTTTGTTTGAGATCGTGTCAGAGGGCGCCATGGGTGCATCGAACCCGGGCGTACCAGGCGTGAGCAGCGTCCCCAATTGGCTCCGGGAGCGTTTGCTGATCCTCCGGGTGTCGCTGCTGTGTCGGCCACGCTGTACAACAATTCACAAGAGAGGACGTGTGCCACCATGAGCGAAACGACCGAATCCGGGGACGCCGGTACGACGGACCGCGCCAACGACGCAATCGCTGGCGCCGCACCGGAGACCACACCTTACGAATCCGCCCTCTATCGCTACTACGTGCTGGCGATACTGGTCGTGGTGTACGCCTTCAATTTCATCGACCGGCAGTTGCTGGTCATTCTCCAGGAGCCCATCAAGGCCGAACTCGGTCTCTCGGACACGCAACTCGGGCTGCTCACCGGCTTCGCCTTCGCGTTGTTCTATGTCGTTTGCGGCATTCCGATCGCACGGTGGGCGGACAAGGGCGTACGACGCAGCATCATCGCGCTCGCCCTGACGGTCTGGAGCGTCATGACCGCCATCAGCGGGCTGGCGCAGAACTACACCCAACTCCTGCTGGCCCGGGTGGGTGTCGGTGTCGGTGAAGCCGGTGGCAGCCCGCCGGCCCACTCCATGATCTCCGACATCTTCGACCGCAAGCACCGCGCGACAGCCCTGTCGATCTACTCCGTCGGCATCTATATCGGGATCCTGGGCGGCTACCTGCTTGGCGGCTGGATCACGGAGTACTTTGGCTGGCGACTGGCCTTTTTCGTGGTCGGCGCGCCGGGGGTGCTGTTGGCCATCCTGCTGCGGATGACGGTGCGCGAACCGCAACGCGGTTGGTCCGAAGGCCGGGCACAGCAGGCGACGCCAGCACCGCCGTTGATGGAAGTGGCGCGGCTGCTGTGGTCGCGCAACTCCTTTCGGCACATCGCGATAGCGGCGAGCCTGCAGGCCTTCATCATTTACGCGATCGGCAACTGGTTGCCTTCCTATTTTCTGCGCACCCACGACATCGGCATCGGCCATCTAGGTACCTGGATGGCGCTGACCACGGGTTTCGGCGGAGGGCTCGGCTCTTTCTTCGGTGGCTGGATCGCAGATCGCCTGGGCGCCCGGGACGCGCGCTGGTACCTGTGGGCGCCAGCCATGCTGACGGCCCTCGCCATTCCGGTCATGGTCACCATTCTCGGCACCGATTCCATGGTCTTGGGGCTGGTGCTCGTCGGCCCGCTCAACTTCCTGACCGCCGCCTATCTCGGCGCGGTGCTGGCGGTTTCGCACAACCTCGTCGGCCTGCGGATGCGGGCGCTCACGTCGGCGATCCTGTTCTTTGCCATCAACCTCATCGGCATGGGGCTCGGCCCGACCAGTGTCGGGATGCTGAGCGATCACCTGTCCCGTTCCGGCGTTGAAGGGCCGCTCGGCAAGGCCATGCTGACGGTCGGCGTCATCGCGGCGGTCTGGGCCTGCGTGCACTACGTGATCGCGGCCCGCAGCGTGCGCGAGGACATCGCGAAACTGTCCACCTGATGGACGGGCCGTCGCGGTGATCCGCACGCTCGCCTGCATCCTGGTGCTCGCGCCATCTGCCATGTCGTTCGCAGAGGCGGACGCCGGGCTGCGCCCGAACGAACCCCTGACCGTCGCGGAAACGGCCAGCAAGGCGCGTACGCCGGACGGACGGACCATTTCCTGGGTGGAGCACCGGATCGATGATGAAGCACTCAATGGCGGGACGGCGATCCGCGGCGGCGACGGGCTTGCCATGGCCGACATCGACCTGGATGGTTTCGAGGACATTGTCTCGGTCCACGAGGATTCGAACCACCTCCGAATCGCCTTCGGGACGGGAACATCGGAATTCATGGATCGGGTCACTGTGGGCGAAGGCAGCGTCGTCGGCGCCATCGAGGACGTCGCCATCGGCGACTTGAATGGTGACGGCTGGCCAGACCTGGTCGGCGCCTGCGAGGACGCGCACCTCGTGTATTTCCAGAACCCGGGGCAAGGGGAACGGTCCGTGCGCTGGCCGCGCCTAGTACTGCCGATCACGCAGGATCGTGGCTCCTGGCTGCGCGTCTTCATCACGGACCTTGACCAGGATGGCCGGTTGGACGTGGTGGCGCCAAACAAGGGCGCGGCGGACATCATCGACCCGGACGCGGATCACTCCACCGGCCGCGCGGTTTCGCTGTTCCGCATCGACGGGGACCCATTGCAGCCGGACGCCTGGCGCGAGGAAGTCCTGTTCCGCACCGGGGTGCCCAATACCGCGATGCCCGTAGACATCGACGGTGACGGCGACCAAGACATCTTCACGGCCGACCGGCTGGAACGGCGGATGACGATGCTGGAAGTCCTGGGCCTGGACACCGGCGACGGGTTGAGCCTGCAGCCCCACCCCATCAAGGTCGTTCCCGGCGTCACGTCGGAAGCAGATCGGCAGGCCTCGTCGGGGGCCATCCAGTCGGTGTTCGCCGACCTGGACGCTGACGGACGCCCGGACCTCGTCGTCGGTGTCACCGAAACGTCCGGGGACGGCACCGAACGGCGGGATGATCTGGCGGTTGGCTGGCTGCGCCAGCCCCATCGCCTGGACCAGCCCTGGGTCTATTTCCGGATCGGCGATACGCTCCCCGATGTCGTCGTCGGCCTGGCGGTCGCCGACATCGACGGCGACGGCGACCCGGACGTGATGACGGGCGGCTACTCGGGCCTGAACATCCTGACCGGTGCGTATTCCGGCGCCTCGCGGGACCATGACGACCCCCGCGTCACGGCGGCCTCCACCGTCGGGCGCATCGCGTGGTTCGAAAACCCCGGCATCCCTGGCGTCGCCTGGAATCGCCACGACGTTTCACGTCGCGTGCGCGGCATGGTCGACCTGTTCATCCCCCGCGACATCGACGGGGACGGCGACATCGACTTCGTCGCCACGCGTGGCAACAGTGGATCCCTCGATGGCGTGTTCTGGCTGGAGCAGCTGCGATCCGACGAGCCCCGCGCGGCCTTCACCCCGGCGCGGGCGGAGGACAGCCGGGCCCTGCCGCTGCCACCGGAAGACTGGCGGGATCGCTACGACGAAACGTCCACCTATGTTCCACCCAACCATGCGCCTGCACACTAGCCGACCGGGCTGGCAGAGTAGGCGCGTGTCCGCCTGGTACACCCGAAGGACTTCACCATGAGCAGAATGTTGGCAGGCTTGATGTGGATGATCGGGGGCCTCTTCCTGGTCCCGACGGCACAGTGCGACGCGCCCGTTGCCCCCATAGACGCCGCACCGGACATGGCCCTGGCCCGTATCGCCCAGGGTTCGCTCGAGGGAACCGCCGGGCCCGGCGGGATACGGGTCTTCAAGGGGATTCCTTACGCCCGGCCGCCTGTGGGCGAATTCCGCTGGACGGCGCCCACTGCCCCGGAACCCTGGGCAGGTGTTCGCGATGCGACGCAGTTCGGTGCAGGCTGCATCCAGCCTCCCTGGCCCGCACAGAGCATCTTCGCCGTTCCACCGGCGCCGACCAGCGAAGACTGCCTGTTCCTGAACATCTGGTCGCCCGCCGAAGCACGGGGTGCGCCGGTCATCGTCTTCATCCACGGGGGCAGCCTTGTGCGCGGCAGCGGTGGCGACCCCTACTACGACGGCACGCACTTCGCGGAGCAGGGTGTCGTGTTCGTGACCATCAACTACCGGCTCGGCGCCCTGGGGTGGCTGGCCCTGCCTGAGCTGAGCGCCGAGTCGCCGGACCAGGTCTCCGGAAACTACGGCCTGCTGGACCAGGTCCAGGCCCTGGCGTGGGTTCGGGACAACATCGCTGCCTTCGGCGGCGACCCCGCCAACGTGACCATCATGGGCGAGTCGGCGGGCGGGATGAGCGTCGCCTACCTGCTGGCGACGCCCCTGGCGAAGGGGCTGTTTCACAAGGCCATCGCGCAGAGCTTCGCCATTTACGCCATTCCCGAGCTGGATGCGGCGCGGCACGGTCTGCCCTCCGCCGAGTCCCAAGGGTCGCGACTGCTCCAGGCCACCGGTACGGACGACCTCGGCGCCTTGCGCGCCATGGACGGACACGCCGTGACCGGCGCGGCCTTGCGCAGCCGCCTGTTTCTCAAGGGCACGGTCGATGGCCACGTATTGAAACGGCAACTGGTGGAAGTGTTCGATCACGGGGAACAGGCAAAGGTCCCCACGATGGTCGGCTTCAACCGCGACGAGATGGAGACGCTGATGGGCCTCATGCCGGCCTTGCCCCCATCGGCCGAAGCCTACGAAAGCGGCGTTCGCCGCATTTACGGCGATCTCGCCTCCGCCTACCTGGCGCTGTACCCGGGCGAAGACGTCAGGGCCAGCATGATGGCCGCGGCACGTGACGTGTCGATGGGATGGAGCGCCGAGCGCGTGGCCCGGAGCATGGCCGACGCCGGCCAGCCTTCCTACACCTACCTGTTCGAGCACACCTACCCCGCCGCGCTCGACCGACAGCTGCATGCCTTTCACGCGGCGGAACTGCCTTTCATCTTCGGTCATGTCGACAAGGGCTCGCCGCTGACACCGAACTGGCCTGCGCCGGAAGGCCCGGTCGAAAAGGCCCTGTCGCAGGCCATGCTGGCCTACTGGACCTCGTTTGCACGCGATGGCGCTCCGACGGCCCCGGGGCACCCGGACTGGCCGCAATACGCGCCGGAGCGGCCCTGGATGCGATTCGAGGCAACGCCCGTCGTCTCACCCCAGGTCATGCCGGGCATGTTCGAATTGCACGAGGAGGTCATGCAGCGGCAGCGACGCTCAGGCAACCAGCCTTGGGGTCTTCGGGCCGGGATCGGTGATCCGGTTCCGCCGCCTGGCGGCGACTAGGGAACAGCCCCCCGCTCAGAAGCCCTGCGCATCCAGCCAGGCCACCAACTCCAACCAGGTGTCTGGCGGGAAGGTGGCGTGCAAGGCCCCCTTCATCACCCAGAAGTCCTTGTCCTCTCCCGGGATTCGCTCGTAGAGCTCTCGGGCCGCCGCCACGCTGAACAGTTCATCCTGGTCACCCATTCCGACGAGGACCGGATAAGGAGGTGCTGTGTCAAATACCAGTTCATCCATGTCCAGCATGGTCACGAAGCGCAGCGTGTAGGCATAGGTGAACAGGGGGTCCTTGCTTTTCACATGGCCTTCGCGCTGATATTCGATCACCGCCCTGCCCGGGCGGAGCACGGCATTCGTCAGAATGGTCAGGCGCTCGAAAAACCCGAATTTCCGGGGCGGCAGTTTGCTCTGGTATGCGCCGGAAAGCAGGACGAGTCCAGCGATGTCCCCGGGGACTTCCTTGGCCAGATAGATGGCCGAAGCCACGCCCAGGCTGTGGCCCAGCACGACGACCTTTGAGAATCCGAGGTTCTCGATGAAGCGCAGCGCCTCCACGCGGTCGGCCTGGGAGCGATCCTTGCCCGGGCTGTCCCCACGCGTACCCCCGGATAGGCCGTGCCCCCGGTAGTCCAGCCCGAACGTGGTGTATCCCGCCGCGGCCAGCGGCTCGGCCATGAAATCGTAGGCTCCACTGTGGGCCGTGATCCCGTGGAGGATGAGTACGGCCACATCCCGCCTGGCAGGGCGAACCACCGGATCCCAGCGACGAATGAACAGGGTTTCACCGTCCGAAGTTTCCAACAGGTGGTAGGGCTGGGTCACTTCCTCGCGCAGCGTCGCCACATTGATGTCCGGCCTTTCGGGAATGGGTGCAAGGAAGGCGTAGGCCACCAGGAGCAGCACCAGCCCAATCACCAGGAGCAGGAACCATTTGAGGATGCGTATCAACCGGTTCATGGGTGCTGATGTGCTCCTGGGCATGTCACCCTGTTCCAGGATGAAATCGAGATCAAAGTTGGATTCGGTTGAACGCGAATATCGCGCCGGGTGCCTGTTCGGGGGTGGCGTAGGTTAGCGAAGGCCCTGAGCGATTGCCAGCCTGGACGCGTCACTGGCATGAATCAGGTGGTCCACACTCCGCTCCGCCAGTGCCGTGATGGCCATCAGTGGATTGACGCCCAGCGACCTCGGCACCACTGCTCCGTCCATGACGAAAAGGCCCTGGTGCACGGCGGTCCCGGTCGCTTCGCTGAAGACCTGCCCGAGATGGTTCACCACGCCGTCGCGGGCATCGTTGGCCATGGCGCTGCCACCCAGTGGGTGGCCGGTGATGAGCTTGCGCCCGAGCAGTTCGTGCCAGACGGGGTTGGGGACATAGGTGCCGCCCAGCGCCCGGGCGGCCTCGTGCATGGTGGCATCGGCATTGCGGAATGGCGCCTGGCGGCCCACATCCGGCCAGTGCAGCACCAGGCGGTCGCCCTCCATGCGCAGTTCACCGCTGGCGTCGTCCTGCGTCACCATCAGGCAGGCCTGGGTGTGGTTCACGGCGCCGGTATAGGGGCCGAACAGCTTGCTCTGCCAGGCCCGGCGCCGCTCGCGGAAGTGATCCCCGAATCCGGTATCGGTGTCGCGGCCGGTGAACAGGTCGAGCACACCAACCATTGCTGGCAACCACTTGCCGAGGGCGCCCGGAATGGCGCCATCGATCAGGACCCAGCCGTCTTCGAGCGCCGTCCCGATACGCCCGTCGATGATGCCGGTGGAACAGGCGCCCACGCGCTTGCGGCCCTCCGCCGGCCGTTTGCCATGGCCGATGCCGTGGATGGGCACATCGGCGTTGTAGACCAGGCCCACCGTGTCGCCGTTGCCGGAGACATGGTGGCCGAGCGCCGGTGAGAGCGCGAGCCCGGACGTTCGCGAGCGCAACAGGATTTCCGTGCTGCCCAGGGCGCCGGCCGAGAGCACGACGGTGTCGGCGATGACGCTGCGCAGGTCATCCGAAAAGTGCTTTCCATCCGGCCCGGCCACCTGGAACCACACGCGCCAGCCTGCGCTGGACTGCTCGACATGGGCCACCTTAGCCCCGGTGAACAGTTCCGCGCCGTGCCGTCGCGCCTGGGGCAGGTAGTTCATCAACACGGTGTTCTTGGCGGCGTAGTTGCAACCCGTGAGGCAGTCGCCACAGCCGACGCAGGGCTGCTGCGCCACGCCCGCCCGGTTGAGCCCGTCCGGCAGCGCCTCGAAGTTGACAGCCATGGGCACCCGGCTGATGGGCGCGTTCAGCTCGCGGGCGATGCGCTCCAGGGCCCCGAGCTTGGCGGGTTGGCCGAAGGCCTCAGGCCACGGCGCCGGCTGGAGCACCGCCTCCGCGCGTTGAAAGTACGAGTCCAGAACGCCCGGTTCCCCCAGTTCATCGGGCCAGCGGGGGTCTTCGAAGGTGCGGGGATCGGGCCGCAGGCACAGCCCGGCATTGATCAGGGACGTCCCACCCAGGCCACAGCCCATCGCCACGTTGAGGTCCTCGTAGGCGCGCAGGTCAAACATCGCGGACTCGGAGCCGAAGTGGCCGAGCCCCGTGTCGACCTGGACCTCCCTGGCCATGGAACGCGTGTCGTTCGGGTAGTCGCCAGGCTGCAGTTCCCGTCCCCTTTCCAGCACGCACACGCGCCGTCCGGCCGCGGCCAGCCGGCAGGCCGCCACGCCGCCGCCATAGCCGGACCCGACCACGACCACGTCGTAGCGATCACGAATCTCGCCCGCAGGTTTGGAGAGCCTCGTCACAGGAGCAGCATGGGAAGGAAGGCGCGACCTATCGTCGGCCCGGGTGGCGGGAACTGGCATCGTCTCAAGGCCGTTCACTCCATGATCGGCGTTCATTGAGTATAGGCAGCGCAGCGAAAGCTGCCGCCCGGCGCCGAGTCAGAACCGACACGCAGGAACTCCCCGGCGAGCGAATCCCGCGCCAGTTGCTACGCTTGGGGTGAGGGTGCAAGCACCGGGAGGCGCAGACCATGCCTTTTCAAAAGCCCCAGCGAACCGTCGAGCGCGTGTTCATCCACTGCAGTGCCAGTGACCACCCCCATCACGACGACGTCGATGTCATGCGTCGCTGGCATACCGACCCCAAACCGCAGGGCCGCGGCTGGCGGGACATTGGCTATCACTACTTCATCCGCAAGACCGGCCGGCTGGAAGAAGGCCGCCCGCTGGAGGAAACTCCGGCCGCCCAGGCCGGCCACAACACCCGCACCATCGCGATTTGCGTGCACGGGCTGGAGAACCACCGGTTCACCGGGCACCAGTTCAATGCCCTGGTGAAGTTGTGCAAGGAGATCGACGCGGCCTACGAGTCGCAGGTGACCTTTCACGGGCACCGGGAAGTCTCGAGCAAGTCCTGCCCCGTGTTCGATTTCGCCCGCGTGCTGGGCCTGAGCGAGGACGGCTCGATGACGCAGCCACCCATCACGGACCGCGAAGACCCCGTGTCCCCGGAACTCGAGCGACCGGTGCTGCGCCTGACCGACCGCGGTGACGCCGTGATGATCCTGCAGATCCTGCTGAACCGGCACGGCGCAAACCTGCTGGAGGACGGCATCTTCGGCCGCGGCACCTTCGAAGCGGTGATCGCCTACCAGGTGGACAAGGGGCTGAAGCCGGACGGGATCGTGGGACCGGCGACCTGGGGTTCCCTGGGCTGACGTTCCCTGCGGGCGACTAGACCGGTCGCCGCGCCGCGAGCAGCACCGAGTGAAAGTCGCAGCCCTGGTCCTCCAGGGTCATCTGGACGATGTCCAGGCCCAATTCGCCGAGGCGTTCCCGGTATTCCTCGGGCGCCAGGCTGGCGTGGTAGACCGCCTCGCCTTCCACCGTGCCCTGCACTTCACCCGCCTCGTGGCCGATGGTCATCAGCAGCGCGCCGCCGGGGGCGAGGTGGGCGGCGAAGCGTGGCAACAGCGCCCGCTGCTCGTCCTGGGTCAGGTGAAAACTGGCGTCCCAGCTGACGATGCCGTCGAAGCGCTGGTCGAGGTCGAGTTCCCTGAGGTCCATCTGCCGCCAGTTCGCGTCGGGAAAACGCGCCCGGCACAGCGCCAGCATGCGCTCGGAGGCATCGATGCCGGTCAGCTCGAAGCCCTGCCCGAGCAGATAGGCGGCGATGGGTTCACCGGCCCCGCATCCGGCATCCAGCACGCGCCCGCCCGCCGGCAACAGACCGGTGAACCGCTCCAGCCAGGCCCGCTCGATCAATACGCGGGGCCGGTGTCGGTCCCAGCCCTCGGCGTTGCGGTCGTACACCGCGAGGGTGCGTCGGCGGATCCGTTCCAGGTCATTCATGGGTCGGCGTTGTCACTCATCCCAGCTGGGTTTCGATGGCCTCCAGGAGTTCAGCGGCCTGTCGTCGGGCCGATTTCAAGGTCTCGAGGCGCTGCCCGATGTCCTGGAGGGTGTAGACATAGAAGTTCCGAAATTTCTGGTCGTCCAGCAAGCCCGGATCCGTGATCCGGAACTCGACCAGGTCGAAACCACCCATCACCAGTGGAATGTACCCGTCATCGATGGCCTGGAGGAAATTCTCCTGCATCAGCGTGATCTGGTCGTAGCGGCGCATCAGCGACAGCAGCGACTCCTTGATCAGCGGCTGAGACAACAAGCGAAAGTCACCGCTTTCACGCATCGACAGGTAGGTCACGTTCGCCGGCTCGAAGAAGTGGTAGGACGAGGGCGCAAAGACGGTCTGCGCCTGCGTCTCCGGTGGGGCCTCCGCCAGCGCCTGAAGCCCGGGAATGATTTCCTGCAGTCCCCGGACCTTCGCTTCGCTGTGGGCGAGCGTCAGGTCCAGCTGGGCGAGATCGGTGCGCAGGTCTTCTGCCAGGCCTTCTAGATAGCTGCGCTCGGCCTCGCGCTCCTGGCGCTCCTCGTAGAGCCCCTCGAACCAGAGCGCGATGCTGATGCCGATCACGATCATCAGGATCTCGACGACGAAGTTGCGCGGACCGGTGCGCTTGATGCGGGCGAACATGGCGGACTCCCCGTGGTTCAGTGGCTACGCCCGCGCCGCTTGCCCGGCCACGACCGGGCCGGCATCGCGATGGACGAACACCGTGATGAAGAACAGGGCGTACCAGGCCATCGCGAACGGACCCACGTCGGGCAGGCCCACGTCGATGGGCGGCGTCGGGAAGGTCCAGATGTTGAACGCCAGCCCGCCCAGGCCGATCACCACCCCGGCCGAACCCAGGAGCTTGCCGAAGGGCAGGTGCCGGAACGCCAGGATGGCGAACATGATGATGGTGGGCAGGATGAACATGTCCCAGGCCACGTCGATGCCGAGCTGGATGGAGTCCGTGGCGCGCCAGATGTTGATCTGCGCCGCGCGGCCGGCCTCGTCGAGGGTGTGGTAGTACCTTTGCATGTAGTCGACCATGGACATCTGGGCGCAGACCATGGCCGAGAAGAGCACGGGCGCGCCGATGCCGAAGATCAACGCTGCCTGATTGAGGGCCGAGGGTCCTTTGCGCTGGAACCAGTGGAACAAAGCCACGTGGCCGCACAGCAGCAGGCCTGGAAAGATCAGGGCGAGGAACTCGGACAACCGGTCGGGAACCGGTGGCAGCACCATGAAGTAATAGATCAGGGCGGCCGTCAGCCCCATCAGCGATCCATTGCGAATCCAGGCGTTCGAGGTCGATTCGTTGGCCATGACATGCATTGCGCTCTCTCCGGGTTGGGTTCCCCGGAAAACTAGCGCGGGCGGTGCCGGGCGGGAAGGCGCCCAGGGGTGTTTGGGACGAATGGGGCTGCTCAGGGACTACTGACCACGCGCGGCATGACCTTCGGCAGGCTCCACACGCAGGGCCGCAAGGATGTTCTCGGTGTATTTCCGCGACACGGGCACCATTCCATCCATCCCTGAGAGTTTCAGGTGCAGCCCGTGCCGGTTGCCCCGGCAGCTGCGAACGCGGGCCAGGTTGACGATGAAGGAGCGGTGACAGCGGGCCAGGTTGGGATCATCCAGCATGCCCTCCAGCCGTTTCAGGCTGGAGCGGACCAGGTGGGATCGGGCCTGTTCGCCCTCGAGGTAGGAAATGCTGACGTAGTTGTCCTCGGATTCCAGGTACAGCAGGTCCCGCAGCGACACCACCAGCGGGTCCTTGCCGTTCTCGGACGTGAACGTGACCAGGGCGTCACTCGGCTCCGGCGGGCTCGATTGCAACCGTGTGTACTCGGACTTCAGGGCCTCGTGCCGCAGATAGAACAGGAAGCCGGCAATGGGAAACGTCACCATCATGCCGACGTCCCGCAGAAACCCCAGCCAGCTGGCGAAGATGAAATCGTGCCACCCCCCGACGAAGTTGTAGAGCAGGAAGACAACCGAGCCGACCAGCACGTACACCCACGCGATCCAGGCGACCAGGCGGGCCGGGGTGAGCACGCTGAACAACAGGGGCCGCAACAGGAACTCGTTGGCCGCCAGCACCAGGGCAACCACCGCACCGAAGCCGAGCAGCATGGTGACGAAAGCCAGGTTGAGCCTGAAATCCGGGTCGTGGTTGGTGACGCCGAACGGCAGGAACGCCATCATGAACAGGGCGATGAACAGACCGATCGAACCGGCAAACAGCCACTTGTTGGCCGGGTCGTCGAAGCCTTCGAGGAAGGCGCCCGGGTCTTCAGTTCTCACTGCCGTCATCCTCTCGCTGGTTCATGGATTCGCTTTGTCGAAATGGCCCCGTGGATGGATACTATGCCGCCCGCCGGACCGTTGCACCGGGGTCGAGGGCGGCAGCCGAACCTATGGGGTCTATCGCTGCAAGGCGGGCTGAGCCGGCCCATTCAGGCGTTTCGGGCCGATAACGATCAACGGACCTGATCGGCGTGAGGCCTGCGCACTAAGGCGGAAACTTCACCACCATGCTCCGCGTCCGGCTGGACTTGAACGCCGGTTTCGCCGCGGAAGGATGGTTGGTCGCCAGGATGACCAGGCCCTGGTGCGCCTCGATGGATTGCAGCAGGTAGCTGACTTCCTGGTTGGCATATCGGTCGTGGGCGTCCTGGACGTTGCTGCGCTTGCCGAACAGGGCGTCGGCCTCGTCGAAGAACAGGATCCAGCCGGAGCGGCTGGCCTCGCCGAACATGCGGGACAGGTTCTTTTCCGTTTCGCCGATGTAGCGGCTGCCGGCGGGTTTCAGGTCGACCGTGACCAGGCGCTTGCCCAGCCGGGCCGCCACGGACTGGGCTTCCTTGCGCAGGAACGCGCCCGGCATCCCGGTAAACAGCCAGACCGTGGCGCCCTGCCCCTTCACGGGGCCACCAAGACTCCCCAGTGCCTGCTCGAAGGCCGGGTCGCGGTAGCGGACCTCTGAAGGGATCGGACGTGCGTGGCTCATGTTGGCATCACCGGATGGCATCATAGGATGATGACCAAAGCTTAGGTTCCCGGAGACGCCCTCGCCATTCGAAGTTCGCCCGACCGCGCCCCCACGAACGGGTGATCCGTTCGATCGATAACAACTTGCGCTAGACTTTTTTGGTGGTGATCGGACTGGATCCCTCGGCCGGGATCGAGGTCAAAGGAAACGACCGCATGGCGAACCCCAAGCAGTTGCGCAAGCTCGAAGCCGGCGTTCTCGCATGGAACGAGTGGAAACAGCGCCGAGGGGAAGACGCCAACCTGTCCGGCGCCAACCTGGCTGGAAAGGACCTGGGTCACATCGACCTGCAGGACGCGATGCTCCTGGGCACCGATCTTTCCGGCTCGGATCTGGGCCATGCCAACCTGACCTACGCGAACCTCTGTGGCGCGAACCTGACGGGCGCACGGCTGGTCAAGGCCAATCTCGGAGGGGCTGACCTGAGCAAGGCGACGCTCGATCACGCGACCCTGTACCAGGCAGACCTCAGCGGCGCGAACCTGGAGCGCGCCTATCTCATCGATTCAGATCTCAGCCAGGCCTGCCTGCGCAGGGCCCGCCTGGTTCGCGCAACCATGACCGGGAGCAACCTGGCGGGCGCAGACCTTCGCAAAACCAATTTCTATCGCGCGGCGCTTGGCCGGGCGAGTTTCCTGGATACCGTCTTCGGTCGGACCGACTTTCGCGAAGCGACCGGACTCGACGACACGGTTCATCTCGGCCCCAGTTCCCTGGATCACGACACCGTTCGCTGGATGGGGCATGCCGTTCCGGAATTTCTGCGAGGTTGCGGCATGCCGGACAGGGTGATCGCGCTGTATACCGAAGAGGTCGCCCAGCTTCAGAAATACCGCTCCTGTTTCATCAGTTACAACCAACGTGACGAAGCCTTCGTCCGGAAGCTGTACGGGGACCTGCAGGCCGCAGGGGTTCGCTGCTGGTTCGCTCCGGAAGACATGAGAATCGGCGACCGTATTCGCAACCGCATCGACGAAGCCATCGGGCAACACGATCACCTGCTGCTCGTGCTGTCCGCGAATTCCTTTGAGAGCCCGTGGATCGAAAAGGAAGTCGAAACCGCTTTTCGCAAGGAAACCAAACTGAAGATCGGCGTCCTCCTGCCGATCCGGCTCGACGACTCGATTCTCGATGTGGAATCAGGTTGGAGTTCGGACATTCGCAACGCGCGGCAGATCGGTGATTTCTCGAACTGGCAGGACGCCACGAGCTATGAGCGTGCCCTGGAGCGACTGCTCCGCGACATTCGCATCACTGAATCCGACCAGGACTGATCGCCCGACAGCCGGAATCGACCGGGACTAAGGGTGACCGCGCACCGCCTTGACGATCTCCGCCGCCACCCTGGCGTCGTTCAGGTAGCCGGCGATGCCGTGCTGGTTGTCCGTGAAATTGTGGACGCCGTTGTTGTTCACGATTTCCGGGTCGGTCGGGAAATACCGGTCATCCAGCGGGTTCAGGGCCACCACGTCGCCGTCGTCGTAGGCGTTGTACCAGCCCTGTTTGGCGAGGTTTTCCGGGAGGCCCAGTTTCGAACTGATGGCGCGAATGCCCAGGGGTGAGCCCAGGGTGATGTACTTGCAGGCGTTGAGCCTGCCCTGGTTCTCCTGGATGACCTTGTAGCCCACCACGGTGCCCAGGGAATGGCCGACCACCACGGTCGGCTCATCCGTGATCATGTCCTCGACGATGGCGTTGATGCCGCGGGTGACGGTCGGGATGTTGACGTACAGGTACACGTCCTTCAGGAATCGGTCGATGGTCCAGTCCGCCGCTCCCGTGACATGCTTGTCCAGGGCCCGGGCGATGGCCTGCACCCAGCCCCAGTTCTGCGGGCCCTTCTCCTGCACCTGGCCGGTGGTCATCTCGGCTTCCACCTGGTCCTCGGTGAGGCTGGATTTCTGGTACATCTCGTCCAGGGCGCTCTGCATGAACGATTCGAAGCCGGCGTCCTGGCCCGGCCCCTTGGCGACCACCTCGTCCGGGGACGGCAGATCGGCGCGCGCGGTGAAGTCGTCCAGCGCATCGCCGTAATAGGGAAAGTCCACCCCGACCCCGTCCGGCAGGGCCTCCGTGGCCGATTCCAAGCCCAGCTTCAGGGTGTCGTTCCAGAGTTTCGCCAGGGCGACCGGGTCCTTGCCACCCTGGGCGCGTCCGTGAATGAACAGGATTCTCATCTCAACTCTCCCAATTCCATCGCCGCGCGGAGCGGATCCCAGGCCTCGGCCTCGAAGGTCGTCCACAGGGCGTTGCGCAGGTAGGCGGACGCTTCCGCCAGCGCGGGATGCAGCTCGATTCCGCGGGGCCGGAGCAGGTTCCAGGTTTGCGTGAGCAGCGGGCAGAACGGCATGACCGGGCGGTCCGGCCAGGGATCGCCACGGCGCGAGGTCAATACGACCAGGTCGAACAGGTCGATGTGCAGGTCGTGGCGCATGGCGTCGGCGACACTGGCCACCTTTTCCACCTTGCTGGCCTGGGCGTAGGCATGGGCGGCGTACAGTCCCAGCGTGGGATCCAGGGCCTTGACCATCCGGATCTCGTCCGCCAGCCGGATGGCCGCGTCATCGGATTCCAGCCGGAACTCGTTTTCGTTGGCCGCCAGGGCGACCAGGGCGCGGAAGCGATCGATGCGCTCCTGCTTTTCCCGGTAGAAATCGTAGAGCTCGCCGGCATTGGACGACGGGATGTAGCTCACGTTCTTCAGGCCGGCTTCGCCGACCGTCGCGTGCCCGATGAAATCGGGCAAGCCGGCCAGCACCAGGACGCGACCGTCGTCCGTGCGCAGCAACACGGTCGCGCCGGGGGCGGCGTCCCACAGGCGGACCACGGCCGGCTGGTCCGCGCCATCGCCCTCGTACAACCGTTCGATGAAGACCCCGTCCGCGGCGCCGCCGCAGATGGCCTCCTCGATCCGGGCGCCGGAAATCGTGAACCCGCAATGGGATTCGAAGTGATCCGCCACGTCCGGTCGGGGCATGAGTCCGGACAGGCGGTCGACGGTCTCCGTCATGTCCATCGTGAAATTGATCGTGGCGGAGTCGGACATGCCCATGGGCTCGGAGAACACGCGATCCAGGTTGCCGCGGATGTCCCCGAGCACCGAAGGCGCGGGGGGAACGGCCTCTGCGGGAGGCACCGATTTCGGGGGCTCCGGTTCCGGGGATGCCGGCTCCGCACCCGAAGTCATGGGAAGGTCGTCCATCCCAAAGTCGTCGCCCGCACCACGATGCACGACTTCGCCGGGTGGCGGTCGGCTCGGGGCGACGGCGGCGGTCGCGATGTAGATGTCGTCATCCGAGGGGACGTTGACCTCGATGCGCTGGCGCAGGTTGAGGTCGATGGCCCCCAGGGTGGTGTCGATCTTGCGCTGCAGGTACTTCTCGAGCCGCCGGTTCGGGACGACCTGCTGACCGCCCACGTCCCGCAGCATGTCGGGCTCGGGTTCGCGGAAGGCCGCACGCAGCGCGTGCGTCAGCAGGCTGGTGGGCTGGCCGTCCACCTCCGCCTCGTAGGCCGCCTGGGCGTCACTGGTGGCGCGGAACACGTCGATCTTCGACTGGGTCGTGATGTCGGCGAAGTTGGGAAAAGCGTCGATGCCCTGGACCAGCGCGCCGGACCGTACGTCGGGCAGGGACCGGCAGGCGTCCGAGATGAAGATGACGTTGCGGATGCCCGAATAGCGGGCCAGGTCGATGGCGCCCTCGAGGTTGATGGCTTCTTCCGTCCGGACCGGCGCCTTGCTGAGCAGCCAGATGTCGGCCCGGGCGTGCCAGTACCCGTGTCCGGTGAAGTACACCACCAGTTGCGCATAGCGCGGCGGCACGGTCACGAACCGGTCCATGGCGTCGGTGACGCGGCCGGTGGTGACCGGTTCGTCCGCGTCCGTCAGGCAGGCGACGTCATAGCCCTCCGCCTCGAGCCACTCCGCCACCTCGTCGGCGCAGCGCGCCGCCGAGCGCAACGGGGTGAGGCCACCCGTGGTGTTCACCCCGATCACGATGGCCGCTTTCCTGGCCACTTCCCTCTGACCTCCTTCCGTGTCGACAACGAATCATTGAAATGATCCGCATGAATTCGACTATAGGACAGCGCCGGGAAATTCGCTGGTTCGGGCAGGCCCCTGCCTCGCCCTGCGCCGCACCCGCCAGGCGTTCAGTGCACGCGACCGCTCGGCCCCACGAGCTTTTGCACCTGGTCGGCCAGCATCTTGAGGGCCGCATCCAGGTAGACGTTCTTCTGGTCGAGCAAGATGACGGCCTCGTGGTCCAGCAGGGCCTGGATTTCGGCCGCCGCCTCCTTGTAGGCGCCGGGCTGGAAGTGTTCCGAGAACACCGGAACCATGGGTTTGCGGGCCTCGTGCGCCAGCTTGATCTCCGCCCGCACCCAGTCCGACTCCAGTGTCTCGGGGTGGAGCAGGCAGACGAAGACATCGCAACGATCGATTTCGTTCCGCACCCGGGTCGGGATCTGCGGCGAACCGTCCACCGCGCGCGCATCGATGAACACCTCGAACCCGAACTGGTTCCTGAGGTTGTAATCAAAGAGGTTCGCCCAACCCGCGTTGGCCTTGCGCCGGTAACTGATGAACACGCGCGGGGTGCTGCGGCGCTGCTCGGCCGTGTGCGCTGCCTGGGACAGGGCGGTGGCGAAGGCGGTCACGGACTCGTAGCGCGCTTCCGGGTCGACGCTCATGCCCCGCGCCAGAACCTGGGACAGGTTGCTGTTGAGCGCCAGTCCGCGCCGTCGCTCGGCCACCTCGTGCACCGGCTCGGGGCCGCGGCGGAAGTTTCGCTCGCGAATCCGGGGCTGCGACTGGCCTTCGAAGGGCCGGGCGCCGGAGAGCATGAAGTAGGCCAGCACGGCCAGGCTGTACTGGTCCGTGCGCTCGGTCGCCGCCTGGCGGTCCCACTGTTCCGGCGCCCAGAAGGCCGGCGTGCCGGTCCGGGCGCTGTCCTTGCCCTCCCCTTCCGTCACCGCCATGGCGAAATCCGTGACGTAGGGCGCGCCGTCGGCATCGAACACGATGCAGCTGGGCTTGAGGTCGCCATGCACGACACCGCGCCGGTGAGCATGGTCCAACGCGCGCGCCAGCACGACCACCCAGTTCAGCGCCTGTTCCGCTTCCGGAAAGTCCTCGTCATCCATGCGCCGGGCCAGGCTGCCGCCTTCCATGTACTCGGTGCACACGTAGGAAACCGGCTTGCCGGCGGCGATCTGCGGGATCGGGAACTCCTTGAACTCGAGCACCTTGACGATGTGCGGCGAAGTGAACTTCATGGTCAGCCTCGCCTGCCGTTCGAATTCGTCCCGGAACTGCTCCAGGGACATGAGGTGCGGGGAGAACAGCTTGACCACCACGGTGCGCGGCATGTCGAGGTCCCGGCAGCGGTAGGTGGAGGCCTTGATGCTGTGGTGGAGGGCTTTCTCGACGTCGAAACGGTCGCCGATGCGCTGGCCCGTCAGGTCCGGCAGCAGTTCGAGGTGGGGCTGGAACGTCAGCGTCGTCGAATCGGAGAGCTGGATCGAGCTGTTGAACGGCAGGGGCACGGACTGGTCCTTGCCCAGCTGTCCGTTGACCACGATGCCGTTGGCGCTGGTGTCCTTGAGGTAATACCCCGAGCCGATCTTGAAGATCTCGGCATGGTTCCGGGAGATGGCGCTGTCGCGCTCGATTTTCAGATCGGCCTCTCCGCCCCTGCCAATCCGGAACGGGAACGACTGGCACTGGACCCGGGTGCCCACGAACGATGGGTCAGGCGAGCTCGTCACGGCGAGGCTGACGACCAGCCCCTGCTCCGTGCCGGCCTCGCCGGGAACCAGGAACTGCGTGTCATCACCCGACGGCGGCGCCAGTTCCCCGGGGAGGGTGGGTGGGGATTCGGGTTCGGCGGGCGGCGTGATGGGACTCAGGATGGTGGCGGCGCCCGTGGACTCCTGCCAGGGGGCCGGCGTGGGGGCCGGCGTTGCACCCTTTTCGGAACCGGAGACGGAGGGCATCTGTGGGTGGGTCTGCGCCTGCGGGTCCGGCGCCGCGGGAGCTTGAGCGGATGCGCGCCCGGTCGTTCCGGCTTCACCCCCGTCGTCTGACTTCCCGAACCAGCCGAGGATGGCGCTGAGCCAACCACCGCGTTTCGTCGCGGGCGAGGCGCCCCTGCGGGGCACCTCGAGGGTCGGGTAAGCCGGCTGGGTGCGACCGAGCGTGGGTCCCGCCGGATCGGCGGTCGGAACACCGAGATGGAGCGGCGGACCATCGAGTTCCACCGCGTCGAGGGCATCGGCAAACTCCCTGGCGCTCTGGAAACGATCTGCCGGGTCCTTGGCCATCGCGCGCTCGACGATGGCCTGCAGTCCGGCCACCGCTTCGGGAAGTTCGGGGATCGGATCATGCAGGTGCTTGAGTGCGATGCCGAGCGCGGCGTCCCCCTCGAAAGGATGGCGGCCCGCCAGGAGCCAGTACAGCGTGACGCCCAACGCATAGATGTCCGTACGCTCGTCGATGGCGACGCCCTGGACCTGCTCCGGACTCATGTACAACGGCGTGCCGAGCATGACGCCTTCCTGGGTCATGCCGACATCGGCCTGGCGACCCCGGGCGATGCCGAAATCGACCAGCTTCGGCGTGTCCAGGTCTTCCATGAGGATGTTCGAGGGCTTGATGTCGCGGTGAATCACGCCCTTGGCGTGCGCCCGATCCAGGGCGCCTGCAATCTTCCGGCAGATTCCGATGGCCTGTTCCAGCGTCACGCCGTCCCTGCGGACCATCTCCTCGAGGGTGTCCCCGGGCACGAGCTCCATGGCGATGTAGAGCGCGTCCCCCGCCTCGCCGAGGTCGTAGACGGCGACAATGTTGGGGTGCGTGATGCTGGCGAGGATCCTGCCCTCGTTGAAAAACCGCCTCTTGAAGGACTCGACGTCGTCCCCGAGATCGGCCCGCAAGACCTTGATGGCGACTTCCCGCTCCAGCGACAACTGGCGCGCCTTGTACACCCTGGCCATGCCCCCGATCCCCAACTGCTTGAGGATTTCGTAGCCGGGTATGTGGATGTCATTCACAAGGGCGCCTCGTTCCGTACAGCGTGCGGCGTGTCCGGCGAATAGCACCAACCACCCACCGGCCTGCCCATAGTCTGCGCCCTGTCGCTTTGAAAAACAAAGACCTGCGCGCACGAGCAAGATGCTCCGCACTTGCTACATTTATAGACAATTCGATCGTGAGTGGACGAAATGCGCGTCGCGCTGGTTGTCGGAATCAATTACTACCAACACGGGCGGCCCTTGTTCGGGTGCGTCGAGGATGCCCGTGCCGTGCTCGATGTCCTGGGTCGGAACGGTGATGGTTCCCGCAACTTCGATTGCAAGCCGTTCCTGGCGAAGGACGCTGCCAGCGGCCTCGGACGGAGGCAGCTGCGCGACGCCGTCAAGGAAGTGTTCTCCATCGACGCGGACGTGGCCCTGTTCTACTTCGCCGGCCATGGGCACATCGAGGCGACGGGCGGCTACCTGCTGACCTCGGACTCGAGCCGGGGCGACGAAGGGCTCTCGCTCAACGACGTCCTGACCTACGCCAACCTTTCACCGGCCCGGAACAAGCTCGTCATCCTGGACAGCTGCCACTCCGGCATCGCGGGCGCCGCGCCCCTGCACAAGGACCTCGTGGTCCTGTCCGAAGGCCTGACAGTGCTCACCGCATCCACCGCGGAGCAGTATGCGAGTGAAAAGGACGGGCGCGGAGTGTTCACGACCCTGTTCGTGGATGCCCTGAAAGGCAGCGCCGCGAATCTGCTGGGCGCCATATCGCCCGGCAGCGTCTACGCGCACATCGACGAATCACTGGGCGGCTTCGAGCAGCGCCCGCTGTTCCGGACCAATATCAAGAAGTTCGTGTCGCTGAGAAACGTCCCGCCGCCGATCGAGCTCGCTGAGCTGCGCAAGATCCTGAAATTCTTCCCCGAACCCGGCAGCGAGTTCGCGCTGGACCCGAGCTTCGAACCGGAAATGGCCGGCCGCGAACCGGACGCGCCGCCTCCCGACCCGGAAAACGTCGCCAGGTTCCTGTTGTTGCAGAAAATGAACCGCCTGAACCTGGTCGTCCCCGTGGGCGCCTCGAAGGCCAACATGTGGCATGCCGCGATGGAGCGCACAGCGTGCAGGCTGACGGAGCTGGGCGAGCACTACCGGCGGCTGGTTCAGAAGGGGCGGATCTGAGGGTCCCTCCTGTTCGGGTAGACGATTGGATCGGAACGATCATGACGCAGTGCACGCAATGCCAGGGCGACAATCCTGACGACAGCGCCTTCTGTCGGCACTGTGGACAGGCGTTGCTTCCTGGCGACGAACAGGAGCTGCTGGGGTGCACCCGTCCCCTCGCACTGGACGCGAAATCACTCACCGCCGCCAGCAACGCGATAGCAACCTTCCTGCAGCGCTTCGGTGATCGACCGGCCGCGCTCGAAGTCCAGTTCACACAGATCGCACTGGTCCGGTCGATGCGAGCGCTCAATGCATTCACCAATGCCCGGTTTGAACAGCTGGATCCCATCGATGCCTGGTCCTACGCTGACTGTGCAGACCAGCTTCCGGATGTCCTTGGCAATGGCCTGGTGACGCACATGCGAATCGCCAGACCCGATCAACGGGCCGATACCGAACGAGCGCTGCGCCTGTACGCCGACCTGGCCGGATCGGGCCTCAGTCGACTCTTCGACGATGCGGAACGGGAACTGGCCAGTCTCCTGGTCGACGGCGAGGCGCGGTCCGTGGTGGAACGCGTGACCATGGAACAAGCCTACGACAGGGCGGAAGAACACTTTCAGGCGCTAAAGCGCGGCGACATCGACTCGGCGCGAGAGGGATTTGAAGGCCTCAAACAGCTCAATCCCTACGACGCCTACTTTCGTGGCACCCTGGCGGTGGTGTACAGCAAGATGGGTCGACATACAGATTCCCTGCGTGAAAACCTGTTCGGCATTCACCTGGACCCGCACAGGCCCAGCCTGCGGTCGAATCTGTTGCGGGATCTCTGCAAACTCTGTGCCTTCCCCTCGGCCCTGGAGGCCTACGTCACCCTGTCGCGGAATGCCACGCATCCCGAAGCGACCGGTTTCGAGGAGTACGGCCAGCTGGCGCGGATTGCCACCGCTCTCATGCTCAGCCAGGGGTTGGCGCCAGGTGACTATAGTTCGACCGCTCCCGACCTGGCAGACGAGTTCGAGCCCGCCGCGAGGCCATGGATGCAACCTCTGCAACAGGATGCCTATGTCCGCCAGCGCGAGACACGCATTGTCCTGTCCTACCGCCGCTCCGGCGCCTCGACGCTGGCGGGACAGATCAAACGCGAACTGGAGCTGCGTTTTCCCCGCATGAAGGTGTTCCAGGACGTGGCGGACAACGTAGCAGCAACGGACTGGACCCAAGCGATTCGCGACGAAATACGCCGGGCAAACGTGGTACTGGTCCTGATCGATAAGGACTGGACTCGCAATGGCGGGATAATGACCGTCCAGGACGTGGTCCGCAGGGAGGTGGAAACCGCCTTCGAGAGTTTCCGTGCGATCCTTCCGGTACTTCTGAATGGCGCCGATATGCCCGCGATTGAAGAACTTCCCAGCTCCCTGAAGCGGCTGACCACACTGCACGCTGTTGGATTGAACGAAAGCCGGTTCAGGTCTGAATTTCCCTACCTGGTCCAGGACCTCGTCGACCTTTTGGAGAGGGAGGCCGCCTCCTCGCGCAAAACCCAGCAAGACCTTGAGAGTATCGAGCAGCGACTTGCGACCGGGGAAGACCTGAGCAGCAAGGCGGACACTTCACACTTACCCCGATTCGTACCGGCCCGCCAGGTCAATGACGAAGGAGTTCAGGAGGTCCGGTACGAGGGCCACTGGGAAGCACGGGCGGCGAGCCTCCATGGAGTGATCGAACTACAGTTCCAACTGGCCTCCGATCAGCAATTCGACGGGCAGTTGATCCTTCCGGGCAAATCAGCGCAACAGATTCACGGAAGCGGGTATCCCTTGCTCGATGCCGGAGACCACCAGACAAACCCGATTCACCTCGGCGTTCAATTGAGCGGACTGGTCGTAACATCAGGTGAACCGCTCAACATCCGAATTCCCTTTCACAGGCGGGTCGGCGACTACTACCAGGGCACCGACGAGAACGGCATGGTCTGGCATTCGCGAAACCTCAAGCCGGCGGCATTCTGAAACCAGCTAGCGTCACGACATTCACCCGGACGTGCTTCGGCGCCAGGGTTTTCGCCATCAGCTTGCAGTAGATGGTCACGGCCAGGGCGCTGGCGAACAGCACGGCGATGTCGATCCCACCTCCGCCCGCGAAGGCGTCGATCCATTGCGACAGTGCATCCAGGAGTTCCCACCCGGCGACAATGCCTCAACGCAGCATGCCGGGCACGCCACCCATTCCGCCTTATTTCCTTGGAAAATCGATTCTTGCGCTAGACTTTGCCGATGGCGATTGCCCTGACCCTGGTGGGTTTTTTCATCGGCCTGGCGTTTGCGGCCGGTGGCGGCTATTTGCTGGGCCCGCTGGGCGGCGCGGTGATCGGCTTCCTGGTGTCCCGGGTCGTCCTGCTCGAGCGACGTTCGCGGGCGCTGGAGGCGACACTCGATGACCTGGCTCGGCGTGGAGTATCGAGTGTGCCGGCCGCGACGGATTCGTCAACGGCGCCAGTTGATCCGGGCGTTCAGGCTCCTGCCGCGCCCGTCGCCTCGCCTGCCCCGCCTGTCCGCCCCGAAACACCGGGTGCAGGTCCGGAATCCACCGGTCCAACGGCGGCCCCGCCCCCTTCCCCGTCCAGTCCCCCACCCATCGCAGGCGCCGCAGCCGCGATGTCGGTGAGCGAACCTGCTGCCATCGGCACCCCGAAGGCCCCCTCACGCTTCACGACCACGGTCAACGATCTCGGACAACGACTCACGGCCTGGTTCACGACGGGCAACGTGCCGGTCAAGGTCGGTGTCATCCTCTCGTTCATCGGCGTGGCGTTCTTTCTCAAGTACGCCATCGACAACGAGCTGTTCACGCTGCCCATCGAATTCCGCCTCCTGGCGGTCGCCGCGGCGGGCGTGGCACTGGTCGTCATCGGCTGGCGACTGCGAACGCGGATGCGCGTATACGGCATCAGCCTGCAGGGCGGCGGCATCGGCATCCTGTTCCTGACGCTGTTCGCGGCCTTCAGGATCTGGCAGCTGGTCCCGGCCGGATTCGCCTTTGCATTGCTGGTGGCCCTGGCCGCCTTCTCGGGTGCGCTGGCGGTGTTGCAGAAGGCACGGGGCCTGGTGTTGCTTGGCGCGATCGGCGGCTTTCTCGCGCCGGTGCTCACCTCCACAGGCGAGGGCAGCCATGTCGCGCTGTTCAGCTACTACCTGGTGCTCAATGCGCTGATCTTCGCGGTGGCCTGGTTCCAGGCCTGGCGCTCGGTCAACCTCGTCGGCTTCGTGTTCACCTTCGTGATCGGCAGTTTCTGGGGCTACCGCTACTACCGCCCGGAACTGTTCGCCAGCACCGAGCCGTTCCTGGTCATCCATTTCCTGCTCTACCAGGCCATCGCCATCATGTTCGCCCTGCGCCAGCCGCCAAGCCGTATCGGCCTGGTCGACGGTACTCTGGTGTTCGGCACCCCCGTGATCGCCTTCGCGCTGCAGGCCGCGCTGGTGCGCGACTTCGAGTACGGACTGGCCATCAGCGCAGCGGTCCTGGCGGTGTTCTATGCCCTGCTGGCCACCTGGCTGCATCAAAAACACGGCGCGACCCTGCGGGTGCTCAGGGATTCCTTCATCGCCCTGGCCGTGGCCTTTGCCACCATCTCCATCCCGCTGGCGCTGGATGCCCGCTGGACAGCGACGGCCTGGGCGCTGGAAGGCGCGGCGCTGGTGTGGGTGGCCACGCGGCAGCGTCAGCACCTGGCCAATTTCGCCGGCGCCGCGCTGATCGTGTTCAGCGGTGTGTCCTTCCTGCTGCACGGATGGCGCAGTGACGAAGGCTGGCCCGTACTGAACGGCAACGTGCTCAATGGCGTCCTGATCAGCCTGTCGGCACTGTTCGCGGCGCGCCGACTGGAGGACTTCCGGCTGCCTCCCGTCGGACGCTTCTACGCCGTCATGGCCTGGGGCCTGTTTGCCTGGGGGGTGACCTGGTGGGTGGCGACGGGCATGGTGGAAATCTCCGATCGCCTGGCCCGCGATCATGAACTGCCTGTCGCCGTACTGTTCCTGGCCGCCACCGCCGCGATGGCGGCCTGGCTTGGCGCACACCGGGACTGGCGCATGGCGCGGTACCTGTCCCTTTTGTGGCTGCCGGTACTGGCCCTGATGGCGCTTCAGACCGTCGATTTCGAGCGACACTTCCTTTCCGGTCCGGGCTGGCTGTCCTGGCCGCTGGCGCTCGCGGTCCAGGCATGGCTCACCCGCCTGATGGACAAGCGGGTGCACCGCCTGGCCGGCGGATGGCACGTGGGGACCACCCTGTTGCTCACCCTCATGCTGGCCGTCGAGGTCCGCTACCAGGTACGCCCTATCGTTCCCGGGGCCTGGGCCGAGGCCGCGTCCAACGCCATTCCCGGCATCATCGCGCTGGCCATCTGGCGATTCCGTGAGCGCCCGGCCTGGCCGGTTCCGGCGCACCCGGTTACCTACCGGGCGCTGAGCCTGTTCCTGGTGGCGGGACAGGTGCTCCACCTGTGCGTGTTGAGCATCGCGCTGCCCGGTGACCCGGGGCCCCTGCCCTACCTCCCGGTGCTCAATCCGCTGGACCTGGCCACGGTGTTCGCGGCCGTCGTGGCGGTGATGTCGCTGCTGGTGCTGGGGCGTGACATCTCGCTGGTCGCCGTCAGCCGAATCCAGGACGGACTGCCGGTGTACAAGGGCTTCCTGGCCATCGCCTTCTTCATCCTGACCACCGCGGCCCTGCTACGCGGGGTGCATCACGTGGCCGGCGTTCCCTGGGACTTCGATCGCCTGTACGACTCGGTCGTGGCCCAGACCGCACTGTCCATCTACTGGGGTGTGCTGGGCTTTACGGCCATGGTGCTGGGCGCCCGGCGCGCGCACCGCCAGTTGTGGCTGATCGGCGCCGGGTTCATGGCCCTGGTGGTGCTGAAGCTGTTCCTGGTCGACCTGGGCAACTCCGGCACCATCGAACGCATCGTTTCCTTCATCGGCGTCGGGGTGCTGCTGCTGGTGGTGGGCTATTTCGCACCGGCGCCGCCGCGCGCCAGGGAGGAGGACGAATGAGATTGGGTGTGACACGCCTGGCGTTGGCGGCACTGGCGGCGGGCTACGCAGCTGCCGCAGCCGGCCAGGTGCCGGATCGTGACGAATACGCCTGGCACTTCCCGCTCGACATCGTGGCGCCTGGCGAGTTCCAGGCCCTGGACGTACCGTTCGAAGTCTATCGCTCGGTGACCGACCCCGAACTGCGGGACCTGGGTGTCTACAACGCCGCCGGGCGCGCGGTGCCGCGTACCTTCGAGCGCCCCGAGGAGCAGGTCGAGATGCTGGAGACCCGGGCGCCCCTGGGGGTGCTGCCGCTGTACGGCGAGATCTCCGAAGCCGCGCTCCGCCTGCAATTGCTGATGCAGATCGACGAGCCCGGAACCAGCCTCAAGTTCCAGTCCGAGCTGCCCGAGCCTGCCGATCCACAGCTTCAATTGCGCGCCCTCATCGTCGACCTGCGTGAACACGACGACCGGATATCCGCCCTGGAATTCAGCGGCTCCGGCGCGCCTGGTGGCTTCATCGGGACGGTCATCATCGAGGACGGTTACGACCTGGCGAACTGGGCGCCCCTGGCGCAGGGCATGCTGGCGGACCTGGCCTACGAGGAGGCCCGGATCGAGCAGAAGCGTATCGACGTCGACCGCCAGCCGGGCGACTACCTGCGCGTGACCTGGCGCGGCATGCCGTCCGGCTGGCGACCGGAATCGATGACGGCCATCCGCCGGGAGCTCGGGCCCGCGGCGGAACGGGAATGGCTGGAAATTCCGCCGGTCGAGCGGAGCGAGGACGGCCGTTCCTTCATCTACGCCCTGGATGGCTATCCACCGGTGGACCGCGTCGACCTGGCGTTTCCCGGCGGGCGCGGCGTGGTCCGGGCATCGGTCGAGGTGCGTGACGGTCCCGAGGACGAGTGGCGCCAGCGCCACGACGACATGTTCTATCGCATTGCGCCTTCCGGGAATGAGCTGGTCTCGAGCCCGGCGGTGTTGAAGCCCACGCGCAGCACGCAGTGGCGCGTCCAGCTACGGTCCGGGCAGGTCGACGGCGACCTGCGGCTTCGGCTGGGCTGGCGGCCCGACCGACTGTTGTTCCTGGCGCAGGGCGAGGCGCCCTTTTCGCTGGCGAGCGGGCGCGCCCGGGACCAGTTGGAGCAATTCCCGCAGGATCGGCAGATGGGGGACGGGGCGCTGTTCTCCATGCTGGAACAGGCGGGCGAACCGGGCCTGGCGACCATCGGCGCGCGACGGATCGGCGCGGGTGAGCGGGCGCTCACCGAGGTTCGGAGATGGGGCTGGCGCACGGTGCTGGTCTGGACCGGTCTGCTCGCGGCGGTGGGACTGGTGGGCTTCCTGGTCTGGGCGCTGTTGCGCGAGGAACGCGCCAGGCAAACCACCCCGACAATCGATCCCTGATCGCTGAAATCGAAAGTGCGCCTTCTGGCGCACCGTCCGATTTCCTCACCTCCGTCGGAACCACCGTGTCATCCACCGACCCGCTCCATTTCTTTCTTGTTAATGAGAACCATTTTCATTACTATTTGGCGCTTCCTTCCAATACCAAGCAAGAACTGCAAAGGAGCGTTCAATGGGGATTTTCCTGGCCGCCGGAGGGCGCCGCGGCATGCTGGCCGCCACCATCCTGGCTTCAACCGGCGCATTCGCGGATGGGGACGCTGCCGAAGAAGAGCGAGACGGAATGCTGGAAGAAGTCGTGGTGACAGCCACGGGTTTCGAGCAGAAGATCACCGACGCGCCCGCCAGCATTTCCGTGGTCTCCCAGGACGAGATCCTGTCACGGCCCCACAACAACCTGCTGGACATGCTCAAGTACCAGGAAGGCATCGACATCGGCACCACCCGCGACAAGACGGGCCAAGGCAGCGTCAGCATGCGTGGCCTGACCGGCGAGTACACGCTGCTGCTGATCGATGGCAAACGCCAGAACAACCACGGCGACATCTACCCCAACAATTTCGGCGGCAACGCCTTCGGGCACCTGCCGCCGACCGAGGCCATCGAACGCATCGAAGTGTTGCGCGGTCCCGCCTCCACGCTCTACGGCGCGGACGCCATGGGCGGGGTCGTCAACGTGATCACGAAAAAGACGGCGGACCGCTGGTTCGGCACTGTCAATCTCGCCGGCACCCTCCAGGAGAACGACCAGTTCGGCAACGACCTGCAGGGCGAGTTCTACCTGAACGGACCGATCGTCGCCGACACGCTTTCGGTCGCGCTGCGTGGCAGCTATTACGAGAGCGATGCGTCGTCACCGCAGTTCGAACCCGCCGTTGACCCGAACGGCACGGTGCATGTGCGGTCGCTCGGCTTCGGTGGTGGCGGCCGGACGGTGGACAGCGAAGTCCAGGAGCTCGGGGCCACCCTCACCTGGGCCCTGAGTGACAGGCAGACCCTGCGCTTCGACTACGACACCTCCAGCCAGGTCTACGACAACACCCCCTTCATCGACCCGGACACCGGCACGATCAGCTATCCACTGGGCACCAAGGACAATATCGAGGCCCTGTGGCAAGCCAGCCGGGGCCAGGTCAATCCCCGCGCCGGCTATGCGGCGGACCAGGAGTTTTCACGCGACTGGTGGTCAGTGGTGCATGACGCGACCTGGGACTTCGGCACCAGCTACCTGGCGCTGTCCTATGTGGATACCGCCAACGAAGGACGTACCCTGCCCCTGACGGTGGCCGAGCGCCTTCTGCTGCAGGACATGTACGACGGTGTCGGAGACTATGCCGGCATGCCCGAAGAGGAACGCAAGGCGCTGGCCGAGAGCACCTTCCTGCCCCGTCCGGCGCGGCCGCTGAACAGCAGCCAGTACACCCTGGATGCCCGCCTGGACATCCCGTTCGAGGCCGCCGGACAGCACATGCTGGTCGTCGGAGCCCAGGTGATCGACGGTGAACTGGAGGACGGCGTGTTCGGTATGGAAAGCGGTGAACCCGGCGGCACCCAGGACCAGGAAATGGCCTCCCTGTTCGTGGAAGACAGCTGGACCGTGACCACGCCGCTGACCCTTACCGGCGGCGTTCGCTACGACCACCACGACGTGTTCGGCGGCCAGGTGTCACCGCGGCTGTACGCGGTGTACACGATCAGCGAGCAATGGACCGTCAAGGGGGGCGTCAGCACCGGCTACAAGACCCCGCAGACCACCGACCTCTACGACGGCATCACCGGATTCGGCGGCCAGGGCACCTCGCCGTTCGCGGGAAACCCGGACCTGGAACCGGAAACCAGCGTCAACAGCGAAGCGGCGCTCTACTGGACCAGCCCGCGTGGCCACAACTTCAACATCACCTACTTCCTGACCCACTTCGACGACAAGATCGCCAGTGGCGACACCATCTACAGCTGCACGGTGACCGGCGGCCAGCGGCCCTGCGTCAACCTGGGCGCCTACGACGAACTGGGTTACAGCACCTACAGCCAGAAGATCAACATCGACAAGGTGGAAATCCAGGGCGTGGAAGTGGCCGGTCTGCTGCAGATCAGCGACGACTGGACGCTGCGGGGCAACTACACCTGGACCGACAGCGAGCAGAAAAGCGGACCCGAGGCCGGCCAGCCACTCACCAACACCGCGGAACACATGGCCAATGCCAGCCTGGACTGGCAGGCGCTGGAACCGCTCTCGGTGTCGCTACAGGCCGAGTTGCGCTCCGACCGCTACCGGGGCTGGGACAACACCCTGGACCGGCCGCTGTACTACAAGAACTACCACGTGTGGAACCTCGGGCTGCGTTACGACATCACCGAGAACATCTCGGTGTTCGCTCGCGTGAACAACCTGCTGGATGAAGACTTCACCTCGTACCAGACCGACTTCATCGACATCGACGGCGACGGGATCTACACCCTGGCCACCGGTCGCGGGGCCGTCAGCGAAGTCATCTTCACCGACGACTACAACGTCAAGGACGCACGCCGAAACTACTGGCTGAGCGCGCAGTTCAGTTTCTGAGGCGGCCCCTTCGCTCAGTCCTGAATCTCCGTCACGATCTCGGCGGTGACGGAGTTGGCGATGTAGCAGTGCTCATGGGCGCGATGATGCAGGTCTTCCAGCGCCGCGCGATCCGGTGATGCCCCGTCGAAGCGGACCCTGGGCCGCAGGGTCACCCGGGTCATGGCGATCTTGCCGGCGGCGTTCTTCTCCATGATGCCTTCCGCCTCGTCACTGTAGTCGTCCACCCGCCAGCCCCCCTTGGCGGCGAAGGCCAGGAAAAACAGCATGTGGCAGGACGACAGGGAGGCCACAAGTGCCTCCTCGGGGTCGACGTTCTCGGCCACGGAGTACGGCAGCGGCACCGCGTCCGGCGCGGAAGACGCGGGCACGGTCAGCCCCCCGTCAAACTGCCATTGGTGGCCTCGGCTGTAGCGGTTGTCGGTGAACGCCTCGCCTTCGCGACGCGCCCAGTGAATCGTTGCCTGGTACCGTGACATCGAAGGGCTCCACCCAGTGAGAAGCGACGATTCTCACACAAAGCCAGCCGCCACCGTCGACCCGGCCCGCAACCCTCGGTGCAAACACCTCAATTGACCTATGCTGGCTACGGGGACACGCCCAAGAAAAATCAAGGAGCCACGACCGATGAGTAATAACGGAATCACCAACAAACCGACGCCGGGCGCACCCGCTGTCGCGCCGCCCGCACAGAAGGAAAAGAAGTCCATCCGCCAGCGCGCCGACGAACTCCAGAAAAAACTGGGCGGAACAGGCAGGAATGTCGGCATGCGGCCGGGGCCCCAGGCGCAGCCCATTCACCCGGGTGATCTGGTCACGCCACCCGAGTACGCGGCCCTGTGGGCCCAGTCGGAGGCCTTCCTGGTGGACAGCTTCGCGGAGGCGATTCCCAAGTGGATAAAGTCGTTCATGCTCCAGCCGTGCAAGGTCACCATGGCCATCGTCCAGGGTTCGCCCGGCTGCGTCACGGCCACTGCGCCGCTCAGCACCCTCCTCCTGAGCCGGACTCACATGGCTCCGGGCGGTGGCGGCCCACCCGCCAGGAAAGAGGCCAGGGAATTCTGCCTGAAAGCCGTGGACGCACTGGCCAGGCATTTCGAGAACTGGAGGGCCGGCCTCGCACCGCTGGGCCTGTCCTGGTACCCGCCTTACGCAGCGATCCTTCCCGCCTACGTCCCCGGCATGCCCAACAGTCACTCCTTCCTGTCAGACCTGGGGCGAACGAACGCCCACCTGCTCAACGAACCCAGCATCCAGTCGAAGCTGGCCAACGCGGCTGACCCCCACTGGCTCGGCCTTTACGACAACCTGCTCCAGCCGGGCGCCAGGAGCGTGGGCAATCAGGTCTTCGAGAGTGTGGCCAGGCAACTGGCCAAGTACATGGACGGCGTGGTCAATCAGTCAGTGATCGCCGGTGTCCTTGCAAGGTCCCTCACTCCGCCGCAGCCACCCCACGCGGCGCCGCTGCCGTTCACCGGCATGACCGATGTCGCCCCAGGGTTCGTCACTGTGATCGAAACCTGGCGACCGGAGTGGGATCGGGCCCTGTAAAGCAGCCCGGCGTCACCGGGGCGGTTCGAGCGGAAGGTGTGTGGGTTCACATCGCCCCTGAACACTGACATCCCGGTCACATCGCTATACTGACCGACGAGCAGTTGCAATTGGGGAGATGGGGCATGGATGGCCTGCCGATCACGGAGATCGTGAACATGGATCCGGCGTCGTTGACGCCGGAGCAGCAGCGCACCATGGAAGATGTGTACCAGCAGCTCAAGTCGGTGGCGCGTGGCCAGCGATTCCGTGTGCATGGACGAAAGATCGACACGACCGCGCTGGTCCACGAAGCTTGGCTCAAGCATCGCGAAAAGCCGACCGCCTTCAACGACCGCAACCATTTTTACGCGTACTGCGCCCTCGCCATGCGCCACATTCTCTATAACCAGGCGCGACGCAACCGGCTGGTCACTTTCGTCGACGAGGCATCCGCTCCCGAGCAACATGCGGTCCAGGACCAGTCCGAGTTTCTCATCGACCTGGAGCGCCAACTCCGCGCCTTGCGCGACTATTCGCCCCGCCTGGAGAAAGTGTTCACCTATCGGTTTTTCGGGGACATGACCCTGGATGAAGTGGCCGACGTGCTCACCGTGAGCAAGCGCACCGCGATTCGCGACTGGAAAAAGGCCCAGGCGATGCTGGCGGCCGCGGGGGCATGAACGAGCCACCCGGGAACACCCACGAACTCTGGCGGCGAATCGATGCCGCCTTTGACGACGACGACAGCCTCGATCCCGAAGATTGCCTGCGCCAACTGGGCATCGAAGCGCCCCTGGCGCCCCCCGCCCTCCAGGACCGCCTGGGCAGCCTGCTCGGACAAGCCTTCGAGGACGAACCACCCACCGCCGAGATCGGCGGCACGCGCTATCGCGTACTGGAGCGCCTGGACACCGGCGGCCAGAGCGATGTCTACCTGGCGGAGCGCGCGGACGGCGTGTACGCCCGGACGGTCGTCATCAAGCTCCTCGCTGCGCGTTACGACCAGGACACGGCCCGGGAACAGCTGCTGCGCGAGATGCAGTTGCTGGCGGACCTGGGCCACCCCGGCATCGTGCAGATCCTCGATGGCGGCTTCGGTGCGGGCGGCCGCCCCTGGCTGGTGCTCGAGAAGATCGACGGACCGCACATTGACGCGTATTTCCGTCAGCATGCATCCGACACGCGTTCGGTCGTGCGGATGTTTCGCGAGTTGTGCGATGCCCTGCGTTTCGTGCACTTGCGGGGCATCGTGCACATGGACATCAAGCCGGCCAATGTCCTCATCCGCGACATCAGTGGCGCGGCCTATCCCGTTCTGATCGATTTCGGCATCGCGTTGGAAGCCGCCGGCCTTGGACAGGCACGACGAGGGGTTCGCTTCGGCACGCCGGGGTTTGCGGCTCCGGAACAACTGGCCGGCGAAGCCGTGGACCCGCGCGCCGACCTGTACGCCCTGGGGATACTGCTGGCCCAGGTGCTGCTCGACGGCGACACGGACAACGCTGGCCGCATGACCCGGGATGCCCGGCGTCGCGCCCTGTCCGCGCATGGCGTGCCCGGAGACCTGGTGGATGTGATCGAGCGATGCACCCGAGAGCATCCCGAGGATCGCTACGCGTCGGCGGAGGCCCTGCGCATCGACCTCGACGCCTGGCTCAACGGATTTCCCCTGGAGGCCAGTCGGCACCGGCTGTTTCACGTCGTCGTAAAGGCCCTGCGGCGTCATGCCCTGGCCGCCTCGGTGGCGGCCCTTGCGCTGTTCGCTGGCGTGGCGTTCACGTTCAAGTACACCATGGACGTGAGGAGCCTGCAGTCGGCCACCCTGGCTGAGAAGAAGCAAAGCGACACCCTGATCAACTTCATGCTCGGCGACCTGTTCGAGCGCTTGACCGACCTGGGACGCATCGACCTGCTCTCCCTGGTCGCGGACCGCAGCCTGGAACATCTGTCGCAGCAGGACCCCGGCATCATGGACGATGACGCCCGCTTGCTGACCTCGGCCGCCTACGCCAACGCCGGCCAGGTGCTCGATGCCCTGGAACAACCCACCCGGGCCCAGCATGCCTTCGAACAGGCCGCGCTGAACCTGGCGCCGCTGGAGCAGGCGCCCGGGCGGGAGCGCGACTGGCTGCGCCAGCGGGCGACCCTGTTGATCCTCGAAAGCGAGTCCAGCGCCACCGAAGGTCAGGGCGCCGTCACGGAGACCCTTTTGCGCGAAGCGGTGGACCGTGCCGGGCGCCTGGTGGATCAATACGATGAAGGCCACGCCCTGCTGTGGGAAGCACGCTTGCTGCTGGGCTGGTACCTGATGGAATACGACCGGCCAGAACAGGCCGAGGAACAACTACAGGCAGCCCTGGAACTCGCCAATACACAGCAGGTGGGCGTCGAGACCCATGACTGGCTGATCAACCGATCCCACAGCTGGCAGGCGCTGGCCTGGTACGCCTACGACTATGGCGACGCCGCGGAAGCCGAGCCCGCCATGCGCCGCGCCATCGAACAGGCGGAAGGGGCCGTGGCTGAGGCCGGAGACGTCATTGAAACCCACCACAACCTGCGCATCGTGCTCAACCAGTTGGCCTTCATGCTGACCCAGGAGGGTCGCGCCGCCGAGGCTGCGGCCGCGGCGGACCGGGCCATCGAAACCGGCCGCCAGCTGCAGCTCATGGCGCCACAGAACCTCGAGTACGAACGGGAGCTGGCCTATTCACTCACCACGCGCGGGGAGATCGCCGAGCGCCAGGGCAACCTGGAGGCGGCGCGAGCGCTGTACAAAGAGAGCCTGGACATCTCGCGCCAGCTCGCCGAAGCCGACTCGGGCAGCTTTACCGCGGCCAATGACCTGGCTATCGACCTGGTCAGCCTGGGTAGCGTGCTGGCCCGAATCGGTACCAGGGAGCAGGCCGTGGCGCTCTGGAGCGAAGCATCCAGACTGATGACGCCCGTCCTGGCCCGGGAGCCGGACAACAAGTACTACCAGTACACCCAGGCCACCGCACTGGTGCATCTGGGTCGCTACGAAGAGGCGCGACCCCTGGTCGACACCCTCCGTGACGCCGGAATGGACGACGAACCCTTCCGCGAACTGCTGGCCGCCCACTCCCTGGACTGACCTCCCAAGAAATTTTTTTCTCCTGGCGTGTCACCTTTTCCCCCGCCCGCGTGTGGACAGAGGGGAAAGCATCATCGATGGCCTTGTCATGACCGCTTGTTCCGGTTCCGGCACGGCACCGAACCACGAGGAGGAAACCATGAGATTCAACGTACTCAGAAACCTGGGCCTGGCCACCCTGGCCCTTGCCCTGTCCACCCAGGCAATGGCCCAGCGCCAGGACCTGGTTGCCGCCTGGTTCGACGAAGACATCACCGAACGACGCTACGACAACCTGCCTGACCTGGCACAACTGGTACTGGAAAACACCCGCCTGTCAGCCGCCGTGCGCGAAAGCGAGGACTTCATCCTGGTGGCCGGCGTGCTCGACATGCGCAGCGGAAAGATCCTTTATGGCGCCCTGTCACAGCCCATGACGGCCGTGGCCGGCCAGGAAAGCCTTCAGCTGGCCGGCAAGGGTCGGCTGCGCTCACCCTGGCAGGGTTTCGAAGACCCGCTGTTCGGATTCGAGGACCCGCTGTTCGGCAAGGTCGCGCCGCCCAGTGGGTTCGAGGACCCCCTGTTCGGCTTCGAGGATCCGCTGTTCGGCATCCTGGGCGGGCCACTGGAAGCGGTCTGGGGGACCGACGGCGTCTTGTTCAACCCCGGCGCCACCCGCGCCTACCGCCGCGGTGTCGGCGGCAAGGGCGCCGCCACGCCGGAGCAGGTGCTCGAAGCCGTCTGGGGCTCCGACGGCGCCAGCTACGAAGGCCCGGCCGACAGCCTGCTCATCGTGGCGCCCCTGTCGCTCGACCCCGAAACCCGCGTGAGCTTCTCCGCCGCCACGCTGCCACTTTCCGCTCGCCACCCGTAGGGGCTCCAAGGGGAACGGCGGGCGGACAAGGGGAGTCCGCCCGCCACTTTTCCGGATACGAGGAATCCGTCATGCGCCACCCGACATCCATTGCCGTGCTGTTGACCGGCCTGCTGATCAGTCCTCTCTCCGACGCCCAGATCGACTGGGACCCGGAGAAAGATGCCCGGACGGAAGAACGTACCGGGATGGTCTGGGCCTCGGCCGAGTCTCCGCCCCGCATTCCGCCCTGGGGACAGCCTTATTTCATCCTTTATCGCAACACCTGGTACTCGGCCTTGAACGCCATGACCCGGTACTTTTCGCTGGATGCCGATGGCGACGAACCCAGCCATGACTGGGACGACCACTGCGACCAGGTGCTGGTCGGCCTCGTGGATCTGCTGGGGCAGCTGCAGGATGCCGCGCCCGGGGATGCCGGCCTGTCATCCGAGGTCACCGACTGGATCGCCGACGAAACCGAGGCCGTCAGCCAGTTGTGCGAACACGGCAGCACGGCGGCGATCGTCTTCTACCAACTCGAGGAGGAGACGGAGTGGCTGCAGGAATCGACCGGCCACGCCGCCAAGAGCTGGAACACGCTCGTCGATAACGTGGAGTTCGCGGCCACCCTGATCGAGGACATCGACGACACGTTGGCCGAGGTTGAACCCATCCTGTCCAAGGCGAGGATGGGACGAACGCTGACCGACGCTGAGCGAAGCGAACTGGCGCAGTTTCAGGTGGAAGAAGATGCGAGACACGTCTACCCCACCGAGATCTCCCTGCTGGAGAACACGGTGAAAGCCGGCGGCCGCCGGGAATCCGCCTACTCGGACTACCTCGACTGGCTGGAGGAGCGCGAGGAAGTCTACGACGACCTGATTGCCGGCCTGCCCGCGAGCCTCACCGGTTCCCGAGGCACGGCGGGACTCTACGAGAAGTTCATCAAGGAGGTCCTGCAACGCCGGGAGACCTTCACCAGGAGTGTGGACGACCTCGAAGAGGTCACCCTGCCGTTGCGGACCGGCGAGTTCGGCAGCGAGGTGCGGTTGCCGCTGGGCATCAAGAGCTTCGATGACCTGTCGACACGGTACGAGGAACTGGCGCGGCGCTGGGCCGCCGCCGTGCAACAAGCCAGGGAGGTGCTGTCATCATGAACCGGCTGAACCGCATTTTTACCATTGTCCTGCTGGCCGCACCCCTGCTGGTGAACGCCCAGTCCGATGCCCCGTCACCCTCGGCCCTGTCCGCCGCCGAGCGCTACCTGTCCGAGTTCGAGTTGCAGGTTGAACGGGCGGACGGCGCGCCTTTCAACCCTGGTCATGACGCGAAGGAGGCCATGCGCCGGGTCGCCGCGCTCAATGAATCCAATCCGGATGACCCGCGCGTGCAGGACCTGTTCGACCGCGTCCGGGCCGCGCTGCTGGCCAGTCGCGGCACGGTGTTCGAGATCACCCCGGAGATGGTGGCCTACCGCGCCGCCCAGGAGGCCCTGGTCGATCAGCTCGCCGGCACTGCGGACGAGGCCTGGACCCAACTGCTGGAATCACGCGCCGACCAGGCGCTCGAAGGCCCTGCCCTGCCCGCACCCGACTACCGGTCCACCTCCTCCGCCGCCCTGCAGGGCCGGACCGTGGTGCTCGACGGCCTGATCGACTACCCGGCGCGCCAGTTCACCAGCGCGGGTAAATCCTGGCTGGCGGTGGGATCACCCTCTGAAGGCCTCTGGTTCGTCGACCTGTCCGGACGTGGCTGGGCCACCGCCTACCGGGCCCTGCGCGAGTACCAGAGCCAGGTCAGCGCCGACACCGCCGGTCCCTGGAGCCTGCTGGGCACCATCGAAGGCATCGACCTGATGGTGCCTGAAGCGGGCGCGGAACCCGTCACGGCCGCGCATTTCGGGTGGGTTGTGGAACCCGTCGCCCTGCGCGTGCCGGGCCGGACCGTGGCACTGGCCGGTACGGGAACCGAACCCGGCCGATTTGCCGGCCAGGAAACCCTCGAATCGCTGAAATCGGCGAATTATTCGGTGACGGAGGTTCGCGCGGACGCGCCACCGCTGGAGGTGATGGCGGCCTACGTAGCGGCCATCAAGGAACGCAACTGGGAGCTCTACCTGTCGCTGATCCACGACAGTTGGAAGGAAACGGACCGCAGCCGGGAGCGGTTGCGCTACTACTGGGACATCACCCAGAGGCGGCTGCGCGACCTGTACGTGCACGTCGAACCCGACGAGGTGGTCAGCGACGTGGTCATCCAGGGTGAGCGGGCCAATGACCTCGAGTCGGTATTCCTCAGCGAAGACGACCAGTCCGATCTCGCCGCGCGCGCCAAGCCCCTGGTCGAACAGGCAACCGTGCGGATTCTTCGCTACGACGAACGCGGCGTACAGGTGGAACCGGACAACCGGATTCCCCTGCGCCGGGAATCCTCCGGTCCCTGGAAGATCTACGGCCCCTGGCCGCTGTGACCTCACGGCTTGGTATGCTTCGGGAAAGATGATGACAACGTAGGTCACGCGCACCATGCAGAAGCGGCTCACCCTGGCACTGCTTTCCATTTTCCTTGCCATGCCAGCCTCCAAGGCCGATGCGGCGCTCCAGCTCAATGACAAGGAGTATTTCGAGACGCGTGGCGTCAACTGGCTGGTGTTCAGCAACTGGTACGACGGCTTGTTCAGCGACTCGAAGATCAGCGGCATGGAACTGGTCCACCACGGACGGCGCACAGCGACGAACGGCGATGTGCGCCTGCACGCCACCCCGGAGCAGTGGGACGCGATTCCCGCGTTCCAGGGGCGCGAAGTCGACCCGGATGCCGGGGTGGTCCGGGCCACGTCGCGTTACGATGACCACGACTTCGAATTCACCATCGAGGCGCGGGGCGACGGCGAAGCCATCACTGTATCCGTGCACCTGCCAGAACCCCTTCCCAAAGCACTGGAAGGCGTCGCCGGATTCAACCTGGAGTTCCTGCCATCGGCCTATTTCGGCCGGGCCTTCATCGCCGATGACGCCACCGGGCAGTTTCCCCTGTACCCCACCGGTCCGAAGGAAAGCGTCGATGGCGTCGCGCCCGTCCCGCTGGCCGCCGGCAAGCGGCTGGTGCTCGCCCCCGGCGATCCGGAGCGTCGGGTCTCGCTGGTTTCCGATGTCGAGATGGCGCTGTACGACGGGCGCGCCAAGGCGCAGAACGGCTGGTTCGTGGTGCGCTCGCTGCTGCCGTCCGAGCGCAGCGGCAAGGTGCTGGAGTGGTCACTCACTGCGAACGCCATCGAGGGCTGGACGCGCGCGCCCGTCATCGCGCATTCGCAGGTCGGTTACGCGCCCGGCTTCCACAAGGTCGCGGTGATCGAACGCGACCCGAACGACACGGACGAGGGTGAGGCCCGACTGGTGCGCATCGGGGCGAACGGGACGGAAACCGTCAAGTCCGCCACGCCCGAACCCTGGGGCCGGTGGAAACGCTACGACTACGCCACGTTCGACTTCAGCGACGTCGATACACCGGGCCTGTACCGGCTGGAATTCGGCGACGTCGTTACCGCGCCGTTTCGGATCGCCTCGGACGCTTACGCCAACACCTGGCAGCCGACCCTGGACGTCTTCTTTCCCGTGCAGATGGACCATGTCCTGGTCAACGAGGCCTACCGGGTGTGGCACGGCGCCTCGCACCTCGACGATGCCCTGCAGGCACCGGTCAATCACGAGCACTTCGATCTCTACGCCCAGGGACCGACCACCGAATCGCCGTTCCAGCCCGGGGAACACATCCCCGGGTTGAATGTCGGGGGCTGGTACGACGCCGGGGACTACGACATCCGCACGCAGACGCAGTATTCCGCGGTACTGGGCCTGGTCGCGACCTGGGAGACGTTCCGCCCCGAACGGGACAACACCCTGGTCGACTATGACCGCAAGTACGTCGACCTTCACGTGCCTGACGGCAGGCCGGACATCCTGCAACAGATCACGCACGGCGCCCTGCAGCTGTTGGCCCAGCACGAGGCGGTGGGGCACGCCATCCCCGGCATCATCGTGCCGGACCTGTCGCAGTACACCCACCTGGGCGACGGCCTGACCATGACCGACAACCTCGTGTACGACCCCGACCTGGGCGAACTGGAAGTGAAAGGCGGTCGCTCGGGCAAATTCGACGACCGCTGGGCCTTCACCAGCCGGTCATCCGCGCTCAACTACGGCTCGGTCGCCGGACTGGCGGCCGCCAGCCGAGCGCTGCGTGGCTTCGACGATGCGCTGGCGGACAAGGCCTTGGCAACGGCCCTGCGCGCCTGGGAAGAGGAGCAGGACCACGAACCGCACCTTTTCCGCCACGGCAACACCACCGGTGGCTCGCTGGAAGGCGAACGCATTCGCGCCAACGCTGAACTCCTGCTCGCAACGGGTGAATCACGGTTTGCCGATGCACTGCGCGCCGACCTGTCGACCATCGAGTCGCAGTTCGCCTTTCACGTGGTCCCGGTGCTGAAGGCGCTGCCGAAAATGGACCAGGCATTCCGGGAACAGGTGCGTTCGATGGCGGAGGCTCATGCGGAGCGCTGGGCGGAAATGCGCACCGCAAATCCGTTCGGCGTTCTGATCACGGAAGGCGGCTGGGCCGGCAATGGCGCGATCATCAATATCGCGGTGGCCAACTGGTACCTGCACAAGGCCTGGCCGGACCTGTTCAGCGCCGAGGACGTGCTGGGCGGACTGAACTACGTGTTCGGGACGCATCCCGATTCCGACATTTCCTTCGTGTCCGCCGTCGGCGCGGAGTCCAAGCGCGTGGCGTACGGAATGAACCGCGCGGATTTCTCGTTCATCGCCGGAGGCATCGTGCCCGGCGTGCTGATCCTGAAACCGGACCTGCCGGAGAACAAGGAGGACTGGCCGTTCCTCTGGGGCGAGAACGAGTACGTGATCAACCTGGGCGGCAGCTACCTGTTCCTGGCCCACGCCGCCAACGAACTGGTGAACGGCGATGCGCGTTGATACCGGGATCGGGAATCTCGATATCGAGTGTCGTGTGACGACTGAATTCCCTGCTGCGCCCTCCAGCCCCGGTTGACACCCGACATGCTGCCGATCCCTTCAGGTTCCGGACGGGGTCTGACCGACTGCCTTTAGCCGCCTAGGTGATGTGCGCGCCCCGGGTACCGACGTAGACAGCGTACACGGACTGGCTGGCCGTCATGAACAGGCGATTGCGCCGGGCACCACCGAAACACACGTTCGAGCAGATCTCCGGGAGGTGGATTTGGCCGATGCGCTGGCCGTCGGGCGCGAACACATGCACACCGTCGTAACCTTCGCCCACCCATCCTGCGCTGGCCCAGATATTGCCATCGACATCGGCCCGGATTCCGTCCGCCGCCCCCCGGCGACCGTCGAGCGTCATGGAAGCGAACGGCCGGCGGTTCCGCAGCCGCTTGCCGTCCACGTCCCACGCCATGATGCCGGTCGCGTCGGCGCTGTCTTCGGGCAGGCCGGTGTCGGTGATGTACAGGGTCCGGTAATCCGGCGAGAAACACAGGCCGTTCGGCTTGTGCAGTTCGTCCGTCACCTTGTCCAGCGCTCCGGTCTGCACGTCGAGCCGGTATACCGCTTCCTTCAGCTCCAGCTCGCCGAGTTCGCCTTCGTAATCGCCCATGCTGCCGTAGCCCGGGTCGGTGAACCAGATCGCGCCGTCCTCCGGATGCACCACCGCGTCGTTCGGGGCGTTCAGGCGCTTGCCGTCGTAGCGGTCGGCGAGCACCGTGCGTTCACCGTCGTGCCCGTAGCGCACCAGCGCCCGGAGGTGTTCGCAACTGATCTGGCGCCCCTGAAAATCGAAAGTGTTGCCGTTGCTGTGATTGGAAGGATTGCGCAGCACGCTGACGGCTCCATTCTCGTCCAGCCAGCGCCATTGCTGGTTGCCGGGAATGTCACTCCAGAGCAGGTAGCGCCCCACGGCGTTCCAGGCCGGCCCCTCGGCCCAAAGGTTTCCTGTATGCAGGCGCTGCACCGGCGTATTGCCGATGCGGTAGCGGTCGAAACGCGGATCCAGGCTGACCAGTCGCGGATCGGGGTAACGCACCGGCGCTCCGGGCCAGGGCGTTACGGCATTTGCCACCGAGGATGCACCGAGCGCCAGGCCCGCGCCGAGGAGCTGCCGGCGGGTCATCCCCTGGGAAATGATTGGGTTCAGTTTGGCTGTCATGTTGATGACCTGTCTCCCTGGATGAGCGCGGGAACCGCGCTGCCTGCCTGCAATTTGCTGGTGTTCATTCCGGGGCCTCCCCTGGACGGGTTCGTCGATGTCCCTGTTGTTGGCCAGTCACAGCTGGCTCAACTCAACCCCGCATGCTCCTTGAGGATTTTCAGAAACGCCTCACTACCTGTGTAGAACTTCAGAATAGCCCTCGCACGTTCGGTCGAAAAAATACCAGGCACAGGCGCCATATAGGACTGAAAGGTTTCCTCGTCGAGATTCCCTGCATGATACTGGTGCCATGCGAATTCCCGGACCCGGATTGCCTTGATCACGATCCAGGTGAACCGACGTTCGTCCAGATCCGACAGTTCGATATCATCGCCGATCAAATGTGGGTCGATGCCGTACTCGATGAAGTCTGAAATCAGGCCGAGATCCGCATCGAGCAAGCCTTGCCGCGTGCTGGCCACCAGCGCGTTGGTGTTCTGACGGATCTGTATGGCCACGTACCACAGGGTCACCACGACGACGATGACGCCGACGAGTTCGATGACGATCGAGGCGGCGGTCCAGTTCATTGTTCGGAATTGATCATTGGTGAATCCGCAATGCCGTGGGAGAAAGGCAGTATAGACTGCCCCCGGCCCCCTGACGCTGGCCCCATGGCTTTCGGAGCCGTGGGCGGCTAGGGTACGGGCAACCGAACAAGAAGGATCAATGCCGTGCCCTCTTTCCGCTTCACTGCCAACTTGATCGCCCTCTCTTTAGCCGCCGCTGCCGTGGTCGCGACGGCCGCCGAACCCGGCGACACCCGCCGCTTCACCGCCGAACGGGTGTTCGACCTCGAATACGGGGACGACCCACAGATTTCTCCAAATGGCGAAACCATCGTCTACGTGCGCCAGTCCATGGACCGCCTGGCCGATCGCGTGCGGGGCGACCTGTGGCGCATCGACGTGGCCAGCGGCGCGCACCGGCCCCTGGTGACGGGCGGCGCCTCGGCCGGCGGACCGCGCTGGTCGCCGGACGGGCAACGGCTGCTGTACACCACCTCCGGCAAGGGTGGACCCGAACTGCACGTGCTGTACCTGGACACGGGTGACAGCGTGTCGCTGGCCCAGTTTGCCTCGGGCCCGCGACAGGCCACCTGGTCGCCGGACGGCCAAACCATCGCCTTCGCAATGTTCATCAAGGGCGAGGCGCCCCGCTTCGCCACCCCGCCGAGCGCCCCCGAGGGCGCGGAATGGTCCGAACCCGTGCGCGTGTTCGACGACATCACCTTCCGTTTCGACGGCCAGGGCTATCTGCAGGAAGGCGCCACGCACGTCTTCACCATCCCGGCGGATGGTGGCACGCCCCGCCAGGTGACCCGCGGCGATGCCGATTTCGGCCAGCCGGCCTGGCTGGGCAACGGCACGCTGCTGGTGGTGGGCAATCCCAACGACGACCGCGACGTGGACCCCATCGAAGACGACATCTTCGCCGTCGACCTGGGCAGCCTGGAGTTGACCCGCCTGACCGACCGTGACGGCCCGGACCGTTCACCGCTCGCCTCGCCCGACGGGGAGACCATCGCCTATCTGGGCTACGACGATGAGCTGAAGTCCTGGCAGCAAACAGAGCTGTACCTGATGGACGCCGATGGCGGCAATCCGCGCCGCCTGGCGGCCGACTTCGACCGGGAATTCTCCAACCTGGCCTGGCGCAGCGATGGCCGGGCCCTCTACGCCCTGGTGGAGGATGCCGGCGACATGCGCGTGGTCGAAGTCGGCCTGGACGGCGATGTCAGCACGGCGGTCAGCGGCGTCGGCGGCACCGCCATCGGCCGGCCCTATGCGGGCGGCGCCTACTCGGTCTCCAGCGCGCGCCGACCCGTGATCGCCTACACGATGGCCTCGCCGGAGCGACCTGCGGAAATTGCTGTGGCCAATGCCGGCGGGGACGGACGGCGCCTGACGCGCCTCAATGATGACCTGCTCGCGCACCTGGACATCGCCCGTATCGAGGAGATCCACGTGCCCTCCTCCCACGACGGGCTGGAAATCGAGGCCTGGGTGGCGCTGCCCCCCGGGTTCGAGAAGGACGGCAGCCATCCCATGATCCTGGAGATCCACGGCGGCCCCTTCGCCATGTATGGCCCGACGTTCTCCGCCGAGATCCAGCGTTACGCCGCCGAGGGCTATGTCACCGTCTACACCAATCCACGGGGGTCTTCCGGCTACGGCGAGGCCTTCGCCCAGGAAATCGACCTGGCCTACCCGGGCAACGACTACGACGACCTGATGAGCGTGGTGGACCACCTGGTGGCCGAGGGCTACGTCGACGAGGAGCGCCTGTTCGTCACCGGCGGCTCGGGCGGCGGCATCCTGACGGCCTGGATCGTGGGCAAGACCGACCGCTTCGCCGCCGCGGCCTCCATCAAGCCGGTGATCAACTGGATGACCATGGCCCTGTCGGCCGACATCGCCGCGTTCGTGAAGCGCCACTGGATCCGCGCCGAGCCCTGGGAGGACCCGGCAGCGTTCCTGGACCGCTCACCCATCATGCTGGTGGGCAACGTCACGACTCCCACCCTGGTCATGGTGGGCGAGGAGGACTGGCGCACCCCGACCTGGGAGGCCGAACAGTTCTACACGGCGCTGAAACTGCGGGGCGTGGAAACGGCGCTGGTGCGAGTGCCCGGGGCGTCGCACTATATCGCCGGTCGGCCGAGCCGGCTGATTGCCAAGACGGACAACATCATGGGGTGGTTCGGGAAATTCGATTCCGGGCGATAAACCAGCGGTTCGGGAACACACGGTCAATTCCAACCGATTGGCCGTCGATTGGACTGACATGGCATTCAACCAACAAGAAAAAGGAGCAACCTGATGGACCAGGACCGCGCACGGACCCCCTACGCCCTGATCACGACACTGGCATTCGCCTTGCTGGCTGCCTGTACCACGCCTTCCAGGCCACCACCGGCAGCCGCTGCCACCGGGGAGGCTCCGGCGTTCGAGTCACCGGTCGAATTCATCAGCGGCGACGACACGCTGCGGGGTACCATCGACGTTGTGGCCGGGGAAGGGCCGCATCCCACCGTCATCCTCTTCAACGGCTTCACAGGATGGGCGACGACCCCGGTGTTCGCCGACATCCTCTCGTCAGCCGGCTTCAATGTCGTCTTCGTGCCCTACCGGGGCACCTGGGGCAGCGAGGGTGAACTGAGCGCCGACAACGTGCTGGAGGACGCCAGGGCCACTCTGGAATTCGTGCGCTCGCCGGAAGTCCAGGATGCCCATCGGATCGACCCGGATGCCATCGCCTTGTGGGGTATCAGCTTCGGTGGCTGGGCCGCGCTGTCGCTCGCCGCGACCGAACCCGATGTGACCTGTGTCGCCTCGCAGGTGGTGGCCAACATGGGTACCTACGGAAAGCAATGGCAAGCATCCGAACAGGTCCGTAACGCCTATGCGGAGAACTTCCGCCGAGCCGAGGCCAACCTGCCGATTCGCTTTGAAGAAAGCGTTGACCAGGTCATGGCGACCATCATTTCGAAGTCGGACGACTACGACCTGGTCCGCCAGGCGCCGCGCTTCGAAGGCCGCAAGGTCCTGCTGTTCGGGGCCGAGGATGACGAGGTCAATCCATTCCGCTTCCACTACCAGCCGGTCGCCACCGCCCTGTCCGGCGCCGACCTGGCGGAACTCACCCTGATCACCGCGCCCGGCAAGCATGTCGATGCCCGACCGGAATGGATCGAGGACCTGGCCGGGTGGCTGAAAGAGGACTGCTTCGGTCCGTTGTAGACCGGGGTATTTCCGGTCATTTCCTGCTTACCCCTTGGGCGGCCCTCGAACCTGGGGGCCCGATAGGCAGTGATGCCGTCACTGGCATTGCACCCTCGATAACACGAAACCACCAAGGGGTTACATCATGGGGACTTCCACCAGGCCGTTGATTTTCCGGCGGGGATCAGCACGCGGCACGAAGGGTCGACCGGCTTGGCTGCTCGGCCTTTTTCTCGCCTTGCCCGGCTTGGCCCTCGCCGCCCCGCCGCCCAACGACAACCTGGCCGATGCCCTCGTCATCGGGGGGCTGCCGTACACCTATAGCGGGACCAATCTCGAGGCAACGCCGGAATCCGAAACGATATGTGGAAATGGCGGGTTGATCGGCAATTCTGTGTGGTGGGTATTCACGCCGGTCGATGACGCCTATGTCCAGATCGATACCGCGGGCAGTGATTTCGATACGCAGTTGAACATCTTTTCGGGACCGACCGCCACGTTTCCGCTGACCTGTGTTGCGGGCGACGACGATGCGGGTCCGGGAGTCACCTCCTCCATCACGCAACTCCTGGCAGGAGGACTCAACTACTTCATCGCCGTGGACGGCTTCGGATCGGACCAGGGCAACGTCACCTTGAACGTCGCCGAGGCGCCCGTCCCAACGGTCAATATCGCGGTGTCACGCAGCTACAGCGTGAGCCATCCCACCGCGACCGATCCACAAGTGGAGGTCACGTTGACCTGCCCGACTGCGACGGTCGACGGGGGGACCAATTCCGCGTCCAAAATGACCAGCGGCGGCGTGGCCAACTTCAGTATCACCGGCTACCCGATCGCGGGTGAGGACTGCACGGCCAC
>JAUHYP010000099.1 GCA_030426265.1 Gammaproteobacteria bacterium | reverse complement strand
CACCATCGAGCGCTTCCGTACCGAGGCGCAGTTCGTCCGCATCACCAACGCCGGCATCCGTGAGTCGCACGCGCACGACGTGCAGATCACCAAGGAAGCGCCGAACTACAAGCTCGGCTGAGGCCGGTCAGAAGGAATTCCCCGAAACATGCAGGACATCCATCAGCACCGCATCCTGATCCTCGATTTCGGTTCCCAGTACACGCAGCTCATCGCCCGCCGCATTCGCGAGATCGGCGTGTACTGCGAGATCTATCCCTGGGACGTGAGCGAGCAGGAAATCCGCGACTTCGGCCCGCGCGGCATCATCCTGTCCGGCGGACCCGAATCGGTCACGGCCAGCGACGGCCCTCGCGCCCCCGGCGTCGTGTTCGAGCTCGGCCTGCCCGTGCTGGGCATTTGCTACGGCCTGCACACCATGGCCGCCCAGCTGGGCGGACAGGTGGAGGCGTCCGACGAGAAGGAGTTCGGCTACGCCCGGGTGCGCCTCGTCAAGGGCTGCGCGCTCACGCGGGACATCGAGGACCATGTCGAAACCGATGGCGTCGCCTCTCTGGACGTGTGGATGAGCCATGGGGACAAGGTCACCCGTCTGCCGGAAGGCTTCGTCCTGGTGGGCGAGACCGGGTCGGCGCCGGTCACCATCATGGCCGACGACGCGCGGCGCTGGTACGGGCTGCAGTTCCACCCGGAAGTGACCCACACCCACCAGGGCGCGCGGCTGCTGGAGCGTTTCGTCTGTGGCGTCTGCGGCTGCGAGAAACTCTGGACGGCCGCCAACATCATCGAGGATTCGATCCATCGGGTGCGCGAGCGCGTGGGCAGTGACCCGGTGCTGCTCGGCCTGTCCGGCGGCGTGGATTCCAGCGTGGTCGCGGCGCTGCTGCACCAGGCCATCGGCGAACAGCTGACCTGCATCTTCGTGGACACCGGCCTGCTCCGCCTCGGGGAGGGGGACCAGGTGATGGCCACCTTCGCCGAGCACATGGGCGTGAATGTGATCCGGGTGAACGCCGGTGAGCGCTTTCTTTCCGCGCTCGAAGGCGTGGATGACCCGGAGGCCAAGCGCAAGGTCATCGGCAACCTGTTCATCGAGATCTTCGAGGAACAGGCCAAGGCCTGCGGCGACGCCCGCTGGCTGGCCCAGGGCACGATCTACCCCGACGTCATCGAGTCCGCGGGGTCACGCACCGGCAAGGCGCACGTCATCAAGTCGCACCACAACGTGGGTGGCCTGCCCGAGCGCATGAACATGGCGCTGGTGGAGCCCCTGCGGGAACTGTTCAAGGACGAGGTGCGCAAGCTCGGCATCGAGCTGGGCCTGCCTTCCGAGATGGTCTACCGCCACCCCTTCCCGGGTCCGGGCCTGGGGGTGCGCATTCTGGGCGAAGTGCGCCCGGAATATGTCGCGCCGCTCCAGCGCGCCGACCACATCTTCATTTCCGAGCTGCGCAACCACGGCCTTTACGACGAGGTTTCCCAGGCCTTCGCCGTTTTCCTGCCGGTCAAATCCGTCGGCGTGGTGGGCGATGCTCGCCGCTATGAATGGGTGGTGGCGCTGCGCGCCGTGCAGACCGTGGACTTCATGACCGCCCGCTGGGCGCCCCTGGACCACGAGTTGTTGGCCCATGTTTCACTACGGATTATCAACGAGATAGATGGAATATCTCGCGTAGTTTATGACATATCGGGCAAGCCGCCGGCGACAATCGAGTGGGAATGATGCAGGCGGTCACGGCATGAACGACATCATGGAACAGCACTTGAACCCGGCCGTCATCGACGGTGCCGACGCACTGGCGGCGCAGTTCGCCACGGCCCGGCCGTTCCGGCACGTGGTGATCGACCAGTTCTTCACCCCGGAAGTGGCGCGAGAACTCGCGGACGCCTTCCCGGACTTCGACGAAAAACTGGCCATGAACGAGAACGGCGTCGTTGGCGCCAAGGCGGTCAACGAGAAGGTTCGGGGCCTGGGTCCGGCCTACCTGGCGCTGGACGACCTGGTGCAGGGCGAGGCATTCCGGAACCTGGTTTCGCGAATCACCGGCATTCCCCAGCTGCAGTACGATCCGCACTACTTCGGTGGAGGGACGCACGAGAACCTGCACGGGCAGGGCCTCGACGCCCACGTGGACTTCAACCTGCACCCGGTCACGCGACAACACCGCCGCCTGAACCTGATCGTCTACCTGACGGAAGAGTGGCAGGACGAATGGGGCGGCTCCATCGAGCTGCACCGCGACCCCTACCTGCCGCCTTCACTGGATGAAGTCTCCGTGGTCACGCCGCTGTTCAACCGCTGCGTGATCTTCGAGACCAACGAGATCTCCTGGCATGGTT
>JAUHYP010000069.1 GCA_030426265.1 Gammaproteobacteria bacterium | reverse complement strand
AAGGTCCGCCTGAAGTGGCGATGCTGTTCCAGTTCGAGCGCGATGGAACGGCCCACCCGGCGGTAGGCGCGCGACAGGCGCTCGACGTGGCTGGCGGTGCCGTGGCGCGCCACGTTCAGCAGCGATTCTTCATTGGCGGGGGTGGCGACGCGCGTCATGGCGCGCACCTTGGAGTAGCTGATGGTTCCCTTGCGGAAGGCCCGGCTGATCTTCGGCAGTTCCGGCAGGGCGCGCGCCACGCGCACCCGTTCGCGGGCCGCGCCCAGGCCCATGCCACAGCGCCAGCTCAGCCAGTGGGCGCAGCTGCGCACGCCCAGCCAGGCCCAGCCTTCCTCGCGGTCGAACCGCTCGATCAGCACCAGCAACTGGTACTGGGCCGCGTCGATATGGGCGGCCAGTTCGGTGATGCGATCGGCGAGGGTGTCGAGTTCGGTCCGCGGGGTGTGGATGACGGCGGGGAGGGTGGAAGGGGCGGGTGCGGGAAGGTGGGTGGCCATGGAAATCTCCTTTTAATACTGTATCAATATACACTTAAATGAGATATAAATCCATGTAAAACAGTATGATAAGTGTGAGAATCTGACTGCTAGGGTTCTGGGGTTCTGGGGTTCTGGGTTACTGGGTCACGCCCGACCAGCGGCCCGACGCGTCGAAGCGCCAGTTGTCCGGCACTTCCAGGAGCTGGTGGAACGCGAACTGGCGGTAGGCATCGAACGAGCGAAGTGTTTCGACTGGGGCGCCCTGCTCGGCAGCCGACGGCAGCGGCACCGCCCGACGCGTGGCGCGGTAGCGGTCCGCTTCGCTCACGATGTGTTCCAGCTCGCCGGGCGCCGTGGCCTGCTCCCAGCCCGTATTCAGGACGAAGACCCGCTCGTAGCGCTCGAAGTCCTCGCGATTGACGGCGGTCACCAGGCTGCTGCGGGCGCCCAGGAACCAGTTCGCCACCGGCGCCACGGCGTACGGCGCGATCACCAGGTCGTTCGGGCCCAGGTCGAGCGCCTCGTCCAGAGCGGCCAGTTCGGCGCGCACCGCGGCCTTGTCGGGAACGGGCCGCAGAAGGTTGGCGGTTTCGCCGGCAACCAGTGCGACACAGGCTGCCAGGGCGGCGGCCACGCCCAGCCGGGCAAGCCGTGGGCGGCGTCCCGGAGCGATGTGGAACCCCAGCACGAACAACAGGGGCAGCGGCAGGAACAGGACGAAGCGCGGCAACACCTCCAGGCTCCAGCATGGCAGGACCAGCCCCATCGCGAACAAAAGGCAGCCGCGCCAGAACATCCGGGCCGGGGCCTCGGCCGCCGCCCGGGCCCGGCGCGTGGCCAGCGCCAGGCCGATGAGGGCCAGCGCCGGCAACAGGGCGAGCAGCCACCGTGGATCCGCAGCGGCCGTGCCGGTCCCGAAGGCCAGGCCCAGGGGCGAGTCCTGCCAGCCTTCCAGCACGAAGGCCGTGATCCGGCCCATGGAGGCCGGGTCGAGCGCCTTCAGGATCAGGCCGCACAGGAGCGTGCCGACGGCCAGGGTTCCGATGAAGGCCGGGGCATGCCCGCGTACGGACCGTCCCATCGTGGACGCTTGGCGATCACCCTTCCGGTCCGCCAGCACGGCGCCGGCCAGCGCGCCCAGCCACAGCAGGGCCGTCGCAAGGGTGCCGAGATGGGTCAGGGCGATTAGGACCAGGCACACCGCCATCGCGAGCCAGGCGTAACGACCCGTTCCGGACCGTCCGGCGCCCATCCGGACGAGCGCGGTGAAGCAGGCGGCCATCAGGGCGGCAAGCAACAGCACGCCCAGCGCGTTCTTCTGCAGCAATTCCGGCATGTGGGCGAAATTCAGCGGCAGAAACGCGGACACCGCCACCAGCGCCCAGCCCGCCCAGCCCAGGGGGCGGCCGTCGAAGATCCGTCGCAGCACGGCCCAGCACGGCCAGGCCACCAGCGCCGGAACCAGGCACATGAAAAAGCGCTGCGCATGGACGATGGCTGCGTCCTGGGGAACGCCCAGGAGCACCAGCCCGGACGCGGCCGTGGAGTAGAGGTGAAACAGCAGCGGCAGATCCGCAAAGGGCAGGGCGCCGGTCTCCAGCAGGCCCCGGACCTGCACCCAGTACCAGGGCGCGTGGTTGAACCAGCCCATGAATTCGGGCCGGGTCCACCACAGCGCCACGGCCCGGGCCAGGAAGGCGAGCAGGAGGACGAGCGCCAGGCCGGTGGCACCCACGCGCGCCGTGCCCCGGGTCGGAGAAGTGATGATCATCTCCCCAATGGACGCTCACGCATCGCGCAAGGTTACTTCGTATCGACCGGGTATCGGCGGGTGCCGGCCCCTCAGGGCGCCGGGCGCAGGACCTCGAGCTTCAACGGCAGGGAGTTTCCCAGCCACATCGCATGCCGCGTGTGGTCCACCAGGTCGTCGCCGGTGTCGGCGTGGACCAGGACATCGAGTCCTTCACGATTCGCCAGCAGCCAGGTCACCAGATCGGTGAACTGCGCCCGGGTGAACAGCACCTGGAACATGCCGCGCGTGTGGGGCCCGATCGGGTAGGGGTAGATCCGTCCCAGGGCGACCGGAAAGCGCTCGCCCAGCGCCTCGCGGAGCCGGGCGGCAACGTCGAGCTGGTCCGGCTCGAAGTAGACATGGGCGTGAAAGCGCGCCATCTCGGCGGCGCGCCGCGGCGACGTGGGTCGCGCGCGGACGTCCGAAGCGGTCTGGCTCACGAGCCCGTGGCCAGCCGGGCGGCCGGCGCCGTGCGCCCGCCGAGGCGCAGGGCGAAGGCGCCGGGGCCGAGCAGGGCCTGGGCAAAGCTGGCCACGGCCAGGAACAGCGGGTATTCCCATCCGCCGCCGGTGTTGGTGAACAGCCAGCCGGCGCCGGCGTGGGCCCAGGTCGCGCCCAGGGACACCGCGGCCAGGGCCAGGGCGACTTCCCGGACCCGCAGGCCGAGGATCAGCATCACCCCGCCGATGATTTCCACGGCCAGCGTGCCGTAGGCGACGATGGCCGGCAGGCCGAGGGATTCGAAAAAGCCCACCGTGCCCGGCACGGTGAACACGAACACTTTCAGGTAGGCGCTGTGGGCGAGAAAGATCACGCCGAGCGCGACGCGCAGCACGGTGGCGCCATAGGGGGTCGTGTCGTTCATGGTGTATCTCCGTTGGTGGTTGAGGACCGTGGCGATAGTGTGTGCTTTGCGATTCAGCAAATAAATCCGCAAAATAGGCAAAACTTCCTTGCATAAGTGCAAAGGCAATGAACTGGAACGATCTGCGCACCTTTCTCGCCATCGCCGACCAGGGCAGCCTGGCCGGCGCGGCCCGCCAACTCCGCCAGAATCACTCCACCGTCTTCCGGCGGCTCAATGCCCTCGAGGCTGACCTCGAGGCGCGGCTGTTCGAGCGCCTGCCCGAGGGCTACGTGCCCACGAGTTCGGGCGAGCGCCTGGCCATCCTGGCGCGGCGTGCGGACGACGCGGTGCACCAGATCGAGCGCGAGCTCAAGGGCCGCGACCTGGAGCCCACCGGCACGGTGCGGGTCACCGCGGCGCCCAATATCGCGCGGACCCTGGTGGCGGACGCGATCGCCGGCCTGCGGCGGGAACACCCGGGCATCCTCGTCGAAGTGCTCTCCGGTGACGCGGACTACGACCTCAACCGGCGCGAGGCGGACATCGCCCTGCGCGCCACCACCGCGCCGCCGCCCCACCTGGTGGGCCGCAAGGTGATGGACCTGCACTGGTCCCTCTGCCGCCAGGCCGGTGATCGGTCCCGGCGGCCCCGTACCGTGGAGGCGCTGTCCGGCCTGCCCGTGATTGGCGCCGACCGGGCCCTCATGCGCCTCAGGATCTTCCAGTGGCTGGAGCATGAGCACGGCGACGCCATCGTCGCGCGCGCCAATGACCTCTCCACCATGGCCGCCATGGCCCGCGCCGGCGTGGGGTACGCCCTGTTGCCCTCGGACCAGCCGGAGTCGGGACTGTCCCGCGTGCTGACGATTCCGGGCCACCCGGGCGAACTGTGGTTGCTCACGCATCCCGACCTGCGCCACATCACGCGCAACCGGGTGGTGTGGGACGCGCTGGTGCGGCAGGTCGGGTCCTGCCGTCCCGACTGACGCGCCCCCGGCATCACGATTCCGCAAGCTTCGTCGGCTAGAATCGGGCGCAGACACCGGGGGAGCGAGACGATTTGACGGACATCACGCACGACGCCGGGTCCGGCCCGCTGGAGCGCTTCCTCAATCTCTTCACCGAGGTGCGTCGGGGCGAATCGCTGCAGGCGCTGGCGCTGGCGCTCAACATCTTCCTGATCCTCACGGCCTACTACATCCTCAAGCCGGTGCGCGAGGCGCTGATCCTGTCCGCCGAGGGCGGCGCGGAGCTCAAGAGCTATGCCGCCGCCGGGCAGGTGCTGATGTTCCTGGTGCTGGTGCCGCTGTACGGCTGGCTGGCCGGGCGCTACCCGCGGCGACAGCTCATCACCCGGGTCACTTTGTTCTTCGTCGGATGCCTGGGCGTGTTCTACGCCCTGGCCGTGGGCGGGGCGTCGGTGGGCCTGGTGTTCTTCCTGTGGATCGGCATCTTCAACATGATGGTGCCGGCCCAGTTCTGGGCCTTCGCCAACGATCTGTACAGCCCGGACGACGGCAAGCGCCTGTTCGTGATCGTCGCCTTCGGGGCGTCGCTGGGTGCCGTCGTGGGCAGCTTCCTGGCCGGGCGCCTGATCGATCCACTGGGCATCTACAACCTGCTCCTGGTCTCGGCCGGCATCCTGGGCCTCAGCCTGGTGGTGACCCTGTGGATCGACAGCCACGCGCACTCCAGGGGCGCGGCCACGGGCTGCGCTGAGCCCGGCGCCGCCAGCGAGACGCTCGGCGACACCAACGCCTTCACGGTGCTGTTCCGCAGCCGTTACCTGGTGCTGATCGCTTTCCTGATGCTGTTCCTCAACTGGGTGAACACCACCGGCGAGTACATCCTCGGCCGCACGGTCATCGAGGCCGCCGTGGCCGAGCTGGGCCCCGATGCCGGCCACCAGGCCGAATCCGAGTACATCGGGCATTTCTACGCGGACTTCTTCGCCATCGTGAACGTGCTGGGCCTTGTGCTGCAGCTGTTCGTGGTGTCGCGCGTGTTCAAGTACCTGGGGCTGCGCGTCGCCCTGATGATCCTGCCCCTGATCGCCCTGGGCGGTTACGCGGTGGCCGCCTTTCTCCCGGTGCTGGCCATCATCCGCTGGGTGAAGACCGCGGAGAACGCGACGGACTACTCGCTGAACAACACCGTGCGCCAGGTGCTGTTCCTGCCCTGCAGCCGGGAAGAGAAGTACAAGGCCAAGCAGGCCATCGACACCCTGTTCGTACGCGCCGGCGACGTGCTGTCGGCCGCCCTGGTCTTCGCCGGCACGGTGTGGATGACCCTATCCACGCAGCAGTTCGCCCTGGCCAACCTCGCCCTGGTCGTGGTGTGGCTGGTGCTCGCATTCTGGATCGGGCTCGAGCACCGTCGGCGTGTTACCGTGCCCGCTGAATCGAACCGGGAGCAAGGATGATGACCCTGAGCGCAGCGCCGCGGCTGTACCCCTTTGATGGCGGCATCACCGCCGTGGACAGCGGCTATCACCGCGAGGAGATGGCGGCCTGCTACCTTCTCGAGGCGGGTGACGAGGTGGCCATCATCGAGACCGGCACCAACGACAGCGTGCCGCTGTTGCTCAAGGCGCTGGAGGAACGCGGGCGGTCGCCCGAAGACGTGCGCTTCGTCATCGTCACCCACGTGCACCTGGACCACGCCGGCGGCGCCGGAAGTCTCATGCGCGAATGCCCGAACGCCACCTTCCTGGTGCATCCCCGCGGCGCCCGGCACATGATCGATCCCTCGAAACTCGAGGCAAGCGTACGCCAAGTCTACGGTGACGAGATCTTCGACCGGGACTACGGCACGCTGCTGCCGATTCCGGCGGAGCGCACCCGCGTCGTGGAGGACGGAGAAACGATCCTGCTGGGCGACCGGCCGCTGCTGTTCCGCGACACGCCCGGACATGCCGCACACCACTTCTGCATCTGGGACGAGGCCACCCGCGGCTGGTTCACGGGCGACACCTTCGGCCTGTCCTATCGCGAACTGGACACGCGGCAGGGACCGTTCATCTTTCCCACCACCACGCCCATCCAGTTCGACCCGGGCGCCCTGAAGCGCTCCGTGGAGCGGCTGATGAACAACGGGCCGAAGTGGATGTATCTCACCCATTTCGGCCGGGTCGGCGACACCGCGCGCCTGGCCGGCGAGCTGCTTCATCGCATCGACGAGCTGGTGGCCATCGCCGAGTACTACAGCGATGCCGAGGACCGCGGCAAGGTCATCGCCGCGGCCATGCTCGACGGCCTGGAAGACGCGGCGCGCGCCCATGGCGTGGTCATGAGCAGCGAGGCCTTTCGCGATGTCGTCGACGGAGACATCCGGCTCAACACCCAGGGCCTGGAGTTCTGGCTGGACCATCGTTCCGGCCGCGCCGCCTGAGCGCCCGCAGGGCGCTTGCATCACGGGGTTGATTCCTTCAGAATGCGGCCCCAACGGGGGGGTCCGTACAGGCTGGGCGCGAGGCGCCGAAGCCTGGAAAGCAACACGAGGACCGCCCTGCGTATGCGAACGCGAATCGCCCATTCCGAGACGAGCCACCGTCCGACAGCGGCCCTTCGCATTCCCCTCGAAAAATCCCAAAAAAGACGAATTCTGGCGACCCTGGCCGCCGCGATGCCGAGTGCGTCCGCGTTGGCAGCCGAGGGCGCAGGTTCCGGCCCGAGCCCCTGGTTCGTGTTCGCCGGAATCATCACGGTGATGGCCCTGGGCCTCTACCTGCAATCGAATAAAAAGCGGATGGCCTGACTCAGAGAAAGACAGCCGACGATTCGCCGACAAAAAAAGCAATAAGAAAAAATCCTCGCCCGGTTCGCCGGGCGTTTTTGCATCTGCCCTTCATGAAAAAGGCCGCCGGGGCGAACCCCGGCGGCCGGTCCTGCAAAGAGTTGCGCGATGCTTACTGGGCCTGGGGCGCCGGGCAGACCGCGTTCGGGCTCAGGCGGGAACCCTGGTACATGACCGGGTCGTCGGTACCGACCGTCACCTCGGCCATGATGGTGCGGCAGTCCTGCACCCCGAAGATGATGGTGCCGATGGCTTCCGTTTCCGGAACATCGCCCATGCCGGCCGTGCGGTACAGGGTGGTTTCCGCCATCTCGCCGTCGAAGCCGCCACCGTCGCTGTCGAAGTGCAGCCAGGTCGGCTCGCCGTTCTCGTCATAGACGAACCAGTTGCCCACGAGACGGTTCTGCGAAGCGATGGGCGTGAAGTTGAAGCCCTGTTTCTCGAGCACGTTGCCTTCCCCATCCAGCAGCTGGAAGATGCCCAGCGCGGTCTCGGTCACCGGGTCGCGCAGCTCCAGCTCGCCGACGGGCACGGCGATGATGGCCAGGGGCTGGTTCACGCCGTCACCGACGGCGAACAGGGTCACGACCGCGCCTTCGGGCAGCGCCACGGGCAGCGGGTCGATGAAGTTCACCGTTCCGTCGTTGGAGGCGACTTTCAGGTCGTAGGTGTCGGCCGGCAGTTCGAGATAGTCGCTGCCGACGCCGAACGGCACGCCCTGCAGGCCACCCACCAGGTCGCCGGCGGCAGTGCGGATGGACACCTCGGTGCCTTCCAGGGTGTCGGCGAAGGGGGCGGCGTGGAACACGCGCACCTTGACGTTGCCCGCACCCGGAGCGCTGTTGTCATCCACGGTGGCGAGCAGCTGCAGATCCTGCAGGGTGCCGTTGCCCGTGGCGAAGACGGTGTAGTCGGTGTCATCGACCAGCGTGAAGTCACCGGTGATGGCCGCCTCGGTGGCGCCGGTGGGAACGATGTCGATGGTGTAGTCCCCTGCGGGCAGCGCGATGGGATCGGTGAAATCCTTGAAGCGGACGTTCTCGAGGGCCGTTTCGCCGTTGAGCACGACGCTCACGGAGGTGCCATCCAGGGTGTCGGCGAAGGGCGCGAAGTGCGCCACGGTCACGTTGGCGTCGGCCAGGGCCAGTCCGCTGCCCCCGAGGGCGAGCAGGCCGGCGGCGATCCGGGTTCTCTTGTTCATGTCGGTGTGTCCTCCTCAGTATGGTGCGATGGTGTGGCGCACGGCGTGGCGCACGCTCCGGGGAGGATTCTGTACAGGTGGCGTGAGTACGCGGTGAGCGAAAAATGAAGCGCACGTCAAAACGGATGTGAAAGCCTTGCGCGCCCGTGCCGGTCTGCTCATCCTGTGGACCCCCTGGAAAACAGACCCCGAGGACGACGATGAACCGACCCGACCGACTGTTCCGCCGCCTGGCGCTGTGCCTGCTGATCGCCCTGCCCGCCACCGCCCTGGCCGGGGAGCGTACCGACATCCACGAAAGTGCGGAGATGGCCCAGCCATTGATGCCCGGCATGCAGGCCCCGGCTTTCGCGGTGCGTGCGGCCGACGGCGCGCCGTTCGACTTCGATCCCTCGGCGATGGAGCGGCCCGTGGTGCTGACCTTCTTTCGCGGGGGCTGGTGTCCCTACTGCAACCTGCATCTCGCCGAGATGCGCCACGCCGAGGCCGAGTTGCGTGAACTCGGCTTCGACGTGTGGTTCCTGAGCATGGACCGACCGGAGGTGCTCGTGGACAGCCTGGATGAGCCCGACATCGGCTACACGCTCTACAGCGACAGCGCGCTGGAGGCCACGCGTGGCTTCGGCATCGCCTTCAAGGTCGACGATTCGACCGTCGAGCGCTACCAGGGCTTCGGGATCGATCTCGAAGACGTCTCGGGCGAAGACCACCACGTGCTGCCCGTGCCGGCCACCTTCCTCATCGGCACGGACGGCGTCATCAATTTCGCCTACGCCAACCCCAGCTACAACGTCCGCCTGCACCCGGACGTGTTGCTGGCGGCCGCGAAGGCCTACCTGGCGGATGCGGACCAGCGGTTGAAGCGGAAATAGGCTTCAGCTCAACAGAGTCACGATGTCGCGTACTCAGAGCGAGAGAGCGCAGCCGGTTTCGCCCATAGGGCGAAGAAGGCAAGCGAAAGAGCGACATCAGCGCCGAACAGCTAGACAGCCCTCAAGTACCATTCGTAGTCGCGGTCCGTGATTTCCGAATTGAAGATATCGGACTCCTCCTGCTTGGCGACGCCGTAGACGCGGTGGAACTCCTCGCCGAAGTAGTGGCGCAGCGTGGATCCGGCCATGTAGCAGTCCAGGGCCTTGTCCCAGCGCACGGGCAGGGTGATCTTGTAGTCCAGTTCCTCGCGTTCCTGCGTCATGGGCCCGGGCTCGCAGCGGTTGACGATGCCGTGGTGGATGCCCGCCAGGATGGCCGCGGTCACCAGGTAGGGGCAGGCGTCGGCCCCGGAGACGCGGTGCTCGACACGCCGCGCGTCCTGGGACGAGGCCGGGATGCGCAGGGCCAGGTCGCGGTGGTTCGGGCCCCAGTTGGGCGTGGCCGGCACGAAGTAGCCGGGGGCGTAGCGGCGGTAGGAGTTCGCGTTGGGCGCGAACACCGCCATGCTCTCGTCCATGGTTTCGGCCAGGCCACCGATGGCGTGGCGCAGGAGGTCGGACCAGGGTCCGTCCTTGCTGGCGCCGGAGAAGACGTTGTTGCCTTCGGTGTCCAGCAGGCTCATGTGGATGTGCAGGCCCGAGCCCGCATGCTCGGCGAAAGGCTTGGCCATGAAGGTCGCGGCCAGGCCGTTCTTCTTCGCCGCGGCCTTCACCGCGCGTTTGAGCAGGATGGCGTGGTCGCAGGCCAGCACCGGGTCGTCCACGTGCTGAAGGTTCACCTCGAACTGGCCGGGCGAGTACTCGGCCATGGCGGCGCCGGCGGGGATGCGCTGCACCTTGCAGAAATTGTCCACGTCCACCAGGAAGGGCTCGACGTCGTCCAGGTCGTCGAAGGTGCCGTACTGCACACCGAGCTGGTCCCAGTCCGAGCCAGCGATCTTGGGGTGCCGCGGCACGAAGGTGTCACCGTCGTAGTCCACCAGGTAGAACTCGAGTTCGGTGGCCATGATGGGCCGCAGGCCCAGCTCCAGCAGCGGCTTCGCGGCCCGCCGCAGCACGTTGCGCGGGTCCAGGAAGTAGGGCGTGCCGTCGAACTCCTGCAGTTCCAGCAGGCACTGCGCCGTGGGGACGCTGGCCCAGGGCACCGGCGCCAGGGTGCCGGCCACGGCCACGCTGCGGATGTCGGGATCGCCGTCGTGCGCTCCGTACTTGAGGCGTTCCGCGGCTTCGCCGCGGGTGTTCATGAGGGTCGTGGCGGCGCAGAAATTGGCGCCCTTCTCGAAGGGCTTCGAGAAGTCTTCCTGGGGAAGGCGCTTGCCGCGCACGATACCGTTGATGTCGGCCGCGAACACGTCCATGAAGCGCGTGTCGGGATGTTTAGCGAGAAAGGCATTCAGTTCGGCCATCGAGCCGTCGTCATTCATGGGGGTACCCTGCTACTTCGTCCGTTCATGATGGTGTGATCCCCTACCGTTCAGCGGGAGAGTTGGATCCAGCAGGCCTTCTGCTGGGTGTAACTGCGGTAGCTGTCCAGGCAGGCGTCGCGCGCGTTGCCGGACTGCTTCCAGCCCCCGAAGGGCTGGGTGAAATCGCCCAGGTCGTAGCCGTTCACGTACACCAGGCCGGTTTCCAGGCCCTTGGCCAGGCGCAGGGCGCGGTCGATGTCCCGGGTCCAGACGGCGGCCGCCAGGCCGTATTCGGTGTCGTTGGCGATGGCCAGGGCCTGGTCCACGGTGTCGAAGGGGATCACGCTGGCGACGGGGCCGAAGATCTCCTGCTGCGCCACGCTCATCGCGTTGGTGACGTCGGCGAGCAGCGTGGGATTCACGTAGGCGCCGGCCTCCAGTCCGGCGGGTGCGTCGCCGCCGAAGACCAGGCGCGCGCCTTCCTTCACGCCCTGGGCGACCATGCCCAGCACCCGTTCCTGGTCCGCCCGTGTGACCAGGGGACCCATGTTGGTGTCCGGGTCCAGGGGGTCGCCGGGGCGGAAGGCGTTGCGGCCCTCGGCCTCGAAGCGTTCCAGGAATTCGGGGTACAGGCTGCGTTCGACCAGCAGGCGCGAGCCCGCGTTGCAGACCTCGCCCATGTTCGTGTAGATCCCGCCGTAGGCCGCCTTCACGGCCGCGTCCATGTCGGGCAGGTCGGCCAGGAAGATCTGCGGCGACTTGCCGCCGCACTCCAGCGCCACGTGCTTGAGATTGGACTGGCCGGCGTACTGCATGATCAGCTTGCCCACGGCCGTGGAGCCGGTGAAGGAAATCTTGCGCACGTCTCCGTGCAGGGCCAGGGCCTTGCCGGCCTGTTCGCCCAGCCCATGGACCACGTTGAACACGCCAGGCGGTCCGCCGGCCTCGAGGAACAGTTGGGCCAGGCGCACGGCGCTCAGCGGCGACTGCTCCGCCGGCTTGAGCACCACGGTGTTGCCCGCGGCCAGGGCCGGGGCGAACTTCCAGGCCGCCATCAGCTGCGGGTAGTTCCAGGGCGTGATGGCGCCCACCACGCCCAGGGGCTGGCGCAGCACCATGCCGAGCTGGTCGTCGGCCGTGTTGGTCACGGCGCCGTCGACCTTGTCGATGCATTCGGCCATGAAGCGGATGGTCTCGGCCACCAGCGGAATGTCGACCGAGATCATGTCGCTGATGGGTTTGCCCATGTCCAGGCTGTCGAGGATGGCCAGCTCCTCGCAGTGCGTCTCCACCAGTTCGGCGAATCGCTGCAGCACCTTCATGCGCCTGCGTGGCTTCATGCGCGACCAG
>JAUHYP010000098.1 GCA_030426265.1 Gammaproteobacteria bacterium | reverse complement strand
GCGGCCTCGGCATCGGTGAGTTGTGCCGGCGTCTTGCCGAAGAACTGGTCGCTGCCGGCGCCGGCGCCGTAGATGCCCGGGCCGAGCTCGATGATGTTGACGTACAGCTCGAGGATGCGGCGCTTGGGAAGGACGAGGTCCGCCACCAGCGCCAGCCAGGATTCGATCCCTTTCCGACAGAAGCTGCGCGAGGATGACAGGAAGAGGTTTTTGACGAGCTGTTGCGTGATCGTCGAGGCGCCGCGAACACGCCCCCCGGCGCGCGCCTCGTCCACCGCCTGCCGCAGCGAGTCGATATCGATCCCGTGGTGCTCGGCGAAGCGCTGGTCTTCCGCGGCCACCACCGCCAGCGGCAGCGCCGTGCCGAGCGCCTCCCAGTCGACCCAGTGGTAAGCGACCGGGACGCGGCCACTGTCGTCGCGCAGCATGAAGGCCGTCGTCGGCGGCTCGAACCACCGCAGCGGGAGCAGGAGCAGGAAACTCAGGCAGACCAGCGCCAGTACCAGCACGACGAGCCACTTCAGAAGGCGTCGTGGCCAGGAGCTGCGCCGACCTTTCCGCAGGCCTCGCCGGTCACCCGACTTCGTCGGTTTGCGTATCATGTCGTCTGGAACGCGCATCGATGGGTCGGGGCGACTCGGGGGGCGTGATCATAAATGACCGCTGGCGGGACCGGAAACAGAGGAGTGGCATGCGAACACTGCTGACCTTGCTGATGATCGTGGCGGCCAGTCTTTCTCCACCGGTCCTGGGCGATGACACGCCGCCTTCGTCCCTGATCCAGCGCACCGAGCGCTTCGAGTTTCACAGTCATTTCTGGCTCAACCTCCATCATTTCCTCTACCGACTGGCCCAGCAGCCTGAAGGAAGCCTCATCGAGGGTGGGCGATCCCTGACGCGTGATGAATTTCAGCAACTCGCCGGCGCCATCAACGGGTACCGGGAGACGCTGGCGGACCTGGATCTGTTGCTCGACGACCGCATGTACGCCGCCAAGCGGGTCCTGATCGGCCTCGGCCCGGAGCAGCCCCCGCACCATGAAGCCCTGGACGCGGACCACCGGGCCTGGCTGGAGGCCGCGGCGCCGGTGTACCGCAAGCACTACTGGCCGCGACACGATCTCCAGAATCGCGAGATGGTGTCCTGGCAGCTGCAGCGCGTGCGGGAGATGGAACAGCCGGTGCTGGGGCGGATCTCGGAACTGGCGCAGCAACCGTGGCCCGAAGAGATCATCCGGGTGGACCTCAGCTGGGACTCGAACTGGGCCGGGGCGTACTGCACCACCCATCCGATCCACGCGGTGATCACGTCCCGCCCAGGCGGCCCGGACAATCGCTGGTCGCCTGCCGGGTGGCTGGAAATCCTGTTCCACGAGCCATCGCACGCCCTCATCGACCCCGGCCGTTCGACGGTCGGGCAATTGATCGCCGAGCGACAGGGAATGGAGGACACGGGCCAGCTCTGGCACGCCGTGTTGTTCCTGTTCTCCGGTGTCGCGGTGCAGGAGGCGCTACGGGACGACGGTGTGGAGCACCAGCTGCTCATGGTCTCGGAAGGCATATTCACCCGTTATCATGACGCTCTATTCGGATCGTCCGACGCGTATGTAGCCGGGGAAGAGCCCCTGGAGGCCTTTCTGGAACAGGCCGTTGGCGCCCTGGTGGAAAAGCAATGACGGAGCGCCAGCTGCATCCGGGCCTGCCCAGCCACACCTCGGCTCACGGCACCTTGATCCGAACCTGTTGATACTGCTCGCCGACGCTACAAGAGACTGGAGAACTTCATGCGTATTTTCCTGTGCCTGCTGTTGCTGACACTCCCCCTGGCCGTCCAGGCCGACTGGGAGCGGACGAAAGAGAAAATCGATGCCGCCCTGGCCGCGGACATCCGTGGTCCCGAGGACACCGAACGCGACAACAATCGGCGTCCGGTGCAGACGCTGGAGTTCTTCGGCCTGCGAGACGACATGCGGATCGTCGAGCTCATGCCCGGCGGCGGTTGGTACACCAAGGTGCTGGCGCCGGTGATGGCCGAAAACGGTGAGTTCTACGCGGCCATCGGCACCAGCCGCATCGAGTCCTCGCTGGCCGGCCAGCCGGGCTTCGACAAGATGCAGCTGGTGGCGAAGGAAGCGAAGCTCTACCGGCCCGAGGGGTCCCGCTTCTACGCGCTCGAGAATGCGGACCTCGGCGTCGAGGACGTCGACATGGTGCTGACCTTCCGCAACTACCACAACTTCGGTCCCGAGGGCCGCGCGGCCATGAACGCCGCCGTGTACGACGCCCTGAAGCCGGGCGGCATCTACGCCGTGGTCGATCACACACGCCGGCACATGGAAGACGATTCACCCGAAAACCGCCGCCGCGTGGACCCGGTCCTGGCCATCAAGGAAATCCAGGACGCCGGCTTCCGCCTGGTCGACTACGCGACCCTGCACCACAAGCCCGA
>JAUHYP010000097.1 GCA_030426265.1 Gammaproteobacteria bacterium | reverse complement strand
CCGTGCTGCGCGACGCCTACCGGCTCGACCCCCTGAACCAGCTGCTGGGCTGCTCCCTGGCGGGCTCCCTGAATTTCAGCGGCCGCCCGGACGAGGCGATGGTCATTCTTTCCGGGATGGACCGGTTTTCACGCCGCGACCTCTCGGCCGCCGTCGCCAGTCTGTACCTCAACGACTGGAATTCGGCGCGGGAATTCTTCCGGGGCCTCGAATTGCGCATGGGCAGCCTGCCGCCCGCCTATGCGGACCTGCTGGTGGAGGCCTTCGAAAATCCACCTCGCCGGGCCTTTGTCGAGCAGGCATTTCTCGATGGCGTCGACCGTGGCGAACTCCTGGACCTCGTGGCCTTCGAAGCCATGCTGATCATGGGCTCGCCCCGGGCCTTCGATCTCGAAGTCGCGCTCGAAGGGAGCTACTTCGAACACCGGCTGCCCGAGGCGGTCTGGCACAACTGGGGCGTCGCCTTGCGCCAGGACCCGCGCTTCAAGGGCTGGGTGCGCTCCCTGGGCTTCGACCGGCACTGGCGCAAGTACGGCTGGCCGGACCGTTGCCGTCCGACCGGCCTCGACGATTTCGAATGCGTCTGAAGCTGGGGGAGGGCGTCGTCCCCGGCGTCGCCCTGGCCCTGGTGCTCGCACTGGCCGGCCAGTTTCTCGCCCGGACCCTCGGTGAGTCGCTGATCGGTCCGGGGCTCAGCCCCCTCAGCCCGGTCATGATGGCCATCCTGCTCGGCCTCCTGGTCCGCAACACCATCGGGCTGCCGGCCTGGGCCGGGACGGGCGTGCGATTCAGCCTGGTCCGCGTGATGCGCCTGGGGATCGTCCTGCTGGGCTTGCGCCTGGGCCTGGTCCAGGCGGGCGAGATCGGTGTGCAGGCCCTGCCGGTGATCCTGGGCTGCGTGGTCGGGGCGCTGCTGCTGGTCACCCTGTTCGGCCGACTGCTCGGCGTCTCGGCGCGACTCGGCACCCTGGTGGCCGTGGGAACGGCGATCTGCGGCTCGACGGCCATCGTCGCCCTCTCGCCCTCGATCCATGCTCGGGAGGACGAGACGGCCTATGCCGTCGCCTGCGTCACGGTCTTCGGCCTGGTGGCGATGCTGGTCTATCCCTTTCTGGCCCAGTTGCTGTTCGAAGGCGACGCACTCCGGGTCGGCGTCTTCCTGGGCACGGCGGTGCACGACACGGCGCAGGTCGTCGGCGCGGGCCTGGTCTACGAACAGCGATTCGGTGTGTTGGGCGCGATGGATGGCGCCACCGTGACCAAGCTGGTGCGCAATCTCTGCATGCTGATCGTCGTGCCCCTGCTCGCGGTGCTCTACCAGCGGCAGGCCCCCGAGACGGCGGGCGGCGGGCAGCCCTGGCACCGCCTGGTGCCGCTGTTCGTGCTGGGGTTCGCCGCGATGAGCCTGCTGCGCACGGTCGGGGACCTGGGCGATGCCGCCTTCGGAATCCTGCCGAGAGCGGCCTGGGAATCCTTCCTGGAGGCCGGCGGCACGCTCTCCACGCTGTGCCTGGGCGTGGCCATGGCCGCCGTGGGCCTCGGCACCAGTCTGCGGGGCCTACGCGACATCGGTCTGCGGCCCCTGCTCGTGGGGCTGGCGTCCGCGGCGCTGGTGGGGGTGATGAGCTGGAGCCTGGTCCTGCTGTTCGTGCCCTGAGGCGCGGCCGGTCAGTCCGCCGGCGTCATTCCTCGGGCGCCAGTTCCACGGCGAGGCCATCGTGCCGGGTGTCCAGCGCCAGCTGGCAGCTCAGGCGCGAGGCGCCATCGCGGCCGAACTCGAGCATGTCCACCAGGTCTTCCTCGTCGACATCCGGTTCCGGGAAGCGGCCCATGTCCTCCGGGGCCAGGTACACATGACAGGTCGCGCAGGAGCACATGCCGCCGCAGATCGCGGCCACGCCCCAGTGAAAATTGCGCAGGGTTTCCATCAACGTGTCGCCCACTCGGGCCTCGACCGAGTGGGTCTCGCCGTCGCGGTCTTTCACCTTCAAAGTGATCATGCAAAGGGCTCCTGCCCGCGGCGCGGGATCCGGGCCACACCCTAGCAAATACGGGCCTCAAGTTGAAAGCGGCCGGTGCGCCCGCCTCAAGACCGCCCAGCTGTCCATCAATAGCGATGGCACGTCAGCTACTGCGCCGATGGCAGCTACACCTCCAGCAGCGACGAGCAGCTGTCCGGCGCAATATGGAACGCCAGGCGCACCACCACCTACCTGGGCTCGGTGGAGTACATCGAGGATCATGTCCAGGGCGAGAGCTACTTCCTGCGCCAGATCGCCGGGGTGGCGCTGCAGCGCTACTACGTGAACTCGGGGGTGCGGCAGGTGGATTTCCTGATCAGGGACCACCTGGGCTCGATCCACACGGTGGTGCAGGACAACGGAACCCTGGAGCGGATGCACTTCGGCGCCTTCGGAGAGCGGGTCAGTGACGTGGACTGGACCACATCCCTCGGAGCGGCCATCGAC
>JAUHYP010000012.1 GCA_030426265.1 Gammaproteobacteria bacterium | reverse complement strand
ACCATGTGCGGCCGCACTCGTCACTGGAATATCGAACCCCGAAAGAGGTTGCCCGGGCGCATCAGGTGCCCAAAAATGAACCGGAAACTACGTATGGAGCGTGTCTACCCTGAGGGGGAAAGGTCACCGTCCTTCGAACAGCGTTCCGCTACGCGTGTAGGTGTGATTGAAATAGCGCACATAGAGCCGCCCCAAATACTGCATCAAGCACGACAGACTGTCTTGATGGGACGGCGTGGCCAACAGATGCACATGGTTGGTCATGAACACCCAGCCATGGATGGCGATGCTGTAACGTTGAGCACCTTCAGCCAGCCAATGGGCGTATGCGGCCAGATCCGCTTCGCAGGTAAATATCGCCTGGCGGTTGTTGCCCCTTTGAATGGCATGAACCGGGTAGCCTGCCGGACAGAATCGGGCTTTTCGTGGCATCGGGTTTTCCAGAGATGAATCCCCGATGGTGATGGGCGAGAATGATTCTTTCGACAGGCAACCAACCCATGGAACATGCGATTTCTGCGGAAACTCCTGTCGGTTTACTCTGTCCCTTTACTCTGACCCCATGACTCGTCAGACCAGTGCTCTGCGTTTGACCATTCTGCGGGCGTAGTAGTACAGCCCGATCGTGACGACCCAGATGACCGCGGTGAAGGCAGCGCCGGCGCCACCCATGATGTCCATGCCGTCCGTCATGATGAAGTTGTAGACGCTGCTCACGAACAGCCCGATCAGGGACAGGCCGAACAGGGGATGCGCCCAGCCACGGCGCAGCAGCAGCATGACGGACCCCAGGAAGCTTCCCCACACCGCACAGGCCCAGGCTGCGACCGCCCAGGCGGGGAAGCCGTAGAAATACGCGAGCTGCGCCTCGTTGAATTGCCCCATGTAGGGCTCCAGTTGCAGCTGCGTGGCCGTGTAGTCCAGCGCGCCGCCGGCGGACCACAGCAGGGCCAGGACGCCCACCACCCAGAGGTGCCAGGGTGTCGGGCTGCGATCCCTGAATGCGTATTCGATCATGGCAAGGACACTCTTTTCCTTTCAGCATCAGATCAAGGACATCCGCCCCAGGGTTCAGAATCCAACAATCAGCAATTTCCTTCAATACCCCTCACCTGGACAGCTGGGCCTTCAGGCTCTCAACAGACCCCCTATGGGCAGGCGGCGAATTCGCTTGCCCGTGGCGCCGTCCACCACCCATGGCCAGTTGGCCGCCAACGGCGAAATCAGCACATGACTCCCTGTATGTCATGCAATGTCGCGCCTTGTCCTGCTTTGTCGCATGCCCCGGAGCGCCCGTCGTTGCTAGTGTTTCATGACGCAGTTGCGAACCGGGCGCATGCCCGTCGCCGCATCCGGAGCCATCATGACATCGGGGGAAGCACGCCATGAAAATCAGGAAAGATGAACAAGCTTACTGGACCCGCCTGCTCGCCAGCGCGGTTTGCCTGGCAGCAACCGGGGGCGCGCTGGCCAAGCCTGGGGGCGTTGCCAACGATATTGTTGAAATTCGTGAAGCGGTCGCGGCGAACTCGGCCGCCATCGAGGAGAACGCGGCGGCCATCGAGCAGACCGAGGCGGCCATCACCGCGAATGGCGCGACGATTGCCGCGAACGCCAACGCCATTGGCGCCAACCAGGCCGCCACGCTGGTCAATGCGGCCGGTATCGCCACCAACGCCGCCGCAATCGGGCAAACCCAGGAAGACGTCGACCTGGTCGACCAGCGCATCGCCGAGCTGGACCTGATGCTGCAGTCCGCTGGCGAGCTGATGCTGCAGCTGGACAAGCGCACCGAAAGGCTGCGCAAACACAGCCGCACCACGCGGCGCTGGATCCGCGCCATGGCGGCGGCCCGCGTGCAGGAATCGCAGGCCGTCGAGGCCCGGATGATCCAGCTCGCGCTGGACAGCGGCCTGGGGCCCCAGGAGCTCGACGGCGACTACTGGGTCCTGTGGCTGAAGCGGGCGATGGACATCGTCGAGCACACCCGCTGCAACGTCAGCGACGAGGACGGCCTGTACCCCGAGCTCGCGCGCGGCGACCTGGACTGCGAGCTGTTCGACGGCACGAGTGCAGAGCCCCCGGTGGGTGAAGAAGACGGTGTCATCATGAGTCGCGAGGAGACCTCGTTCGCCCTCAAGGAAACCGTGGTTACGCTGGAACTCCAGGTCGAAAGCACCCTCGCGGACATGGCCGCCTCGTTCCCGGAAAAGGGGGGGCCGGGATCATACCCGCCCGCCTGCCGGGACTACATGATCCGGTTCTACGACACCCATGGTCGCGTCATGCCACCCGACAATGACCAGGGCGAGATTGACAGTTACCTCCAGTGTGTTGCGGCGTTCAACTACCCGGCCAACCAGGTGTACCTGGTCAAGGACAGGGTCCAGAACTCGGTTCAGGACGCCATCGAGGTGATCGTGCTCGGTGAAGGCGCCTCCGAAGTGGTGGAACAGTGTGAAGTGGACCTGTTCGACAATGTCGATGCGCTCGACGACTCGTGCGCCGCCCACGACGCCGCCCTGGTCGATGCCTGGGAAACCATCAAGATCAAGGGCGAGAAGCCGATCGAGAAGGAAACCGATTGCTACCTCTCTAGCTACCTGATCCTGGGTATGGACGGTAACGGCTGCGCCCTGAACGAGGAGTAGGGCCCCTCTACCAGGTCATTGCATGGCGAATCCAATCTGGCATAGTGAAACCTGTCACTCGGGCGCCGGATTTTCCGGCGTCCGTCGGGAGGCAGCGTATGCTCAGTCAATCGGAATCGCGCTACGGCACCTTGTCCATCACCCTGCACTGGGCCATGTTCGTGCTGATGGCCGCGGTTTACGCCTGCATCGAGTTACGGGAATTCTTTCCCCGCGGCAGTGACCCGCGCGAGGCGCTCAAGACCTGGCATTTCATGCTCGGCCTCACCGTATTCGTGCTGGTGTGGATTCGTATCGCGATCTATTTCTTCCGGACACGGCCCCCAATCTCGCCGGCACCCCCAGCCTGGCAGCAGCGTCTTGCCACGATCATGCATGTCTTGCTGCTGTTGCTGATGGTCGGCATGCCGATCGGCGGCTGGCTGATCCTCAGCGCGGAGGGGCACGCCATACCATTCTGGGGTCTGGAGCTGCCTCCCCTGGTGGCGGAGAACGAGTCGCTCGCCCACACCGTCGAGGAAATCCACGAAACCGTGGGGAAGATCGGCTACTTCCTGATCGGGCTGCATGCCCTGGCCGCGCTGGTTCATCACTACATGCTCAGGGACGACACGCTACGGCGGATGCTGCCACGACGACGTGGGGCCTGAAGCCAGGCCGGTGTTGGCACAGCGCCGGATTTTGGCCCTTGCGACCCCATTTCTTCAAACTGACTTGACCTGTCAAGACATGTCATGACAACATGGCGACATGGCGAAGATCAAAATCAGCTCCAAAGTGGAACAACGTGAGTGGGAGGCGCTCCAGGCCCTGGCGAAAGAGTCCGGGCAGAGCATTTCCGGCTTGCTGAGCGAGGCGGTGGGTGAATACGTCGCCCGCAGGCGGCTCCGGCCCGAGGTCATGGATCACCTCGAGGCTTCCATGGACGAGAACGAAGAACTCGGCCACCTGCTTGCCCGATAAGGCGGTCAGCTTTCTCTCGGTGGACGAGGTGCTCGCCATCCACGAGCGCCTGATCCGTCGTTTCGGCGGCAGGGACGGTCTCCGTGACCGCGGTTTGCTGGAAAGCGCCCTGTACCGTGCCCGTACCGGCTACTACGCGTCCCTGGAGCAGATGGCCGCGGCGCAATTTGAATCGCTGCTGATCAACCACCCTTTTGTCGATGGCAACAAGCGGGTCGCGTTTTTTGCGACCGACGTGTTCCTGCGCATCAACGGCTGGAAACTGGTGGTGGATGGCCCGCAGGCGCATGCGTTCCTGGTCGGTTTGCTGCAGCGCGGCGAGGCGGATTTTGACCATCTGTTACCTTGGGTGCGGGAGCATCTGGTTCGGTTGTGATGCTGCGCAGGCAGGGTGGCCTGGGGCATTTATTGGCATCAACCACCTCAAACCGCTACCCCAATCTCAATCACTGTTCCCAGCACCCCACGGTCCGTCCCTGACCATTTCCCTGACCAGGCGCCTCTAGCCTGATTGCAGAACAGCCACTCCGGACCATTCGGTGGAATGCCGGCAGTCCGGTTCTGTCAATCAGCAAAAGGAGAAATCGCGATGCCGCTTCAAAAGCCACGGGCCCTGTGTCTGGCCCATTCACTCTGTTGTTCACTGTTTCTTCTGGCCAGCCTGAACGTTTCGGCCGCCAGTCAGATCGTCCAGGGGGAAATCAAGGGGGCGCCCTATCAGATCGAGATCCCCGAGACCTGGAACGGCGACCTGGTGATGCTTCAGCATGGTTTCGTGTTCCCCGGACCCGGTCTCACTCTGCCGCCGGCGGACCATGCCTATTTCGACCCGCTGTCCACCGAGCTCGCCGCCCGCGGATATGCCGTGGCCTACTCCGCCTTTCGCACCAACGGCTGGGCCATCCAGGAAGGCGCGAAGGACACCAGCGCACTGGCCAAGCACTTTGACGAGGCGTTCGGACCGGCCGAAAACACCTACCTCATCGGCTACTCCATGGGGACCCAGATCGGTGACATGCTGGTGCGCAAAGGTCCGCAAAAGGATCGCTTCGCAGGCCACCTTGCCGTTTGCGCCAGTCTCGGTGGCGCGACACTGTTGACCAACTACTCCAACGATGGGTGGGTTCTGTTCGACTACTTCTTTCCGGGGGTGCTTCCCGGGGAACCCATCACCACAGGATTCGACTTCTTCGGAATCTGGTTCAGCGAGATTCTGCCGGCCATTCAGGCCAATCCCGTCGCGGCGACGGAATACGCATCGGTCATGGGTATTCCCTGGAACTCCCCCCCCGAACGCGACTTTGCCGTGCTGTTGTCTCTGATCATCATCGGGGACGGCATGCTGGGAATCCAGGATTCCGCCAAGGGCAATTTTTTCGACAACCAGTTCACGGTCTACAGCGGTTCGTCGGACGACATGGCCCTGAATGAAGGTGTCGCCCGTTACGAGGCCGATCCGCGTGCGCAGGAATACCTGCGACGCTATTACGACCCCACGGGCAGCCTCGGGCACACCAGGGTGCTGCACCTGCACGAGACCCGCGATCCCATCGTCAATCTGCAACTGCATGTGAGCGCCTACCACCAGGTGCTGGAGGCGGCGGGAGAATCCGGTCAGTACGTGCTGCGCACAAAGGACCAGTCCAATCACTGTGGCTTCAGCAACGATGAGATTCTGGCCAGCTTCGACGACCTGGTCGAATGGGTCGAAACCGGGGTCGCACCCACCCCATGACGACTGCGGGAGCCCGCCCTGCCGGGCGGGCTTCCTTCGCTCAGAAGCGGTATCGCAGCTCGAGGCCCACGGTCCGGGGCCGGTTGGCTCTGCTTATGCCAGTGGGCCCGCAGGCTCCGACCCCACCAGCCGGTACCCCAGCCGATGCACCGTGATCAGCAACTTCGGATCGGAGGGGTCCTCCTCGATCTTCTTCCGCAGCTTGGCGATGTGCGTGTCCACGGTGCGGGTGAAGGGGATGGTGTCGTAGCCCCAGACGGCGTCGAGCAGGGCCTCGCGGGTGACCACCTCGTCCCGGTGTTCGATGAAGAAGGCCAGCAGCCGGAACTCGCGCGGCGTCAGGGCCAGGGGCTCGCCGTTTTTGCACGCCTGGTGCCGGGCGATGTCGACCGTGACGTCGCCCAGCTGGACCACGGCCCGGCCGTCCGTGGACATGGGCTGGCTGCGCCTGAGCACCGCCTCCACCCGCGCCATGAGTTCCATGAAGCTGAAGGGCTTGGTGATGTAGTCATCGGCGCCCAGCTTCAGGCCCAGCACCTTGTCGATTTCCTGGCCGCGAGCGGTGAGCATGATGATGGGCATCTTGGAGCCGTCCGCCCGCAGCTGCTTGCACACATCCAGCCCCGTCATCTTCGGCAGCATCACGTCCAGGATGAGGATCTCCGGGGGCGTCTCGCGCGCCAGGCGCAGGCCTTCCACGCCGTCGCTGGCTCGCACCACTTCGTGGCCCTCGAAAGTGAACCCGTCCTGCAGCGCCACGGCCATGGCCTCGTCGTCTTCGACCAGCAGGATCCGGCTCATGGCGTGTCCTTCCGCCGATTCACCGGCAGGTGAATCGTGAACACGCTGCCCTTGCCGGGCTCGGACTCCACCGTGACCGAGCCGCCGTGGGCCTCGGCGATGTGCTTGACCAGGGGCAGCCCCAGCCCGGAGCCCTTGACGTCGTGCACCAGGCCCGTGCTGACCCGGTGGAAGCGCTCGAAGATGCGCTCGTGCTCGCCCCGGGGAATGCCGATGCCGTGGTCGGACACCTTGATGGTCACTTCGCCGCCCTGCTCGGCCAGCTCGACGCCCACCCAGCGGTCGCCGTTGGCGTACTTCACCGCGTTGTCCAGCAGGTTGGCCACGGCCCGCTCGATGGCGTTGCTGTCGAGCTTCATTTCCGGCAGCGGCTCGTCCGGGCCCCGGTACTCGACCTGGAACCCCTTGTCACGCAGGCGCACGGCGTAGCTGGCCATGGTGGCGGCGAGCAGCGCCTCCAGGTCGGTGCATTCGAAGTTGTACTCGATGCGCCCCGACTCGATACGCGAGAAATCGAGAATGTTGTTGATGAGCTGGGTCAGGCGCCGGCTTTCCGTTTCGATGTAGGCGCCGTACTCGCGGATCTTGTCGTCATCGCTCACGCGCCCCCGGCGCATGTGCTCCCCGAACACCCGGATGGACGACAGGGGCGTACGCAGCTCGTGGGAGACATTGGAGACGAACTCGTTTTTCATGGCCGAGAGCTTCATCTCGCGCAGGGCCGTGCGCACGGTCAGGCCGATGCCGGCCAGCAGGACCAGGGCCAGGATGACGGACAGGGTCATGTTGCCGATGAAATTGATCCGCGCCCATTTCTCCGGCGAGGCGAAGTTGCCCTGCAGCGCCAGGGACCAGTCCGTGAAGACGAAATCGAAGGCGCGCGTCGCCCGGTCCTTTTCGATGGGGGTCGTCTCGCCCTTGGGCAGGATCTGCTGGTCCCAGCCGTTGCGGACCACCACGCGCAGTTCTTCGTCCTCCTTGTCGCCGAAATCCGGCAGGGAGGCATCGATGGCCCTCGGCAGCACCTCGTCGGCAAAGTAGGCCTCGTCGATGATCAGGCCCGCCAGGCCGACCAGCTGGTACTTCTCGTTGGTGATCGGGTTGAGAATGATGCGGTGCCGGCTGTCGTGCTGGTCCGCCGACAGCTGGGTGATCTTGATCCTGGTGCCCTGCTTGCGGAGGTAGGACCAGGGCGAGGCCGCGGCCCAGACCGCGATGGCCTCGGGCCGGTCGCCGGCCTCTTCCATGGTGGTGGTTTCGGCGTTGTAGAACAGCAGTTCGTAGCGTTCCTTGTAATTCACCACGAACAGCTCCCGCGCGCCCGGTATCTCCTTCTTGGAGAAAAGAATCGCGGCCTTGTCCAGGCGATCTTCCGTGAACAGTGCGTGGGGAACATTCAGCGCCCGCTCGGAAATCTTGTTGTAGAAGAAATGAACTTCCTTGGTGATGGCTTCCAGGTAGTTGTTGATGCTCGCTTCGCGGGCCAGGGCGGAGTTGCGTTCGAGTTCCGTCAGCCACCAGTACTGCAGGCCGAGCATGAGAACCAAGGGCAAGAGCACCGCCGCAAGCCCCGCCCACAGGACACGGCGGCCCCCGAACACGTTGTGCTCGATGGCGCGGAGCTCGGCTTTCGACACTCCGTTGTTGGCCTTGCCCGCTTCTTTGATCATGTTTTGTCGGACACAAGAGTCCACGCTGCTGTGCCCCGGAATATACCGTGCGATTGCCTGCATTTGGGCCCGTTTTACAACTCCGAAACATCTTTAACCCTGTTTAACACCGCGTTGAGGACTTTTACCTGGGCAAGGCGCACATTGGCCCCCGATCGAGCAATCAGTCCACTGCGACGACGCGGCTCATCGGGGCAACCGGGGGCGCAGTTCATTCAGATTCCTGCCAACGCGTCGGGTCAGGAATCACGGCTCCATGAGGATGTGAAATGAAAAAGTTACTCGTACTGGTACTGGCCGCCATGCTGCTCCCGGTCGCCGCCATGGCTGGCGGCAAGGGACACGCCGAACGCACCGCTTGCGGCGCCGACTGCGTCGAGAAGCTGAAAGCCAAGTACGCCACCAAGGCCTGGCTGGGTGTCGAATACGAAAAGACCGACACCGGCTACTTCGAGGTCAAGGCCGTGCACCCCGGCAGCCCGGCAGAAAAGGCCGGCTTCCAGGCGGGCGACGTCATGCTGGCCATGAACGGCGTGGAATACACCAAGGCCAACAAGGAAGCCGTCAAGGCCGCCTGGTCGAAAGTGTCGGTCGGCACCGAGGTGGACTACACCGTCAAGCGCCAGGGTGAGAAGGTCGGACTGGTGGCCACGCTGGACAACGTGCCGGCCGATCTCCAGGCCCAGTGGATTGCCGAGTACGTAAAGGAATCCAACGCCAACTCGGCGGTGGCTTCGAACAACTGATTCGGTATTCAGTACTCAGGTAAGGGGGGGAGCCCCGCCGGTTGGCGGGGCTTACCTTTTCAGGGATTTCACGGGGACAGAGTCAAAGGGAATCCCACATGGCAGGTGGCTCGAACCGAGGAGCGGTTTCTGCACGCCTGAATTCCTGTCATCCACCCCGCAATCGTCAGAACGTTCCGCGCTTCAGGGTCAGATTCCCATATCCTCTTTGCCGGACAGCGGTCTCCAGCGCATTGATCTCCCGTTCGATGGCGGAACGGGGCAGCGGCACGGGGACGAAGATGACCGGGCCGGGCGCAGTCGGTTTCGGCACTGTCGGTCCCGAGCCGGGGAAAGGGATTGGGACAGGCGGCGCGGGCGGCCCCGCTGCCGTCGCAGGGCCGGGCTGGTCAATGACGATCTCGAGCTTCATACCGGGAACGACGCCCCGCGTCAGCAGGCCCGAAGCGAAGGCGTTGGCATCGGGATAAGTGGATGGTTTGCCGGGCAAGTTCACTTTGGCCCGTACGGGCGTACCTTCCGGCACAAACATCACGTGGACGACCGCAGACCGTTCCTTGACCGCGCTTTTGATGTGCAACTCACGAATTTCGATGGGCATACCCGACCGTCCTGAAAATAGCCAGAGCCTCCTTCATCGTAGCTCAAGACGCATTGGACGCATAAACCGCCCTTGCAATCCGCGTTCTCTTCCGCGCTCTGCCTATTCAGTACTCCCCATCATTCGATGACTTCGACGCGGTCCCGCGCCAGCACCTGGTGCTGTAGACCTGTGACATAGCGCACTTCATAAGTTCCGTGCGTTTGGACGGCATAGGCGCCATTGACCTGACCAACCGTTTCACCGGGCTTTGCCGCGAAGCCATAATTGCTGCTCCAACGCCACATCGCGTCATCGGGCGTATCCGCCGGCATCACCAGGACGCGGTCTCCCGGGAAGCCATCGCCGCTATAAGTGACCTGGAACACTTCGCCCACCTTGATGGTGTCCGGCGCATCGACCGTGGCTTCGGCACGGGTGATGGTCAACGGGCGTCTCGCGATGACTTTCGAACCCGGTTCAAGGAAATAGGCAATTTCATAGTCGCCCTCGATCGCCGGCACGCGGATGCTGAAACTGCCGTCGTCGTTTCGAATCCGCGACAGACCGGACCGCGCATCGGAATTGGTTTTCTCGGCCCCGGGTTCGACGATCGACAGCATGTCGTTCTCCCAGCCCTCACCCGGCGTTTCGATCTGCAGGGTGATGGTAGAGCCGCCAACCGCGGTGTCGGGCGCACTGATTGAAGCGGAGACAGCCACAATCCTGAGGGGAACGGATTCCTGTACCGCATACTGTGTATCCGGATAGGTCGTGTAGCCGTTCGCAAGCACATAGCGCACTTCATAATCGCCGGGTTCGGCGAAAGCCGTGAGCTTCGCAGGCTGGCCTTCAACCAGTCTCGCCGTGACGCCATTGGTAAAGGCTTTGCTGTCGCCCGGGTTCACGATGGTGAGGAAGTCGCCGTCCGTCATTCGGCCAGTCCATTCCACCTCGAATTCGCCGGCAGCCGGCACTTCGCCGGGGACACGCAACGTATGCGGGGAATCGAGCACTTTGAGTGGTTCACGCGCAAGGATTAGCCGGGGTTCGGAAAGGACATATCGGACTTCGTAGTCGCCCGAATTCGAGGGGCCGCCGACTTGCTGGGTCGCCTTGTCATCCTGATTGAAGACGCCATCGCCATTCGTGTCGATCGCCAGCTTGTCCTGGGCTTCGGCTTCGTAGGTGTCACGGGCTCTCTGTGCGGTCAGAAAATAGATCTGATCGCGGGGCCCATCCTCCACGCCGTTCACCGTTATGTAGGCGCCCAGATCGTCCGGCCCGGACCAGGTCACGCTCACCGGTTCGCCCTCATGAATCTCCGGGCTGACGTCAAGTGTGACAGGGATGCCCAAATCGATCGGCACGGTAACAACGGCAGGTCGGGCTGCGACGATGGTAAAGGCTGTTGAACCTCGCTTGTCGCCGCCGATGCGTTCCCCCTCGTGGGGCCAGCCGGTCCACACTGCCTCGGCAATGTAATCCCCTGGCACGATGTCAAAATCGACATAACCCGCATCCGTCGCCTCAAACACCGGATCGCCGCCGGCTGCCGGCCGGACGGTCCAGTTGAGCCGCGATTGAATGTCCGGGCCGTTGCGCAGGAGCGTCGCCTTCAGCGCGACCGTTTGCGGTGCAGGCGCTGCAGCATCGGTTATGGGCTCAGCCTCGACGGAGACATCAGCAACCTCCGTCAGCGCCGCGCTGAGTTCATCGGCATCATCGGCAGCGAGAAACACGCCGCCCGTCTCGTCGGCAATGCAGCGCAGCCCGCGCCGTTCCTCTTCAGTGACATCGAAGCCGACGACATGAACCGTGAAATCAAGGCCGTTCTCTTCGAGGGTCCTGGCAAGCGCGCAAGGGTCGGCCTCGCAGGTCTCAAGACCGTCGGACACCAGGATGACGGTGGCTGCGTTTTTTGTATAGTTGAGTTCCTCGGCCGCATGTTCGACTGATTTCGTCAACGGCGTCTTGCCCATAGGACTCAGCTGGCGTAAACGCTTGATGACGTCTGACCGGTCAGCCCCCACATCCGCCAGCGTCTCGATGTCGGTGCAATCCCCTTTTTGGCGATGACCATAGGCGACGAAGCCGAGGCGGCGACTCTCCGGCAGCGACCGAACAAGGCCTTCCACAACGTCCTTGGCGATGACAATCTTGTTGACGCCGTCGATCTGTCCCCACATCGATCCCGAAGCATCGAGGATGAGGATCGTATCCTTGGGGGCCACGTTGGCCGCTTCCTGAGCGCCCGCGGAGGCAATCAATGACATTGACGCGGACAGGGCCCAAAGCATGCCGGCTGTCCGGCTGATCCTGACATTCATTCCTGATTGTTCCCCTCTCATCCGGACACCTTTGCTGATCCATTCATATGCATCTGGCCATTGCCATGCGCCATGCTAGCAAGATTACTCTCCCGCATAATGGCTTCATTGCCCATGCCGATTGAACGGGGAGCGTTCCGTGGATCGTAGAAAGTTGCTGATCGAGGGTACGGTGATCGTCGTCTCGATCCTGCTGGCGTTCGCCATCGACGCCGCCTGGGACGAGTACAAGGAGCGCCGCCAAGAGCAACAGGTCCTGGCCGCCCTCGCCACCGAATTCCAGACCAACCTGTCTGAAATCGAGACCGTCATGGCGTACCACACGCGCGCCCGCGGCACGGTCGACGAACTGTTCAGCAGCACGGAGGAGCAGCTCCGATCGCAGGATCAGCTAAGGCGGTCGGAGTACGTCCTGGCCCTGTGCAACCCCTGGTCGTTCTATCCCGTGCTCGGCACCACGGAGGCGCTGATCGGCGCCGGTGAACTGGACATCCTGGAGGACCGCGAACTGCGGAATGCCCTGACGAATTTCCTGTTCCTGGTGGAAGATTCCATCGAAGACATCGAGTACGTCGGCGGCGACGCCGAACGGGTCTGGGTGGCCGAAACCGACCTCGGCGGACCCTGGACCGACCGCAACACGGAAATCGGCATGGGCGGCCACGTGGTGGAAGCGCCCGGGTTTCTGCCCCTGGCCGGCACCGAGGACATCCTCAGGATCCGCAACGACCGCAAGCTGCGGGGCCTGGTGGCGCGCTGCCACCTCAACGCGGGCTACTACATCGTGGAACTACAGCGTCTGCGGACCGGGTCGTTACGGATACTCGAACTGATCGACGCGTCGCGTTGACGCCAGACCAGGATGTTCGATGTCAGGGCGAGCCCCGCCGCTTGGCGGGACTTTTGATTGATGTATCCTCCCCGTGCTGCATGCAGCCATGTTTGCTGCAGTTGGCAAAAGAGGGAGAACCAACATGCTCAGAGCGGTAAAGACCATCCTGGTATTGCTGGTTGCGTTGTTTGGCTTCGTCGGCGCACTCGGCAATCTCAATGACTGGAACGGCACACTGGGCGCCGTGAGCGCGGCCACGTCCATGGGGACCTTCGATCCGGTACCGGCCAGTTGGCGCGCGACCTCCATGCCAGTCGTGGTCTGGCTTGGCGCCCTGTTCATCATGCTCTCAAAGCTCACCGCCGCGGGCTTCTGCACCGTGGGCGGACTGCGCATGTGGCGCACGCGGGCTGTCGGTGGCGCGGAGTTCGAAGCGGCCAAGCAGGCCGCACTGACCGGTTGCGGCATTTTTGCCATCATGCTGTTCGGCGGGTTCATCATCATCGCTGAAACCTGGTTCGAGCTGTGGCGCTCCGATGTGATGCGCGACCCCGTGTTGGGTTCGGCCTTCCGCTATGCCAGCCTGATTTTGCTGATCGCGCTGTTTGTGGCCCATCGCGACGAGTGAGCAGCTCCGGGTCGGATCGGCCCGCCGAACCGCTTCCTGGCTTCCTCGATACGATGGCGTTCCTAGGTGACTTCGCCCAGATTCTCGCCAGCGTCGTCGCGATCGTTGTCATCGCTACGCGCTGAGTTCCCGGGTCCATGCGCGGCGGGTCCTGTAAGCGTTTCGAAGAAGTTGACGGTCTCCCGGGCGACGACGACCCAGTCCAGCCTTTCCAGGTTCGGACGACCGGACCGTTTCGTCTTCAATCGCCACTCAAGGGCACGCGCAAGCACCTCGCCCGAGAACGCGCCGTGATAGGTGTGGACCCAGTCCGGACCCACCCATTCCTGCACTTCGGGGATGGCGCCCATGGCCGGCGCGATGGTCGGGAGATCGAACGAGAGCGCCAGCAACACGCCGCCAGAATTGAGGACGTCCGAATAGGGGAACACCGCCATGTCCGCCGCCCTCAGGAAGACTTGTAAATGCTCGTCCGGGATGAAGTCCAGGTGCAGGCGGACACGCGGATCCCCGCCGGAAGCGTTGACGACATCGGAGCGTAGCTTCTCGTTGAACGGCAGACCTGCGATCAGCAGGATGTCGTCGCTGGACGCCGTGTCCCGGAAGCATCGAATCAGCCCAGGCACATTCTTGTAGGAACGAATCTGGCCCAGGTGGAGAACGACCAACGCTTCCGCGCTGATCCCCAACCGCTCCCGAGCTTGGGCCCGCGAAACCGTCTCAGGATAGACGCCGCGGTAGTGGCCGCGTGGGATGACCGCACTGGCCTTCCCTGACAACATCGGGAAGCGGTTCATTGCCTCCTGATGACCCGCTTCCGTCAGGCTGACGAAACCGTCAAGCAGGAACAGAAACGCGGCGCGATACCACTGCTCCAGGCCTGGGTGTCTGCGTTCGTGAGCCTGAAGATTGTGGACTGTCCATACCATCTTCGCGCCCCTGAGCCTGGCCCACACCATCAAGCCAATGTGTGCCACAGCGAACATCGTGGCCTTCACCCGCCCTGACCGGTTGAGGAATTGCTCGGGCCAATGCATGTGCCATACATCTGCCCTCCTCACGACAAGCCGGCCGGGGGAAAACTCCAGGACTTGAACACCTTCCTCCCCAATCGCGGAGTAGAGGAGGTACTGATGGGGATTGAATCGTCGGGTCTTGAACGCCGGCCATCCCAACACACGCAACGGGGACGAACCAGGCGTCACGGACTCGACTCACGCGTTGGTTCCTCTCGGAGGGAAAGCGCGGCACCGAGACGGTTGAGCCCCTGATGCGCTCCCAGTCGCGCCTCGACCCCCGGCAGGTCCGGATTCTCGCTTCCGATCACGATCAGCAGCGCATCCTCCAAACCTTCGTCGATGGATCGAATCGCTTCACCTCGCATCCCTTTCCAACAAGACTCTCGACAGCGGATGGGAAGTATAAACCGCGGTTTTTGGAAATCGGGTGGCGTCCTTGCGGCCCGACAGAAGAGGCCGGCTTTCAGGCGGGAGACGTCAAGCTGGCCATGCCGGTTGGCTATCATTCCAGGCTGAGCTTCGTACCCGCACTATTCAATGACAGTCCCCGCCCCAGTGGTTTTGATTGGTCGAATTGACTTCAATTTTAGAACGTTATATAAAACGTCCTACTGCTTCCATAGATTGTTCTAATGACAAATATCCAGAAAGTACTCGAACTAATCCAAGCCAACCCAGAAGGCCTCGATGATGATGAAATCACCGGACGACTTGGGATCAGTCAGCGTCAGCAGGTCTATCAAATCTGCATCAAGCTCGAGAGAGATGGGTTGATCAAGAGAGACTCGGTTCAAAAAGCCGGGAAGCGGAAGAAAATTCACAATTTCCCCGTCAATGCTGAGCTAGAAGCTGTCAACCGCAGTTCACAATCAGGCAAAATTGCCCCATGGATGAAGCGGCTCAAAGCACTGGTAGCTGCCACCGGCCGTGAAGATGACGACTTGCTTGACGAAGCGGTTCAGGACCTGGCGTTGAAAGTACTCAGGATGGAAAACCAGCAAAGATCGAGCGAAAGTGGTGGCACCAATGACTAAGTCGGCCTACCCCCTCACACTTCACAAGACCTACTACAACCAAGGGTTTTTCAATCTTGGCGTAAGTGTCTCAGGCTACGTTCGCCCAAGTTCCGGCCCCGCAGTTCTGAACGCAGGGGCAGCCAAGACACGATTCTCTGTTCACGTAAATCGGGAAGCCAATGCCAACGGCACACCGAGGATCATGGGTGGCGCAGAGTTCAGAAACTGGATTCAACGAAATTGCAGTGAAATGGAGGTCGTGGATGTTGAGATCATCTCACCCGGGGAATTCTGGCTGAGAAAGAGAATTTACAAAGCTATTCCCATCCTATGTTTTGGTAGGCGGATTGGGACAGAATCTCTGCAATTCTCGCCGACCATATCAAGGTGAAAGAGTCCTTTTGCAAAAATCAGGACGTTCTAACATTTTGAGAAAAGACTGACATACGATTCCGAGTATGGAAAGCCTCCGCCATATCGAAATCTCGTTGCCGCGTGTTCTTTACGACACTTGGACATCCCTCACTTCAAAACAACTGTCGAGCGAATCGTATGTCGCATTCGCACTATGCAAGCGGTTCAGCGAGCATCATCCTGCATTGCAAGTAAGGTTCGAAGGGTGGCGCAACGAAGACGAACAAGATGTTTCAACGCTAATAGTGTATGGCAATGAATTGGGCGAACGCGTCTATTTCATTCTGAAGCTGCTACCCGCTTCAAGGGTAAGCCAACTTCTGGCCAAGACTATTTTCTCGTTGAGAAAATGCAGAATCGACTACCAAATCACACTTGGTCATCCTTGTGAACGCACCAGTTGCGACATTGAGCAACTGAAACTCATCAAGAACTGCAACCTGGGAATTGTTGTGTTGCCCGACGTTAGAACTGACCACCCAAGCACCGACATCAGCCGACTTCTGGCCCACCCGGAAATTTCGTGTCAGTTCATTATCGCTCATACCACTATTGACCAAGAGACAGGCGAGTTATTGCGTCATGTCTCTGGAGCTATCAGGCACCCCTCTATTCCTTTCCAGAATAACTACCCAAGTATCGAATTTTCGCTGGCAAGTGGCAGAACCGTTCGCGTACATGCAATGACCCTTGAGCCTAATTTCGACGAATACGTGCGCGTTCACCAAAAAGGACCTAGCCAATGGACGCCACTGGGCCGCCAACCGAGAACCATCACAAGCATCTTCGGATGGCGAAATCATCACCACTTTCATTGGGAACCGTCGGAGAAGTACGAGGGCAGAATGCCGAACATGACCATATACGCTTGGCTCTCGTCAGACCCACTTTCGCCTGAAGCGTTGTTTTCCGACACTTCCGTGATGTTTTTCGTTGAATACAGACCGGGTGAGTCGTTGAAGCTCTTGTTCGAACGTGGCTTGAAAACTCTTGACTGGGAAACGCTCTCGGTTGATGTGACAAAGGAATTCGTGGCTGGTTTGGCCAGCTCCCATGAGACACCAACTGTCCATTAGTCGTGATAAAGGTTGTGAAACGAAAATAAAGATTTATCGAAACGAAACAGACATTCTTGCAACCTCAAAGTGACTTCATCGGAGCAGCCCGTAACAATGAACCAGGAACAATTTCTCGAACATTTTGACAACTATTTGGGATTTCTTGCCACTCGCCGGGTGTCGAGCGAAAAACCATTGTTTTTCAATGTGAGAGAGGAGTTCGAAGGAAACTTTCAAAACGAGTTATGTGGAGCAAAACAGTATGGCATTTACGTCTATCTCTCTGAAACCGGAGAAGTCCTCTACATTGGAATGGCGCTGAAGTCGTCACTTGGTAGTAGATGCTGGTCACATCTCGGAGCCACGAACTGGAGCAATAAGCAGTTTCCGCTCGACTCACACCAATGGTGGGACGACTCAGAGGTCCCAAAGTTAATACGTGACCAGATCGCATCTGGCCGGTTTACCATAATGACGATCCCAATTAACCCTGCAGAGTACGCTCTTTCAATTGAGAGTTATCTTCTTGCAGTCTATCAACAAGAAGCACCCAACTCTGAACTCCCCCCTTTGAACAAAAAAATATGAGCTATTCTGTAGAGATAGTTGACTTTACGCTTGGTTGCGCGACCGACCAGCGCCTGTTTCGATCACGGTGGACCACGGTATTGAATTTACGTCGAAGGCGCTGGAAGCCTGGGCCTGGGCGCGAGGCGTGAAGCTCGACTTCACTCACCCGGGAAAACCCATGAAAAAAGGCCACATTGAACGCATTAACGATCGGCTGCGGGACGAATGTCTGAATGCAAACCAGTTCAAGTCATTGGCACAGGCTCAGAGGATCATTGGCGCCTGGAAACAGGACTACAATCACCATAGGCTCCACAGTTCACTGGGGATTTAACGCCTGCTGAGTTCCTGGAACAAAGTGGTCATTTGACCGTATCCCTCGAACTGAGCCACCCCTAATGTGGGAGTTCGAGCATATCAGACTGCTTCCCTGGTGAACGTTTCGGGCGACTTCAGGCCCAGTGAGCGGTGCGACCTGACCTGGTTGTAGTGCGCCCTCCAGCTGTCGATCGTTGAGCGTGCATCGTCGATGCTCGTGAACGAGTTTAGTCCCAGATTGTTCTCCCAGAACTTGCCGTCGAAGCTCTCGACGAAACCATTCTGCTTGTTCTTGTCGGGAGCGATGAAGACTGGAGCGATATGGCAGTTGCGCAGCTTGCGCTTGCCAACCCATATAACGGGGGAGTTTACGCCGCAACCTGGCTTCCCTTGGCGGCCCGATTCGCAGATATTCTAACCATGCCAGACCGAAGTCCTCCGCACCCGGGTCCAACGCCCGATCTTTTCCGGGAGCCACACCCGGCGGCTGCTGCCAATCCTGAGCTGCATTGGCCTTCCCCTGAGAGTTTTCCGCTCAATTTGCATGACCGCTCGGTCGAAGATCAGGTCAAAAACGATCTGTTAAGTGCCGCCGAGGCATTGATCGTGACAGGCTACGCCTCGTTGGATCGCGTCGTCGGCCTGATCGCAAGCTGCAAGCCTGGTGCCCGTGTGCGCTTACTGTTTGGCAATGAACCATTCAGTTCCCAGCGTGAGCACTGGCAGTTGTCGGGAGATGGACTGGACAACGAGGTCCGCGATTACTGGTTGGCCCGGGGCATCTCCATCCGGTTGTCGGGTCAGTTGATCGAATGCATCGAACGGCTGCGGTCAGGCATCTTCAAGGTGCGATACCCAACGGGTGGAGAACGCCTGCACGCAAAGGTCTACTGCGGGGCGGAGGCTGTCACGCTCGGCTCCAGCAATTTCACCCACGCCGGCCTCGGAGGTCAGCTCGAAGCCAATGTGCGCTTCCTGAAGCGCGACGAGCCGGACCGCTTCAGGGAAACTCTGGGCATCGCGGAAAATTACTGGTCCATGGCACGCGATTGCCACGACCAGTTCATCGCCCTGCTGGAGCAGTTATTGCGCGTCGTCTCCTGGCAGGAGGCGCTGGCGAGAGCTAGTGCCGAAATGCTCGAGGGGGAATGGGCTGCGGAGTACTTGCGTGGCGACTACTTGCCTCAGGAATCCAGCCTCTGGGAATCACAGAAGCTGGGCATCGCACAGGCGCTGACCATCCTGGACAGCCACGACAGCGTCCTCATTGCTGATGCGACCGGCTCAGGCAAGACGCGGATGGGAGTACACCTCGTCGGGGCCTTGCAGGACCGGAATCTTCGTCGCGGCCGCCTGAGGCGTGGTCGAGCCTTGATGGTCTGCCCTCCGGTTGTGCGTGATGCCTGGGAACGGGAAGCGCTGTACGGAAACGTCAATCTCCAGAGTTTTTCGCATGGCTCCCTGAGTCACTCCCGGAGCCAGGCGCATGAGCACACGGTCGAATCCCTGCGGCGTGCACAGTTGCTGTGCGTGGACGAGGGGCACAACTTCGTCAATTTTAACTCCAACCGCACTCAGCGCCTGTTCCGCAACATGGCCGATCACGTGCTGCTATTCACTGCGACCCCGATCAATCGCTCCGTGACCGACCTCCTACGAATCGCCGACCTGCTGGGGGCGGACAACCTGCAGCCATCCACAGTGGAGGCATTCGAGAAGATGTTTGGTTCCCGGTCACTCCGGCGCGCCTTGACCGAAGAAGAAATCAGTCAGCTGCGCTCTGAAATCGGGAGATTCACGGTCCGGCGCACGAAGAGGATGCTCAATGGATTGATCCAACGCGACCCCGATTCCTACATGGACCGCAACGGTAGACCCTGCCGTTTCCCGAAGCATAAGCCCAAAACGTATGCGTTGTCGGAATCGGCAAAGGACCGCCGGCTGGCGATTGAGATTCGTTCCTTGGCCGATCGATTGGTGGCGGTGAGCCACTTCAAGAAAGCCCTGGAGTTGCCCGAGGTCCTTCGACGACAGGGTGTGAATGAACGACAGTATCTTGAAGGGCGACTGAATTCAGCTCGTAAACTGGCGCGATACGTGGTCATGGCGTCGCTACGTTCATCTCGAGCAGCGCTGGTCGAGCATGTGGCGGGCACCCGTGTTGCCGTCGAAAAACTAGAGCTGCTCGGATTCGAACGGGCTTCACCCCTGGAAGGGGCCTTGACCCGCCTTCAGAAAATTGCCGGGCGCCTGCCAGGCAACCAGCTCAAGGTAGAACTGCCCGAGTGGTTGGTCGATGAAGACGCCCACAGGCGTGCTTGCTCTCAGGATCAGGCGCTTTACGAAAAGATGGTGGAACTGGCGACCGCCATGAGCGACGGACGGGAACAGCGCAAGGCAGAGCACCTGGTGAAATTGCTGGACAAGCACGAGTTGTTGCTCGCCTTCGACAGTCGGCCCATTACCCTGTCTGATCTTTCCCAACGCATTTGTTCCCTGGACCCATTGACCGAAGTGCTTGTCGCGACGGGTGATCCTGGATCTGATCGTTCAGCCTTGTTGGAAGCATTTTCTTTGGGGTCGGATCGCAAACGATTGATTGGCTTGTGTTCCGATAGTCTGTCCGAGGGCGTCAACCTGCAACAGGCTTCCGTGTTGGTGCACTTGGACATGCCCAGCGTCGTTCGCATTGCCGAGCAACGGGTAGGACGCGTGGACAGGATGGACAGTCCGCACCGAAGTATCGAGGCTTGGTGGCCGGTAGACGCCCCGGAGTTCGCCCTGACTTCGGACGAGCGGTTCCTGGAGCGGTACGAAACGGTGGAAAGTCTTCTGGGCTCCAACATGCCGCTGCCTGAGGAGATGTTGCGACAACATGAGAAGCCGGTATCCACGACTGAACTGGTCGAGGAGTTCGAGGCGGCCGATACGGCCTGGGATGGCATCCAGGATGCGTTTCAGCCGGTCAGGGAGCTGATCGGTGATGACAAGGGATTGATCCCCGATGTCATTTACGAAGAATTCCGGACCGTTTCTGTCCGTGTGATAGCTCGAGTCAGTCTTGTGAGCACTTCGAAACCTTGGGCGTTCTTCTGTATGCGCTCTGCTTCCCTCGGATCCCCGCGATGGGTGTTCCTGCCGGACCTGAGTGGTCAGATCGTCACTGACCTTGCCGAAGTATGCTCCGAGCTCAGAAAACGGCTGAGCCCACAGACGCAAAGCATTCCCCAACTCCAGCGCGCCCACCAACGGCTGCTGGACGCGTTCCTTGACCGTTTGTCGCAGTGTGAGCGCGAGCTGCTCTCGAACAAGAAGCAGATCGCGTTGAAGGAGATGGAACGCGTGTTGAAACACTGGGCGGCTGAATCGGCGGCCGTGCAGGACCAATCACGATTGGATACATATCTCGAATTGACCGACCTGTTACGAGGTCGGTCAAATGGGCGACAGCCTGACTGGGACGAGATCGCCTCGCGTTGGCTGGATGTGATCCGTCCAGTTTGGTATCGGCGCCTGACGGTCAAGGGACGCCGTAAGCCATTGCTTCTGAGAGATATTCGAAAGGACTTGCTAGGGATGGAAGCCGAACTGGGTGGAGACGTCATTCGCAGCTTCGCGAAATTCCCGAGGACGAAGCCGATGGAGGAAAGGATTGCCGCGTGCATTGTCGGTGTTGATGCTTGAACACCTTGTCGAAAACCAGTGTCACCGCAAGGGTTGCGCTATTCTTGGGTCTTAAATATTTGGATTAGGGGGTGCTGAGGTGAGTCAGGAACTAGCAGTTCTTCACAAGCTTAAATGTGCCGACGTTGCTCGACTAATACCGACACTCCCTGAATCAAAGAAAGAAGAACGCGCCACTTCGCTTCTGCTAGCCACATTCAGAGTCGTTCCAACATACGCCCTCGAATTGCTCCAAAGCGTCGGTGCTCCGGGGGGAGTGCGTACTCGAATCTTTGGCTTCACAGAGGTCGTCGCGAAATCAAAAGAGCTGGGGAAACTTCGACCGGATGGGTTGATCGTGGTCGATACGGGTCGCAGTACCTGGACAGCATTGGTTGAGGCCAAAGTCGGAAGTAACGAACTCACTCCCGCGCAAATCGAGTCCTACATCCCCTTGGCAAGGGATCTTCAATGTGATGCCCTGATCACGATCTCGAATCAGTTCGCTGCGCTTCCAACTCACCATCCGACGCCGGTCTCGAAGGCCAAGCTTGGGAAATTGGGCCTTTTCCATTTCAGTTGGCTGTCTTTGGTGTCCAGTGCAGTTCTTTTGGCGGAACACAAACAGGTCGATGACCCTGAGCAGGCCTTCATTCTCGATGAACTGATTCGCTACCTTCAACACCCTAGATCCGGTGTGTCACTGATGACGGAGATTGGGGCTGGTTGGCGCAAGACTTCAAGTGATGTCCTGCAGGGAATGAAGCTGCTCAAGGGTGCCGAGAACGTCAACCAAGCGGTGAGCAGTTGGCAGCAATTGACCCGATTTCTTGCGCTCCAAATGACCTTGGCGGTAGCGAAGCCAGTGTCCCTGGTGATGACAAGGAAACAAGCGGGCGATCCCGAACTTAGAATAAGAACTCATGTTGATGAGCTAGTCAATTCTCAGACACTTTCTGATCAGTTTGACATTCCTAACGCGGCAGGCAGGCTTTCGGTATCCGCCGACTTCGCTAGACGCGCATTGGTCTTCGCGATGGGCGTTCAATGCCCGAAGGACAAGAAGTTCGCTTCGGCCAGTATCAATTGGTTGATTCGCCAGATCGACTCTGGAGATTCCAAATCATTGATTCGTGCTCGGTGGCCGGGAAGAACCGCGGATACGATTCAGTCTGTGGTCGAATTAAGGGAGGATGCGAACCGGCTCATACCGGATGGTTGTAAGGCGCTTCCCGTGGGATTGGAGGTGGTCCGGGTTGTTGACCTGGCCGGCACGTTTCAGCAAAAACGAAAGTTTGTTGAACAAGCAGAGCGTGAATTGGTTCGCTTCTACATAGATGTAGGCCAGCACCTCAAAAACTGGATTCCGCCGGCACCGAAGGTCAAAAAGGAGATTACACAGAATTCGACAAACAGTGTTCCTAGTGAACAAGCAAGAATTCCGGATAAGGGCCTGGTTTGGGCGCGCGAGTTCGAGTTGCCAAGTGACAGCCAAGAAGACGCGTAGCCAACATTCACAAAAATGTGGTCGCATCCAATGTCCTCTCCTAGCTCTAGAATCTGTGCCCAGATATCGTGGAATGAAATTGCATCCGACCCCTTTTTCTGACACAGAGGAAAAGAAGCTGATCGGCGAATTGTGGGATAAGGCCATGGGCGGAAAAGGGCTGTACCTCATTGCGGTTAAGGACGATCAAGGCAAGGATGTCAGGACGCAATTAATCGACAATATTCAGGGTAAGCTCTGAAATGTTCACTCAGGAGTGTGCAGATGCGAGCCGGACTAGCGAAGAAAACGGCAAAGCAGAATGAAAATAAGCAAACTCACAATCAAGAACTTCAGAGGGATACGCGAGGCTGAACTGCTCTTTCCCGATCACGTTGTCCTTATCGGCGACAACAATGTTGGCAAATCGACCATTTTTGAAGCGCTGGACCTTGTGCTCGGGCCGGAGCGGCTTGGCCGACGTCCCATCGTAGATGAGCACGATTTCTACCTCGGAGAGTACGAGGCAAACTCAGAGGGGGCGGATGCGCCGGTAATTCAGATTGAAGCCATTATCACCAAGCTCAATGAAGAACAACGCGTACGTTTCAAAGACTGTATCGAGTGGTGGGACGAGGAAAAGCGCGAACTGTTGACCACCCCGCCGCCCGTAAATGTCGATCAGGACCAAGTCATCCACGCCCTGCGGGTTGCCTTTTCCGGCTCATATAGCCAGGACGAAGACGACTTCACCGGAGACACCTATTTTTCAAAAAGTGATGATGAAGGCGACCGGCAATCGTTCCTTAGAAAAGACAAACAGTATTGCGGCTTTCTTTACCTGCGTTCACTGCGCACCGGTTCACGTGCGCTAAGCATTGAGCGCGGCAGCCTTTTGGACATCATCCTTCGCCAGAAAGAAATCCGCCCGAAGATGTGGGAAAAAACCATAGCGGAACTGGCAAAGCATGAAGTCGCTGCTGACCCAGGGCTGGGCATTTCTGGGGTACTTCAAAGCATTGAAGCTTCAATCAAAAAGTTCGTCCCAAAAGAGTGGGGGGTCGCCCCTCACCTTAAAGTTTCCAATCTGACACGCGAGCATCTGCGCAAAGTCATAACAGCGTTCGTCGCAACTGGGGAAGGCACGCATGCCGCCCCGTTCTATCGCCAGGGCACGGGAACAATTAATCTGCTCGTACTTGCGATGCTCTCGCAAATCGCCGCCGACAAGCAGAACGTCGTCTTCGCTATGGAGGAACCCGAGACCGCTATCCCGCCATATGCTCAGAAAAGAATAGTGCATGAGGTTCGCAAACTATCGGCGCAGTCGCTCTTTACTTCGCATTCCCCTTATGTCCTTGAAGAGTTTGACCTGTCGGAGACAGTTATTCTTTCGCGCGGTCCTGATGGGGTGCTGCATCCAGCCTCCGTAAACCTGCCGTCCAGCGTGAAACACAAACGTTACAGAAGAGAGTTCCGCACGAGGTTTTGCGAAGCGCTTCTTTCCCGCCGCGTTCTGATTGCCGAAGGTGCAACCGAAGCTGCGGCGATGCCCGCCGCAGCGCGCCGATTGTCGGAACTTGACCCGGGAACATATTCCTCACTGGAATCCCTCGGTATTACAACGCTCGATGCCGGTACGGATTCTCAAATTGCTGACCTGGGCCAGCTATACAAGGGGCTTGGCAAGGAGGTATTTGCTGTTTGTGACAAGCAAAGTGAGGACGACGAAGGGAAGATTGATGCCCAGGTCGATCACCTGTACATGCATGAGGAACATGGATTCGAAGACCTAGTTCTCAAGAACACGACCCAAGGGGCATTAGAGCGCTTTGCTGACGAGCTCGACTGGCCACAACACCTGACAGATAAATTCGGAGACCCAAAATCCGATTCTGCCAATGCCCTTTCAGACTATTTCGGCTGGGCCAAGGGAAGCCACAGCATCGCGGATTTCCTAGTAACTTGCAGTGAAGACGAAGTCCCCCTATGGATCAGGCAAACCTGTACCGCACTCCGCGCGCATTGTAGTCCCTCAACGACTGAAGAGGACGAGGCGGCTGACACAGAAGAAGGGGCTGCGGCGGGTGTAGCGGACATTGTTTGAGCTCTCCGATGCACAGAAGGGTGTATTAGCGGCTTCCGGAAATCTGCTGGTACTTGGTGGCCCTGGCTCTGGTAAGACGACAGTTGCGACACTGAAAGCCGGAAAGATCGTACGGGAGTCGTTACGGCATAGTCAGAAAGTCATATTCCTTAGTTTCGCCCGCCCCACCGTCGCACGAATTGTCGAATCCCTCTCAAAATCCACTGAGATTGAGAACGAAGACAAGCGTGCCATCGAAATTGATACATACCACGCCTTCTTCTGGCGGCTTATCCGCTCACACGGTTATCTAATCGGGTTGCCAAGAAAAATCACCTTGTTAACGCCATCTGCAGAAGCAATCGCGCTGGCTTCCATACGAAATGAATATCCGGCTGCTTCCAAACTTACGGACGCGCAAGCCAATGAGAAAGCCGCAAGGGAGCTGGACGAACGGAAGCGCCTTGCATTTGAGGACGGACGGGTTTGTTTTGACCTGTTCGCTGAGCTTACGGCAGAAATCCTCCATGGCAGTCAGAAAATCCGGGTGCTTATTTCAGAAGCCTACCCTTACATCATCCTTGATGAATTCCAGGATACGGATGCTGACCAATGGAATGTTGTACAGGCATTGGGGCATGGCAGCGAGGTCATTGCTCTTGCCGATCCGGAACAACGGATTTATGAATTCATCGGTGCCGACCCGGAGAGGATTAATCACTACCGGGAAGTGTTCGGGCCAACTGAGTTTGACTTACGGAACGACAATTTCCGTAGTGCTGGCACTGACATTGCAAAATTTGGAAACGACATTTTGGGAGGGGCGTTCGGGAGTGAGACCTATTGCGGCATCACCGTTAACACTTATGCCCCGAACCAGAACCAGGCTTACGCTGCCATAAAGACACAGGTATTGCAGGCGAGGAAACGCCAACTGGACAGCGGAAAGGAGGACTGGTCTATTGCCGTACTCGTTCCGACAAGGAAAATGACGCGGGCGGTCTCAGATCATTTGCGCTCACAGCAGGGCCAGTTGCCTCCCGTTAGTCACACCGCAGCCGTCGATGTTGAAGCCGCAATCCTCGCCGCTGAAGTCATCGCTTTTTTACTTCAGCCAAAATCACCAGAGGGTGATTTTGGCTCCTTCGTCAAACTCGTCTGCAATTTTTATGAAGGACGCGGCGGTGTCACACCTGCAAAAACACATATAGAAGAGTCTGCAAGGATCAACGCGGCGCTGGAGAGGGCCGTACAGGCTAAAAGGAATAAGAAAGAAATCGCCCGGAACAGCCTTGTACTGCCAATGTTGGACACCTACAGAAATGCCCGAGCCATTGCACTTTCCGGTGACCCGGAGATTGACTGGCGCGCAGTCAGAACCGTTCTGGAAGCAGGAGAATGCAAACGCCTTCGGGAAGTGGCAACTGAATCCAGAAATTTGCGCCTGCTTGGCCGGGGTGCGCAGTTGCGAACTGCGCTCTCGCAAATTTGGCGCGATTCTTTGACCTATGCACGTGCGCTGGAGGTCGTCCAGCGCGCATTTGTCCAGGAACATTTCGCACGCGCCGGTCGGCCCGAATCCGGCGTCGTCGTAATGAATATGCATAAGGCCAAAGGGAAGCAGTTCGATGAGGTCATTATTTTTGAGGGATGGCCGCGACGTAAGAATGGAAACATCATCTCCAATCCTGATCGGATCGTGCGTGGCAACGCCAGAAACCAGGACCTTGGCCAAGCAAGGCAAAACTTCCGTGTCAGCATTACGCGTGCGATGGAACAAACAACGATACTGACGCCGGAGGGCGATCCTTGCGTTCTGCTTCTTACCTAGTTTCCGTACCTCATCGCGGATGCTTCGTGCGCCGTAGACATCAATTCCGTGTTCCAATGCGAGCTTGTAAAGCTCTACGCAGGCCGACTTCGGATCAAGCCCACGCGTGCGAGCCTGTTGACGGGCGAAATTAACAAGACGCGGAATATCGTAAGCTCCCCCGTTATAAGGATAGCTAGTTAGTTAGCGGCTCAAAGTTCTCCAGCGCCTCCGCGCGAGTCAATCCGCTGAGGATGTCATAGTCTCTTTCCTCGTTGTATTCGACCATCCAGCGCCAGGTGATTTCCCGGACTTCATCCAGGTTGAACTGTCCCAATTTAGGGGGAACTTTCGCTTGAGACTGGGTAGCATCAGTCCGGTGAAGTTCGAAGGGCGAGCTTAACTAACTTTGGTGGGTGTACGCAGAACCTGGGGCACGTCAAGGGATCGTAGACAAGTGGTTAGAGGCCTTTTCTTGATCAACAGTCAAACATGGTTGGTCGTGCGCACGAACGCGTGCGCAAACACGCCTCAGCGGCTCACTGATTCGAACAGCTTCTCCAGGTAGCAGCGATAATCCGAATCGCAAAAAAACACCGCTTGGCTATTGTTGCCACGCTGCACGACATGGAGTGGAATCCTAGGAACGGTTCGGCGTGGCGAGCGTGGCATCCTCCGATCCTGAACGCCGATCGCCCTCGCCGCTTCAGCCTTCACACCCCCTCAACCGCAGGAAAAGAGCTCTTACCCTCTGGTGGGTGTCTGCTTTTCTAATCTGACCCTAAACAGCTTTCGCCAGACCAAAATGAAGCGTATTCGCTCTGACCCCAAAGATTCCGATTTCTTTGCATTGTCAGGTTACGTAGCCCCGAAACAAATACCTGATTGTTGTCCAAAAATCTTGAAACTTCCCTTGTTCGTCCTGCTCTAGATAGGCGTTCACGAACTGTCGCACATCCTCATGAGTCAAGTTTTCATCAAGAAACGGATCAATCGTTTTCGCTCTCAATGCTTTCAACTTTGGAATATCCAAACCGAGCTTCGCAATCGTTGTCTGCGCTCCAATATCATTTGAAATGGCAGGTTGAATTTCTCCGTCTACTAAGTACGAAAATCGATCTTCACATCTTGGGTTAAGTGGACTGATCAAAAGAGTAGAGTCAAACCACTCAGCTTTGAGGGTCCCACAATGGCGCGGTTCACCCTTTGACGTACTTTTTTGACACGAACAAATCATATTGCTGAAGTCTAAAGGGTCTACGTCCGGATCACTCTGAGGCTGAAAATGCTCAATATGTGAGTCGTGTTCTTTTAGACCTCGCTCGCAATAGCAGCAGATGTAGCCTTGTTCGACCATCAAGGCAGATTTCACATCTCTCTTTTCGACACCACCAAGATCACTATATGTTGGAATCCAATCATCGTTTTGTTGCGCCTTCCAGGCCGAAAATGACTGCGGTTCAGCCCTCTTGATGAAGTGCTTCATTTACCGATCAATTCCTTCCGTTTAATTAGCACTTCTGCCTTCGCGAGTTCTGGGTCGTCGCCAATTTCTTTTTCAAGAGACTCTATTGAGTCACGAGCGGCCACAAACTCGCTCTTCTCTATTAATTCATATGTCTTGCGCAACAAACGCTGAACTTCATCTGGTCTGGTCGTCTGAAGGTCCATCAAGTCTTCAAGAACTCTTTCAACAGTTTTTCCATAAGACTCCTCAGGCCGCATTACTCGTAGCTCTCCATCAACCAAATGCATCAAATGAAGATTCTTTGGATGCACATGCGTGATCACATGAGGTGAGTGCGTCGAGATAATGAACTGGCAGTTGGGAAACACCTTCAATAAATTAGGCACAACTGTGCGTTGCCATTTTGGGTGAAGATGCATATCAATTTCATCTATCAGAACAATTCCCTCACCTTTCAGAGGGTTGCCAAGCTTGGGGTTAGCGATTGCCAGCCGACGCGCAAGGTCACCTACCATGGCCATCAGGCATTTTTCACCGTCAGAGAGTTGGTTAACCGTTAACCTCTGCCCTAGCTTTTCCACTTCCATGCGTAGTGGGTTTCGCCGCACCGTCAAGTTAGAGAAATCCGGCATGAACATTTCAAGAGCACTTCGAACAGCACTTAGCTGCCCATCGGGAAACTGAAAGCCTTCCGGCTTTACCAATTGACCTTGGTATTTTCGGTTCTCATTTTCTAAGTCCTCTCTTTCGCGAAACCATTCAAAAAACGTTCTGAAGTTTGCTCCGCTTGTCAAAGAGTCATCGTACGTGGATAGAAGATCAAACTTATGCCTGCTACGTATCCTCAGCGGAATATCAAGAACTGATCGATTGACCGGATAGTAGGCAAACAGAGGAATATTGATGTTTCCATCAAACTCAGAGATTAATGTTTGAATCTCCTTTGCCTTATTCGTTGCGCTGGAAAGCTCAGAAACAAAATTCCTACTCGCGTAGCCTCGCTTGACTTTTGCTAGGCTCCACCCAAAACTGCTTCCAGCATCCACGATGATGACCTTGAGTCCAGCAGCTTGCTCACCATTACGAATATCAGATTCTGTAATCGGCCGACCTGAAGCTGTTGAACGCTTGATTCGATTGGCAAGCCATGAAAGTAAAATGGCAGCGGCATCAAGAACACTAGATTTCCCCGCGCCATTCATCCCCGCAAAAACATTCAAACGTTTATCCAGCTCTAGAGGAAGCTCACTAGACCCACGAAATTGTTTGAGCAGGAGCTGTTGAATGTGCATGAATTTTTCTCTTTTCGGGCAGGACGCCTATAGCCTTGCTTGCGACGGTTATCAAGTTTGCGCGCAGAAGGGAATCAAATATCTCAGCTTTTAAGTCCCGCAAATGGCTTAGAGACTAAGTAGAGCGGGCCAAAGAGCCTATACCATCGGCTTCACGTGCTTACTTTCATTTTCCACGCCTCTTAAAGCTAGCTGTACGTTTCTGATCAAATTTCACGATACCGCCTTCGCTAGTACAAGTCTGCTACATATTCCGTCGATATTCCCCCCCAACTTCATACAACGCATGACTCATTGAGCCGAGCGAACAAACCTTCCCCGCCTCCATCAGCGCCTCAAACGTATTCTCCCTGGCCCGCGCCACCTCCTGCAGCCGCTGAAGCAACGGGGAGGCCTCCCCCCCATGCACTGAGCGGTACGTCTCCACATTCCCCACCTGCTGATCCTTCTCGGCATCGGTCGAGCGCATCAACTCCACCTCGCCCCCCTCGGCATGCGGGTCCTTCCCGCCCAGGAAGGTGTTCACGCCGATGATCGGCAGCGAGCCGTCGTGCTTCTTGTGCTCGTAGTACATGCTTTCTTCCTGGATCTTCGAGCGCTGGTACATGGTGTCCATGGCGCCCAGCACGCCGCCGCGTTCGGAGAGGCGCTCGAACTCCTGGTACACCTGCTCCTCCACCAGGTCGGTCAGCTCGTCCACGATGAAGCTGCCCTGCCAGGGGTTCTCGCAGAAGTTCAGGCCCAGTTCCTTGCTGATGATCATCTGGATGGCCACGGCCCTGCGCACGCTTTCCTCCGTCGGGGTGGTGATGGCCTCGTCGAAGGCGTTGGTGTGCAGCGAGTTGCAGTTGTCGAACAGGGCGTACAGCGCCTGCAGCGTGGTGCGGATGTCGTTGAACTGGATCTCCTGCGCGTGCAGTGAGCGGCCGCTGGTCTGGATGTGGTACTTGAGCATCTGGCTGCGCTTGTTCGCGCCGTAGCGCTCGCGCATGGCGCGGGCCCAGATGCGGCGCGCCACGCGGCCGATCACGGTGTACTCCGGGTCCATGCCGTTCGAGAAGAAGAAGCTCAGGTTGGGCGCGAACTCGTCGATGTGCATGCCGCGCGCCAGGTAGTACTCCACGATGGTGAAGCCGTTGCTCAGCGTGAAGGCCAGCTGGCTGATGGGGTTCGCCCCGGCCTCGGCAATGTGATACCCGGAGATCGAGACGCTGTAGAAGTTGCGCACGTCGTTGTCGACGAAGAACTGCTGGATGTCGCCCATCATGCGCAGGGCGAACTCGGTGCTGAAGATACAGGTGTTCTGGGCCTGGTCCTCTTTCAGGATATCGGCCTGCACCGTGCCGCGGACGCGGGCCAGGGTGTCTTTCCTGATCTTCGCGTAGGTTTCCGCGGAAACCAGCCGCTCGCCGGAGATGCCCAGCAGGCCGAGCCCCAGGCCGTCGTTTCCTTCCGGCAGGTCGCCGTGGTAGCGCGGACGCTCGCGGCCTTTGAAGTATTCATCGATCTTCTTTTGCGCGGCCTCCCACTCTCCCTCGGCCTTTAGGTGCTGCTCCACCTGCTGGTCGATGGCCGCGTTCATGAAGAAGGCCAGGATCATCGGCGCCGGGCCGTTGATGGTCATGCTCACCGAGGTGGTCGGCGCGCACAGATCGAAGCCCGAATACAGCTTCTTCATGTCGTCCAGGGTGGCGATGCTCACCCCGGAGTTGCCCACCTTGCCGTAGATGTCCGGGCGCGTGGCCGGGTCCTCGCCGTACAGGGTCACGGAGTCGAAGGCCGTCGACAGGCGCGCCGCCGGCTGGCCCTTGCTCACGTAATGAAAACGCCGGTTGGTGCGCTCGGGCGTGCCCTCGCCGGCAAACATGCGCGTCGGATCCTCGCCCGTGCGGCGGTAGGGAAACACTCCTGCCGTGTAGGGATAGTCGCCGGGCAGGTTCTCGCGCATCAGGAAGCTCAGCAGTTCGCCCCAGTCGGCGTCGCGGGGCATGCCGATCTTGGGGATCTGGTTGTGGCTGAGCGATTCGCGGAAGTTCGGGCCGGTGATCTTCCGGCCGCGCACTTCGTACCCGTACTGCTCGGTGCGCAGGCCCTTCTTGCGCTGGGGCCAGGACTTGAGCAGTTCCAGGGCTTCGGGGCTCAGCTCGGCCAGCTGGGCGTTGTAGCGATCGGCCAGCACGGCTCGGCCGCGGTGGCGGAGCTGTTCCGGGACGCGCTGGTCGCCGCCTTCCACGTCCTCGGCGTCCGCGCCACCGGAAGCCGGGGCCGGGTTGATCACCGAGCCTGGGAAGGCCTCGAACGGCGCCGGGAGGTCGGGGTCTTCCAGGTCCTTCAACGTCTCGTAGTAGTGCTGCGCCAGGCTGGCGGCCTCGGCCTGCCGCTGGATGTCGGCGTTGATCGCCCGGCCCTGCTCGGCGATCTCGGCCAGGTAGCGCGTGCGAGCGCCGGGGATCAGGACGGTGGCCTTGGGCTCCTTGACGGTGACGTCCAGGAGGGCGGCATACGGGTCCGCACCCTCGCCACCCGAATTGTCGATGTCGTCCAGGAAGCTGCGCGAAAAGGGCGCTGCACCCTTCTCCGCCTTCTCGGCCTTCTCCGCCAGCAGCCGCACCAGGTTCACGAACATCCAGCTCACGCCGGGATCATTGAACTGGCTGGCGATGGTCGGGTAGACGGGCGTGTCCTCGTCCGCCAACTGGAAGGCCAGGTGGTTGCGCTTCCACTGCTTGCGCACGTCGCGCAGGGCGTCTTCGGCGCCGCGCTTGTCGAACTTGTTCAACACCACCAGCTCGGCGAAGTCCAGCATGTCGATCTTCTCGAGCTGGCTCTGGGCGCCGAACTCGCTGGTCATCACGTAGACGGGGAAGTCCACCAGGTCGACGATCTCGGAGTCAGACTGGCCGATGCCGGCCGTCTCGACGATCACCAGGTCGAAGCCGGCCTGTTTCAAAAAGGCGATGGCGTCCTTCAGCATGGCGCTGGTCGCCAGGTGCTGGCGGCGCGTGGCCATGGAGCGCATGTACACGCGCTCGGAGCGCAGCGAGTTCATGCGGATGCGGTCGCCCAGCAGCGCGCCGCCGGTGCGCCGGCGGGTGGGGTCGACGGCCAGCACGGCCACGTTGCGCTCGGGGAAGCAGGCCAGGAAGCGGTTGAGGATTTCGTCGGTTACCGAACTCTTGCCGGCGCCGCCCGTGCCCGTGATGCCAATGACGGGCGCCTGGCGTTCCGCGCCGGCCCATTCGTGGCGTTTCATCTTGAGCTCGGCCTCGCCATAGCGCTCGGCTTCCAGCAGGGTGAGCACGGCGGCCACGTCGGAAGAGTCATCCGGGCGCAGCTCGGCCGGGTCGCTGGGGGAACGGCGGTCCTTGCCGGCACGCGCCACCACGTCCTCGATCATCTCCACCAGCCCCAGGTTCATGCCGTCGTCGGGGTGGTAGATACGCTCCACGCCGTAGGCTTCCAGGTCGGCGATCTCGTCGAGTGTGATGGTGCCGCCCCCGCCGCCGAACACCTTGATGTGGCCGGCGCCGCGCGCGCGCAGCTCGTCCACCATGAAGCGGAAGTACTCGTTGTGGCCGCCCTGGTAACTGCTCATAGCAATGGCGTCGGCGTCTTCCTGGATGGCCGCGCGCACCACATCCAGCACGCTGCGGTTGTGGCCCAGGTGGATCACCTCGCAGCCCTGCGCCTGGATCAGGCGCCGCATGATGTTGATGGCCGCGTCGTGCCCGTCGAACAGGCTGGCGGCGGTGACGAAACGCAGCGGCGTGTCCAGCGCGTCCTGTCCGGCCGCCCGGCCGTCGTGGTCGCTCTGGTGGATGTCGGAAGCAGGTCGGCTCATGACGAAATGACGTGGCGTGTGTGGGCCGGCCATTTTAGCGCGTTTGGGGGAACGAGGCCCTGTTTTGGGGCGTTTTCGGGGCATGGGGGATTGAATCCGGGTGATGACTGTGGGTCGTCGAGCCGTTGTCCTTCAAGGGATTAGGAAAATTGCCGTACTATCCTATGAATCGAACCGTAGACTGGTGAGACCCATGGCCAAACAGGATAAGTCAGAGGTGATTTCTCAGAGCCTCGATCAGATTCAGGAAGCGATTCCGGAGGAACTGCATCCGGATGTTTTGAAAATGATCAACCTGATCCCCGAAGATCGCTTGCCAAAAAACATCGACAATGACGCCATGCGGCTCGAGTACCTGACGAGTAAGCACCTGAAGGACTGATGCCCCCCGAAGAACTCGTCATCGACGATGTTCACGAATCCCTTGTAGCGCGTTACGCCTGATTCCCGGCTGGCAGGGACATCAGTGCTGGATTCTGACCCGGGATTCTGGCGCTACGGCGTGTACCAGATCGGCGAACCCCAGGCGCGCTCCTGGATGGTCGCCGGCAGTCCGTCGGGGACGGGTACGCCCAGCGCCACCGCGTCATAGGTGCTCCAGCGCGGCGTCGGGATCTCGATGGCGCGCAGGTAGTAGAAGGCGTGCTCCGCCGGGTCGAAATCCGGGTCGGTCCAGGTGGCGAACAACTCGGTCGCGCCGATGCTGTTCTCGTAGGTCGCGGCGCTGACGTTCACCGTGTCGCCCACCGGCGGAAGCTCGCCGTCGGCGCCCGGTTCGCGGTCGTCACTCCAGGCGACGTCATAAATGGTCTCGTGCTGGGCGCCCTCGGCGTCGATCCAGCCCTTCACCACCTGCAGGCGGTCCAGGTTGCCGCTTTCGGGGCCCTTCAGGGCCCACAGGATGAAGGTGGGCGCGGCCGCATCGCCGGCGCCCGCCAGCACGCCGCCCATCGGCACGCCGCCCGCGTAACCGGCCGCGACCCAGTCGTCGCCCTCGCCGGCCGCCAGGCCGAAACCGCCGAACATCCGCACCTTGGCCTTGGTGCCGGTGGTGGCGAAGGTCTCGCGGCGTGCCATGGCGTCCCAGATGGCCTCGCGGGTGTTCTCCGACGCCCATACGCCGGCCAGGCCGCCTGAACTGAATTCGCGAACCTGCCGTTTCTGTCCTTCGGGCTGGCCCTCCAGGCCCAACAGCCGATGTTCAGGGTGCGCCTCGAAAGCGAACTTGCCGGTGTAGTTGTACTCCTCGTTGGTGGCGGCGGCATTGTGCGTGTCGGTGTCGCCGATGAACCCGAACTGGTACGGGTTGCCCAGGCCCTGGTGGGCGAACCCCAGGCCGTCCAGCAGCGCCTTGCGCGCATAGCTGCCCTCGCGATGCGTGGGTCGCTCGAAGTCCGCAGATAGGGTGTAGTCCCAGATCTCGAAGCCGGCGAACTCGTCGTTCGGCGAGAGGTCGGGGTGGGTCTCGGAGGTGCCCTTGATCTGCGAGATTTCGTACAACGGTTCATTGCGGGCGCGCTCGGCGATGTACGCGGCGTCCAGCGGTTCGCCGTTCGAGTCCGTCAGCGAGAACATCAGTCCATCGCTGGCGTTGCCGTTGTGTGGCACGGCCAGCAGGGTGCTGCCGGCCTGGCGCTGTAGGGCCATCCAGGCCCAGAGGTCTTCGGGACGGTCCGAGTCGATGGCGGAGAACGGCAGGTCCGGGACCTTGCCGGTGTCGCGGAACAGCACCACGCGGTGCAGGTTGCGCTTGTCCGGGTTGGACGACCACTCGAAGGCCGCGAAGGTGGTGAACTCACCCGGCGCGTAGTACTCGTCCGCGGTCTTCACCATGCCGGCCCAGGCGGTGCGGCTGACCTCAGGGTCGGTGAAGTCGGGGTCGAGATTGCCGGTGCTCATGTCGCGCAGGATCTCGGCGAAGGCCTGCATCGCGGTGTTCTGGTCCTCCGACAGCACGCGCTCGGTGATCGGGTTCTTGCTGATCTCGCTATCCGGGTTGGTCATCTCCACGAAGGTGCCCATCATCTCCGCGTGGTCCGACACCGCGTAGAAATCCAGCGGCGAACGGATGCGGAACTGCGCCCCGCCCTTGTCGCCCTGGATGACTTCGCCGCGCGCCCAGCGGTAGGCGTCCGCCGGCGTGGTCACCGTGCCGTTGGTGAAAGCGTCGAAAGAAAGGTTGGTGTGCACGTGAATGTTGCCGAACAGCGCCACGCGCTGGGCGGGATCGTCGCTCCCGGCTGCGTTCGCCGCGTTCGCCGCGTTTGCCGCCAGCAGGAACGCCAGTGGCAGTGAGGCGGCGTAGCGGAGCAAAGGGTAACCCATTCGATTGCGGACAGAGGACATGGCATTCTCCGGAACATCGGTCGTCCTTCGAGTATAAGCAAGGATCGGCGCGCAAGCCTCCCGGCAGCGGCTCGATCGCCATGGCAGGATCACTGCCGGTGAACTAATCTGGTACCACACATACCTGAATTGTCGACCCACGGCCGACAAGGTGCTGGGGGGCACCGGCCATGCCGCTGAGCTATCCACCGTTCGTCTCCAATCCGCGCATCGTCGCGGCCTCAAACAACAGCCCGACCATGCGCTCCGGTGAACGCGGCGATCCGGTCAAGGTCATCCAGCAGGCGCTGGTGGACCTGGGCTACGCCATGCCGCGCTCCACCACGCCCGGCGGCCTCGATGGCATCTTCGGCCAGGAAACGGCCGCGCGAGTGCGGACCTTCCAGGCCGACAACAACCTCGGCGCGGACGGCATCGTTGGGCGCAACACGGTCACGGCGCTGGACCATTTCCTCACCACCGGCGGCGGGATCAACCCGTCACGGCGGCGCCGCGTGACCTTGCACTTCCGCAGCATTTCCCTGACCGACGTCCCCTTCGAACAGCACTTCAGTGCCGCGCAGCGCGTCTACGGCCAGTACGGCATCGACATGGTGTTCGGCTCCGGCATGTCGCTCGGGCTGTCGGAAACGGAGGCGCGGCGTTTCGAGGTGGTGAACGGCCAGTGCGTCTGGGACATCACCACCGGCGAGTTCGCGGAACTGCAGGGGCTGGGACCGGCGGTGCCCTCCAACCACATCGCGGTGTACTACGTCGGCGCCTTCGGCGCGCCCTCGCGCAACACCCTGCGCGGCTGCGGCGGCCACCGCGCCAACCGCCCCGCCTGCATCATCGCCTCGCACGGCACCGAGTGGACCACGGCGCACGAAATCGGCCACGTGCTCCTGACCCGGCACTTCAGCCACACGCCCGGGGGCGCGCATCACACCAGCCGGGGCAACCTCATGTTCAGCGATACCGGCCGCATCAACGTCACGCTGCCCAGCCTGACACCCACGCAGGTAAACCAGATCAAGGCGTCCATCTGCTGCATCTGAGCGCCTCGTACCGTCACCGGGCGAGGCGATGAAGTCGCATCAACCGCCCGGCATCCGCTTCGGCCGCCCGAAGCCGCCGGCGCAGCTGCCGTCCTTGAGGATGCTGAACTCACCCCGCATCGCGATTTCGGCCCCCATGATGGCGTGCACACCGACCCCCACGGGGTGCTGCTGCTGGATGTCCAGCTTGCGAAACAGCTCCGGGTTGATGAAGCGCGCCTCGAAGGAGCCGATCAGCCGCGTATCGTCGTTGCGCGTCAGCTGGACGTTGCTGGTCAGCAGAAAGCCGATGCCTGTCCCGCCCGGGATGCCCACCACGTTGCGCCGCAGGTAGTCGGCATTGCCCTCGTAGGTGGTCATCCCGGCCGTGAACTGGCCCCAGATCCGGTTGAAGGGGCCGGTCTCCATGCCCTGCACCCCCGGCAGCGCGAAGGTGATCTCGTTGATGAAGCTGGGGTCGGTCAGCCGCGAACGGTCGTAGTTGCGCAGGCGGATGATCATCCAGGGCGACTCGGGCTGGAGGTCGTCGTCCTGGATGACGGCGTCGATGTCCAGCGGCGGCCACTCCTTGTCCTCGACCGTGATACGCCCGTGCTCGCCCTCGAAGTCGCCCAGCGCCGGCGAGTGGCCGGTGACCGAGGCCCACCAGGCGCAGGTCGATTCCGTACCGTCCCCGGCCGGAAGCTGCCCCTGCGCGCCTGACAGGCCGGGGGCCGCCATCAATGCCATCGACAGTGCCGTAGCGCACAGCGCCTTCAGCGCGCCCGGCGCTGGTTGGATTCGAATGATGTTTCGCATGCTCCCCCCCTGGTCGTGTGTGGCGTTCCGGAATTCATTCCAATGTGGCACATCATCGGGTGTTTTGCAGGAGAACCCCTGGCGAAGGGCCGGTGAATGGGCCATTCGTTGGCTGGCGCGGGCGGGAGTGGCTGCGGCACACTTCAGGCTGTACCGAGGGAGGGAGAGACACCATGAACCAGCCGCAACACTCGCTGGACGAGCCGCCGCGAACACTCGATCAACAACGTCGCGAGTACCAGCGCAACCGCTTCCTGGCCATGCCGCTGGCCGGGACGCTGATGTGGACGGTGGTCGGCATCTGCGGTCTGCTGTTCCCGCCCACCGTCACTGTCTGGGTGCTGTTCATCGCCACCGGCTCCATCGCCTACCTGGGCATGGGGCTGTCGAAGCTCACCGGTGAGGACTTCCTGGACAAGACCAAGCCGAAGAACGCCTTCGACGGCCTGTTCATGTACACGGTGGTGCAGGCGGTGGCCGTCTACGCCATCGCCATCCCGTTCTTCATCGTCGACTGGTCCTCGCTGCCGCTGACCGTCGGCATCCTGACCGGGCTGATGTGGATTCCGCTGAGCTGGACCCTCCAGCACTGGATCGGCCTGTTCCACGGCCTGGGGCGCACGATCCTGATCCTGACGGCCTGGTACCTGTTCCCGGAGCATCGCTTCGTGGTCATCCCGGCGATCATCGTGGGGATGTACGCAATAACGATCTACGTACTGGAAACGCGTTGGCGAAGGTTTTCCGCGGAAACGTGATGGGCCGCTCTCGGCGAACGCCGGGCGCAACGCGACGGGTCTGACCGCGCCGATTGTCAGGCGGGTCCTGAAACACCACGCCGGCCCGGCTTCGCCAGCGGCCGGCCGGACCCGCGAGCCGCTTCAGTCCAGCAACGCCTTCAGGCGCTCCGACATCCGGCGCGCGATCTCCGGATGCTCCCGGTAGACGTTCCGGGTCTGGCGCGGATCGGCCTGCAGGTCATAGAGCTGCGCCGGCGGCGCGTCCTCGCGCAGGCGGCCCTCCAGCACGTCGCTGTTGACCTGCCCGGTGAAGGCCAGAACGGCCGGGCCGCCGAAGTCATGCATTCCCGGGCGCTCACCGGTGAATCCGCCCTCTCCGCTGGAGGAGATGTACATCCACCGCCCCTGCCGCAGCGCCAGGTGCTTGCGGTTGGCGGGGCTGATCACCAGTTCCTCGCGCAGCGGCGCTTCGGCCGCGCCCAGGAGCTCGGGCAACTGGTCGACGCTGTCCACGCCCTCTCCGGGGCCGAGCTCACGCCCGACCAGCGCCGCCAGCGTGGCCAGGAAATCCACGTTGCCCACCAGCGCGTCCGACACGCGGCCCGCCGGCACCTGGCCCGGCCAGCGCACGATCAGCGGCACGCGGTGGCCGCCTTCCCAGGCGCCGAACTTCATACCCAGCAGATCGCCGTTCAGGCGGTGGCCTGCTTCCCAGGCGGTCTGCCCGCCGCGGTTGAACATGCCGCCGTTGTCGCTGGTGAAGATCACCAGGGTGTCTTCGTCCAGTCCCAGGCGCTGCAGTGTGGCCATCAGCTCGCCCACCATCCAGTCCAGTTCGTGGATGAAGTCGCCGTAGGCGCCCGCCCTACTCGTGCCGATGAATCGCGGCGCCGGGGTGAAGGGATGGTGGATGTGGGTGGTGGCCAGGTACAGGAAGAACGGTCCGTCGGCCTGTGCCTCGATCCAGCCGTTGGCGCGCTCGACCAGGGTCGTGCCCACCTCGCGGTCCACGTACAGGGCGTGCGCGGCCACGGCACCTCCGACCGACTCGATGTGGAATTTCTCGTCGAATTCGCGGCTGGTGCCGGGGGTGTCCAGCAACACCGGGTCTTCGGCGGTCCAGCCGACAATGCGGTCGTCCTCCACCCACACGAAGGGCGGATGGGAGTTGAGCACGGGAATGCCGTAGTAGTGGTCGAAGCCCAGCTCCAGCGGCCCTGGGCGCAGCGGCGCGTTCCAGTCCACCGGCGTCTCGGTGCCGAAGCCCAGGTGCCATTTGCCGATCGCCGCCGTGGCATAGCCGGCGTCCTGCATCACGTCCGCGATGGTGGTGCTGTCCGGGTCCACCGTCAGCGGCGACTTCCAGAACAGCGGAAACCACTGGTCGGCGCGCGCCGGGTAGCTGCCGGTCACCAGGCCATAGCGCGAGGGCGAGCACACGGCGGAGGCGGAATGCGCGTCGGTGAAGCGCGTGCCCTCGGCGGCCAGGCGGTCGATGTTGGGGGTCTCCACCAGCTCGGCCCCATAGGCGCCGACATCGCCGTAGCCCAGGTCGTCGGTGTTGATCAGGATGACGTTGGGGGGGCGATCATCGGCCTGGAGCGGCGCCGCCAGTAGCGCCAGGCACGTCCAGAGGAGGATTCGCCGCATCAGTCCTGCTTGCCGACGATGCGGACGCGGAAGCCGAGTTTCTGGGAGAGGGCCACCATCTCTTCGAAGATGTCGCCGTAGGCGACGGCGACGTGGTTGCTCTGGTAGTGGGCCATCAGGGTGTCCTGGCTGCAGCCGAGGTCGGCCATCATCAGCGGCCACTGGGGCGTGGTGCCGTCCCAGTAGTGGCGTACGCGCTCCTCGGGCAGCTCGACCACTTCGCCGCGGCCGATGTCCATGACGATCTCGTCGCCGGTCAGCCAGGCGCGGGCCCAGGTCATCTGACCGGGCTTGCTGAGGCCTGCGAAGGTCCCGCCCGGGTTGGGGAAGTACATCGCCGGCTGGCGCCAGGAATGCACGCCGTCCAGGGTGTCCGGGTCGTGGTTGAAGGCGTAGGCGCCGCAGCTGCCGGAGTTGAGCAGCACCCACAAAAAGCGCCCGTCCTCCTCACCGCCCCAGCGCACGTCGTGGAACATCACGGCCTCGTGCAGGCCGCGCTTCTGCAGGATCCGCTTCATCAGCTCCATGGGGATGACGTTGCCCTGGTCGGCCTCGGTGGCCGTGATCAGGGGCGAGCCGTCGGACTCCGGGCGGCAGGCGGAGTTGAGCAGGCCCTCGCAGAAATCGCTGGGCGTGGTCACCGGGATCAGCCCCAGCTGGTACTGCCAGCCGATGCAGTCGGCCTGGAACTCGCGCGCCAGGTCCAGGGCGGCGAAGTACAGCTTCAGCTGCTCGCGCGTGCTGTCCGGGGTGAAGTCCTCCGCCCCGGCCTCGCCCCAGTGGAAGGTCACGCCCCTGGCCTTCACGAAGTCGAAGGCCGCTTCCACGCGCGCCGGGTCGATGCCCTCCATGCGCTTGGGCAGCCAGGCCTGGTCCACCTTGTGCTCGGTGAAGCCGTGGCGCACCAGGCGGCGGTAGCCGAAGTAGCCGTTCACCATGCCCATGGAGGTGTCGCCCAGCATCAGCACCAGGATGCGGCGGCGGTGGATCTCCTCGGCGATCTCGTCGGCGATGGCCTGGGCCGCGGCGCCGACAGCAGGCGCCCCGGACAGTTCGCCCTCGTCCCATTCGATCCGCCCGGTATCGCACCAGGCCTCCAGGCGGGCCATGAAGTCCTCGTCCTGCGACCAGTCCGGCGCCTCGGTCCACAGGCGCGAGGCCTCGCGCCCCACGCTCTCCAGGCAGGCGCCGGTGTTGAGCAGTCCGACCAGCCCGGGAAAGGTCCCGTCGAAGTTCGAGGCCAGCAGCAGCGGGTTGTCCTTGCCCACCACGCCGTCCACGGTGTGCGGGCCGTACACCCAGTGCACGAACAGGCCGATCATGGGGTCGTCGATGGGCCCCAGCTTCGTGATGGCGTCGGCCGGCCGGGAGAGAAAACCCTCCACGAGGTAGGGTCGGCGGCCCAGGCGTTTCAGGGCGGCCTCCATCTGGCGCGTGGCTTCTCGGGCCAGCGGCAGGGCCAGCTCGTTGGGCTTGTCCCGGTAGTCTCCGGGCCAGAACAGGGCGACGTCTTTGCTCATGGGAACACTCTCGAAATTTATAGGGAAAGGACCGGCGACCGCCCTGGGCGGTCACTGCTGTGAACGGGCGCCGGGCACTGCCTCAAAACCGAGGAATCCCGATCGCGTTGTAGTGCCAGAGAATGACCGCGGCGCCCAGGCCCACCAGGGCCAGAAAGCTCGCATGCAGCCGGGCGCCGCCTTTCACGCGGCCCGCCAGCGCGGCCCAGGCCGTGGCCAGGGAGGCGATGGCCAGCACGTGCGCGGCCACCACGAACACCACCAGGCGCGTGATGTGTCCGGCGAAGTAGCTCGAAATCAGGGACTCGCCGCGCTCCAGGCCCACGGTCGCGCAGCCGGCCAGTACCGCGCCGGCCAGGCCCAGTACGAAGGCGGCCTTGCGCGGCCAGGTCGGGCCCTTGCCCGGGTACCAGACCACGGCGAACAGGCCCAGCAGGCTCAGCAGGATCAGCACGTGGATGGCGACGGAATGAACGCGCGGGTCGTTCCAGGCCGGCACCCGGGTGAAGGTGTAGATGGCCAGGTCCGGAGCGAACACCGGCTGGCGGCTGGAGGGCACGGTCATCGCGGCCAGGCGCGGGCGCGTCGGCGCGTCCAGGATGTAGCCGCCGCGGCCGTCGGCCACGAAGGGCCCGGCGGCGCCCAGCGACAGGCCGGCGTCATTGATCGAGATATCGAGCACGGCGCCCCCGAAATACACCAGCGACGACAGGGCCTCCACGCTGGTGAAGGGCCGCCGGTCACCGACGTAGATGCCCGACAGGGCGCGGTTGGGCGCGTGCCTGACGGCCGGCATGGGCCGCTTGGGTCCCAGCATCGCGGCCAGGAACTGGTCGCGGGTGCCCGAAGCCGTCACCAGCGCCGGCGAAGGCGGGCCGGCCCACTGCGGCGCCACCGCGCGCAGGAAACGGGTCGGCAGCGACTCGGGCGCCGGGTCGGACATCAGGCTCACGAAGAAGCCCGCGTTCTGTTCCGGCAGCAGGATCATCCAGGTGTGGAAGCCCGGCCAGTTGCCGCCATGACCGGCGACGCGCTGGCCCGCCCAGTTGTCCAGGAAGTAGACCATCCCGACCTGCAACTGGCCGTCGGCGTTCGCGGCCAGCGGCGTCTGCAGGTTGCGGCGCACGGCCGGGGAAAAGGCCCCCGTGCCCTGCCCCAGCTGGGCGTTCATGTACGCCGCCATGTCCTGCGCCGTGGAAACGATGGCGCCGGTCTGGGCGATGGCCGGGTTGATGGCCGTGAAGGGCACGGGACCCTGCACGCCCTCGGCCGTGATCAGGCCGGGCTTGCCCAGGCCTTCCGGCTCGGCCAGGTCCACCGGCAACACCGTGGCGTCCATGCCCAGGCGGCCGAAGATACGGCGCTGCATTTCCTGCGCCATGGACCGCCCGGTGACGTCCTCGATGATCCAGCCCAGGGTCGCGACGCCGTAGTTGGAGTACACCACCCGCTCGCCCGCGGGCCGCGCGTACTCGGGGCGCAAGGCCTCGATCATGGCCGGGTTGGCCGGGATGATCACGGGCGTGTCGCTGCCGATCTGGAAGAAGCGGTCGGCGAAGCCCGCCGTGTGGGTCAGCAGGTGCTTCAGGGTGATCTCCACCCCGTCGTTGTCCGGCAGCTCGATGCGGCGCAGGTAGCGGTTGGCCGGCTCGTCGACGGAGGCGATCAGGCCCTCTTCCATCAGCTGGGCGATGATCGTCGCGGTAAAGGTCTTGGTGGTCGAGCCGATGCGCACCCGGGTGGTGACGGGATCCGCGGCTTCCTGCGTGACCACGTCCGCCAGGCCGTAGCCGCGGCTGAAGGCCAGCTCGCCATCCTTGACGAAGCTGACCACGGCGCCGCTGACCTGCTGGTTGGCGAGCGCGTTGTTGAAGTATTCCTCGGCCCAGGCCTCGACGCGCTCGGCGGTGACGTCCTGGCTGGGGGGCGCCGCTTGCGGATCACCACCCGGCATCTGGCCGGTCTCCGCCTGGGCGGCATCAGGCCCTTCGCCATCGGCCTCCTGGGCCGCCAGTGGCGAACTGAACACGGCACTGAACAGCAGGCCGCTGAACAGCAGGGCATTCGGGGATATCAGGTTTGTCGAGTCGGGAACAGAGTCCGGTTTTCCGGAAAAGCCGAGGGCCAGCCACGCGGCCGGCCCTCTCGTGCGGAGGGAACGAATAACGCACATGGGCAGAACTTCCTTGTCGGGTTACGAATCAGTAATCGTACGCGACTCGGATGCCGATGGTGCGGGGTTGCAGCACGTTCGCCGTGGCGCGAACGCCGCCGACGGTCGGGCGGGCCGATCCGCCCGTGAATCCGTACTCGTCGAACAGGTTGTTGCCGAACAGCGTGGTGGTGACGTTGCCGAACCGCATCCCGATACCCAGGTCCGCCACCAGGTAGCTTTCCAGGTCGAAGTTCACGATCAGCGGGGTGACCACCGTGCCGTCGTCGGCCGTGCCGCCCTGGAAGCCGGTGTTGCGCTCGCCCACGTAGCGCAGGCCGCCGACGACGAAGGCGTCGTACTTCGAGGCCACCGTGAAGTCGTAGGTGGCGCGCAACGAAGCGGTGAACTCCGGCAGCAGCGGCAGTTCCTCGCCCGCCAGGGCGCCGAAGGCCGCCGTCTCGTCATCGTCCAGCGTGCTGTGGGTGTACGAAATCGCCGGGGTGATGGACAGCCCGCTGACCGGCACCCAGGTTGCGGAGGCCTCGAAGCCGTAGGCCGTCACGTCGCTGTTGGCGTTGCCGCCGGTGGATGCGCCGTTGACGAAGGTCACCACCTGCGGATCGTCCCAGGCGATGTAGTACACGGCCACGTCGTAGCCGAGCTGGCCGCCGGCGGTCACGCCCTTGGCGCCCACCTCGTAGCTCCACAACGTGTCGGTCTCGATGATCGGCGGCGCGGCGTTGTTGCCGTTGACGTCCAGCAGCGGCAGGTTGGCGTTCTCCGGGCGGTAGCCGGAGGCGATGCGTCCGTACAGCGACAGGTCGTCGTTGGGTCGGTAGCGCGCGGTGAAGCTGTAGGTGTCCACCGTGTCGGAGCTGTTGGTTTCCGGCAGGTTGGCCACGATCAGGCCGGGACCGTCGGTCAGGGACACGGAGGAGTCGATCCAGGCCACGCGCACGCCGGCGCCGATGTCGAACTGGTCGGACAGGAAGTACGTCACGTTGCCGAAGGTGGCGAACTCGTCCAGGCCGCTGGCCAGGTCCACGTCCAGCGCGAGGAAGCCGGTCGGTCCGCCCTGCAGGGTCTGGATGTTGCCACTGTCTTCGGTGGAGTAGTAGGCGCCGACCGTCCATTCCATCGGCCCGTCGGTGGTGGAGTCCAGGCGCAACTCCTGCACGAAGCGCTCGGTGGCCAGTTCGCCGGTGAAGTAGGCCGCGGTGGTGGTGCCCGGCGTATTGCCCTCGAGCAGGTCGATCAGGCCGCCGAAGGTCGCGACCAGGTCGGCGGAGTTGGTGTTGGAGCGGTCCTGCCAGCTGGTGGAGGACACCAGCTGTGCGCCGTCGAAGTCGTATTTCAGCGTCAGGCCGGCAATGGTGAAGTCGTCCTGCAGGGTGTTGGCGCCCTCGTCGGTGTTGTAGGGGCCGTTGACCAGCTCGTACGGGGGGCCCGCCACGGCCACGGTGTTCGCGCCGGTGGACTCGATGTGCGTGTCCACGAATTGCAGCGAAGCCGAGAAGCGGTCCGTCACGTTGGCGTTCAGCTTGCTGATCACGCCGGTGCGCTCATAGGCGTCCACGTCGGTGGCCGCGCCGGTGGGCGAGGCCGCGATGCGGTCGATGAAGCCGCCCCAGTCCTCGCGGTAGGCCGCAATGCTGAAGCCCAGGCGGTCGTCGACGATGGGGATGCCCACGCGGCCGGTCAGGTTGTTGCTGGACGAGCCGTGGGCCACGTCCATGTACTCGCCGCTGAAGTTGGCTTCGAAGTCGTTCTCGCTCGGGTCCTTGGTGATGTAGCGCAACACCCCGCCCATGGCGGAGCTGCCGTACAGCGTGCCCTGCGGGCCGCGGATGGTCTCGATGCGCTGGATGTCGCCCTGCACGCCGTCGAACTGCAGTGAGGGGCCGGCCGCGAAGGAGGTGGAGGAACCCAGGGGGATCTCGTCCAGGTAGATGCCCACCGTGCTGATGCGGCCCAGCTGGGCCACGCCGCGCATGGTCACGGTGTTGCCGGAGGGCAGCCCGCCGCCCGCGTAGTGCACGCCGGGGGAGTACTCGATCACCTCGCGCAGGCGCACCAGGCCGGATTCGGCCAGGTCGCCCGGGACGATGGCGGTCACGGCCAGCGGCGTGTCCTGCAGGGACTCTTCGCGGCGCGAGGCCGTGACGATCACTTCCTCAAGGCCGAGGGCGCCGTCCTCGTCCGCTTCGTCCTGCGCCAGCGCGGCGTTCAGCGGCAGGACGCCGAGGCACAGCGTGGAAATGGCGAGGGACAGTGAATTTTTCCTGAAGCCTTTCATGGGGTTACTCCGTCATGATCGTTCTGAAATAGTTTTCTTATATGATATTATTTTCATTTATTAGATCATAGCAGCCCTTAAGCCATGCACCAACATTATTTTTTATCGTTTAAATACAGTTGCTTGACCAATTAATAATTGATTTTCACCGGGAATAATTCTGTTCGAAACGATGGTGGAACGCGCCGGATTGCTTGCCACGCTGGCGCGGCGATGCGGTAAGATCGAACGGGAGTTTTCAGGATTGAAACGCGCGCCGCGCCCCGGCGCGCCATCCGTCAGGACCCATCGAGGAGAGCCCGGACCCATGCCCCAGAACCGCTCCACCGCCCGCGTCGCCGGCGAGCCCGATCCCCGTCACGGCGCCATCGGCGACGGCATCCGGCGCTTCCGCAAGGCGCGTGGCTGGTCGCTCAAGACCCTGGGCGAGCGCAGCGACATTCCCGTCTCCACCCTCTCGAAAGTGGAGAACGGCAGCATGTCGTTGAAGATCGAGAAGCTGCTGGCGGTCTGCCAGGCGCTGGACATCGACGTGATGGAACTGGTCTCACCGGAAACACCGGCCGCGCCGGTGGCCCAGGTGACCGGACGGCGCGCCATCACGCGGCGTGCGGACACGCCGGTCACCGAGACGGAGAACACTGTCTACGAGCACCACGCGCACGAATTCGCGCACCGCCGGATGTCGCCCAGCGTCATCGTCGTGCAGCCGGGGCGGGAGCCCGAGCTGCTGCGCCACCGCGGCGAGGAGTTCATCTTCGTGCTCGAGGGCCGGGTGGAAGTGCTGACCGAGTTTTACGTCCCCACGGTGCTGGAGGCCGGCGACAGCATCTACATCGATTCCACGATGGCGCATAACGTCCGCGCCCTGGACGGCAAGGCCGCGCGCATCCTCAACATCGCCACCGTGGCCAAGGTCGAAGCGCCTTCCGGCGAGTGACCGGAAGCGGTTTTCTTATTTTCATATTTGAAACTTTTTTCATATTCAGGGTATTCTCTGCGCCACGCCGACCGGTCCGGGCGCCCGTGAAGGGCGGCGCGACAGTGCCAGGCGCCCTTTTGTTTCCGGACCGAAGCCATCGATGAAGATCTTCACTGCCTACCTCTGCCACGAGACCAACTCCTTCTCCCCGGTGCCGACCAACCTGGAGAGCTTCCGGGAGCTGGGCATTCATCGCCCGGGCATGGACCCGGAGGCCCAGGGCAATCCCCTAAAGGTGGCCAGCGCCTTCTTCGGCGAGGCGCGGCGGCGTGGCGACACCGTGGTGGTGGGGCTCTGCGCCCACGCCCAGCCGGCGCACCCCACGCGACGTGAGACCTGGGACACCCTGCGCGACTGGCTGCTGGAGGACCTGCGCCAGTCCGCTGACGGCCTGGACATGGTGCTGATCATGATGCACGGGGCCATGATGGCCGAGGGTTGCGACGACTGCGAAGGCGACATGCTGGCGCGGATCCGCGAGATCGTCGGACCGGACATGCCGGTCGGCCTGCTGCTGGACCTGCACTGCAACATCAGCGAGGCGATGCTGCGCCACGCCACCGTGGTCAAGGCCTGCAAGGAATACCCCCACACTGATTTCGACGAACGCGCCCGCGAGCTGTACGACCTCTGCGCGCGCACCGCGCGTGGTGAGATCCGGCCGGTGGCCGGTTTCCGGCGCGTGCCCATGTTCGGCCTGTTCCAGACCCAGCGCGCGCCCATGCGCGGATTCATCGACGGCCTGCTGGCGCGCGAGCGCTCCGGCGAACTGCTCTCCGTCACCCTCGGTCACGGCTTCCCCTGGGCGGACTGCCCGGACGCCGGCGCCAGCGTGATCGCCTATACCGACGGCGATGCGGAGCGTGCCGACGCCGCCGCACTGGAGACGGCCAAGGCCTTCTACGCCCTGCGTGAAACGGGCCAGGCCCGGCTCGACGGCATCGACGCCTGCCTGGACCGCGCACTCGCTGCACCGGAGGGTACGGTGGTGATCGCCGACATGTCCGACAACCCGGGCGGCGGCGCGGGCTCGGATTCGACCTTCATCCTCCGGCGCCTGCTGGAGCGCGGCATCGACAAAGCCCTGGTGGCCTACGTCTGGGACCCGGTGGCCGTGGACATGGCCTTCGCCGCCGGTGAGGGCGCGACCCTGCCGCTGCGCATCGGCGGCAAGGTGGGACCAGGGTCGGGCGATCCGCTGGACCTGGAAGTGACCATCGAGGCGCTGCGCACCGACGCCGAACAGGCGCACATCGCCGACGGCGAACCCACGGCCCTCGGGCGCACCGCCCTGGTGAGCGCCGGTGGCGTGCAGATCGTGCTCAACACCATCCGCCAGCAGCCCTTCTCCCCGGTCGGACTGGAAGAATGCGGCGCCGCGCCGTGGGACCAGCGCATCGTGGTGGTGAAATCCAGCCATCACTTCTACAACCAGTTCCACCAGCGGGCCGCCGAGGTGCTGTACTGCGACGCCCCCGGCACGCTGCAGAGCGACATCTCGCGCCTGCCCTACCGGCACATCACCCGGCCGGTATGGCCGTTGGACGAACTGTCGCCGGAGGACGCCTTCGCCGATGGACCGCCACCGGCAACACAGGCCGGGGCTGCCTGACATGAGGGCATTGCCCGGAACGCACGCACCCGGGCAGACCGGGGGCTCTCGGTGTTTCCTCGGGATGGCAACACCCCGACGGATCCAGACCAGAACCCCGCGGGCCGGAAAAGCTCGGCGGATATGCTGACCGCCCTGCTCGTCATCGCCCTGGTCATCCTGCTGGCGGGGCTGGGCGTCTCGCTGGCCTACGCCCTGGGCGCGGCGGCGCTGCTGGCCTACGTGCTGACCGACTCCCTGCCTTTCCTCGCGGCCGCGCCGCAACGCATCTTCTCGCAGCTCGACGTGTTCGCCATCATGGCGATGCCGCTGTTCATCCTGGCGGGCGAACTGATGAACCGCGCCGGCATCACGCGCTCGCTGATCGACGTGGCCCTGCTGCTGCTCGCGCGCCTGCCCGGCGGCCTGGGGCACGTGAACATCCTCACCTCGGTGTTCTTCGCTGGCATCAGCGGCTCGGCCACGGCCGACATCGCGGCCATGTCCAACACCTTCGTGCCGCAGATGGAACAGCGCGGCTACGAGCGCAAGTACGCCGGCGCCATCACCGCAGCCTCCTCGGTGATCGGGCCGATCATCCCGCCCTCGATCATCCTGATCCTGTACGGCGCCATCATGGCCACCGACGTGGCGGCGCTGTTCGCCGCCGGCGTGGTGCCGGGCATCATGCTGGCCGGCGCCCTGTTCGCGGTGAACGCCTGGTATGCGAAAAAGGAAGGCCACCCTGGCGGCTCGGGCGAGGAACGCCCGCCCCTGTGGCCCACGCTGAAGCGCGGCCTGCCGGCCCTGCTGCTGCCGGTGATCATCCTGGGCGGCATCGTGTTCGGCGTGGTGACGCCCATCGAAGCCGGGGCCCTGGCCTGCCTGGCGGCGGCCGTGATCGGTTTCGCCTCCGGCGAGTTGCGCGTGCGCGCGGTGCTGGTGGCCATGCAACGCACCGCCACGCTGACCGGCTCGATCTTCATGATCATCGCGGCGGCTTCCCTGCTGGGCTACCTGATCGTGCTGCACCAGGTGCCGGACGACATCGCCCGCTGGGTGTCCACCATCCACGCCGACGGCATCTGGTTCGTGCTGGTCATCATGCTGACCTTCCTGCTGCTGGGCATGGGTTTCGACTTCATGCTGGGCCTGACCGTGGTGGCGCCGCTGCTGGTGCCCATCGCCGTCTCGCAAGGCGCCGACCCGGTGGCCATGGGCCTGCTGATCTGCCTGAACCTGGCCATCGGCCTGATCACCCCGCCGCTGGGCGGGGCCATCATGATGGTGGCGACCATCACCGGCGACGACTACTGGGGACTGTGCCGGCGCGTGCTGCCCTTCGTGGCGGCGGAACTGGCCGTGCTGCTGGTGATCGCGATCTTCCCCGAACTCTGCCTGGCGCTGCCGCGCGCCCTGGGGCTGTTGTGAAGCGGCGCGACTTCCTGCGCGGGGCTGCCCTGGGCGGGCTTGGCACGATGAGCCGCCTGGGCGGCCTGTCCCGGCTCGGTGGATTGCGCGGAGCAGGCATCGTCGGCGCCACGGGAGGGCTGGGCGGCCTCGCCGCCGGCCCGGCCCTGGCCGACCTGGCCACGGATGTGAAGATCGGCATGTCCACGCCCGCCGACATCGCGCGCAACGGCGTCTACGTCTGGGTACGCGCCTTCGCCGACCACCTCGAAGCGGGCGGCATGCCCACGCGCGTGTACCCCAACAGCACCATTGGTGGCGACCGCGAACGCACCATCCAGTCCCAGCTCGGCCTGCTGGACATCAACGCCACCGGCGGGGACGAGCTCTCGCGCTGGTCGCCGGTGCTGGCGGCCTCGACCCACCCCTTCCAGGTGGACTCCTACGAGCACATGAGCCGGATCATCGACGAGACCGGTTTCGTACAGACGATCTCCGACGACCTCGCGCCGCATGGCCTGGTGCTGATCGATTTCGTCTACATCGCCTCAATGGTGGGGCTGTTCACGCGCGGCACGCCGGTGCGCCGCATCGACGAACTGCGCCGCCTGCGCCTGCGCGTCATCAGCGAGGCCGACATGCACCTTCTGCGCGCCTGGCAGGTACGCGGCGTGCAGGTGGCCTGGGAGGAAGTGGCCCAGGCGCTGCAGACGGGCATCGTCGACGCCTATCTCAATCCGCCCAACATCGCGCCCATGTACGGGCACGGCTCGGTGCTGGACCACTACACGGACCTGCGCATGGGTCCGGCCCTGCGACTGGTGGTGGCGTCCGCGAAATGGATGGAGGGGCTGGACGACACCCAACGGTCCCTGGTCCAGGAGGGCTTCCGCGTCGCCCGCACCGCCAACCGCGAGTGGACCCGCGCCGTGGGCGAGAACGATCACCTGGCCCTGGACCGCACCGGCATCGAATGGATCTCGCTGAGCGAGGAGGAGCGCGCCGGCTGGCTGGAGGCCAGCGAGCGCATCGCCCCCAGCGAGTGGGAGACGCCGGAAGCCACCGCGCAGTTCAAGCGCTGGGTGGCCGAAGCACGCTCGGGAAGCAACCCGTGAACGGCGGCCTTCATGCGATGGAGCACCCACGGACCCGCATCCTGAACATCTTGCGGTTGGATGGCGACGCTGGAGGCCGTGCGTGATCGGCGTTTCGCGCAGCATCGACCGCGTCGCGCGCTGGGTGGCCGTCACGGGAATGGCGGTGATGGTCGCCTGCCTTTTGTTCCAGGTGGTGACGCGCTACGGCCTGTCCGAGCCGCCGACCTGGACCGAGGAACTGGCGCGCCTGGCCATGCTCTGGGCGGGCCTCGCCGGCGCCACCACCGCCCTGCTCGCCCGCCGCGACCCGACGCTGGTGCGCTACGACCGTTTCGCCTCGCCGGCGATGCGCCGCCTGGGCCGCGTGCTGCAGTCGCTGGCCGTGCTGGCCTTCTGCGCCCCGGTGCTGTTGGCCAGCCCCGCTTTCCTCGCCGTGCACGCCCAGCGCGTGACCGGCGCCCTCGGCCTGCCCGGTGAATGGGTGGTGGCCGTGATTCCCATTGCCTGCGTCGTGCTCACCGTGCACGCGGTGACGCACCTCGTCCACGAAATCGCCCCGGAGAACGACGATGACGACTGAAACCGCCCGAGGATACTGGGCCTGGATCGGCCTCTGCCTCGGCCTGCTGGCCGTGATGTTCGCCGCCACCTCGGCACTGCGCACCGGCCCTTCCCTGGGCAGCCTGGACTTCGACGCCGAGCGCGCCATGGCCACCGTGCGTGAACTCGCGCCCGACAATCGGCCGCATCCCACCGGCTCGGCGGAGAACGCCGCCGTGGCCGACCGGATCACGCGACGCTTCGAGGCGCTGGGCCTGTCGGTCGAGCGGCGGTCGGAACTGAGCTGCACCTCCTTCGGCGCGGGCTGCACCCGGGTGGAGAACCTGGTCGCCGTTCTCGAGGGAACCGGCGAGGCAGGCAGCCCATCAAAGCAGGAGGCCGCGCCGGGCGGCACGACCGGCCGGGACGACGCCGGAAGCGCGGGCCCGGGCGATGCCACCGGCGGCCGCGACACCCTGCTGCTGATGACCCATTACGACTCGGTGGCGGCCTCCCCGGGCGCGGGCGATGACCTCTCCGGCGTGGCCGTGATGCTGGAAACCGCCGCCGTTCTCGCTACCGAAGGCCCCTGGCGCAATGACGTGATCTTCCTGGCCACCGACGGTGAAGAGACCGGCCTGCGCGGCGCCATGGCCTTCGCCCGCAACCATCCGCTGGCGGACACCGTGGACCTCGCCATCAACCTGGAGGCGCGCGGCGCCGACGGGGCCAGCGCCCTGTTCGAGACCAGCGCCGGCAATGCGGCGCTGGCGCGCGCCTTCGCCGACAGCGTGTCGCGGCCCGCAGGCAGTTCCCTGCTGGTGGAGGTCTACCGCCGCATGCCCAACAACACGGACCTCACGGTGCTGCTGCAGGACGGCGTGCCGGGCATGAACTTCGCCTACTCGCGCGCCGGTTCGCTGTACCACACCGTTCGCGACGACGCCGACCACCTGTCCCTGAACGCCCTCGGCCACCACGGGGACAACCTGCTGGGCCTGGCGCGGACCTTCGCGAACGAAGACCTGTCCGCCCTGTCGGGCGGCGCGGACGCCACCTACGTGGACCTGTTCTCCCGTGGCCTGCTGGTCTGGCCCTCGGCCTGGAACCTGCCGCTGGCGGTGTTGGCGCTCGTCGTGCTGGTGGTGCTGTACCTGCGCGCGCCGGGCGGTGGGCCCGGCCGCATCGGCCGTGTGCTGCTCGCCACCCTGGCCCTCTTCGTGCTGGCGCCGCTGGCGGGCTGGCTGCTGACCTGGCCGCTGGCGAAGTGGCCCGCAACGCACCTGCTGGACCATCCCTACCCCGCCCCCGGCAACATCGCCCTGTTCGCCGCCGCCGTGCTGGCCGGCCTGTGCGTCGCCACCACCCTGGCGCGCCGCCTGGCGCCGATCACCTGGCTGTACGGGGCCTGGCTGGTGTACGCCCTGCTGGCCGTGGTGCTGGCAGTGACCCTGCCGGGCACCAGTTACCTGACCCTGCTGCCGCTGGCGGCGTTCCTGCTGCCGCTGTGGCCGGAACTGAAGTGGTCCGGCCGTGGTTTTCCGACCATCAGCGCCCTCTGCGGCGCCACGGTGGCGGCCTACCTGGCGGTCTACCACTTCATCGTCTTCTACGCCCTGGGCAGCTTCCACGCCAGCGCCCTGCGCATGGTGCCGCTGGCGCTGTTCATGCTGGCGGTCGTGCCGCTGGCGCGGCACATGGCCGGCGAACAGGCGCCCCGGCGCGCCCCACTGCTGGGCCTGGCGGCGCTGGTGCTGGTCGCCGCCCTCACCGGCGCCCTGGTGCCGGCCGAAACCCCGGAACGTCCGCGCTGGGCCAACCTGGTGCTGGCGCAGCCCGTGGACGCGACGACTCCGGGCTGGCAGCTCAACACCTACGGCATCGCCCATGCCCCACTGGCCACCGCCATGGGCTTCGAGGGCGGCCTGGACACGGTGCGGCGGCCGCATGGCCGGGATGGACGGGTCTATACGCGCCCCGCCAGTGAGCCCGCGCTCGCCGCTCCGGTGCTGGAGCGCGTGGGCGAGATCGTCGAGGGCGACACGCGCCGGGTGATCCTGCGCATCGCCGGCGTGCGCGAAGGCCACCTGATGTTCCTGGCCTTCGACGATGCGGCCGCGGTCTCCAGCCTGGTGGTGGGCGACACGGACCTCGTCGACCCGCCACGCTGGCGCGGCCTCGCGGGCTTCAGCGGCCTGGGCAACGAATCGCTGGAGCTGGAGATCACCCTGCCGGTCGGCCAGGCCGTGACCGCGACGCTCACGGAGCTCTCTCCACTGCCGGACAGCGACGCCGCCCGCCGGATCCTGGCCACGCGCCCCGATACCGCCTCACCCGTGCAGTTCGGCGACCACGCCGAAGCCGCCACCCGAATCGAGCTCTGACATGAACAGCCTGGACACCGCCTACGTCATTCCGGACGGGATCGAATCCCGCTCCATCTGCTTCGAGAACCCCACCGGCGCCCGCGGCGCCGGGGGCTCGGCCGCCAGCCCGCTGGGCCCGGGCCGCAAGGGCGACCCGGTGCGCCACGTGCACGACGGCGAGACCGTGGTGCTGGCCGACATCCAGGGCCGCGGCACGCTGCGGCACTTCTGGATGACGATGCACGACAAGCCCTGGCTGCTGCGCGGCTCGATCATCCGCATCTACTGGGACGGGCAGGAACATCCCTCGGTGGAGCTGCCGGTCAGCGAGTTCTTCGGCTTCGCGCACGGGCGCAGCAGCGCCTTCCAGTCCTGCTTCCACTCCGTCGGCTCCACGCGCTCGATGAACGCCTGGCTGCCGATGCCCTTCACGAAAGGTGCGCGGGTGGAGTTCCACAACCGCTCCGGCGCGCGCCTGCCGCTGTTCTACCAGATCGATTACACCCTGGGGGACGACCACCCGGAAGACGTCGGCCGCCTGCACGCGAGCTTCCACCGTGAAAACCCCACCACGCTGAAGCAGGACTTCGAGATCCTGCCCGAACGCGAGGGGCGCATCCGATACCTGGGCTGCGTGCTGGGCGTGCGCCCGCTCGACCCGCTGTGGTGGGGCGAGGGCGAGATGAAGGTCTTCATGGACGGTGACGAGGCGCTGCCCACCATCGCCGGGACCGGCGCCGAGGACTACGTGGGCCAGGCCTGGGGCATCCAGGACGAGGATTTCGCCTACCACGGCTGCGCCTGGCGCGAGGGCACGGACGATGCCGACACCGGCCGGGTGTCGCTGTACCGCTGGCACCTGGCCGACCCCATCGTCTGCCGCGAGCGGATGAAGGTCACCATCCAGCAGATCGGCCACCGCCCGACCTACCAGGCGCGCACCATCGACGACTACAAGGCCGAGCTGTTCGAGCGCGCGGACGACTGGTCGGCGGCGGCGTTCTGGTACCAGGCCCTGCCTTCGGCGCCCATCGCGCCCTGCCCGCCTTCAGAGGTGCTGCTGGCGGACCTGCCCGAACCGGCGCCCAGCGACAAGCCCACCAATCCGGACCCGGCGGCCCCCTCGCCGGACGCGGTGGACTGAGCATGGGCCACCCGCTACGACACGAGGCCATGCCGAGGCCGGTTCGGACCACGGCATGAGCCCCGCGCAGCACGAAGGCGTCGGGCTGTCGCCCGAAGCCCGGGCGACACTGGAGCGCTTCGCCACGGTGGACCGCAGCGCCTGGAAACAGGCGCCGAAGGACGCGTCCGGGTGGAAGACCCTGCAGGGATTCGTCGAGGTCTCGATGGAGCCGATGGTGCGCGAGGCGCTGGAGCGCTTCGAGGGCACGGTGGACGAGGTCCGACTGGGCGAACTGCCCGCCTTGCGCCTGGCGCCGGGGGACGGACAGGCGTCAACGCCACCCATGGCCTTTGTTCACGGGGGCGGCTACACCGTGCACTCGGCGCGTTCCACGCTGCCGGGCGCGCTGGCGCTGGCGCGAACGTTGCGGCGCACGGTCTACAGCCTGGACTACCCGCTGGCCCCGGACGCCACTGTCGGCCGCACCGTGCCCCTGGTCTCCGGCGCATTGGCCGCGCTGATCGATGCGCAGGGGTCCTGCCCGGTCGCCGGCGATTCGGCCGGGGGCGGCCTCGCCCTGGCGGCGGTGTCGGACCTGGCACGGCAGGAAAGGACGCTACCCTCGCACCTGGGCCTGATCTCGCCCTGGACCGACCTGACCGACACGGGCGACAGCCGCGAGCTGGTGCGCGGTCGCGACCCGGTCCTTTCCTGGGAGCCCATGCTGGCCGCCAGCGCGGAGGCCTATGCCGGCAAGCACCCGGAACGCCCCGACGCCTCGCCGGTGTACGCGGAGCACACCCCGGGCTTCCCGCCGACCCTGGTGCTGTGCGGCACGCGCGAGATTCTGCTGTCCGACAGCCTGCGCCTGCACGACCGCCTGGAGCGGGTCGGGGTCCGCACGGCGCTGCGGCTCTACGACGGCCTGTTTCACTCCTTCCCGATGGTCGCGCCCGACCTCCCCGAGTCGGAAGACGCCCGGAGGCGTTTGCGGGAATTTTTCGATGGCCAATGGCCCGAACCGGCGGCCCGAACCGGCGACGTGACCCGTCCCGGCCACCGCCCCGCCTGATGAGATCCACGATGCCGAACCCACTCTCGACCTGGCCCGCTGCGCTGGCCGCGCTGGCCATGACGGCCACGACGCCGTTGCTCGCGGGCGACCCTGCCGGGAACGGCCCGGGCACGCCCGCCCACCCCGCCGAAGCGTCCACGAGCGCTGCCACGCCCCGGTTCGAGGCCATCACCCCCTGCCCGTTCGAAGCGGCCGCCGGCGTCGATCCGGAGCGCTTGCATTGCGGCCACCTGGTGGCCCCCATGGACCGCTCGCAGCCGGCGCTCGGCGAGGTGCGCGTCCCCGTGGCGATCATCCGCACCGCGTCCGAGACGCCGAAGCCGGACCCGGTGGTGTTCATCGCCGGCGGCCCCGGGGCGGCGCCGGTCACCAGCGCCCGGACCTTCACCCTGTTCTCCGCCCACCGCTTCGGCCAGGACCGAGACGTGATCCTCTACACCCAGCGCGGCGGAATGGGCGCCGTGCCGGAACTGCGCTGTGACACGCTGCGCGACCTGCGGCGGCGGACCTACCTCGCGGACCAGTCCCTGGCCGAGCGCGACCAGGCCATCACGGAGACCGCCGTGGCCTGCCTGAATGATCTCCAGGCCCGGGGCCTGCCACCCGGCCCCTGGTCGACGGTGGAAAACGCCCTGGACCTGCGCGACCTGCGCCGGGCGCTGGGCATCGACGAATGGAACCTGGCGGCGGTGTCCTACGGCACCCTGATCGCCCTGGAAACGGCCCGGGTGGACCCGGAGGGCGTGCGCGCCATGGTGCTCGACTCCCTCGTGTCGCCGGAGAGCGACCTGTTCATCGGGGAGGCGGCGCGGAATTTCGCGGACGGAATCGAGCGGGTGTTCGCGGCCTGCGAAGCGGACCCGGCCTGCGCGAAACGCTTTCCGGACCTGCGGGGATCACTGGCACGCGTGGTGGAGCGGTTCCGCGAAGCGCCGGTCACCCTCGTGATCGACGGACCGCCCGCTGCCGGAAACGAAGCCCCTGCAGGCACAAACGGCGCCACAGATGGCCCGGCACCGGCCGGCACCCTGGACATGGTCGTCAACTGGCACGACTTCCTGGGCCTGTTGCACTGGATGACCTACAACGTCACGACGGTGAGCTGGATGCCGCTGCTGGTCGACGAGACGGACCAGGGGCGTTACGCGTTTCTTCAGCGCCTGCTGTCCCAGGTGTTCCCGGCCCCGGCTCTGGCCGAGGACGACGCGGCCGGCGCCTTCTTCGCGGTGGTCTGCCGCGACCAGTACCACCCCGCCGGCCTTCCGGGCCCTCAGGATGATCGTTACGACGGCTACGCCATGTCCGGGTTCATGGCGTCCGTGTGTTCAGACCCTGACCTGGGGTATGGCGGCTTCCCGCGCCTCGACGCGGTATCCCTGGAAACCCCGACGCTGCTGCTGGCCGGGCGCTTCGACCTGATCACGCCCGAACGCTACGCCAACCAGGTGCTGCATGGCCTGTCGAACGGCGCCCTGGGCCGCGTGGCCACCTTCGGCCACTCGACGCTCAGCGGTTACACCGCCTGCCAGACCGACATTGCCGGCGCGTTCTTCGACGCGCCGGAATCCGAAACGGACCTCGGCTGCCTGGCCGAACTGCGCCCGCCGGTCTTCCTCAACTCGGCCGACGCCCTGCTCGAACACTGGCGCTAGAAGCGGATCCGCCAGCCCAGGGCCGGGCCGTGCTCGGCGATGTCGAACCGGAAGCGGTCCAGGCCCTCGCCGTCCTCGTAGTTGAAGTCGATGTAGCGGTAGAGCAGCGTGATGCCGTTGTGTTCGCCGAAGCGGTAGCCGAATCCGGCATTGACCGACCACATCGCGTCCGAGCCCACGCCCCAGCCGCCCCAGTAGCCGAAGGCGCCAAAACCCCACTTCTCCCCCAGGGGCGTCTCGAAGCGCGCGCCGATGAAGGGGTCCACCCAGGACTCGCTGCGGCGGCGGCGCTGATCACCCATGGGCCCCTGCGTGTCCAGGCTCAGGGTGATGTCGGTGTACATGGCGCCGGCCATCAGCTGCCAGTGCTCGTTCATCCGGCGTGTGCCCGCCAGGGCGCCCGTGAACTGCTTGTTGCCCAGTTCGCCGGTCACCAGGCCATTCGGACCCTCGATGTCCGCTTCCAGGTCCATGTAGACGATGTCGGCAAACACGCCCCAGGTTTCCTTCTCGGCGGCATACATCGCCAGGAAGGCGCCCTGCAGGGTGTCGAACACGGTCTCGGCGTCCACATCCACATCGGTATCGGTCGGACCGATGCCGGTGGTGCCTTCGATGGTCGGCGCCAGCAGGTAGATGTCCAGGGTCTGGCGCCAGTCATCGGAAGATGCCGAGGACTGCGCCGCGGCATTCAATGACCAGGCAATGGCGATGAGCGCCAGGACCGCACTGGACAGCGCACTCATTCGGGGCGTCGTGCTTTGATCTCGCGCCTTCATTCCACGGTCACCACGACCTGGTGAATCCTGCCGGTGAATTTCGTCTCTTCGGGGCCATACCCGATGCCCTTCGCCACCGGTGTCTGGTTGTCCAGGCCCACGTCCGCGGTTTCGTCGGCGGAGAAGACGAAAGGCTGCGTGCGTTCGACCCGGCCCTCGGCGACCTTTTCCCCGTTGACCAGCAGCGTGGCGTCCCCGCCCTTGCCGAGGCCGCCGCCGTCGTAGTCGAAGTCCAGCACCACGGTGGCCGGTCCGGCGGGCAGCGCCTCCGGAGCCTCGACGACGAAGCGCTCCAGGCCGAGGAAGTTGTACTCGTAGGCGGGCCTGCCCTCGCGCATGTGCAAGGACCAACCGCCGTAGCGGCTGCCCTGGACCAGGATCGCGCCGGAGGCGCCGCCTTCGGGGATCTCGACGTCGGCGGTGATGGTCAGGGAGCGGCTCTTGATGTTGATGAAGGTGTTCTCGAGCATGCCGTCCATGCCCTCGTAGAGCGTGAGCGAGGTCCGGTCACCGATGAGGTCCGGCCGGCCCGCGATCGCGGGGTTGGTGCGGCCCATGAGTCGATCGTCGATGGGCAGCACGTGGTATTTCTCGGCTTCGGCCATGAACAGGGCTTTCATCGCCTCGAGCTTTTCCGGCTCCTGCGCGGCAAGATTGTTGGCCAGGCTGAAATCGTTCCCGACCTGGTAGAGCTCCCAGACGTCGTCGGTCAGCGGCTTGCGCTCGCCCGTGTTCCACGGCGCGTAGTGGATCGTGCGCGCGAACCAGCCGTCCTCGTAGATCGCCCGGTTGCCGAAGATCTCGAAGTACTGTGTCGTGTGCCGCTCCGGCGCGTCCGCGTCATTGAAGCTGTAGAGCATGCTGGTGCCCTCGATCGGCGTCTGCGGCGTGCCGTTGACCACCGTGGGTTCCGGCAGCGTGGCCGCCTCCAGCACCGTGGGGGCCACGTCGATCACGTGGCTGAACTGGCTGCGAATGCCGCCGCCGGCCTCGATGCCATCCGGCCAGTGCACGACCAGGCCGTTGCGCGTGCCGCCGAAGTCCGAGGCCACCTGCTTGGTCCACTTGAAGGGCGAGTCGAAGGCCACGGCCCAGCCGGCGGACATGTGGGGGAAGGTTTCCGGGCTGCCCCACTGGTCGAGCAGCGGAAGCAGATCCGAAACCGTTTCCTGCACGCCGTTGAAGTAGGTCATCTCGTTGAACATGCCGACCATGCCGCCCTCGGCGCTGGTGCCGTTGTCGCCGGCGATGTAGAAAATCAGCGTGTTGTCCAGCTCGCCGATGCCCTCGATCGCATCGACCAGGCGCCCGATGTTGTGGTCGGTGTGCGCCACGAAGCCGGCGAAGACCTCGGCCTGGCGCCGGAACAGGGTCTTGTGGTCCTCGGGCAGGGCGTCCCAGGCGGAAATGTCCTCGGGCCTGGGGGGAAGCTGGGTGCCGGCCGGTATGATGCCGGCCGCCTTCTGGCGCTCGTAGGAGAGTTGTCGCACGCTGTCCCAGCCCTCGTCGAACCGGCCGTGGAACTGCTCGATCCATTCTTTCGGCACGTGGTGCGGCGCGTGCACGGCGCCGGTGGCGAAGTACACGAAAAACGGCTTGTCGGGCGTGAGCGACTGCTGGGCCTTCACCCAGTTGATGGCCTGGTCGGTCATGTCCTCGGTGAAATGGTAGTCCTCGGTCCGCGGCGGGTTGATGCGCTTCACGCCATCGAAGATCAGCGGCGACCACTGGTCGGTCTCGCCGCCGATGAAGCCGTAGAACTTGTCGAAGCCCTGGTGGATGGGCCAGCGGTCGAAGGGGCCGGACACGCTGGTTTCCCAGGCGGCGGTCTCGTGCCACTTGCCGAAGGCCCCGGTGCTGTAGCCGTTGAGGCGCAACATCTCGGCCAGGGGCGCGACGCGGTTCGGAATGCGGCCAGTGTTGCCCGGGTAGGCCGTCGATGTCTCCATGATCGAGCCGGCGTTGGCCGTGTGGTGATTGCGCCCCGATTTGAGCGCCACGCGGGTGGGCGAACACAGCGCGGTCGTGTGGAAGTTGTTGTAACGCAGGCCGTCGGCCGCGAGGCGATCCAGCGTGGGCGTGGGAATCGGACCGCCGAAGGTCGACGTCGCGCCAAAGCCGAGATCGTCGATCAGGATGATCACCACGTTCGGGGCGGCCTCCGGGGCCGTGACTTCCCAGCGGGGTGGCGGCTCGGCGTCACGGACGTCGAGCACCGTGTAATGCTCCGGGTCCGGTTCGGATATGGGCAGCTGCGTGCGGTCGAAGGAATCCGCCGCCGAGGCGGCGTGGGCGATGGCCAGCCCGCAGATCCCCAGTGACATGAAGACGGCCCGGCCGCCTGAAAAACGTGAGTTCGAGCCCATTGCTGTTTCCCCCGATAGCGTGTCCAACCCGCCGGAATGGCCAGCGGGTGCCTGCTTACACAGGGAATACTAGGCGTTGAGCTCCCGTTCTGCTCTCAGAAGAATGAACCCTTTCGGATCAGGGCAAAAGCTTGTGTGGGTGCAGTGATATCCGACGAACCGGGTCGTCATTTCCGTACAGCTTGTCGAGATCACGGAAGATAGACAGGAAAACCTGTCTGGATATACATTAAAAGTTGTATATCTAACCGTTGGTGCGGGAGAGGTTCATGCAAGTATCCAAGTGGGGAAACAGCCTGGCAGTGAGACTGCCCGCAGCCGTCGTACAAGCCCTCGGGCTCAAGGAGGGTGATGACATCCAGATTCACGTCGAAGGCGCGCGTACCTTCGCCGTGAGCAAATCGCCCGACCGTGGCGAGTTGCTGGCGCGCCTGCGCAAGTACCGCGGCCGCCTCCCGGATGACTTCGTGTTCGATCGCCTGGAAGTCCATGAACGGGACTGACCCGTTCCTGGACACGAACGTACTGCTCTATCTGCTGTCCGGCGACGCCTCGAAGGCGGATCGTGCCGAATCGCTGGTCGCGGCCGGTGGCCGAATCAGCGTGCAGGTGCTGAACGAGTTTGCGTCCGTCGCATCCCGAAAGCTCGGAATGCCCTGGCATGAAATCCACGAGGCATTGAACACCATTCGTGAACTGTGCCTGGTGGAAGCCCTTGGACTGGAGACGCACGACCTCGGCATGTCGCTGGCCGAGCGTTACGGGCTGTCCATCTACGATGCAATGATCCTGGCCTCTGCGACGCTGGCAGGTTGCAAGATTGTTTTCACCGAAGACCTGCAACACGGTCAGCTGATTGAAGGTCAACTCAGGATCATCAACCCGTTCAAGAGTTGAACCACCCTCAGCCAGCCAGGGCGGTGGCCAGGCCGATGCCGATGAAGTTGGCGATGGCGTAGCCGAAGACGCCGAGGAGGACGGCCGGCGCGACCAGGTCGGGGCGGCCCTTGCCGGCGGCCATGGCGGCGGCGCTGGCCGGGCCGGCGGAACAGGCGTTGGAGGCGATGACCGAGTCCATCAGGTCGCTGCGCACAAAGCGGCCCACGCCAAAGACCACCAGGGCGTGGCAGGCCACGATGATGGCGGCGTACACCGCGACGACCGGCGCGGACGTGATCATCGCGGCCACGTCGGCGCTCAGGCCGATGGCGGCGAAGAACAGGTACATGAAGAACAGGCCCAGCGTGTAGTCGCCCTGCAGGCGCGCGAGCGTGCCCGGAAAGAGGTTGGCGAACACCACGGCCAGGGTCGTGATGAACAGGATGGAGTAGCCGCCCAGGCCGAACCGTTCCGCCAGCCAGTGACCCGCGAAGCAGAGCCCGAAGGACAGGGCCAGGGCGATGCCGATGTGGATGGGGTCGAAGCGGGTGTGTTCCGGCGATTCGGTTTCCCCGGCCTGCCCTTCAGCCGCAGCGTTCCCATCGATCGCCGCGTCGCCGGCTGGCACATCGCGATGCGTGACCGCCTGTTCGGCGACCAGCGTTTCGGTGTCCGACCGTTCCGCGCTTGCGCCCTCGGGGGCGCCGTCCTGCGCCACAACCACACCGCCTTCCCGGAACCACCGCTGCAGGAACAGCAGCGACGGCGCCAGGGCCAGCAGCCCGAGGTAGACCACGCCCACCACGTTGTCCGCCGCCACGCTGGCGATGGCCAGGGCGGGCTCGAGTTCCAGCGCCTGGGTGACCGCCGCCATGTTCATGGAGCCGCCGATGTAGGTCGCACTGAACACACCGGCCAGTTTGGCCGAGTGCTCGCCCAGCGGCAGCAGCCACACGCCCAGCAGGGCGCCGATGGTCGTGCCCGTCGCGCCGAGCATGAAGGGCAGCAGCATGCCGCGTGTTTCCTTCAGGATGCGCCGCAGGTTGGCCTTGAGCAGCAGCAGCGGAATGGCCACCGGCACGAGGAAGCTCCACACCACGCCGTAGGCCGGCGCGGTTTTCGGCGCGATGCCCAGGTTGGACAGCAGCATGCCCGTGGCCAGCACGATGGCCAGTCCCGAGACGTTGCGGCCCAACCGCGTGCGGTCGCTCCAGAAGCCCAATGCCGCCAGGGCGCAGAGCAGGGCCCAGATCGCGAAGGTCCAGTCGGCCTGGATCACGCCTCAGTCGCCCGTGGCATCGCTGGACGACGCCGCACCGGCCACGCGGCGCAGGTCGAGGTCGTGGAAGTCGAAGGAGAAATCCGTTGTCGGCGAAACCGCCTTCATGGCGATGGATTCGACATCGCCCTGGGGCGTCAGCACGAAGCTCACGTAGGCATCGGCGTTCAGGCGCCGGTCCTCCCAGCGCACGATGAAGGTGTCGTACTGGAAGTGTTCCAGCGGCCCGGCCAGGTGTTCGCTGCGGGGGGAGCGGAAGTACAGGCGACCTTCGTCGTCCAGCGTCAGAGTGATGTCGCCGTACCAGGCGTCGCGGTAGGTGCCGGCGTAGCGGTCCAGGTCCAGGCTGGGGGTGCTGTCGGCGTCGCGGTCGGCCATGGCCTGGGCCACCGCGTCGGCGCCGGCGTCCAGGCGCGCCTGCCACAGGGTGTCGATCTCGGCGATCCAGTCCGGATCGTCGCTGTCCAGGTACAGCTCGGCGATGTCGTAGGCCAGCGGGCGTGGCAGCGGCGACATCAGGTTGTTGCTCACATACACGCCCAGGCCCGCGCGCGGCCACAGGGCAAGGTGCGTGGTCATGCCCAGCAGGCCGCCGCCGTGGGAGTGGATGGGCTGGCCGTGGAAGGTGGAAATGCCCCAGCCCAGGGCGTAGGCGGACAGCTCCGCGCCCGTGTGCGCGGACAGGTAGCCCGGCGTCGCGGTCAGGGTCACCGGCGCCAGCAGTTGGGCGAACTGGCCCTCGCTGATCAGGCGCTCGCCCTCCGGCGTCACGCCGCCGCCCAGAATGAACTGCATCCAGCGCGCCATGCCCGGCGCGTCGCAGGTGATGCCGCCGGCCGGCGAACCCGTGTCGCCCTTCAGGCCGGTGTAGGTGGTGACGATCTCGCCGTCCACTTCCAGGTGCGGCACGGCCTTTTCGGCGCGGGCCGCGGCGCGGCCGAAACTGGCCGTGCAATCGTCCATGCCCAGCGGCTGCAGCAGGCGCTGCTCCAGGAAGTCCTCGAAGGACAGCTCGGATGCGGCTTCCACCACCAGGCCCGCGACGATGTACAGGGAGTTGTCGTAGTCGTACTTGGCCCGGAAGCTGCTGGTCGGCGCGAAGTATCGCAGGGCCTGGAGGATCTCCTCGCGCGTGGTGTCGCCCTCGGGGAACAGCAGCAGGTCGCCCGCGCCCAGCGGCAGGCCGCTGCGGTGGGTGAGCAGGTCGCGGATGGTGAATTCGCGCGTGACCCAGGCGTCATACAGGCGGAATTCCGGCAGGTGGTCGATCACGCGGTCGTCGAAGGTGAGTTTGCCCTCGTCGGCCAGCACCGCCAGGGCCGCGGCGGTGAAGGCCTTGGACACCGAGCCGATCTGGAACAGGCTGTCCTCGTCCACCTTGCCGCGCTCGCCCGTCTCCAGCACGCCGTAGCCGGCGGCGTGGACCACCTCGCCGTCCTTCACCACGGCGACGCTGACGCCGGGGGCGCCGAAGGTCTCCATGGAGCGTGCGACCAGGGCGTCAATGTCATCGGCGGTCGGCGCCGCCAGGGCGGGCACGGCGGCCAGCATCGCGCAGGCGGTCAGAAGGCGGGACGTCTTGTTCATGAAATCACCCGGGCCGGCAGCGTCGCGCCGGCGCGGGGCCGGCGCGGCTTCAAAAAGAAGTCCGGGGCCCGCGATGGGGCCCCGGCAAGGGAGAATACAACGATCAGAAGTTCCAGCGAACCACGCCGCCGATGGTGCGCGGGCGTGTGGGGGTGCCGGTGGAGGCGGCCGTGGAGGAGGGTGCGAAGTGCGTCCAGGCCCACTCGTCGAACAGGTTGGTCACGTACAGTGAGAAGTCGAAGGCGCCCACGGTGATTCCGGCGTTCAGATCCACCAGTGAGTAGCTGTCGAGTTCGACACGTGGCAACGAGGGCGGGAAATAGGTTCCGTTCGCATCCGTGTAGCCACCGAAGCCGACCGGCATCTCGCCCTTGTAACGGTAGGTGCCACCCACGCGGGCCGGCAACTGCGCGATCTCGAAGTCGTAGTTCAGACCAAGGGAGGCCTGCCACTCTGGCGTCAGGGGAAGCTGTTCGCCTTTTGGCGCGCCCAGGTCGGGCTCGTCCGCGCCCATTTCCGCGTTGACCCAGGCACCGGACGCCATTGCTGTCAGGGATTCGGTGAGCGCGTAGGACACCGTCGCCTCGATCCCCTGGCTGCTGGCTTTCTCCGCGTTCGCGGCGACGCCCAGCCCGGCGCGGGTCACGCGGATCTGGTAGTCCTGCCAGTCGATGTAGAACGCAGCCACGTCATACTGGAAGCGACCATCGGCCGTGCCGCCCTTGACGCCGAACTCGTAGCTCACCAGGTCATCCGGCCGATAGAACGGCGCGGTCACGGGGTTGCCGCTGGTGTCGAGCAGCAGGAAGTTGGCGCCGCCGGCACGGTAGCCACTGGCCACGCGACCGTAGAACGAGGTGTTGTCCGACGGGCGGTAGCGCACGTTGAACAGGTAGTTGGTCACGTCGTCACCGATTTCCGAGTAGGGCAACGGGGCCACCAGGGGTCCTCTCGCCACCAGTTCGACGTCGCTGCTGTAATCCGTCCAGCGCAGACCAAAGCTGGCATCGAAGTCCGGGGTGAAGTACCACGTGGCGGTGCCGAACAGGGAGAGCTCCTCGTAGTGCGACGGGAAGTTGGCGTAGAACAGGTCTTCGGCCGGCGTAACGATGAGGTCCTGGACGTTGAAGCCGTCTTCGTCGACGTAGAACGCGCCGGCGATCCACTCGAACTTGCCGTTGGATTCCGATGTCAGGCGAAGTTCCTGGGTGAACTTGTCGAACCCGAGCTCCGCTTCGAGTACCGCGGAGGTATGCGGCGCGTTCTGCGGAAAGAACAGGTCGGCATAGGCGGCGAAAGGCACGGTCAGGTCGGCATCCTGGCCGAAGCTGAGTTCCTGCGTGCTGGTGATGGACACCAGCTCGGCAAAGCCCAGGTCGTAGCGAATCGTCAGGCCGAGCAGCTGGGCTTCGTATTCGCTGGGGTTGATGGCGGCCACACCGGTTTCGTATTCGCCGAACCACGGTTCGCCAGCGCCGATGCCCGGCTGGAGCATGTCGTCGGCATGGTTGGCCTGGATGGTCGAGGTCCCTTCCAGCGTCGCATTCTGGTACATGCCCTGGACAGTGACTTCCAGGTTGTCGGTCACGGCCCACAACAGGCTGCCGGAACCGCCGTAGTATTCGTAGTCGTCCCAGTCCTCGATCCCCAGCGCGACGTTGTCCACGTAGCCGGAGGAATCCTCGCTGAACGCTGTAAGGCTCATGCCGAGGGTGTCCTTGATGAGGGGTCCGTTCAGGTTGACTCGGTAGAGCTGGTTGAATCCGCCACCATTGGTGTCGGACAGGTTGGCCGACGCGCTGCCGGTCCACTCCTCGAGTGAGGGTTTGCGCGTGTTGAATTTCAGGATGCCGCCGATGGCGCTGGCGCCGTACAGGGTGCCCTGCGGGCCCTTCAGTACGTCCATGGTGCCCAGGTCGAGCAGGGTGCCGTCGAGCGGCGCGCCAGTCGTGTACACCGTGCTGGAGCCGAAAGGAATTTCGTCGACGTAGCTGGTGACACCGGCGGCGAGTACGGCGTTGATGCCGCGCATGTAGACGAAGTTGCCATAGGGCGTGCCGGCCTCCACCACGGACACACCGGGCACAAAGGGCAGGATCTCATCCATGCCGACGAAACCGGCATCGGCGTATTCCTGCGTGTCGATGACCGTCACGGCGATGGCCACGTCCTGCAGCGATTCCTCACGGCGGGAGGCGGTGACGATCACTTCCTCCAGCAGGGCGTCGAGTTCCGCGTCGTCGGACGCGGCGGCGTCCTGCGCGAAACCGGTTTGGGAAAGCCCCAGGCCCGCAGCGATGGCGCAGGTCAGGGCGGCGAGTTTGAAGTGGTCTCTGTGCGTGGCTTTCATGTTTTTCGGTCCCGTTGATTGACCTTGTAGGATGCGCCGCGGACCGGGTTCCCCATGACCCCGGAGCGACGTCGCGCCTCAATAGTACGACGAGGACCGGACACCAATTAGGCAGTTCCGACTTATTACTATGCAGAAACGGCGGCGCTTCCCGGCCGGTGGGAACGCCGCCAGGCCCGCGGCGTACAGCCGCTCAGGCGGCGGAAGGCCCGCGTGAATGCGGAATGATCCTGGTAGCCGACGATGTCCCCGATCTCGGAAATCGAGTGGCTGTTCTCGCTCAGCAGCAGGCGCGCGGCCTCGATGCGGCGGGCGATGATGTACTGGCGGATGGTGGTGCCCAGCAGGGACTTGAAGCCGCTCTTGAGCTGGGTCTCGGAGATGCCCAGGTGGCGCGCCAGTTCCTCGAGCGAAGGAGGGTTGGCGTATTCGCGGTTGAGGATGGTGCGGGCACGGCGGATGATCTGCCCACGCGTGTAACTGGTGTCGTGGCGCCGCTGGTCGACGAAGCCGTCGTCGTTCTTGAGGATCTGCAGCCCGATGGAGAGCAGTTCGTGGAACTTGGCGTCCATCCAGTGCCGCAGCAGCTCGCCGGACACCGGGCGGCGGAAGAACGGCCCGGTCAGGTCGCCGTGCACGTCCTCCAGGAACAGCACCCGTTGCCGGGGCTGGTGGTGGCGGCCTTCAAGGATGTCCTTCAGCCAGGCGGGATAGGCATCCAGCGGTTCGCCCATGCGCGCCATCAGGTTCGACAGCGTGGTGTAGACGACCACGTGGCGGATGGTCTCGTTGATCTTGGGCACTCGGTAGGTGAATTCACGCCCGGGGATGGCCGTCACGATGATGGCCGGGCCGAGATCGTGGATGTTCTTGTGATCGCCCAGGAACTCCGAACGCTTCAGCGAGGAGATGAACTGGAAGGTGATGATGTCCGCCACCTCGTTACGCAGCACGGTGGGGGTGCGCAGGAAGGAGTCGTTGATTTCGAGCATGCCGTCACCGTCCACCCGGTAACTCAGGGTCCGGCCCAGGGCGGGGGTGTCGTCGTAGTGGACGAAGCTGCCGTCCTCGGCCGAGTGGAAACGGGAAAAGCACCGCGCGTTCTCGAACAGGCGGCTGAGTTCGGCGGCCGAGGCCGCCTCCAGGTCGAAGCCCGGCGGGATGGGCACGGCGTATTCGTCGTCGTAGAGCATGGCGGGCATCGTGCAGGCCGGGAGCGTGTCCCGTGCGGTGCGGCCATTATAGCGCCGACCACCGGAACGGCACACTTTCCTGTCGTATCGGCCTAGCTTGGCGTGTGAACGCGCCAGTACCATCATTGCGACCTCGCCAACAAACCCTTCAAGAGGACGGCACACATGAATCTCATCCACCGAACGACGCGACGCTTCGCCGCCGGCCTGGCCCCGGTCCTGGCCCTGCTGTTCATCGCCGGCACACCGGCCTCCGCCGCCGACATCGACGACCCGATCGCCCTGGAAGCCTTCATCGACGGCGTGGTCCAGCCGCTGATGAAGAACGAGTCCAGCCCGTCCGGCACGGTCGCCATCGCGAAGGACGGCGAGTTGATCTTCGCCAAGGGCTACGGCTTCAAGGACATCGCGCAGCAGGAGCCGGTGGACCCCTACACCACGCTGTTCCGTCCCGGCTCGGTGTCCAAGCTGTTCACCTGGGTGTCCGTGATGCAGCAGGTGGAACGCGGCAATCTCGACCTGGACACGGACGTCAACGAGTATCTCGAGGAAGTGGAGATTCCCGCCACCTTCGACGCACCCGTCACCCTGCGCCACATCCTGACCCACACCGCGGGCTTCGAGGACGGCGCCCTGGGCTACCTGATCATCGACGACCCCGAGCGGGCCGTTCCGCTGAAGGAGTCCATGCAGAAATACCGCCAGGAGCGGATCAATCCGCCCGGCGCGCAGACCGCTTACTCCAACTACGCCACGGCCCTGGCCGGGCTGATCGTGTCCAACGTCTCCGGCAAGTCCTTCGAGCAGTACGTGCAGGACGAGATCTTCACGCCGCTGGGCATGGACAACGCGACCTTCATCGAGCCCCTGCCCGCCGAGCTCGAAGGCCAGATGGCCGAGAGCTACCAGCTGCGGGCCGGCGCCCAGAAGGCCATGCCGTTCGAGATCATCTCCAGCTTCGGCCCGGCCGGCGGCCAGTCCGCCAGCGCGGTGGACATGGTGCGCTTCGCCCAGGCCATTCTGAACGGCGGCGAACTGGACGGCGTGCGCATCCTGGAAGAGGCCACCGTCGAGCAGATGCTGGCCGAGTCCTTCTCGCACGACGAGCGCCTGATGGGCATGGCCCTGGGTTTCTACGCCACCAATTACGAAGGCATCCGGGTGATGGGCCACGGCGGCGACACCCGCTTCTTCCACTCCTACCTGGGCGTGGACGCCGAGAACGGCCTGGCCTATTTCGTGTCCTTCGGCGGCGGCGGCGGCAGCGCCGTGCGCTCGACGCTGGTGCCGGCCCTGTACAAGGAGTTCTTCCCGGCCGAGACGACCCCGCCCGTGCCGCCGTCGGACTTCGACCAGCGCGCCGGCAAGTACGCCGGCGAATACGGCTTCTGGCGCAGCAACTTCACCAAGATCGACAAGGCCATGGGCCTGGGCGGCGGCGTGAGCGTGGCCCCCGGCGGTGACGGCACCCTGGTGCTGGGCTTCGCCGATGCCGCCAAGCGCTACGTGGAAATCGAGGACCGCCTGTTCCAGGAAGCCGACCCGGGCGTCGCCCTGGCACCGGGCATCAGCCCGCGCCTGATCGCCTTCCAGGAGAACGAAGCCGGCGAAGTCACGGGCTTCATCATGGATGGCCTCCCCTTCATGTCCCTGCGCAAGCTGCCCACCTGGGAGACCAAGGGCTTCCAGCACGGTTTCCTGGCCCTGTCCCTGCTGGTGCTGCTGGTGGTGCTGCTGCGCCGCTTCTTCCAGCGCCGCCTGATCGCGCAGTGGCCGGCGGCCGACCGTTCCGCCTACCGCGCGGCGGTGTGGACCGCGGCGGCCAACTGGATCACCCTCATCGCCGGCGTGATCGTGCTGACGGCGGTGCAGGACACGCTGTTCGGCGAGATCCCGACCCTGCTGAAACTCTGGCTGGTGCTGCCGGTGCTGGCGACGCTCGCCGCGCTGTGGCTGCTGGTGACGATGTTCCGGGTCTGGCGCCAGAAACTCCTGAACGGCCACTGGGCCCGCCTGCGCTTCACGGCCACGACCCTGGCCGGCCTGTTCATGGCCTGGTTCTACTGGTTCTGGAACATCCTGGGCTGGCAGTACCTCGCTGGATGAGCCACGACCCCGACGGGAGCAACGGAATGCGCGACATCACCTTCCGCACGGAAGAATGGGACCTGAAAATCCCGTTCGTCATCACGGGCCACACCTTCACCGGCGCCCAGCCCCTGTACGTGGAAATCAGCGAGGGCGGCCACACCGGCCGCGGTGAAGGCAGTGGCGTGTACTACCTGGGCGAGACGGCCGAGTCCATGCTGGCCCAGGCCGAGTCGGTCCGCGGCGCCCTCGAGAAGGGCGCGAGCCGCCAGGAATTGCTGGAACTGCTGCCGGCCGGCGGCGCGCGCAACGCCATCGACTGCGCGCTCTGGGACCTGGAGGCCAAGCTGGCCGGCAAACGCGCCTGGGAACTGACCGACATCCACCCGGGCATCACGCACAGCTTCGAGACCGTGGGCATCGACACGCCCGAACGCATGGCCGAGGCGGCATTGCGCCTGGGCAGCGATCGCATCAAGGTCAAGCTCAGCGACGACAACCCGCTGGCCCGGACGCGGGCGGTGCGCAAGGCCAGGCCGGACGCGGAGATCATCGTGGACGTGAACCAGGGCTGGACCTTCGACCAGCTCAAGTTCCTGGCGCCGAAGTTCCGGGAACTGAACGTGTCCATGATCGAGCAACCCCTGCCCCGTGGCGGCGACGCCGAGCTCGAGGGTTACCGGTCCCCGGTGCCCCTGGGCGCGGACGAGTCCTGCCTGCACACGGGCGAGTTCGAAGCCGCCGCCCGCCGCTACCAGGTCATCAACATCAAGCTGGACAAGACCGGCGGCCTGACCGAGGCCCTGGAACTGGCCCGCATGGCCGAAGACCGCGGCCTGGAGATCATGATCGGCAACATGCTGGGCACTTCCCTGGCCATGGCGCCGGGCTACGTGGTGGCCCAGTTGTGCCGCTTCGTGGATCTCGACGGCGCCCTGTTCCTGACCCGCGACCGCGAGCACCCCATGGCCGTCGAGCGCGGCCGCGTTTCGGCGCCCGAAGCATCGCTCTGGGGCTGACGCCGCGCCTCGCGGCCAGGCACCCTCCACCCTGCCATACTCTGGAAGTGACCGGCATGAACGCCCTGACCACCATCACCCTCAAAGCGCCCTACCTGCTGCTGGTGGGCGCCGAAACCGACCCGACCTACGCCAAGACCGGCCTGGGTATCGTGCAGTGGCGCCCGGAAAGGGTGCTGGGACAATTGCGCTTTCCCGGCTGCGGCATCGACCTCGGTGTGCCGGATTTCACGGTGGCCGAAGCGGCGGCGGCCGGGTGCGGCAGCCTGGTCATCGGTGTCGCGCCGGTGGGCGGCCGGGTGCCGGAATCGTGGTGGGACGTGATCGCTGAAGCCGCCCGGGCCGGGCTGGACATCGTCAGCGGCCTGCACCTGCGCCTGGCCGAACGGCCCGGGCTCAGCGAGGCCGCGGCGGCCGGTGGCGGGCGCCTGGTGGACGTGCGCGTACCGCCGAAGGACCTTCCCGTCGGCACGGGCAAGCCACGCACGGGCAAACGCATCCTCACGGTGGCCGCCGATTGCGCCATCGGCAAGAAATACACCGCCCTCGCACTGGCGCGCGACCTGGTGGCGGCCGGCGTCGACGCGAGTTTTCGCGCCACCGGCCAGACCGGGATCATGATCGCCGGGGAAGGCGTGCCCATCGACGCGGTGGTGGCCGATTTCATCTCCGGGGCGGCCGAGACCCTGTCGCCCGCCGCCGACCCGGACCATGTCGACGTGATCGAGGGCCAGGGCTCGATCTTCCACCCGGGCTATTCCGGCGTCTCCCTGGGCCTGTTGCACGGCGCCCAGCCCGACGCCTTCGTCGTCTGCCACGATCCGCTGCGCGAGGTGATTTCCGGCTGGCCGCACTACGCGTTGCCGCCGCTGGAACAGGTCATCGAGGACCACGTGCATTTCGGCCGCCGCACCAACCCGGACATCCGCTGCATCGGCGTGTCGGTGAACACCTCCCGGCTCGAGCCCGGGCAGCGTGATGCGGTGCTGGCGGAACTTTCGGACCGCACCGGCCTGCCCTGCGTCGACCCGCTGGTCGACGGCACCGGCGCGATCGTCAAACGTTTTCTTCAAGGAGCCTGACCATGCGTGACACCCGAGTGCTCAAACCCCTGCTGCTCGCGCTCGGCCTGGCGGCCTGCGCCACGTCCGCGGGCGCGGCGGACTTCGACCTGCTGGTCACCAACGGCACCGTCTACGACGGCCACGGCGGCGACCCGGTTGCGGCGGACATCGCCGTCAAGGGCGACCGCATCGTCGCCATCGGCAAGGACCTTGGAACAGCCGAGCGCACCATCGACGCCGACGGCCTGGCCGTCGCGCCGGGCTTCGTCAACATGCTGAGCTGGGCCAATGTCTCCCTGCTCGAGGACGGCCGTTCGCAGAGCGACATCCGCCAGGGCGTCACCCTGGAGGTGATGGGCGAAGGCTGGACCATGGGCCCGCTCAACGAGGCGATGAAGGCCGAGGAACGGGCCGAGCAGGCGGACATCACCTTCGACATCACCTGGACGACGCTGGGTGAATACCTGCAACACCTCGAGGACAAGGGCGTTTCCACCAACGTGGCGTCCTTCGTGGGCGCCACCACCGTGCGCATCCACGAGATCGGACACGAGGACCGCGCGCCCACGCCGGAAGAACTCGAGCGCATGCGCGGCCTGGTGCGCGCGGCCATGGAGGAAGGCGCCCTGGGCGTGGGCACGTCCCTGATCTACGCCCCGGCCTTCTACGCCGACACCGACGAACTCATCGCCCTCAGCGAGGTAGCGGCCGAATATGGCGGGCGCTACATCTCGCACATGCGCAGCGAAGGCGCGCAGTTCCTGGAAGCCGTCGACGAACTGATCACCATCGCCCGCGAGGCGGGCATCGGCGCGGAGATCTACCACCTCAAGGCCGCCGGCGTGGAAAACTGGCCGAAGATGGACCAGGCCATCGCGCGGGTGGAAGCCGCCCGGGCCGAGGGACTGGACATCACCGCCGACATGTACACCTACACCGCCGGCGCCACCGGCCTGAACGCCGCCATGCCGCCGTGGGTGCAGGAAGGCGGCTTCGAAGCCTGGGCCGAACGGCTGCAGGACCCGGCCGTCCGCGAGCGCCTGCGCGCCGAGATCACCACGCCCAGCGACGAATGGGAGAACCTCTACCTCGCCGCCGGCGGACCGGAAAACCTGATCCTGGCGGCCTTCCGCAATCCCGAACTCAAGCCCCTGGCCGGCAAGTCGCTGGCGGAAGTCGCCGCCGAGCGTGGCACCTCGCCCGTGGACACCATGATGGACCTGGTGGTCGAGGACGGCAGTCGCGTCGGCACCATCTACTTCATCATGTCCGAGGACAACATCCGCAAGAAGATCGCCCTGCCCTGGATGGCCTTCGGCTCCGACGCCGAGTCCAGCGCGCCGGAAGGCAAGTTCCTGCTCTCCGCCACCCACCCGCGCGCCTACGGCAACTTCGCGCGCCTGCTGGGCAAGTACGTCCGCGACGAGCAGGTCATCCCCCTGGAAGAGGCCATCCGCCGCCTGACCAGCTTCCCGGCCGCCAACCTCAAGATCCGGGAACGCGGCGCCCTCGAAGTGGGCCACTACGCCGACATCGTGGTCTTCAACCCGGCCACCATCCAGGACCACGCCACCTTCTCCAACGCCCTGCAATACGCCACCGGCGTGCGCGACGTCATCGTCAACGGCGAACCCGTCCTGCTCGACGGCGAGCACACCGGCGCCACGCCGGGGCGGTTCGTCAAGGGGCCCGGCTACAAAGGCGACTAGACGGGGGCCCCGGGCTGGGCCGGCTGGGCGCGCTTTGGGTTCTAACCGTGGTTGGGTGAGGCGTTTCGATTGCCGCCTGGTTCGTTCTTCTTCGTAGGGCGGCTCGGTACGTGACCCCCTGCACCCGGATCGGGCCGTTGGCCTTCGGCTTCCCTCCCTCCCCTACGCTTGGTGGGGCCGGCTGACGGCCATCCCTGGCCGTGCAGCCTCAAAAGTCCATCCATGGACTTTTGACCCCAGTCGCTCCGGTCCGCTCGGCAACGACCCTGATTGATCCGGGTACAGGGGGTCACGCACCGAGCCTCGATCGAGGGGATTGGGCCGGCGGCAACTGGTGCATCGCGTTCATCCCCTGCTTGGGGGGACCCAAAGCACGCCCATCCGGCCCCACTCACCCCGTCCTTTGCGGAAGGGCGATGGTGCATTCCTTACTCCGGCCGCCCACGGGCCGCCGCCCACCCCCCTCTCCAGGGCCGACCCGCACCCCCACCCACGCCTCAACCTGACACCGCCCTGTCCCTCTCCATAGATTCCTCGATGTAGCTCAGAACCCTGGCCCACACGAGTCCCCAATGCAGCCCCGTGCCCTGACCCCCCTGTACCTGGCTCAATCAGGACCGTTGCCGAGCGGACCGGAGCGACTGGGGTCAGATGGCCAGGGATGGCCATCTGAGCCCGCCCGGGCAGGGATGCCCGTGCGGGCGGCCCCACCAAGCGCAGGGAAGTGAGGGGAGCCGAAGGCCAACGGGCCGAGCCA
>JAUHYP010000011.1 GCA_030426265.1 Gammaproteobacteria bacterium | reverse complement strand
TGGGGGTGGTGGGCGATACTGGGCTTGAACCAGTGACCTCTGCAATGTGACTGCAGCGCTCTCCCAACTGAGCTAATCGCCCCCGAGAAGGCCGGCAATCCTAACGATTCGGGGTGTTCGAGTCAAGCGATTTCGGGCGGCATCGCGGGGCCTTCCCGAGGCCCGTGGTTGACCGTTTCCCGGCCGCTGGCGATGATGTGGGAATGACGCAGAAAACCTTCGCCAGTTTCGCCGAGTTCTACCCCTTCTATCTCGATGAACACCGCGATCGCACCTGCCGCAGGCTGCACTTCACCGGCACCACGCTGGCGCTCGTGATCCTGGTCCTTTCCATCGCCAGGGGTTGGCCCTGGGGCATTGCCGTGGCCCTGGTCACGGGCTACGCCTTCGCCTGGGTCGGGCATTTCTTCTTCGAGAAGAATCGGCCCGCTACCTTCTCCCATCCCTTCTACAGCTTCCTGGGCGACTGGGTGATGTGGCGCGACATGCTCACGGGCCGCATCCGGTTCTGAGTTCCCGGTGAAGCCCCTCGCGCCCGGAGACGAGCAGGCGCGCGCCCGGGACCTGGCGCGCATGAAGCGCATTCCCCTGTTGCTGCTCCTGCTTATGGCGGTGCTGTTCGCCGTCACGCTGGGGCGGCCGGAGGCCTGGGCCGGCTGGGTCCATGCCTTCGCCGAGGCCGGCATGGTCGGGGCCCTGGCGGACTGGTTCGCGGTGGTGGCCCTGTTCCGCCATCCGCTGGGCGTGCCCATCCCGCACACGGCCATCATTCCGACGCGCAAGGACGCCCTCGGGGATGCGATGGCGCGTTTCGTGTCGGAGCATTTCCTGGCGCCCGAAGCGGTGCGCGCCAAGCTCGAGTCCATCGACATGGCGCGGCTGGCCACCGACTGGCTGCAGTCCGAGCGGGGCCAGCAGCGCCTGCTGGCCCTGGCCGACGCCGCCATCCGCTGGGCGCTGGAGGCCCTGGACGAACAACGGGTGCGGCGCTTCCTGGCCCGGGTGACCCAGCGCCAGCTCGAATCCCTGGACCTGGCGGCCCTGCTGGGCCGGACGCTCGAGTGGCTGGTCCAGGGCAATCGCCACCAGGACATCCTCACGCAGCTGCTGCGCTACGCCATCGTCCTGCTCAACGACAACCGGGAAACCATTCGTGCCCGGGTTTCGGAGGAAAGCCCGTGGTGGGTGCCCGGATTCGTCGACGACCGCATCCTGCGCCAGGTCCTGGAGCGGGTCGAACTGCGCCTGTACGAGATGAGCCTGGATCCCGAACATCCCCTGCGCGGGAAATTCAACGACTGGCTGGTGCGCATCGCGGAGGAACTGAAAACCGCGCCGGAGCACCGCCGCACCGGGGAGAAGTTCAAGCGCCAGTTGCTGGAGAACGAAGAGCTGCTGGACTACCTCTACGGGCTCTGGGAAGACCTCTCCGGGCGCCTTACGTCCGACCTGGACGCGGAGGATTCACGCACCCGCTCGGAGATCGGCAAGGCCCTGGAACGCCTGGCCACCGAGCTCCGGGCCGATCCGGACATGCAGGCCTGGATCAACGAGTGGCTGATGGACGCACTGGTGACCGTGGTCGACCAGAATCGCGCCCAGATCGCCAGCCTGATCAGCGACACCGTGCGCACCTGGGACGGCCAGGAGACCAGTCGCCGCGTCGAACTCGCCCTGGGCCGCGACCTGCAGTTCATCCGTGTGAACGGCACGCTGGTGGGCGGGCTGGTGGGCATGGTGATCCACGCCGTGACGCTGTGGCTGGGGTAGGGCGGGAAATCAGTTTCGTTTCACCGGCGGTTCGCCGGACCTGAAGCGCCGCCTCACCGCTTGCTTTCGAAGCGGTTCTCCGCGACGTTCTTGACGACCTTTTCGGGATCCCAGACCACGCCGTTCATGACGATCCAGACGCCCGGGTCCACGCACTGGACGGCGCCGAGGGCGCAGCCGATGTTGAAGACCGCGTCGGAATCACGAAACCGCGCAGGGTGCAGCGCGCCCGTGAGCACGATGCGCCGCTCGCCCAGGCCCGCCAGGGCCCGCGCGGTTTCGACCATGCTGTCCGTGCCGTGGGTGATCAGCACGTGTTTCGCGCTGGAAGCCTCCACGGTGGCGCGAATGAGCTGGCGGTCCGCATCCGTGATGTGCAGGCTGTCCTTGCGCATCAGGGCGGTCATCTCGTAGCGGAAGGCCACGTTCATGTGGTGCAGGGTGCCGGCGATCTGCGGCTCGCCGACCTGGTAGTCGCTCTTGTCGTCGAAGTAGATCTTGTCGATGGTGCCGCCGGTGGTGACGATCAGCAGGTGGTCCAGCATTCGCGCGCTCGCTCCGTGGGTCCGGTGGGGGGCTGGTTTTGCCCCGGGGCGGGGTCCGGTAGTATAGCCCGACCACTTCCAGCCGGACGCGACACCCAACCTTGGACGGCAACCCCACAAACCCGGATCGCGGGCGAGGATTCCTCCCTCTCGCGCTGGTCCTGTGCCTGGCGCTCGGGACGCCTCCGATGGCCTTGGCGTGGCAGGACCAACCGGCCACAATGCCGGCCACCGCCCCGGCCGAGGTGCCTGAACCCGAACCCCTGCAACTCGAGCCGCCCGAACCGGTGGACTGGCCGGGAGTCGACCGCCTGGTCGAATCCCTGGCGGATGCCGATCGGCGCGAGGACACCCTGCTCACCGTTGCTTCCCTGCTGACCTTGCGCGACCTGCCCCGGGCGGGCACCCAGGAGGAGGGACAGGAGCGTGCCGCCTCCCTGGCGGGTGAACGCGCCTGGCTCGACGGCCTGGCGGCGCGCATGGGCTCGGCCCGGCCGCGCAGCCCGGTACTGGATCCGGCAGCCTGGCAGGTCCAGGTCCAGCTCGACCGTGTCGGCCTGGCGCCGACGGCCATGGCCTCGCCATTGGGCCCTGGGCTGGACGTGCTGTCCGGGGTGGTGTTCAACCGCGCCGATCCGGACCTTGCCGCCGCCACGCTGCCGGAATTGCTGTGGCGGCTGGAGGTCGAGGCCCCGCTGGCCTGGGAACGCATCCTGGTCCGCCTGCAGGCCGATCCCTGGCTGGGCCAGGCGCTGCTTGCGCGGTCGGGCGAGCACTTCGACTGGCCGGCGCCGGACGCACCACCGGTCCCATCGGACGCGCCGGAAGACGACGACGCCCTGCTGGAATCGGCGCAGCAATCCCTCTCCGTGCTGTTCGAACTCGCCGCCGGCGTCGGACCCCCGGACGGGGAGCGACTGGCCGCCGTGCGGCGCGATCTCCTCGCGGCCGTGCCGCGGCTGGACCCGGGCCGCCGGGCCCGTGCCTCGGGACTGCTGCACCTGGCCGGCCTGGTGGGCAGTCTCAACCGGCAGGACTATCTGCATTTCACCGAGAACCTGCTGGCGGTGACCGCCAGGCTGCAGGACGAGGCCCTGTTCTACCCGGAACAGACCCGGGCCTTCGGGACCTGGCTGGCCCAGGTGCTGCCGCCGCTCTCGGCCAATTTCGGTCGCGCCTTCTCCACCGTCGACCCGCAGCTCAACTCCGTCATCGCCACGGCCTACGACATCGCCCGCGCCCTGGCGCGGGAGGTCGCGCCGGAGGACCTCGAGGCGCTGCGGGTGCAGGTGGCGGACGCCGTGGCGCGGCTTGCGCTGCTCATCCCCGACCTGGGCTATTACTTCGACCAGCCGATCCGCGACCCCGTCGCCGGTGGCGTGGACGCCTGCACCGGCATCGCCGGTCAGGTGGATGCCGACGGCAGCCCGGCGATGACCCGGGAGCTGTTCGACGACTGCCAGGAGACCCTGGTCGGCCTGGCCCACTTCGAGGCCCGGGAGGCCCAGCTCGCCGGCAACCCCGGGGGGCCGTTCGGCCTCTCCCAGCTGGACCGGGAACTGGGGCTCACCGCGGGCCAGCGCATCAACTACGGCATCGGCTACCTGCACGACCGCTACGAAACCGGTTGCGAGCGCCCGGCGCGGCCCTTGCCGAATCCGCTGGAGTGGGCCTACCTGGCCACGTTCATGACCTGGTTCGCCGAGCAGTCGCCGGTCTACTTCCAGGCTCCGGAGAACGAGGCGCGCCTGGAGCGGATGCGCGCGATCGGCCGCGAACTGGTACGTGAGATCGCCGAGCAGGTGGACTGCCTGTCCGGCGCCGGCGCGGTGGTCAACGACCCCGTGGACCGGGTGACCACCGACTATCGCGCCGGCCTGCGCGCGCTGGGACAGGGCCTGGAAAGCGCCCGCGCGGCCTTCCGCACCGAGCGCCTGGCGCCGGGCGCCGACGTGCGGCTCGATGGCGGCGCGGAGCAGTCGACGGCCTACCGGCCCGCGGCGCTGACCATCGGCCCCTGCGACGTTTCGCGGGCCTGCGAGATGACGGGCAACCTGAGTTCCACCAGGGCGCTGCTCGGACTGTTCGATGACCGCTACCTGGTGGCGGACCAGGCCGGCATGGGCGAGGTGGAGATCTGCTACGACAACATGGGCTGGGTGGAACGGCGCATGGAAGCTGTCCGTCCGGGCGACGAGAACGTGGCCAATTTCTTCGGCCGCCTGGCCTTCGACCTGAAAGGCCGTTACCGCGACGAGGCCGGCCAGTGGGACCTCTTCGCGTTCCGTTTCACGGCGCCGGAGCCCGCGCACTACCTGTTTTCCGCGCAGGACCAGGCCGTCCTGGATGACGAGTGCCCGGTCGAGTGGATCGGTTCGCGCATCGTCACCGGGCTGCCGGAGGGCCGGGCCGCCATCGTGCCCAATCGCCTGACCTACCTCTCCTCGGCGCGCACGCTGCCTTCGCGCCTGCTGGAGGCCAACTGGGACAAGGGCGCGGAGTGGCGGGACTGGTTCGTCACGGGACTGGGCGTGGAGACGCTGGACGTGCCTTCCGAGCCGGCCATCGGGCCGCGCCTGGACCAGCATCTCCGAACCCTCTACCGGGCCGAGCAGGCGACGTTGTACGGCGCCCTGTCCACGGTCGGCGACGGGCCGCGCCAACTGGCCGAGGAGCTGGGCCGGATTTCCACATCCAAGCTCCTGTTGCGAACGCAGATGATGCTGTTCTTCCCGCACATCCTGGTGCACTCGGACCGCCTGCGCGAGGCCATCGCCGGGCAGAACGGCCTGCTGGACCGGCGCATGGTGACCCGCGCCCGGCAGCAGGACCAGCCGGTGGACACGCTGCTCGCAGCGTCCTTCGACCGCGTGGAGAGCTTCCGCGAGGACTGGCGGGCCCTGCCGGAGTCGGTGCGTCGCCGTGGATCGATCGCCGACAGCGTCTCTCACGCCATCGTGCGTCTCGACGCCATCCACGCGCAGTTCTTCGCCGCACCGGCCGAAACGCCGGCCAGCCGTTCAGCCCCGGTGCTTCCGGGTGCCGATGGCGAGGAAGCCCAGGAAGAGCCCGCAGAGGAGCAACTGTAGGCTGGCCGCGGGCCGCTCCGCCGGGGCGGCCCAGAATTCCATCATTCCGAAGACCCCCGCGAGCAGGCCGAGGTAGCCGCCCCAGATCAGGCTGCGTTCGCGGCCGCGGAGCATTCCGGGTACGGGCAGGAGCAGGGGCAGGGTGAGCAGTGCCGCCAACACCGGGCTCTGTTTCCCCATCGGGGCGGGCAACAGCGCCAGCCAGGCGGCTTGCCAGGCGACCAGCCCGATCCAGGCCCACCGCGCGCAGCGCAGGGCGCTCTGGCGCTTCACCGGGCGCTGAGGCTGACGGCGGTTTCGGCCACGCGACGGCCCAGGGCCCGGCACAGCGCGGACTCGTCCTCGTCCATGGCGCGCTCGCCGTGTTTGCCGGTCACCCAGCCGGCGCCATAGGGGCCGCCACCACCGGCGGTGCGCGTCAGGCGTGGATCGGTGTAAGGCAGGCCGACGATCAGCATGCCGTGGTGCAGCAGCGGCAGCATCATGCTCAGCAGGGTGCTTTCCTGGCCGCCGTGGGGGCTGCTGGACGAGGTGAAGACGCCGGCCGGCTTTCCGGCCAGTGCCCCGGAGAACCATTCCGCCCCGGTGCCGTCGAGGAAATGCTTGAGGGCCCCGGCCATGTTGCCGAACCGGGTGGGGCTGCCCAGCACCAGGCCGGCGCATTCGGCCAGGTCGGCGTTCTCCACCCGAGGCGGTCCCCGGTCGGGTGTATCCGATTCACCGGCCGACGGCTCGTCGCTGATGGCGGGCACGGAGCGCAGGCGGGCGGTCACGCCGGGGACGCTTTCGATTCCCCGCACCACCTGGCGCGCCATGGCTTCCGTGTGGCCTTCGCGGCTGTAGTACAGGACCAGGATGTCGATCGGAGACCGGGCGTCAGCTTGGGATTCCGTTGGCGTCATGTTTCGAAGTCGGCCGGGTCAGAGAATCGCGAGCACGGCTTCCGGCGGCCGGCCCACGGCGGCCTTGCCGTTGGCCAGCACGATCGGCCGCTCGATCAGGCGGGGATGGGCGGCCATCGCGGCCACCAGCGCCTCGTCGGACAGCTCCGGGTCGGCCAGGCCCAGTTCACGGTACTCCGACTCGCCGGTGCGCAGCAGCTTGCGCGGGCCGTGGCCGAGCAGCGACAGGATGCGCCCGAGTTCCGCGGCCGAGGGCGGCTCGTCCAGGTAGCGGATCACCTCCGCGTCGATGCCGCGTTCCTCCAGCAGGGCCAGGGTCGCGCGGGATTTCGAGCAGCGGGGATTGTGCAGGATGCGGACGCTCACGGGTGATTCTCTCCTTTGCCGGGCTCTTCACGGGTATGGGGTCTAGTACACTGGCCCGCAAGTCCGCGGAGCCCACCATGGAAGCCCAGTCCCATCACCGCAAGCTGCGCCGAGTGCTCACCAACCCCAGCCGGGGACGGCGGCTGGCGGCGCACGTGTGGCGCCATTTCAAGGAGGACCGGTGCTTTGCCGAGGCCGCCTCCCTGGGCTACACCAGCCTGTTGTCCCTGGTGCCCCTGCTGGCCGTGGTCTTCGGGATCGCGTCGGTCTTTCCGGTGTTCGAACGCTGGTCGCAGGAACTGCGCGCCATTGTCTACCGCAACCTCGTCCCGGACGCCGGCAGCCAGCTGGCGGAGAACTTCGACACCTTCCTCGGCAGCGTCAAGGAACTCACCCTGACCGGAACCGTGTTCCTGATCCTCACGGCCCTGCTGCTGATGATGCGCATCGAGTCCAGCTTCAACCTGATCTGGCGCGTACCCCGGGCTCGGCCCCTGGTCAACAAGATCACCATGTACTGGGCGGTGCTCACGCTGGGACCGCTGGCCCTCGGTGCGGCGGCGGCGTTGAGCGCCCAGCCGCTGTTCGACTTCCTCCCGGGCGACGTGGAGCAGTCCAGCGCCCTGCGCGCCATGGGGGTGTTCCTGCTCAGCTGGGGGGCCTTCGGCCTGATGTTCGTGCTGGTGCCCAACTGCAAGGTGCCCATGAGCTATGCCGCCTTCGGGGCCTTCGTTTCCACGGTGCTGTTCACCCTGGCCAAGTCCCTGTTCGTCATCTACGTGAGCCGCGCTAGCTACAGCGTGATCTACGGCGCACTGGCCAGCGTGCCGATCTTCCTGTTCTGGCTGTACATCGTCTGGACGGTGATCCTGCTCGGCGCCTCGCTGGCGGCGGCGCTGACCACCTTCTCGGACCGGGGCACGGACTGGGAGTGGCCAAGGGCCTGGGACCTGCTGCTGATCTACCGCCTGCTGGGGCACCTCTACATGGCCCAGGGCGCCGGGCGCAGCCTGGACCTGGAGGACCTGATGGAACGCGAGCCGGGCATTCCCTCCTCGCGCCTCCAGGACGTGCTGCGTGGCCTGGTGGCCCAGGACCTGATCGCCCAGGACCAGGAGGGTGGCTGGATACTGAAACGCGACCTGGCGCGGTATACACTGCGCGAGCTCTACCTCGGCGGGGACTTTCACCTGCCCATCGGCAAGCCCATTGCCGTGCCCAGCCAGAGCCCCTGGGACCGGGCGTTCCTGGCCGCGCTCAATGCCCCGGAGCTCGATCTCGACCGGCCCCTCGCCGAGCTGTACGGGGCCCTGCCACGCGAAGAGAGTGACCAAGGAGAAACCACATGACGGGACGTCGAAGATTCCTGCTGGCATGGACCCTCGTGCTCGCCACGGTGGCCGCCGCACCCCTGGCGGCGGAAGAGGACGCTCCGGTAGGGCCCGTGCGCTTCGAACTGGAGCGCCTGGACGGCGGCACTCTGGACATCGCCGAGCTGCGAGGGCAGTGGGTGGTGCTCAACTACTGGGCGACCTGGTGCGCGCCCTGCCGCAAGGAAATCCCGGACCTGAGTGCGCTGCACGAGCGTTCGGAGCAGATCTCGGTGGTCGGCCTGGCCTACGAGGAGACCGAGCCGGAGGCCTTTCGCGAGTTCCTGGCCGAGTTCTCGCCCAGTTATCCCAACCTGCTGGTGAACGTCTTCGATCCGCCGCAGCCCTTCGGCGCTCCCCGCGCCCTGCCCACCACCATCCTGCTCGATCCCGAGGGCGTGCCGGTGAAGACCTTCGTGGGCCCGGTCACCGGCGCGCAGATCGAGGCCTGGGTCGCCGGCGAGGACGCCGGGCCCGACGCCTAGGAGGGGACGGGGCCGAACAGCTCCGGGGCGAGCAGGCGCCGGACCGGGGCGAAACCGCGGCGGTGTTCCGGGCAGGGCCCGTGCCGTTCCAGGCACTCCAGGTGTTCCGGGGTCGGGTAGCCCTTGTGCCGGTCGAAGCCATAGGCCGGATAGCGCCGGTGCAGGTCGGTCATCAGTCGGTCCCGGTGCACCTTGGCCAGCACGGAGGCTGCTGAAATGCAGGCCTCCAGTCCGTCACCACCGACCACCGCCCGGGCCGCGCAGGGCAGGGGCGGAGCGCGGTTGCCGTCCACCAGGGCCAGCACCGGGGCAGGCTCCAGCGCCGCCACGGCGCGCTGCATGCCACGCAGGGTGGCGCCGAGGATGTTGAGGTCCTCGATCTCGCCCACGTCCACGGTTTCGATGCGCCAGGCGAGGGCCACGGCCATGATCGGCTCGAACAGCGCCTCGCGCCGGGCCTCGCTCAATTTCTTCGAATCGTCCAGGCCGTCGAGTCCGTGGCCGGGCGGCAGGATGACCGCGGCCACGACCACCGGGCCTGCCAGGGGGCCGCGTCCCGCCTCGTCCACGCCGGCGACCAGTCCTTCGTCTCCAGGGAGAGTTCGGGAACGCCCGTGATCAGGCATTGCCCTGCTCCAGCAGGTCGCGGATGGCGGCCGCGGCGCTGGCGGCGGCGTCGCGTCGCAGTTCCTCGTGCAGGGCGCTGAAGCGTTGCCGCAGTTCCTCCCGGCGAAACGGGTCCTCCAGCCAGCCTTCGACCGCGGTGGCGATGGCGCCGCCGGTGGCGGCTTCCTGCAACAGTTCGGGGACCAGCGATTCGCCGGCCAGGATGTTGGGCAGGGCGATGAAGCGGCTCTTCACCAGCTTGAAGGTGGTCGCCACCCAGTGCGTCGACGCCGCCACGCGATACACCACCACCATCGGACGATTCACCAGCAGGCATTCCAGGGCCGCCGTACCCGAGGCGCACACCACGACGTCGGCGGCAGCCATGACTTCCAGGGCGCGACCGGTGATCACCGGACAGTCCACCGGGGGAATGCCGCTGCGTGCGGCTTCGAACAGGCCGGCCGTCCGCTCGTCCGCCAGGGCGGCAACGAAACGCGCGCCGCCCGGACGATTCGCCAGGCGCGCGGCGGCCTCCAGCAGGGGCCCGGCCAGGCGGCTCACTTCCGCGCCGCGGCTGCCGGGCAGCAGGGCCACCAGCGGTGGGCCGTCGGCCGCCAGGCCGAGGGCTTCCCGCGCGGCTGCGCGGTCGGGATCGTCATCGATCGCGTCCGCCATTGGGTGGCCCGTGTAGCGGGCCGCCACGCCGTGATCGCGGTAGAAATCGGGCTCGAAGGGAAACAGGCACAGTACGAGGTCGGCGGCCTGGCCGATGGTGGCGGCACGGCCGGACCGCCAGGCCCAGACCGTGGGGCTGACGTAGTGCACCGTGGGGATGCCCGCGGCACGGGCCCGCTTTTCCAGCCCCAGGTTGAAATCCGGCGCGTCGATGCCGACCAGCACGTCCGGGCGCTCGGCCAGCAGGCGGGCCAGCAGCGCGCGGCGCAGCCGCAACAGGCGGGGTAGATGGCGGGCGACCTCGAACAGGCCCATCACGGACAGTTCGTTGCGGTCCCACCAGGTGTCGAAGCCGGCGGCGCGCATGTGGCGTCCCCCGACGCCGCAGAAACGGGCGTCCGGGTAGCGCTCGCGCAGGGCTTCGATCAGTTTGCCGCCCAGCTGGTCGCCCGAGGCCTCGCCGGCGACCAGTGCGATCTTCGGGGCGCCCACGGCCGCCGCTGTCCCTAGCGGATGATGGAGCGGTCGGCGTGGTCGATGAAGTCCACCACGATCTGCAGTTCCGGGGCGTCCTTCGCCATCTCGGCGAGTTCCGCGCGGGCCCGCTCCAGGGTGTGTCCGGAACGGTAGAGCACGCGGTAGGCGCGACGGACGTTCTGGACCTGCTCCGGCGTGTAGCCGCGGCGGCGCAGGCCCTCCGTGTTCACGCCCCGGGGGCGGGACTTGTCGGGGGATACCGTGACATACGGCGGCACGCTGCGGTTCACCAGGCTGTTGAAGGAGATGAAGGAATGCGCGCCGATGTCGCAGAACTGATGGATCTGCGAAAAGCCGCTGAGGATGGCCCAGTCACCGATGGTGACGTGCCCGGCGAGGCTGGCATTGTTGCCCATGATCACGTGGTCGCCGATGACGCAGTCGTGGGCCACGTGCACGTAGGCCATGATCCAGTTGTCGTTGCCGATGCGCGTCGCGCCGTCGTCCTGGACCGTGCCCCGGTTCAGCGTGCAGAACTCACGGATGAGGTTGCCGTCGCCGATGACCAGCTCCGTGTCTTCGCCGGCGTACTTCTTGTCCTGGGGCGCCTCGCCGATGGAGTTGAACTGGAAGACGCGATTGTTCCGGCCCAGTGTGGTGCGCCCGGTGATGATCACGTGGGGGCCGATCCAGCTGCCGGCGCCGATGGTGACTTTCGGCCCGATGACGGACCAGGCGCCGATCTCCACGTCATCGGCGATCTCCGCGGCGGAATCGACGACGGCGGTCGGATGGATGTTCGCCATGCTCAGCGCCCCGCGCAGACCAGCTTGCAGGATGCCGCGCGCTGGCCGTCCACCTCGGCGACGCCCTCGAAAAAGCCCATGCCGCGTTTGCGTTTCAGTTCCCGCACGGTCATCAGCAGCTGGTCGCCCGGCACCACGATGCGAGTGAACCGCGCTTCCTCGATCTTGGCGAGGTAGTACAGGCCGCCGCCCGGCGCCCCGTCGCTGTGCAGGCAGCCCAGCACGCCCGCCGCCTGCGCCATGGCCTCGATGATCAGCACGCCCGGCATCACCGGGTTGTCGGGGAAATGGCCCTGGAAGAAAGGTTCGTTCACCGTCACGTTCTTCACCGCCCGGATCACCCGGTCCGGTTCGAAGGACCAGTCCAGGATGCGGTCCACGAGCAGGAAGGGATAACGATGCGGGATCATGCGCTTGATCTGCTCGGTGTCCATGGGACCGTGTTCCGGGAGGTCCAGGAGCCGGGATTCATTCATTGTTCTTTCCTTTGGTTTGATGGGGGCCACGACGCTTCTTGGCGAGACGGCTCAGCTGGGCCAGGGAGCGCTGCCACTCGCGCAGCGGTCGGGCGGGGATGCCGCCGCTCCAGGTCGAGCCCGGTTCGGTGATGTCCTTGGACACCATGGTCATGGCCGACACGGTGACGCCGTCGGCGATCTCGATGTGGCCGTAGGCGCCGGAGCGGCCCGCGAACAGGCAGTTCCTGCCGATCCGCGTGCTGCCGGAGATGCCCGTAAAGGCCGCCATGGCCGTGTGGGCGCCCACGTGGCAATTGTGCCCAATCTGCACGTGGTTATCGATACGGACGTCCGCCTCCAGAACGGTGTCGCCGATGGCGCCCCGGTCGATGCAGCTGTTGGCGCCGATTTCGCAGTCATCGCCCACCACCACGCCGCCGAGTTGGGGAACCTTTTCCCAGCCCTCGGGCCCCCGGGCGATACCGAAGCCGTCGGCGCCGATCACGGCGCCCGGGTGCACCAGCACCCGCAGGCCCAGGCGCACGCCGTCACAGAGCGTGACGTTGGCGACCAGGTGCGACCCGGCGCCGAGCGTCACGCCGGGCGCCACCACGCAGCCGGGGCCGATGATCGCCCCATCGCCGATGATGGCCCCGCTGCCGACGACCGCGCCGGCGCAAACGGCCACGTCCTGTCCGATCACGGCCGCCTCGTGCACGCTGGCGGCCGGGTCGATGCCGGGGGAGGGAACAGGGCGCGGGTCGAACAGGGTCGCGATCCGCGCGTAGGCGAGGTAGGGGTCGCCGGCGACCAGCACGTTTACCGGACAGTCGGCAGCGTCGGCCTCGCGCAGGATCACCGCGCCGGCCCGGGTTTCGGCCAGCTGCGGGCGATAGGCGCGGTTGGCGAGAAAGGTCACGGCGCCGGGGCCGGCTTCGCCCAGGGTGGCGACGGAGGCGACGCGGTGGTCGCCGTCGCCCCGCAGTTCGAGGCCGAATCGCTCGGCCAAATCGGCCAGGGCGTGGGAGGCCACGGCATTGGGGTTCGGAATCGTGGACATGCCGCCGGGAGAGGAGGTCAGGGCAGGTCCTGCTCGAGCATGTCGGCTTCGTGTTCTTCCTGCAGGCGTTGCAGGATCAGGCCCGTGATGTCGAGGGCCGGGCTGGCATAGACCACCGGGCTGGAGAGCACGAGGTCGTAGCCGAAGCCCTCGGCGATCTCCTGGACCGCGAGGTTGATCTGGTCTTCGAGGCGCTGCACTTCCTCGGTGCGGCGAAAGGACAGCTCGTCCCGCAGGTCTTCACGCTGGCGTTTGATGCTGCGGCGCAGTTCGCGGATGTCGCGTTCCAGCTGGGCGCGGTCGTCGACGCCCAGGTCCCCTTGCTGCAGGCGCTGTTCCAGCACCTCGGCCCGGGATTCCTCGGCCTCGATGAGCTGGTTTCGCGGCCGGAACTCGAGGTCCAGCTTCTCGCGTCCACGAACCACCTGGGGTGCGTTGTCCAGGACTTCCTTCATGTTCACGTAGCCGATGCGCAAATCCTGCGCAGGGGCAGGCGCGGACAGCAGGAGTCCGAGTGCCAGGACCAGCCATGTGACGGGACGCAACTTCACAAGGGTAATTATACACGGACCGGGGCCGGCGAGAAGCATCCGGCGTCCGGGCTATCATCCTGATTTTCGTGCGAAATGGACGCCCCCGGATGCCCGGGGGCGCGTCTTCAGAACGTGGTGCCGAAGGAGAACTGGATGGTCTCCGTGCGGTCGCCTTCCTTTTCGATCAGGGGGAAGGCGAAGTTCATGATGATGGGGCCGATCGGCGCCTGCCAGGTCACGGACAGGCCCGCGGAAGCGCGCAGCAGGTCGGCGTCGAAGGTGTCGATGTCCTCGTAGACGTTGCCCACGTCCACGAACAGGGCGATGCGGGAGCCGGCGCCCTGCGTGAACGGCGTCGGAATGGCCAGTTCCATCCCGCCGGAGACCTTGAAGTCACCACCGACGGCGCGGCAGAACGGGTCCTTCGGCCCCAGGGTGTTGTCGTCGAAGCCACGGATGTCGCGTACGCCACCGCCGTAGAAGTGCTCGTAGAACGGGAGGCCCCGGTCGAGGTCGATGACCTCCTCCTGCAGGCAGCTCGCGCCCGGACGGATCGTCGTGTCCTCGACGGGCGTGGCCTGGGAGTCGGAATCGTAGCTGTCGTAGGAGTCGCCGTAGCCCAGGTCGCCGTGGAAGGAGAACGTGAGGCCATTGGTCACCGGAATGTACTTGGCGTAGCGGTAGAACAGCTTGTAGTACTCGCGGGTGCTGCCCGGGATCGAGGCTTCCAGGGTCAGGCGCTGGGAGGAGCCCATGGTGGGGTTCAGGAAGTGGTTGCGGCTGTCACGGGCCCAGGACAGGGTGACGTCTCCCACATCGAACTCGCGCTCGTCGCTGGACAGCACGCCGTCACCGTCGAAGTCCAGTGAGGAGGACAGGGGGTCGCCGTCGATCGGCACGAAGTAGGTCTGTCCGCAGGGCGGGGTGTCGCCCGTCAGGCCGGGGAAACAGATCGTCACGTCGGGGACGTCCGGGTCTTCCGGAATCTCGACATCCAGGATGAAACTGCCGATGTTGATGTCCGTGGTGCGGTAACCCAGGCCCGCGCGCACGTAGTCGATTTCCGTCAGCGGGGCGCCGAAGCTCATGCCCAGGGCCGCCTCGGAGCTGGTGTAGGTCGAGATGTTGGCGGCCGCGCGGTCGAACTCGGAGTAGCGGGCGTAGAAGCCGCGGCTCACGCCGTCGTCGGTCCAGTAGGGGTTGTCGTAGCTGAAGCTGAAGTTGCTGATGATGTCGCTGGACGACACCGCCGCGCCGACCTGCTTGCCGCTGCCGAGGAAGTTGTCCTGCTGGATGGACATGGAATAGATCAGGCCCTGGATCTCGGAGTAGCCCAGGCCCACCGAGAAGCTGCCGGCGGGACGCTCGACCACCGACACGATCACGTCCACCTGGTCGTCGGTTCCGGCCACGGGCGGCGTTTCGATTTCGACGGTCTCGAAATAGGTCAGGCGCTGCAGGCGCACCTTGGAGCGGTCGATGGCCGCCTGGGAGAACCAGGCGCCTTCCATCTGGCGCATCTCGCGCCGCAGCACCTCGTCCTTGGTGCCGGCGTTGCCGACGAACAGGATGCGGCGGATGTAGACCCGCTTGCCCGGGTCCACGTAGTAGTTGATGTCCACCGTGAGGTTTTCCCGGTCGATCTGCGGGATGGGGTTCACGTTGGCGAAGGCGTAGCCGATGTTGGACAGCAGCGCGGTGATGTTGTCCACGCTCTGCTCCATCTCCTTGCGCGAGAAGACCTCGCCGGCGTCGGTCATGATCAGTCGTCGCAGGGCTGCTTCGTCCACCACGAGATCGCCGGTCACCTGGATCTCGTTGATGTTGAACAGCTCGCCCTCGGTGACGTTCGCGGTGATGAAGATGTCCCGCTTGTCGGGGCTGATCGCCACCTGGGTGGATTCGACGTTGGCGTCGATGTAGCCGCGGTCCTGGTAGTAGGAGCGGATCTTCTCGAGGTCGCCGGAAAGTTTCTCGCGGGTGTAGTCGTCTTCCTTGGACCAGAACTTCCAGAAAGGCGGCGTGCCGGACTCGAACTCCTCCCGGATTTCCTCGTCCGTGTAGAGCGTGTTGCCGGTCACGTTGATGTGGCGGATCTTGGCGGTCTTGCCCTCGTCGACGTTGATGGCGATGCGCACGCGGTTGCGGTCGAGGTTGGTCACGCGCGTGTCCACGGCCACGGCGTAGCGCCCCTGGCTGTAGTACTGCGCGACCAGTTCCTGCTGGATCTGGTCCAGGGCCTGGGGGTCGAAGACCTCGCCCTCGGCCAGGCCGATGTCGCTCAGCACGCGGCGCAGGTCTTCTTCCTTGATCGCCTTGTTGCCGGACAGGGCGATGCTGGCGATGGCGGGCCGCTCGGTCAGCGTGATCACCAGGATGTCGCCTTCGCGACCGAACTCGATGTTGGCGAAGAAGCCGGTGCGATAGAGTTCGCGGATGGCGGCCCGGGCGTCGGAGCCGTTCAGCGTGTCACCGGGATTCAGGGGCAGGTAGTTGAACACCGTTCCCTCGGAGATGCGTTGAAGGCCGTCGACCCGGATGTCGGAAATGACGAAGGGGTCGAAGGCGCGCACGGGGCCGGCGAGCACGAGGCACAGCGTCGGGAACAGCAGGATGCGCAGCAGCGAACGGCGCATGGCCGCCAGTCTTATTCTCATTGAAACGGGTCCAGCTCGGCCGGTCGGGGAAAGCGGGATTCTATCCAACCAGCCTTAATATGTCGTTAACGATGCCCAGGCTGACCAGGCCGAAAAGCGCCACCAGGCCGATGTACTGGCCGGTGATCTGAACCTGTTCGGAGACCGGGCGTCCGGTGAGGCATTCTATCAGGTAATAGAGCAGGTGGCCCCCGTCGAGCAGCGGGATGGGCAGCAGGTTCAGGATGCCCAGGCTGAGACTGATCAATCCGAGGAAAAACAGGAAGCTGGTGAGGCCCGCGCTGGCGGAATCATTGGCGAACTGGGCGATGCCGATGGGCCCGGAGACGTTTCGCACCGAGGCCGTCCCGGTGATCATCCGCCCGATGATGCCGAGCGTCGCGCTGGTCAGACGCCAGGTCTCGGCGAAGGCCTGCCCCAGCCCCTCGATCGGGCCGTGGCGAAGATTCAGGACGGCCCGGTCCAGCTGGGCCTCCTGCTGGGCGGTGAGTTCCGGGGCTTCGATGCCGAGCATCCAGCGTTCCCCGAAGGCGCCATCGGGCACCGAGCGGGGCGTGACGGTGACATTGAAGCGGCGGCCGTCGCGCTCGATGGTGACCTCTAGCGCCTCGCCGTTCGGCGCCTGTCGTTCGATGTGATAGGGAATCCAGGTCCAGGCCGGGACCTCCTCGCCGCCGATGGCGATGATGCGGTCCCCCGCCCGCAACCCCGCGTCGGCTGCACCGCCGTCAGCGGAAACCCCACCGATCACGGCCTCGCGCTGGAAGCGCCAGGGCGCAATGCCGATCGCTTCCAGGGTTTCCTCCTCGCGGAACTCGGGCCCGAGCGTGGAGAGCTCCAGGTTCACCGTACGGCGCAGGCCGTCGGGCTGTTCGACCTCGAGGCGCACGTCGTCCCGGTCCAGGGCGTGCGTGACCAGGGCGAGCACCGCGTGCGACCAGCTGCGCGTCCGCTCACCGTCCACCGAGACGATCTCGTCCTCTGGCGACAGACCCGCCTCGGCGGCGATGCCGTTCACCTCCCCGACGATGGGCCGGGTCTCCGGCACACCGATCATGAACATGACCCAGAAGGCCAGCACCGCGAACACGAGGTTGAACACCGGCCCGGCGGCGACGATGGCGATGCGCTGTCCCACGCTCTTGCGGTTGAAGGCCTGTTCGGCCTCTTCCGGGGGCACATTGCCCTCGCGCTCGTCGAGCATCTTCACGTAGCCGCCCAGGGGAATGGCGCTCACGGCCCAGGTCGTGCCGTCCGCGCCGTTGCGCGACCACAGGGCGCGACCGAAGCCCACGGAGAACTTCAGCACCTTCACCCCGCAGCGGCGCGCCACCCAGTAGTGGCCGAACTCGTGAAAGGTCACCAGCACGCCGAGGGCGACGATCAGCCACCAGATGGATCCAAGCACTTCAAGCATCGATACGTTCCTGTCGTTGCACCGCCGCCTGCGCCAGCACGCGCGCTTCACGGTCAGCGGCCATGATGTCTTCCAGTCGAGCGGCCTCGTTCCAGGTCGCAGCTTCCAGCACGGTTTCCACCAGCCCTGGAATGGCCATGAAGGGAATGTCGCCCTCCAGGAAAGCCTGGACCGCGACCTCGTTGGCGGCATTCAGTGTCGCCGCCGCGCTGCCCCCGGCGCGCATGGCGCGAAAAGCCAGGCCGAGACAGGGAAAACGGTGGAGGTCGGGGGCGTGAAAATCAAGCCTGCCGATGGCCGCCAGGTCCAGTGGGGCGACGCCGGAATCGATGCGGTCGGGCCAGCCCAGGGCGTGGGCGATGGGCGTGCGCATGTCCGGGTGGCCCAGCTGCGCCAGCACCGAGCCGTCGTCGTAGGCCACCAGGGAGTGCACGATGCTCTGCGGGTGCACCACCACCTCGATCTGGTCCGGGTCGGCGTTGAACAGCCAGCGCGCCTCGATCACCTCCAGGCCCTTGTTCATCAGCGTGGCCGAATCCACGGAAATCTTGCGGCCCATGTCCCAGTTGGGATGGGCGCAGGCCTGTTCCGGCGTCACGTCGGCCAGATCATCGATACCGGCGTGCAGGAAGGGCCCGCCCGAGGCCGTGAGAATGAGTCGGCGCACGCCACTGGCGGCCAGACCGCGTTCGGCGAAATCCGCCGGCAGGGACTGGAACAGGGCATTGTGCTCCGAGTCCACGGGAATGATGTCGGCATGGCTGCGCTCGACCACCCGGTGGAACAGGGGGCCGGCGATGACCATGGATTCCTTGTTGGCCAGCAGGATGCGCTTGCCCAGCTCGGCGGCATGCAGCGTGGGCGCCAGGCCGGCGGCGCCCACGATGGCCGCCATGACGGTGTCGACCCCCGCGCCGGAAACCACTTCCAGCAGCGCTTCGGGTCCGGAACGAATTGCCGCCCGGGCGCCGTGGCGCGCCAGGGCCTCGCGCAGTTCCGTTTCCTTCGCGGGGTCGGCGATCACCGCCAGGCGGGCGTCGAAGCGCGCGCACTGCTCGGCCAGCAACTCCGGGTTTCCATGCGCCGAGAGCGCTTCGACCCGGTAGCGTTCCGGATGCCGTTCGATCACGTCCAGGGTGCTGCGGCCGACGGAACCCGTGGCGCCGAGAATGGCGATGCCCCGTCGGTCCATCTCAGATCCCCATCAGCAACTTGACCAGTGCGAAGAAGGGCGCGCCGGCCATGAGGCTGTCGACGCGGTCGAGCAGGCCGCCGTGCCCGGGGAAGATTCGTCCCGTGTCCTTCAGCCCGACGGTGCGTTTGTGCATGCTGATGAACAGGTCGCCCCCCACCGAGGCCACGGCCGTGACGGCGCCGAGCAGCGCCAGCTGCCAGGGGGCCGCCTCGATGCCCGGCATGAACACCCCGGCGGCGACGGTGATGACCGCCGCGCTGGCCAGGCCGCCCCAGAATCCCGCCCAGGTCTTGCCGGGGCTGATCCGGGGCGCGAGGCGCGCGCCGCCGAACGCCCGGCCGGTGAAGTAGGCGCCCACGTCCGCGGCCCAGATGGTGAGCAGCACCAGGAACAGCCACCACTGGCCCGAAGGCTCCATGCGCAGCCAGGCCAGCGCGGCCCAGCCGGTGGTGATCACGACCAGGGCGTTCAGGAAGCCCGCCGCCTGGTAGGCGCGTCCCGGCGGAACCCCCGGCGAGAACCGGGCGAGTTGCAGGAACATCAATCCCCAGGCCAGGCAGGCCAGGGCGAAGGGCGTGACCGGGGAAGCGGTCCAGTCATCCCAGTGAACGAGCAGCACGACCAGGATGGCGCCCTGCAGGGTCTCGAGCACGCCGCCCCAGGGCAGGGGTTTAAGGGCGGCGAGGCGGTGGAATTCCCAGCTGCCGACCAGCAGCAGGAGGGCGCCGCCCAGGGCGAAGGCCCTCGGTTCCAGCAGGAAAATCGCCGCCAGGGCCAGCGGTATGAGCAACAGTGCGGTGAGGACGCGGGTCCTGAGCATGCCGTTCAGGCGTTTGCGCGTTCGCGCACCTGGGCCCCCGTCAGGCCGAAGCGGCGTTCCCGCTTGCGATAGGAGTCGATGGCGCGATCCAGCTCCTCCGCGTTGAAGTCAGGCCAGAGCCGTTCGGAAAAATAGAACTCCGTGTAGGCGCACTGCCACAAGAGGAAATTGCTGATGCGGTACTCCCCACCGGTGCGGATGAACAGGTCGGGGTCCGGAGTGCCGCACAGGGCCAGCTGCCCGCCGAAGGTTTCCTCGTCGATCCGGTCCGGTTCGATTTCACCGCGACGGGCGGCGCCGGCCAGGCGGCGGACGGCCTGGAGGATGTCCCAGCGCCCGCCGTAATTGGCGGCGACGTTGAGCTGGGTGCGCGTGTTGCCCGCGGTCAGGTCTTCCGCCGCGCGCATGCGCTCCTGCAGCTCTGGCTGGAAAGCCGAGGGGTCGCCGATGAATCGCACGCGCACGCCGTGCTCGTGCATACCCTTAACTTCCTTGTCCAGCGCGCCCATGAACAGCTCCATGAGCCGCTTGACCTCGGTGGCCGGGCGATTCCAGTTCTCGCTGGAAAAGGCGAACACCGTCAGGGTGTGGATGCCCAGCCGGGCGCCGTGTTCGGCGGTGCGCCGCAGAGCACGCAGCCCGGCCTGGTGGCCCAGGGTGCGGGACAGGCGCCGCTTCTCGGCCCAGCGGCCATTGCCGTCCATGACGATGGCGACATGGCCTGGTACGTCGTGCCGGGTCATCAGATTTCCATCAGTTCCTTTTCTTTCTCGGCGACGATCTCGTCCACCTGGCCGACGTGCTTGTCGGTGATCTGCTGGATCTCACCCTCGGCGCGGCGCTCGTCGTCCTCGGAGATTTCCTTCTCCTTGAGCAGTTCCTTGAGTGACTGGTTGGCGTCGCGGCGGATATTGCGAATCGCGATCTTGGCGTTCTCGCCCTCGCCGTGCACTACCTTGCCCAGGTCGCGGCGGCGCTCCTCCGTCAGCGGCGGCAGGGGAATGCGGATGACCGTGCCGGCCGTGGTGGGGTTCAGGCCCAGGTCGGAGGTCATGATCGCCTTCTCGATGGTCTGGGTCATGCTCTTGTCGAAAGGCGTCACGGCCAGTGTGCGGGCGTCCTCGACCACCACGTTCGCGGCCTGGTTGATGGGTACCTCGGAGCCGTAGTAATCGACGTGTACGTGTTCCAGGAGGCTCGGATGCGCGCGGCCAGTCCGGATCTTGGCCAGTTCCGAGCGCAGGGCATCGAGAGATTTGCGCATTCGGGTCCCGGCGTCCTTCTTGATGTCTTCCAGCATGATTCACTCCACAACGTCGCTTAAGGGTCGCTTCGGGCGCGCACGCTTGGCGTGGCGCGGTGGGCAGGCGGGGGATTCTAGCAGTATCCGCCACGACACGCGTGGCGCGGAGGTGCCCGCAATCGGGCAGCGCGGTGGCCGTCAGTGAACGATGGAGCCGATGTCCTGGCCGGTGACCAGTTTCATCAGGTTGCCCGGCTCGAACACGTTGAACACCCGGATGGGCATTTCCTGTTCGCGGCACAGGACAATGGCGTTGGCGTCCATCACCCGCAGCTTGCCTTCGATCACCTCGTCGTAGGACAGGGAGTCGTAGCGCGAGGCGCCGCTCTCGATCTTGGGGTCGGCGTTGTAGATGCCGTCGACCTTGGTGGCCTTGAGCAGGATGTCGGCGTCGACTTCGATGGCGCGCAGGGCGGCCGCGGTATCGGTGGTGAAGAAGGGGTTGCCGGTGCCGGCGGCGCAGATGACCACGCGGCTCTTTTCCAGGTGGCGCACGGCGCGGCGGCGGATATAGTCCTCGCAGACGTCGTGAATGGCGAGCGCGGACATGACCCGCGCTTCCATATTGAGCTTTTCGAGGGCGTCCTGCAGGGCCAGGGAGTTCATCACCGTGGCCAGCATGCCCATGTGGTCACCGGTCACCCGGTCGATGCCGGACTGGGCCAGCCCGGCGCCGCGAAAGATGTTGCCGCCGCCGATGACGACGGCGACTTCGACCCCGCTGCGGACCACCTCGGTGATTTCCTCGGCGATCCGGAGCAGGATCCGGGGGTCGATGCCGTAATCCTCATCCCCCAGCAGCGCTTCGCCGCTGAGTTTCAGGAGGATTCGCTTGTAGACAGGCTTGCTCACGCCGACCCCCCGGTGGGCAGGTCAGCGGCCGGCCACCTGCTGCATGACCTCTTCGGCAAAGTTCTCTTCCTTTTTCTCGATACCCTCACCGACGGCGAGGCGAGTGAATCCTTTCACAGTCGCACCCTTCTGTTCAAGCAGTTTGCCGACGGTCACGTCGCCATCCTTCACGAAGGGCTGGCCGACCAGGGTGATCTCGGCCAGGAACTTGCGCAGGCGGCCTTCGACCATCTTTTCGATGATGTCGGCCGGTTTGCCGGAATCGGCGGCCTGGGCAACGAGAATTTCCTTTTCCTTGGCCACGACTTCTGCCGGGATTTCCTCGACGCGGGCGTAGGCCGGGTTCAGGGCCGCCACGTGCATGGCCAGGTCTTTCGCCAGTTCCTCGTCGCCGCCTTCGAGTTCCACCAGCACGCCGATGCGGCCGCCGTGGACGTAGCTGCCGATGACGCCATCGGTGCTCACGGACGCCATGCGGCGGACCTGGATGTTTTCGCCGATCTTGGCGACCAGGGTCTGGCGGGCCTCTTCCAGGGTGTTGCCACCCACGTCGGTGGCCAGCAGGGCAGCGACGTCGTCACCGTCCTGGGCCAGGGCCGCGGTGGCGACCTTGTCGGCGAAGGCGCCGAAGTTCTCGTCCTTGGCGACGAAGTCGGTTTCGCTGTTGATCTCGACCAGCACGGCCTTGCCGGGACCCTGGGCCTCGGCGATCTTGCCTTCGGCGGCCACACGGCCGGCCTTCTTGTCGGCCTTCGCCAGGCCGCCCTTGCGCAGGTTCTCGATCGCGGCGTCCAGGTCGCCGTTGGTTTCAACCAGTGCCTTCTTGCACTCCATCATGCCGGCGCCGGTGCGCTCGCGCAGTTCCTTGACCAATGCAGCGGTGACTGCCATGGGAATTACCTCTCGATGTTCTATTGCATTGTGCCGGGCCCATCATGGGGGCCCGGCATGACCATTGCTTGACGCGCAGGCGGCTTACTTGTCGCCGTCCGCTTCCTCGCCGTCCTCGGCCGGGGCTTCCTCGGCCTTGGCGTCGTCCTTCTTGGCGGCGGCTTTCTTGGCCGCGGCCTTCTTCTTGGCGACTTTCTTGGCCGGCTTGGCGGGTGCTTCGTCCTTGGCGTCGGCTTTCTCTTCGGCCTTGGCTTCGGCCTTGGCTTCGGTCTTTTCCTCAGCCTTTGCTTCTGCCTTCTCCTCGGCCGGGGCCTCGGCGGCGGCTTCGGCCTTCTCGTCAGACTTGGCTTCGGCTTCGGCCTCGGCGGCTTCGGGCTTCGGCGCGGCCGCTTTCTTCGGTGCGGCCTTCTTGGTCACTTTCTTGGCGACCTTCTTCGGCGCAGCCTTGGAATCAGCGTCTTTCTTGCCGCGGGTGGACTTGACCGGGTTGCCGTGCTCGTCGAGCTCGACGAACTCGTCGGTGGCGTCTTCCGGGGCCGGCATGGAGGCGCGGCCTTCCAGGATGGCGTCGGCCACCAGCTGGGTGTACAGGCGGATGGAACGGATCGCGTCATCGTTGCCCGGGATCACGTAGTCGATGCCGTCCGGCGAGCAGTTGGTGTCCACCACGGCGACGACCGGGATGCCCAGCTTGCGGGCTTCCTTGATCGCGATGTCCTCGTGGCTCACGTCCACCACGAACATGGCGTCCGGCAGGCCCTTCATGTCCTTGATGCCGCCCAGGGACTGTTCCAGCTTTTCCTGCTCACGCTGCAGCTGGAGGATTTCCTTCTTCTGCAGGTGCGCGAACGCGTTGTCCTCGGAGGACTGCTCCAGGGACTTCAGGCGCTTGATGGACTGGCGGATGGTGCGGTAGTTGGTGAGCATGCCGCCCAGCCAGCGGTGGGACACGTACGGCATGCCGCAACGCTCGGCTTCCTCGCGGATGGCGTTGCTGGCGGCGCGCTTGGTGCCGACGAAAATGATGGAACCGCGACGCGCGGCCAGGCCGCTGACGTAGTTCAGTGCATCCACCATCAGCGGGAGGGTCTTCTCCAGGTTGATGATGTGGATCTTGCCCCGGGCGCCGAAGATGTACGGTGCCATCTTGGGGTTCCAGTAGCGGGTCTGGTGACCGAAATGCACGCCTGCTTCGAGCATTTCGCGCATGGTGACGTTTGCCATTGGTGTGTTTCCTTGCAATAGGAATCCCGCGCAAGGGGCCGCGGCCCGCATCAGCGCGTCAAGATTCCGGGTTCATCCTCCACTTGCCCTGTCCGGAGACCCGTTTTCTTGCCGGGCACCCATCCGAACCGTTGCGGTCAAGTGTGCGTATTGATTCGCCTGTCAGCATCCGGGGATGCGGGGCAAACCGGTGTTTTTGCCGTGGTTCCGGGCGAGCCGGAAAACGGACGCGGCATTAGACCAGAAATCACGGGTTTAAGCAATGCCGGACGCCGTTCGCGCCCGGCAGCGTGATTTACTCCGGCCGTCCCAGATCCTCGAGCATCGCCTTCAGGAAGCGTGCCGCCTCGCCGCCGGTGATGCAGCGGTGGTCGAAAGAAAGGCTCAGGGGCATGATTCGGTGCACTTCCATGCCACCCAGCACCGGAACGACCTCGTGGCGGGACTTGCCGGCCGCGATGATGGCCACGCAGGGCGGTGTGATGATCGGCGTGGCGTAGCGTCCGGCGTACACCCCGAAGTTGGACAACATGATGGTGTAGTCCTTCAGGTCTTCCTGCGGAATCGCGCGGTTGCGCACGTTGTCCTTCAGGCGGTTCAGGGCCCCGCGGACCTCGTCCGGGGTCGAGCTGTGCACATTGCGCAGCGCCGCGGCGAACAGGCCATCGGGCGTGTCCACGGCCATGCCCACGTCCATGCCCTTGTGGATCATGCGCATGCCCTTCTCGCTGTCGTACCAGGCATTCAGTCCCGGCTCGACCAGGGCGCCGGCCCACAGGGCGCGCAGCAGGCGCACGGTCACGTCCTGCCCGTAGGTCCAGGCGTGCAGGTCGGCGTCGTCCATGAGCGTGGTGTGCACCACCTCGGCCTGGGCCTTCGACATGATGCGCGCCATGGTGCGGCGGGTTCCGCGGATGTTCTCCCATTCGCCCGTCGCCTGGGGCGGGGCGGGGGGCGGCGCGGCCGGAGCGCTGCGGGCACGGGATGGAGCGGCTGCCGGGGCGGGCGCGGGCGAAGGCCGGGCGGCCGGCGCTGCGGCCGGAGGCGGATTGTCGGCGGCCGCCTGCACGTCGGCGCGGGTCACCACGCCGTCCTTGCCCGTGGGCGTGACGCGCGCCAGGTCGACCTTCAGCTTGCGCGCCAGGGCGCGCACGGCCGGGGTCACCTTGATGCCGCCGACGTTGGAGACGCTTTCGGCCACCACGCGGTCGGAGCTTTCCATGGCGCCGACCACCGTTCCGGTGTCGGCCCGGGCCGCGGGCTTGTCGTCCGCGGCGGGCGTTTCGGCCTTCGCGGGCGCCTCTTCCTTCGGTGCGGGGGGCGGGTCGTCGCTGCCGTCGCCGGTGTCGAAACCGGCCAGGGGCGCGCCCGTCTCGATCACGTCACCGGCCTGGCCGAAGAACTTCACGATCGTGCCGTCGAAGGGGGAGGGCACCTCCACCACGGCCTTGGCGGTTTCCATGCTGACCATCGGGTCGTCGGTCTTGAGCACGTCGCCCTCGGCGACCAGCCACTCGACGATTTCCGCGTCCGGCAGGCCTTCGCCCAGGTCCGGCAGCTTGAAGATTTTCATGAGACCTCCAGCACTTCGTTCACGGCGTTCAGGATGCGCTTCACGCTCGGCATGTATTTCATTTCCATCTTGTACAGCGGCATCACCGAGTCGTAGCCCGTGACGCGCTTGACCGGCGCATGCAGGTGGTACAGCCCGGCGTCGGCCAGGCCGGCGGCGATTTCCGCGCCCACGCCACACATGCGCGCGGCTTCGTGGACGATGACGCAACGGCCCGTCTTTTCCACCGATTCGATGATGGTGTCCATGTCCAGCGGGCTGATGGTCGCCACGTCGATGACCTCGGCGCTGATGCCCTGCTCGGCGAGCTGGTCGGCCGCTTCCAGCGTTTCCTTCACCATGGCGCCCCAGGTCACCAGGGTCAGGTCGGTGCCGTCGCGCAGGACGTAGCACACGTCCAGCGGCAGTTCCTCGCCGTTGTCCTCGATCTCCTCCTTGTTCAGGCGGTAGATGCGCTTGGGCTCGAGGAACAGCACCGGGTCCGGGTCACGGATGGCGGCCAGCAGCAGGCCGTAGGCGCGGGACGGTGACGAGGGAATGACCACGCGCAGGCCCGGCATGTGGGCGAAGATCGCCTCGGTGCTTTCCGAATGGTGCTCCGGGGCGTGAATGCCGCCGCCGAAGGGTGCGCGCAGCACCATGGGGCAGGACAGCCGGCCGCGGGTGCGGTGTCGCATGCGCGCGGCGTGGCAGATCATATGGTCCACCATGGCGTAGATGAAGCCCATGAACTGGGCCTCGGCCACGGGCTTCATGCCCTGCGTGGCCATGCCCACGGTCAGGCCCGCGATCATGGTTTCCGCCAGCGGCGTGTCGATCACGCGATTGTCGCCGAAGCGCTGGGCCAGGCCGGCGGTGGCGCGGAACACCCCGCCGTTGATCCCCACGTCCTCGCCGAGGACGACCACGGAGGGGTCGTGCTCCATTTCCCAGGCCAGAGCCATCGTGACCGCTTCGACCATCGTCACACTGGCCATTACTTGAGTTCCTCCAGGGCGCGTTCGCGTTGCGCCGCGAGGTCGTGCGGCAATTCGGCGTACATGTAGTCGAACATCGATTCCAGCGGCGGCTTGCCGAGCGCCAGGTATTCCTCGACGGCGGCGTTCACCGCGGCCACGGCCTCTTCTTCGAGTTCCGTCTCCCGGGCTTCGTCCCACTCGCCGGCCTGCAGCAGGTAATTGCGCAGGCGCATGATGGGTTCCTGTTTCCAGGCCGCGTCCACCTCTTCGCTGTCGCGGTAGCGCGTGGCGTCGTCGGCGGTCGTGTGGTCGGACAGGCGGTAGGTGATCATCTCGATCACCGTGGCGCCGCCCCCCGAGCGCGCCTGCTCGATGGCTTCTTCCATGGCCCAGCGCGCCGCGATCACGTCGTTGCCGTCGACCTGGATCGAGGGCAGCCCGCCACCCACGCCCTTCTGGGCCAGGGTCTTGGCGTGGTTCTGCTTGCTGCGGGGCACGGAGATGGCCCACTGGTTGTTCACGATGACGAGCACCAGGGGCAGGTGGAAGGCGCTGGCGGCGTTGATGGCCTCCAGGAAATCGCCCTTGGAGCTGCCGCCGTCACCCACCACGGTCACGGCCACGCGTTCTTCGCCGCGCAGCTTGTAGGCCAGGGCCGCGCCCGCCGCGTGCAGGCACTGGGTGGCGATGGGAACGCACCAGGCGAAGTCGTGCTTCGGGCCGGAGAAGTCGCTGCCGCGCTCGTCCCCGCCCCAGTAATTGAGGACGTCGGACATTTTCACGCCGCGCACGAACTGGGCGCCGTACTCGCGGTACATGGGCGCAAAGCAATCTTCCTCGCGCATGGCGCTGCCGATGGCCAGGTGCACGGCTTCGTGCCCCAGGCAGGAGGCGTAGGTGCCGAGCTTACCCGTGCGTTGCAGGGCGATGGCCTTCTTGTCGAAGGTCCGGGTGTGCACCATCAGGCGATAGAGCCTGCGCAGTTCGTCGAAGTCCTTGGCCAACGGCGGCGCCGCATCGCCGACGAGTCGTCCGTCGGGGCTGAGGAACTGGTAGAAATCGATTTTGAAGGAGGCAACGGTTGCCGGCATGGGGGGTCCTCTTGAGCGCGGGACGGGGCCGTGCGAGCCGACCGGGGCAGAGGCCCCGGCACGAAAAAGTCCGCTATTATACTTCGCATTCTCCGGCCGGGGTCTACCCCGGTACGACGACAACGGCCTGAAACCGACCCCCATAGCGCCCCATTAGGCAAACCATTCAGCGACCCATTCCGGCGACCCGTGAGCGAAGACAACGAAAACCGTCGCCCCCTGGAAGGTGGCATCACCACCGACCTCCAGGGGCAGCTGACCTATGCCGGCTACCTGGGCCTGGACCGGCTGCTGTCCGCCCAGGAAACCCACAGCGATCCCGAGCACCACGACGAGCTGCTGTTCATCATCCAGCACCAGGTCTCGGAACTGTGGATGAAGCTGATCATTCACGAGCTGCGCGCCGCGATGCGGCGGATCGCCGCCGACCAGCCGGACACCGTGAGCAAGATCCTCGCCCGGGTGAAACAGGTCCAGCGCCAGCTCTCGGAGCAATGGACCGTGCTGTCCACGCTGACCCCCGCCGAGTACGCCCAGTTTCGGGGCGTGCTGCGCGCCGCCTCAGGGTTCCAGTCCCTGCAGTACCGCCTGATGGAATTCCTGCTGGGCAACAAGAACGCCGACATGCTGCGCGTCTTCCGCCACGACCCGGCGGGGCAGGCCAGCCTGCGCGAGGCTCTGGAGGCGCCGAGCCTCTATGACGAGTTCCTGATGTTCCTGGCCCGCCAGGGCCACGCCGTTCCGGCCCACCACGTGGACCGCGACTGGCGCCAGCCGCATGTGCGCGACCCCGACCTCGTGCCCGTGTTCAAACGCATCTACGACGCCACCGACGAGTTCTGGATGGAGTACGAGCTCTGCGAAAAGATGGTCGACGTGGAGGAAAGCTTCCAGATCTGGCGCTTCCGCCACCTGCAGACGGTGGAGCGCATCATCGGCTTCAAGAAAGGCACCGGGGGGTCGTCAGGGGTCGGCTTCCTCAAGAAGGCCCTGGACCTGACCTTCTTTCCCGAACTCATGGACGTGCGCACCGTCATCGGCTGACGCGCCGCTGCCCGGGCGGTCGAGGATGGCCGCAGGGTGATGCGAACCGGGGCGCTCAGTCCTTTTCGTTGAGTCGCTGCGCCGCCGACTGCAGCTTGCCGACCAGCCGACCGAACATTTCGCGCTCCTCGGCGCTGAGCGAGGCCAGCAACTGGCGCTCGTAGGCCAGGGCGCGCGGCATCACGTCACGAAACAGCCGCTGGCCGTCTCCGGGCGACAGCACCAGCGGCAGGCGGCGCCGGTCGGCGTCGTGTTCGCCGCGTTCCACCAGACCGCGCTCCTCCAGCCGCTTGACGGCGCGGCTGACGGCCACCTTGTCCATGGCGCCCCGCTCGGTCACCTCGGTCGCGGTCAGGCCGGGATATCGGCCCAGGATGGCGACCACACGCCATTCCGTCACGCTCAGCTCGTACAGTTTCCGGTACGCGCTGGAAATCCCCCCGCTGATGGTGTTGGACAACAGGGACAGCCGGTACGGCAGGAACTTCTCCAGCATGAAGTCATCGGCCGGGTGCGGGGACTGGGTGGCGCCTTCTTTGCTCAAGGAACGGCCTCGTGTTGCAAATAGTTACAAGTGAAACTATTATGACGCAAACGCTGCGCGCCGCGCGAATCCGCGCCATGCGCAAGCACATCCAGATTGTACCGGCGACCGCCCGTGTTGCCGACCGGAGGACATCCAATGAACGACGTACGCGACAATCCACTGGGCGTGGAGGGGTTTGATTTCATCGAGTACGCGGCGCCGGACGCCCGCGTCCTGCACGAGCTGTTTGCGCGGCTCGGCTTCGCTGCCGTCGCCCGTCACCGCAAGCGCGCCATCACGCTGTACCGCCAGGGCGGCATCAATTTCCTGGTGAACGAGGAGCCGGACAGCTTCGCGGTCCGTTTTGCCGCCGAACACGGCCCCTGCTGCACGGGCTTCGCCCTGCGCGTGAACGATGCCGACAAGGCCTACCAGTCCTGCGTGGCCAAGGGCGCCGAGTCCATGAGCGACATTCCGGGCGCGGCCCTCGACGGCCCGCGGATCGCCGGCATCGGCGGGTCCATGTTGTACCTGGTCGACCGCCGGGACGGCAGCGCGCTGGCGAAGGAATACCAGCTGATCGAAGGCGCCGACCCCGAGCACAAGGGCTTCGGGCTGGGCTTCATCGACCACCTCACGCACAACGTGTACTTCGGCAACATGGACCAGTGGGCCTCGTTCTACGAGCGCCTGTTCGGCTTCTACGAGGTGCGCTACTTCGACATCAAGGGCCAGCAGACCGGCCTGAAGTCCAAGGCCATGACCTCGCCGGACGGCGCCATCTCCATCCCCATCAACCAGTCCGAGGACCCGAAGAGCCAGATCAACGAGTACCTCGACGAGTACAAGGGGGAAGGCGTGCAGCACATCGCGCTGTACACGGACGACATCTACGCCACCGTGGAAGGCCTGCGTGAATCCGGCATCGAGTTCCTGAACACGCCGGACACCTACTACGAGATCATCGACCGCCGCGTGCCCGAGCACGACGAGGACCTGGAGCGCATGCGCCGCAACCGCATCCTGATCGACGCCGACCAGGAAACGGGCAAGAAGCAGCTGCTGCAGATCTTCACCCAGACCAACATCGGGCCGATCTTCTTCGAGATCATCCAGCGCAAGGGCAACAAGGGCTTCGGCGAAGGCAACTTCACCGCGCTCTTCGAGTCCATCGAACTGGACCAGATGCGCCGCGGCGTTCTCTGAGACGGGCGGGGGCGGGACCATGGCCAAGCGCTGGATCAGCACCCCGAAGGTCGAGGGCCGGGCGTCACGCCAGGCCCATGCCGACCTGCCGAAGGGCACCTTCGAGCGGGAACTGGGCAAGGAGGGCTTCTTCGGCCCGGCCTCGCACATGCATCACGCCCACCCGCCGACCGCCTGGACCGCCTTCGAGGGCCCGCTGAAGCCGCGCGCCTTCGACACCACGAAACTGGAAGGATTCGGCGCCACGCCCTGGGGCGCGCAGCCGCTGCTGGGCAACGCCAGCGTGCAGGTCCGATTCTGGGAGATGCGCAGCTCCATGGAATCGCTGGCGCGAAACGCCGACGGTGACGAGCTGCTGTTCATCCACGAGGGCGCCGGCCACCTGTACTGTGACTACGGCCATCTCGAGGTGCGTGACGGCGACTACGTCATGCTCCCGCGCAGCACGATGTGGCGGCTGGAGTCGGACGCGCCCATGCGGGTGTTGCTCGTCGAGGCCACCAACTCCAGCTACATGCTGCCGGAGAAGGGCCTGGTGGGCCCGCACGCCATCTTCGATCCGGCCATGCTCGATTCGCCGGCCATCGACGAGGCCTTCCTGGCCCAGCAGGACGAGAAGGAATGGCGGGTGGAGATCAAGCGCAACAACGCGCTGACCACCATCACCTATCCCTTCAACCCGCTGGACGCCACCGGCTGGCACGGCGACCTGATGCCGGTGCGCATCAACTGGCGTGACATTCGCCCCCTGATGAGCCACCGCTACCACCTGCCGCCCTCGGCCCACACCACCTTCGTGGCCGGCCGCTTCGTGGTCTGCACCTTCGTGCCGCGTCCCTTCGAGACCGATCCGGGCGCGCTGAAAGTGCCCTTCTTCCACAACAACGACGACTACGACGAGGTGCTGTTCTACCACGCCGGGGAGTTCTTCAGCCGGGACAACATCCACCCGGGCATGATGACCCTGCATCCCTGCGGTTTCACCCACGGCCCGCACCCCAAGGCGCTGGAGAAAGCCTTCGAGCAGCCCGCGCCGGGCACCAACGAGGTGGCGGTGATGATCGACACCCGCGACGCGCTCACCGTGCACGACCCGGCCGAAGGCGTCGAGTGGCCCGGATACGTGGACTCCTGGAAAGGCGCCTGAAACACCGGCGCGGCATCATCGCGCCCCAAGACCAGACAACGGACGATAACCCATGAAACTCGCATCCCTGAAAGCCGGCCGGGACGGCCGCCTCATCGTCGTCAACGGCGACCTCGACCGCTATGTGCCCGCCACCGACATCGCGCCCACCCTGCAGGCGGCCCTGGACGACTGGGAGCGGGTCGAGCCGTTGCTGCGCGCCCTGGCGAAAGACCTGGAGAAGGACCGCCGCGATGACGCGGCCGACCTGGACCTCAACGCCCTGGCCGCGCCGCTGCCGCGCGCTTACGAATTCGTCGACGGCAGCGCCTACCTGCCGCACGTGGAGCGGGTGCGCCGCGCCCGTGGCGCGCAAGTGCCCGACAGCTTCTACGAGGACCCGCTGATGTACCAGGCGACCTCGGCCGGCTTCCTCGGTCCGCGCGACCCGGTGCCCGCGGTCAGCGAGGACCACGGGATCGACTTCGAATCCGAAGTGATCGTCGTCACCCGCGACGTGCCGATGAACGCCTCACCCGAGGCGGCGGGCGCCGCCATCGTGCTGGTGGGCCTGGTCAACGACGTCAGCCTGCGCAACCTCATTCCCGGCGAACTGGCCAAGGGCTTCGGCTTCCTGCAGTCCAAGCCGCGTTCGGCCCTGTCCCCGGTGCTGGTCACCCCGGACGAACTGGGCGAAGCCTGGCGCGACCACGTGCTGCACCTGCCCCTGCACAGCTACCTGAACGGGGAATGGTTCGGCAGCCCCGATGCGGGCACGGACATGCAGTTCAGCTTCGCGAAGCTGGTCGCGCACGCGGCGCGCACCCGTCCGCTGACGGCCGGCACCATCGTGGGTTCCGGCACCATCGCCAACCAGGACACCGCCGTGGGCGCTTCCTGCCTGGCGGAGAAGCGCATGCTCGAGATCATCGCCGACGGCAAGGCCTCCACGCCGTTCATGCGCTTCGGCGACACGATCCGGATCGAGATGCTGGACGAGGACGACCGGAACATCTTCGGCAGCATCGAGCAGGAAATCCGGCGCCATGGCTGAAACCGGAGGCGACAACGGCCTGGTCCTCTACAGCTACTGGCGCAGCACGGCCGCGTTCCGGGTGCGCATCGCCCTGGGGCTGAAAGGCCTGTCCTGGCGCCACGCCGGCGTGGACCTGGTCCGTGACGGCGGCGAGCAGCATGCGGAGGCCTTCCGCGAACTGAACCCGGCCGGCCTGGTGCCCGCGCTGGTGCACGGCGACACGGTGGTCAGCCAGTCCCTGGCGATCTGCGACTACCTGGAAGACGTTTTCCCCGAGCCGGCCCTGCTTCCGTCCGGTCCCGCCGACCGCGCCTTCGTCCGGGCCATCGCGCTGGACATCGCCTGCGACGTCCACCCGCTGAACAATCTGCGGGTGCAGCAGTACCTGGGGCGCGAAATGGGCCAGGACGAGGCGGCCCGCACGGCCTGGATGCACCACTGGATGAAGCTCGGCTTCGGCGCCGTGGAAGGGCGGCTGGCCGGCCGTGGCCCGGCCGGGGACGTCTGTCACGGCGAGGCGCCCGGTCTGGCCGACCTGTGCCTGGTGGCCCAGGCCTACAATGCCGACCGCTTCGGATTCGCGCTGGACCCCTTTCCGCGCGTGGCGCGCATCGTCGCTCATTGCCGGAAACTGGCGCCTTTCGTCGCGGCCGCGCCCGAGGCCCAGCCCGACGCCCCTTGAAACCCGTCGGAGACGCGCATCGCGGTTCACGCCGCCGCCGCCATGCTTCATAATCGGCACTGGTTTCGCCATCGCCTTGCACGCATGTCCCAAGCCCTGCGCCTGATCCCCGTCACCCTTGCCAGCCTCGCCCTCGCGGCCTGCGCCAGCGCGCCCCTGGACCCTTCGGCGTTTACCTCGGCCGAACGCGCCATCGCGGCCGCGGAAGACGCCGGCGCGGCCGAGCTGTCGCCCACCGAGCTGCGCTTCGCCCGCGAACGCCTCGAACTGGCGCGCAAGGGTGTCGAGAACAAGAAGAACGCCGAGGCCCTGCTGGCCATCGAGCAGTCCGAGATCAACGCCGAACTGGCCATCGCCAAATCCAACGCCGCCCTGGAGCGACGCCGGGTGAACGAGCTGCGCCGGTCCAACGAACTCCTCCGCGAGGAACTGGTGCTGACCTACGGCTCGGAGTTCGAACAGTGAGCGCCCGAAACGTGGTGCGGATTCCGCTGATCGCCGCCGTGGCGCTGGTGCTGACCGCCTGCCAGTCGGCGCCCAAGAAGGACCTGGCCCTGGAGCGCGTCCGCACTTCCCTTGAGCAGCTGAAGGCGGACGAGGAACTGGCCGGTTATGCGCCCCTCGCCCTTGGCGAAGCCGAGCGCGCCCTGCGCCAGGCGGAGCAGGCGACCGACGCCCTGCAGCGGGAACACCTCGTCTACATGGCTGACAAGCAGATTCTCATCGCCCGGGCCCTGGCCCAGCGGGAGCAGTCCGAGGCCACCTACACGACCCTGGAACGCGAGCGCAACCAGATGCGCATCCGCGCCAGCGAGCTGGAAACCGCCCGCGCCCGTGAGGAAGCGGCCCAGGCACGCCTGCAGATGGCCGCCTCCGCCGAGGACGCGGAACGCCGCCGCCGGGAAGCCGAGTCCGCCCGCGAGCAGGAAGCGGAAGCGGCCCGAGACGCCGAGCTGGCCCGCGAGGAAGCGAGCCAGGCGCGCCGCCTGGCGGATTCGCACGCCTCCGAGGCCGAACTGGCCCGGCGCGAGGCCGAACTGGCCCTGGCGCAGCGCGACAGCCTGAAACGCCAGCTCGAAAACCTGCAGCTGCGCGAGACCGAGTCGGGCGTCGTCGTGACCCTGGGCGACGTGCTGTTCAACACCGGCGAAACGGAACTGCGCCAGGAGGCCATGACCAGCCTGGTGGAAGTCGTGGACCTGCTGCAGACCGAGCCGGAGAAGCAGATCCGCATCGAGGGGCACACCGACGCCACCGGCCCGTCCGAGGGCAACCTGCGCCTGTCCCAGGCGCGCGCCGAATCGGTCATGCAGGCCCTGGTCAGCCTGGGCGTGGATGCCGGCCGCCTGCGGGCCGTGGGCATGGGCGAGGATTTTCCCATCGACAGCAACGAGAGCGAGGACGGCCGCTCACGCAACCGGCGCGTCGACGTCATCCTGCTCGACGAGGGTTGAACGCTTCGCCTCGGGGGCGCTTGAAGCCTCCGATCGATCGGAGTAAGGTGGAAGCGTCATCATGATAATGATTCCTTCCAAAAACGGAATTCGCGAATGAGTCGAGCGGCATTCATTGCTGCCACTCACCACAGAACGCGATTTCGTTCATCTCAACCACCTGATCGAAACCCAGATAAAACGGACAGCACGGGCCCGGACGGGACCGCGTTGGCGCCCGCCCGTGCCCGCTCGCAGCGTCCGTAAGGAGACGACCATGTTCGAACACCGTCAGGACAAGATGCACAATCTGCTCAAGAGCAATGCCGAGTTCCGGGCCATCTACAACCGGCACCAGGAACTCGACAAGCGCGTCACGGCTGCCGAAGAGGGCAGTCAACCGATGGACGACCTGACACTGAACCAGCTCAAGAAGCGCAAACTCCAGGCCAAGGACCAGCTTGCCCGGCTCATGTCCGTCGGCAACGCCTGATTTCGGGGAGGGAGGCGGAAACGGCCGGGGCAACCCGGCCGTTTTCTTTACTATAATGCGCGCACCTCACCAGCCCGGCCTGCCATGGACGTCCACGACAGTATTCTCGACCTGATCGGCGAGACGCCGATCGTCCGCGCCCGACACTTCGATACGGGCCCCTGCAGCCTCTTTCTCAAGCTCGAAAGCCAGAACCCCGGCGGATCGATCAAGGACCGCATCGGCCTGAAGATGATCGAGGAAGCCGAAAGGAGCGGCGTGCTCAAGCCCGGCGGCACCATCGTCGAGGGCACGGCCGGCAACACCGGCCTGGGCCTGGCCCTGGTCGCGGCACAGAAAGGCTACCGCCTGGTGCTGGTGATTCCCGACAAGATGAGCCGGGAAAAGATTTCCAACCTCAAGGCCATGGGCGCCGAGGTGGTGCTGACCCGTTCCGACGTGGCCAAGGGGCATCCCGAGTACTACCAGGACCTGGCCAAGTCGCTGTCGCAACGGATCGACAATGCCTGCTTCATCAACCAGTTCGGCAACCCCAACAACCCGAAAGCCCACGAGGAGGTCACCGGCCCGGAAATCTGGCGCCAGATGGACGGCCAACTCGACGCCATCGTGCTGGGCGTGGGTTCCAGCGGCACGGTGACCGGCCTGTCGGCCTACTTCGCGAAGACGGCGCCGGAGGTGGAACTGGTTCTGGCCGATCCGGTGGGCTCCATCCTGGCCGAGTACATCAATGACGGGCGGCTTTCCGACAAGAGCGCCTCCTGGCTGGTGGAGGGCATCGGCGAGGACTTCCTGCCCACCATCAGCGACTTCACGCGGGTGAAGAAGGCCTACGCCATTTCCGACCGCGAGAGCATGGAGACCGGCCGCGAACTGCTGCGCCGGGAGGGCATCCTGGGCGGCTCGTCCACCGGCACGCTGCTGGCGGCCGCGCTGCGCTACTGCCGCGAGCAGACCGAACCGAAGAACGTGCTCACCTTCTGCTGTGACACGGGCAACCGCTACCTCTCCAAGATGTACAGCGACTTCTGGATGGCCGACCAGGGCTTCCTGGAGCGCGAGAAGCACGGCGACCTGCGCGACCTGATCGCCCGGCCCTTCAGCAGCCACGACACCGTGACGGTCAAGCCCGACGAGCCGCTGGCCAACGCCTACACGCGCATGAAGCTGTACGACGTGTCCCAGTTGCCGGTGATCGACGAGGGCCGCCTGGTGGGCATCCTGGACGAGTCCGACCTGCTGCTCGCGGTGCTGGACTCCGACGAGGCGTTCACCCAGCCGGTGCGTTCGGCCATGGTCACGGACCTGCGCACCGTGCAGGCCGGCGACCCGCTCGAGTCGCTGCTGCCCATTTTCGACAACGATTTCGTGGCCATCGTGAAGGACGGCGAGGACTTCCTGGGACTGATCACCCGGGTCGACCTGCTCCACCACCTGCGCCGGCGCGCCGACGCCTGAACCGAACAAGGAACGCTCCATGAGCCAGGACCGCAAGCACGGCCCGGGCACCCGCGCCATCCACGCGGGGCAGGCCCCGGACCCGTCCACGGGCGCCATCATGACGCCCATCTACGCCACCAGCACCTATGTGCAGAAGAGCCCCGGCGACCACCAGGGCTGGGAATACTCGCGCAGCCACAACCCGACGCGGCAGGCCTACGAGGACTGCATCGCGGACCTCGAGGGCGGTGCGCGCGGCCTGGCCTTCGCCTCGGGCATGGCGGCGACCTCGACGATCCTGGAGCTGCTCGACAGCGGCGACCACGTGGTGGCCATGGACGACCTGTACGGGGGCAGCTTCCGCCTGTTCCACCGCGTTCGCGAACGCAGCGCGGGCCTGCAGTTTTCCTTCGCCCCCCTGGATGACCTGGACGCACTGCGCGCCGCGCTGCGGCCGGAGACGAAGCTCATTTGGGTGGAGACGCCCACCAATCCCATGCTCAAGCTGGTGGACATCGCCGCCGTCGCCGAAGTCGCCCGTGACGCCGGCGTGTTGCTGGTGGTCGACAACACCTTCGCCACGCCCATGCTGCAGCGGCCGCTGGAGCTGGGCGCCGACATCGTCATGCACTCGGCCACCAAGTTCCTCAACGGGCACTCGGACATGGTCGGTGGTGTGGCGGTGGCGCGCGAGGCGGAGCTCGGAGACAGGCTCTGGTTCCTGCTCAATTCCACGGGTGGCATCCAGGGGCCGTTCGACGCCTTTCTCGCGCTGCGCGGCCTCAAGACCCTGCACCTGCGCATGAAGGCGCACTGCGAGAACGCCCTGGCGATTGCGCAGTGGCTGGAGGCGGATGACCGGGTGGATCGGGTGATCTACCCGGGGCTGGTCGCGCACCCGCAGCACGCCCTGGCCATGCGACAGATGGGCGGGCAGGGCGGGGGCATCGTGAGCCTGGTACCGAAGGGCGGCTTCCCCGCGGCGAAATCCATGCTGGAGCATACGAAACTGTTCTCGCTGGCCGAATCGCTCGGCGGCGTGGAAAGCCTGGTGAACCACCCCGCCATCATGACCCACGCCTCCGTTCCGCCGGAACGCCGAGCGGCCATCGGCATCAGCGACGACCTCGTGCGCCTGTCCGTGGGCGTGGAGGACCTGGACGACCTGGTGGGGGATCTGGATGAGGCGCTGGGGTCAGGCTGACATCGGCTGAACCGGTCCCATCGGTGTCGTTGACTCGGTGGGGGTTCCTGGCCGGGCGCTCAGGGTTCGTCCGGCGCCAATTCCTCGACGATTCGCTTTTCGAGCGCCGCTTCGAAGCGGTCGGCGGCGGCCGCACAGGCGGCGGGGTCGACGAACGGGTTCTCACCGCCCGTGGCCCGGGCCGCCAGCTTCGCGTCGAGGTCGAAGTACAGCGGGTGCGGGAAGATCAGCACGCCGCAATCGAAACGTCTCAGGAAACCGATGCTGCCCCCCATCATCTGCGCCGTGCTGGCGCCGCCGAAGGCCTCCTGGGGATCACTGAAGCGGAATCCCGGTGACGCTACCGGCCCGAGGCTGTCGGCATAGAGCACCTCGAGGCAGCGTTCGCGTTCGCAGGTCTCCCAGCTCCAGCTGGTGCTGCCCGGGGTGTGCCCCGGCGTCCAGTGCAGGGTGAAGGTCGTGTTGCCCACCGTGAAGCGCCCGCCGTCGGGCAGCGTTTCGACGTTCGATACCGGTGGAAAGCCGTTGTCCGGAGCGTAGCCGGCCTGAGGATCGTGCCCGGGCACCTGCCCGGTGCGAAAGGTCTCCGAGGCGGCCTCGCTGACGATCACCCGCGCCCCACTCAATCGCTGCAGGGCCGCGATGCCGCCGGCATGGTCGAAGTGGGCGTGACTGTTGAGAATCACGCGGATGTCCGCCGGGTCGAAGCCCAGCACCCGGATGTTGGTGTCGATCAGGGCGGCGGACTGGGTCAGCGCACCGTCGAGCAGCACCAGGGCGGGGCGCCCGTCTTCCATTCCGGCCTCCACCAGCAGGGCGCTGAGCCCGCTCGTCCCCACGTACCAGGTATTGCCGAACACCCGGAACGGGGTCAGCGGCCGGTTCCAGGCCTCGCAGGCGGTGCACTCGAAGGGCGGGTCGGGTTCCAGGGTGGCCGGCGTGGCGTTCCCTGTCCAGAACAGGGTGGACGCAGCCGCCAGGGCGAGCAGGGACAGAAAGGCTGGGTTCATGCCCTCATCTTAGTCGGTCCTGGCTGTCGGAAATCATGTCGAAGTGGTGGCTTTGGCCGAGATCAGCCAGTCAGCGGCTTCCGGCCACAGTGACTGGCTGCGTTCCCGGAACCAGCCGAAATGCCCCAGGGCAGGCACCCCCGCCTGGGCCGGAACGAGGTGGCGGCGGGTGACGTCCGGGTAGTGGCGCATCAAGGCGTCCACGGCACGGGCGCTGCCCCAGGCGTCGTCCTCGATGCTGTAGGCGAGTACGGGAGCGTGAATACCCCGATAGCGTTCCGCGGGCAGCGTCGGGTCGTCGAAGAGGTAATCGGGTGAACGGCACCAGCGCGACCACTGGCGCGCCACGCCCCTGGGGAGGTCCTCGGCACGGCTGAAAGCGCTCCAGGGCACGTAGCCGAGCAGGGATGCCAGCAACGGCATCGTGACGTGCATGTGGAAACCCACGGCCCAGGCGTCCATCCCCGGTTGCAGCCGCCAGTAGCCGCTCTGGGAGGAGACCGCGACCATCGCGTCGATACGATCGGCGTTCGGCAGCAGGCCCATGGTCTGCCCGCCGAAACTGTGGCCCACGTGGCCGATACGCTGCGGCGACCACTCCGATTCGATCCAGTCCACCACGCCGGCCATGTCCTGAAGGGCCCAGTCGGCCGCGGTGGCTTCGAACCCACGCAGGGACTTCGGGGCCGAGTCGCCGATGCCCCGGTAGTCGTAGGTGACGGCGTGCAGCCCGCGGCCCGCCAGGAAGCGGGCGAAGGCGTCGTAGTAGCGTCGCGGTACGGCGGTGGCGGAGTGGATGCCGACCGCGACCCCGAGGCCCTCGCCAGCGGGCTCGTACTTCGTCGCGGCGAGGGCGTAGCCGTCCCGGGCGGAGATGCGGAGGTCGACGCCCGGCCGGCTCACGGGCTTGCGGTCACTCCGCCAGGGCGGGCAGGTCGTGGTACAGGTCCAGGGCTTCCGGGTTGGCCAGGGCGTCCGTGTTCTTCACCGCCCGCCCATGGATCACGTCCCGCACCGCCAGTTCGGTGATCTTGCCGGAAACGGTCCGCGGAATGTCGGTGACCTGCAGGATCTTCGCCGGAACGTGGCGGGGCGTGGTGTTGGCGCGGATGGTGGCCTTGATGCGTGCCGCCAGGTCCTCGTCCAGCGCTAGGCCCTCGCGCAGGCGCACGAACAGGACCACGCGCACATCGTCCTCCCAGTCCTGGCCCACGCAGACGCTTTCCAGCACCTCGTCGAGCTTCTCGACCTGGCGATAGATTTCAGCGGTGCCGATGCGCACGCCGCCCGGGTTGAGGGTGGCGTCGGAACGGCCGTAGATGATCACGCCGCCGTGTTCGGTGACCTGGGCGAAATCGCCGTGCGCCCAGGTGTCGGGGTAGCTTTCGAAATAGGCGGCGCGGTACTTGGCGCCGTCCGGGTCGTTCCAGAACTTCACCGGCATGGAGGGAAAGGGCTTCGCACAGCACAGTTCCCCGGTCTCGCCGACGTCGGCGGCGCTGGCGTCGTCACGGCGGATTTCGACCGCCATCCCCAGGCCGCGGCATTGCAGCTCGCCGCGCCAGACGGGCTTGATCGGGCAACCCAGGGCGAAGCAGGACACGATGTCCGTGCCTCCGGAGATCGACGACAGGCAGACATCGGGCTTGATGTCGCGGTAGACGTAGTCGAAGCCCTCCGGGGCCAGCACCGAACCCGTCGAAAGCAGGGTCCGCAGCGTGGACAGCTCGTGGGTCTCCCGGGGCTTCAGGTCGGCCTTTTCCCAGGCCGCGATGGCCTTGGCGCCGGTGCCGAAGACCGTGATGCCGAGCGCGTCCACGAGGTCGAACATCGCCGTCCGGCGCGGCTTGAAGGGCGAGCCCTCCCACAGCACCATCGTCGCCCCGGTCGCCAGCGTGCTCATCAGCCAGTTCCACATCATCCAGCCGCAGGTGGTGAAGTAGAACACCACGTCCTCGCGGGTGACGTCCGTGTGCAGCACCAGTTCCTTGAGGTGCTGCAGCAGCGTGCCGCCGGCGCCGTGGGTGATGCACTTGGGAACCCCCGTGGTGCCGGAGGAATACAGGATATAGACGGGGTGGTCGAAGGGCAGTCGCGCGAAGGCGATGTCCGTCGCCGTGTTGTCGGTGAATTCGCCGTAGGTGACGGCGTTCGGCAGGTCGCCGGTTGCGGCCGTGGCTTCCAGGTACGGGCAGACCACCACGCGCTCGATGCCCGGAATGCCGGCCACGATGTCGGCCACCCGGCCCAGGCAGTCATGCACCTTGCCGTTGTAGCGGTAGCTGTCCACGCAGAACAGGACTTTCGGCTGGACCTGCCCGAGTCGGTCGAGCACGCCCGCGGCGCCGAAGTCCGGTGAACAGGACGACCAGATCGCCCCCAGGGAGGTCGCCGCCAGCATGGCGATGACGGTATCGGGGACGTTGGGCATGAAGCCCGCCACGCGGTCGCCCGGTCCGACACCCGCTTCCCGCAGGGCATGCGCGGTGCGCGCCACCTCGTGGTACAGCTGTGCGTAGCTCAGCTCCCGGGACAGGCCGCCCTCGTCGCGAAACTGGATGGCCGGCCGCTCGTCGCGGTAGCGCAGCAGGTTCTCGGCGAAGTTGAGGCGGGCGTCCGGAAAGAAACGGGCGCCCGGCATGCGGTCCGCGTCGGCCAGGACCCGCTCGCCCGGCTCCCCCACGACCCCGCAGTAATCCCAGACCGCGCGCCAGAACGTCTCGGGGTGCTCGACCGACCAGCTCCAGAGGGCCTCGTAGTCGTCGACACCAGGCGCGTCGGCAGGAAGGGCCTGGACAAACCGCGCCAATTGGGACGCGGCGATGCGTTCAGCCGAGGGCTGCCACAGCGGCTTGCTCATGATCGGGATCCCGGCTCAGGACAACTGCTGTTCGATCTCGGGAACGACCGTGAAGAGGTCGCCCACCAGCCCGATGTCGGCGATCTCGAAGATCGGCGCGTCGGCGTCCTTGTTCACCGCCACAATGGTGCCCGCGTCCTTGATGCCCGTGATGTGCTGGATGGCGCCGGAAATGCCGAAGGCCAGGTACAGCTCCGGGGAGATGATCTTGCCGGTCTGGCCCACCTGCATGTCATTGGGCACGTAGCCGGCATCGACCGCGGCGCGCGAGGCGCCCACGGCGGCGCCGAGGCCGTCGGCCAGGCGGTAGAGGATCTCGAAGTTCTCGGCCGAGCCCAGGGCGCGACCGCCGGAGACCACGATGCGGGCCGTCTGCAGGTCCGGACGATCGCCACCGGCGCCCGCCAGGCCCTGGTAGCGCGTATGCGCCGCTCTCTGGCTGGTGGCCGCACGGGCCTGCACGGCGCCGGCGCCGCCTTCGGCCGCCGTGGGCCAGGAGGCGGAGCGCGAGGTGCCGCAGACGATGACGTCATCAGGGACGGTGACATCCACGATGGCGTTGCCGGCATAGATGGGGCGTTTGAAGGCGCGCGCGCCCTCCACGGCCATGATGTCGCTCAGCGCGTTCACGCCCAGCAGGGCGGCCGCGTGCGGCAGCACGTCCTTGCCATAGGTGGAGGAGGGCGCCAGCACGTGGCTGTAGCCTTCCGCCGCCGCGGCCAGTTCCGGCCCGTGATTCACGGCCAATGGAGGCGCAAGGTGCGCGGCGTCGGTGACCAGCACGGCATTCACGCCCGCGACAGCGGCGGCCTGCGCGGCCACGCCGTCGATGCCCTCGCCCAGGACCAGGATGTCGATGGTTCCGCCGCCGTGCTCGGTGATGGCGGCCGCGCAGCTCACGGCCTTGGCGGTACCGGGGTTCAGGGTGGCGCCGTCGTGCTCGGCCAGGATCAGGATCTTGTTCGTCATCGTTTCGCTCCTCACACCAGGCCGCGGTTCTTGAGTTCGGCCACCAGGGCCGCCGTGTCGCCCACCATCACGCCCCGGCTGCGCGGCGCCGGCGCGGCATGGCGCCCGGTCGCGGGCGCGGCGCCGGCGTGGCCGCCCAGTTCGTCCAGGGGCACCACGTCCAGGGGTTTGCGCTTGGCCTTCATGATGTCCGGCAGCTTCACGAAACGCGGTTCGTTCAGGCGCAGGTCACTGGTGATCACAGCCGGCAGGTCGACCTCGAGCGTTTCCAGGCCGCCGTCCACCTCGCGGGTGACGGTGGCGGTGGTCCCGTCGATCACCACCTTCGAGGCGAAGGTGGCCTGCGGCCGGCCCCACAGGGCGGCGGTCATCTGGCCCACCTGGTTGCAGTCGTCGTCGATGGCCTGCTTGCCCAGCAGCACGATGCCCGCGCCTTCGCGCTCGGCCAGGGCCTTGAACACCCGCGCCACGGTCAACGGCTGCAGGGTGTCGCCGGTCTCCACCTGGATGGCGCGGTCGGCGCCCATGGCCAGGCCCGTGCGCAGCTGCTGCTGCACGTCGTTGTTGCCGATGGAAACGACGATCACTTCATCGGCCTTGCCGGCCTCCTTGATGCGCAGCGCTTCTTCCAGCGCGATCTCGTCGAAGGGGTTGACGCTCATCTTCACGCCGTCGGTCTCGACGCCGCTGCCGTCACTCTTCACGCGCACGCGCACGTTGTAATCCACCGCGCGCTTGATGCCGACCAGTATCTTCATGAAATGTCCTCGGGTCTTGAGTCTGTCGTCGTTCGATTGAATCAGAGGTTCTGGTAGTTGGGTCCCGCGCCGCCCTCGGGCGTGACCCAGTTGATCACCTGGTAGGGGTCCTTGATGTCGCAGGTCTTGCAGTGCACGCAGTTGGCCGAATTGATCTGCAGGCGCTGCGCGCCTTCGTTCGCCTCGTCTTCGACCATCTCGTAGACGTGGGCGGGGCAGAACCGCGTGCAGGGATTGCCGTATTCCTCGGTGCAGCGCGTCGTGCAGATCTCGGGTTCGAGAATCTGCAGGTGCACGGGCTGGTCCTCGTCATGCTCGGTGGCGGCGAAGTACACCGAGGCCAGCCGGTCCCGGGGCGGCAGGCTGCGGTCCACCCACCCCCGGTCGGGGGCCTGGAAGTCCGCGCGCCGCGCCAGTTCGGCGTGATCCGCGTGATTGGACAGGGTGCGGGGCAGGGCGCCCCCGGTCACGGTTTCGATGGCGGCGGTGATGAGTCCGCGCCACAGGCCCTTGTTGAAGCCGGGCCGGATGTTGCGCACCTTCTTCAGTTCAGCGACCACGGGGCTGGCGCGCAGGCGCGCGTCGAAGCCTTCGGCCGCGGCCTTCTCGTGAATGTGCTCGGCCGCCAGCATGCCGGAGCGCAGGGCCTGGTGCGTGCCCTTGATCTTGGGCACGTTGAGCAGCCCGGCCGCATCGCCGATCAGCATCGCGCCGGGCAGTTCGACCTTGGGCAGGGACTGGAAGCCACCCTCGACCAGGGCGCGGGCGCCGCTGGAGATGATCTCGCCACCTTCGAGCAGGTCGCGCAGCATGGGGTGATGCTTGAGCTGCTGGAAGGCCTCGAAAGGCACGAAATCCGGATCGGCGTAGTCCAGGCCGCAGACGAAGCCCAGGGCGACGCGGTCGCCGTCGAGGTGATAGATGAAACTGCCGCCGTAGATGGCCGAATCCAGTGGCCAGCCCAGGGTGTGCTGGACCAGGCCGGGTCGGGCCTTGCCGGGGGCGACCTTCCACAACTCCTTCATGCCGATGCCGTAGGTCTGCGGGTCGCAGTCCTGGTCGAGCTCGAACTGGCGGATCAGCTGCTTGCTCAGGTGGCCGCGGCAGCCCTCCGACAGCACGGTCACTTTCGCGTGGATCTCAATACCCTGGACGTAGCTGTCCTTGGGAGCACCGGACTTGTCCACGCCCATATCGCCGATGATGACGCCGCCCACGGCGCCGGATTCCGTCAGGCGAACCTCGGAGGCGGCAAAACCGGGAAAGACGTCGACGCCCGCGGCTTCGGCGTGATCCGCCAGCCACTTGCAGGTGGCGCCCAGGGAGACGATGAAATTGCCGTGGTTCTTCTGCTGCGGCGGGGTGGGCAGCTTGCGGCGGGAGTCCTTGCCGAGATAGAAGAGTTCATCCTCCTCGACCGGGACACAGATGGGCGGCGGCGCTTCGCGCCAGCCGGGCACCAGTTCGTCGAGGGGTTGGGGTTCGATCACCGCGCCGGAGAGAATGTGCGCGCCGATCTCCGAGGCCTTCTCGATGACGGCCACCATGAGATCCGCGTCCAGCTGTTTCAGCCGCAGTGCGCAGGCCAGGCCCGCCGGCCCTGCGCCGACCACCACGACGTCGTACTCCATGACGTCGCGTTCCGTTTCGGGGGCTTCGGACTGGCTCATCGGCTTCCGGGACTGCGGCACAAGCGGGGCATTATAACGGCAGGAACGCCCACGTCCCATGCCGTGTTCGTCGTGAATTGGCTATACTGGCACCGCTTTGGGGCACCGGGCCCGCCCGGTGCGCATCCACCGACAAGCCGAGGCAGGGAAACCGCTCATGAACATGCTCGAATACTTCCGGAACTGGGACGACGTGGTGGAGTTTCCGAAGAAGCACCTGATCTTCAACGAGATGGACTCCGCCGACTACATGTACGTGATCCTCAGCGGTGAGGTGGAAGTGACCCTGCGCGGCGAACCCCTCGGCGCGGAACTCGAAGGCGGCATCGTCGGCGAGATGGCCATGATCAACAATTCGACCCGCTCCGCCGCGGCGAAAACGCTTTCCAAGGTCCGCGCCGCGCGCGTCAACCGCGAGCAGTTCAAGGAAATCATCGTCGACAACCCGGATTTCGCCCTGCACCTGATGCAGGTCATGGCCAACCGGCTGCGGGTAGCCGACCAGGTCATCGCCGGGTAAACACGGATCAATCCAGCGTCTTGTCGAAGCGCCTGACCGCCACGGTCAGCGCGATCGCCAGGAAGGCGCCCAGCGCCGCCAGTTCCCCACGCAGTTCTCCCAATTCCGCCCCGCGCAGCACGATGCCGCGGATCAATCGCATGAAATGCGTCATGGGCAACACCTCGGCGATCCACTGGGCCGCCCTGGGCATGCCGTCGAAGGGAAACATGAATCCGGAAAGCAGAATGGACGGCAGCAGGATGAAGAAGGTCATCTGCATGGCCTGGAACTGGTTGCTCGCCAGGGTCGAGATCATCAGCCCCAGGGCGAGGTTGGCCACGATGAACAGCAGGATCACGGCGTAGGCATCCAGCCAGTCGCCGCGCATGGGCACGCGGAACAGGCTGTCGCCCAGCCAGAAGATCAGCGAGGCCTGCACCAGGCCGATGAAGATGTAAGGCAGGATCTTCGCGACCATCAGCTCCCACGAGCGGATCGGCGTGGTGATGAGCAGTTCGAGGTTGCCGCGCTCGCGCTCCCGAACGATGGCGACGGCGGTGAACAGCGTCATCGTCATGGTCAGGATGATGCCGATCAGGCCCGGCACGGTGTTCACGGGCGAGCGGCGCTCGGGGTTGTAGTAGGTGCGGATTTCCAGGGTGGGTGGCGCGTCGGCCACCGGCGCCGTCCTGGCCGGCGACACCAGGCTGGCCGCCGCGGCCTGGACCACCGTGTCCGAGCCGTCGATCAGCAACTGTCCAGCGGCGCGGTCCGGCTGGGCCAAACGCCGCTCGAAGTCCGGCGGCAGGTAGATGCCCACGCTGACCTGGCCCGCGCGCATCAACGCTTCCAGCGCCTCGGCACTGCCGACCTGGTGCTTGATATCGATCACCTGCGACTGCGCCAGGTCGTGGACGTACTGGCGTGATGCCGCCGTGCCGGACAGGTCCGCGACGGCGGCGGAGAGATGGCGCGGGTCCATGTTGATGGCGTAGCCGAACAGCAGCAGCTGCATGATCGGCAGGGCGACGATCATCCCGAAGCTCAGCCGGTCGCGGCGCAACTGGCGCACCTCCTTGGCCGCCACGGCGCCGATGCGATGCAGGAACTTCACGCGGCGCGCTCCCGGCGCGCGGTCCGGTTCGGGAGGGTCGCCGCGACGAACACGTCCTCGAGGCTGGCCGGAACCGATTCACAGTGCGCCACTTCGTAGCCCGCAGCCCGAACCCGGGCCGCCACGGCCGCCACCGCGTCTTCCTGCGCCTTGTCGGCGAGCACCCGCAGCTCATTGCCGACCTGAGCCACGCTCAATACCCAGGGCTCGGCGTGCAGGGCCTTGCCGGCGCTGCGGGGCCGGTCGGTCCGCAGCAGGACCACCCGCGCATCGATGTCCCGGGCCAGGTCCTGCGGGCTGCCGGAAGCCGCCAGGCGGCCCTGGTCCAGGATCGCCAACTCGTGACAGCGTTCCGCCTCGTCCATGTAGTGGGTCGACACGAGGATGGTGGTGCCGGCCTCGACGAGGTCGAACAGCGATTCCCAGAAGGCCCGTCGATTCTCCGGGTCCACGGCGCTGGTGGGTTCGTCCAGGAACAGCAGTTCGGGGTCGTGGAGCAGGGCGGCCCCCAGGGCCAGGCGCTGTTTCTGGCCGCCGCTGAGGGTGCCGGCGCGCTGGCCCAGCAGGCGGGTCAGGCCGTAGCGCTCGCTGATGGTGTCCACCCGGTCGCGCTTCCGAGCGCGGCGCAGGGCGTACACCTCGGCCATGAAGTCCAGGTTTTCCCGCACCGTGAGGTCCTCGTACAGGGAGAATTTCTGGGTCATGTAACCGACCTTGCGGCGCAAGGCCTCGGCCTCGGCGGGAATGGCGTGGCCCAGCACGGTGGCGCTGCCCTCGGTCGGGGTCAGCAGGCCGCAGAGCATGCGGATGGTGGTGGACTTGCCTGAGCCGTTCGGGCCCAGGAAGCCGTAGATGCGCGAGCGCGGCACGTCCAGGTCGACATGGTCGACGGCGCGCAGGGCGCCGAAATCCCGGGTCAGTCCGCGGGTGCGGATGGCGAGGCCCTCATTCATGGCGCTGGGTTTCTGCCGGTGGATTCATACCCGGTGAGTCCTCAGGGCAACCAGGCCTCCAGGGGAACGCCGGCCGGGAGCCCGGCGGCGCCGGGTAGATCGACCTCGGCGAGGTAGGCCAGGCGTGAACGGTCATATTCGGTCAGGGCGAAGTAGGGCGTGAAGCTGGCGTCGGAGGACACCCAGCGAACCGTGCCTTCCAATGGCGCTTCGATGCCGTCCACCGCGACCTGCAGTCTGGAGCCGGGCGTGAGGGTCGCGCGCAGGGGCTCGGGAACGTAGATCCGGGCGTAGGTCGACGCGCTGTCGAGCAGCACGGCCACGGTGGTCCCGGCTTGCGGACGCTCGCCCGACTCGTAGCGGACACGGTCGAGGACGCCGTTCATGGGCGCCGTGACCACCAGCCGCTGCAGGTCGAGCTCGGCCAGTTCGACGGCGGCCTGGAGCGAGCGCAGTTCGGCTTCCGCCTGGTCCAGTTCCTCGACGGTCGTCCCGTTGAGCAGCCGCTCGAGGGCCTGGCGCTGGGATTCTTCCCGGGCGACGGCGTCGGCGAGCACATCCCGGCGATTGTCCCTGGCCTGCGCCTCGCCCAGGCCCCGCTCGAACAGTTCCTTCTCGCGCTCGTAATTGGCGCGGCTGTTGCGGGTCAGCGCCTCGCTGGCGGCCAGTTCGGCGCGGGCCTGGGCGATGTCCTCGGCACGCGGGCCACGACGCAGTTCAGCCAGCCGCGCGGCGGCCTGGTCGCGCTGCGCCTGCGCCTGTTCGAGGCGGCCGGTGCTCCGGGTCGCGTCCTGGCGCAGGATTGCCTCGCCGGCGGTAACGGTGGCGCCATCGACGACCAGGATCTCGGCGATGGGTTCGTTGCTTTCCACCGCCAGCTCCACGCGGTCCCGCTCGAGGGTGCCGACCATGCGGGCCTGCTCCGCTTCGCCGCAGGCGGCAAGCAGCGGCAGGATCCCGAGCGCGAGCAGCAGGGGGGTCGATGGGCGACGATGGTGTCGGATCATGTCAGCACTCCCGTGCTCAGCAGTTGCCGGATCTGCCGCGAGAGGCGCTCACGGTCGGCCCCGGCCAGGTCCAGGCCCAGCACCCGCCGGGCGAGGTTGGCCGCCACGAATGGGAAGACGCCCATGGACAGGATCAGCACCGTCAGGGCCTCCGGGTCGGCATCGGCCGCCAGCCGCCCGTTGGCCTGCGCGTGGCGGACCAGTTCGGGCACCCGGCCGCCCAGACGCGGGGCGAAACGGTCGGCGAAAGCCTGCTCCAGGTGCCCTCCGGGCAACAGCGCTTCGCGCATCAACAGCGGCAGCAGGTTGGGGTGCTCCGAACCCAGGCGGTGAAGGAGGTCCAGCAGATCGAAGGGCGAGGCCTCGGGGGCGTCGACCAGCCCCTGCATGGCCGTCGCCATGGGTTCCAGCACGCGCTCGAACACGGCCTCCAGCAGGCCCTGCTTTCCGCCGAAGTAGTAGCTCACCAGCGCCGGGTTCACGTCCGCGGCTTCCGCGACGGCCCGCACCGGGGTGGCGGCATAGCCCTGCTCGGCGAACAGGCGCTCCGCGGACTCGAGCAGGCGTTCGCGGAGGTTGGCGTCGTCATCGCCGACGGGGCGTCCGCGGCGTCGGTTGGTGGAGGGGCTGGTCATGCTTCTAATTTAATTAAACGTTTAATTAAATACAAGCCCGGGTCGACCAAAGGAGGCAAGGGGCTCGCAGAGCGCAGGTTGCGGATGGTCCCGTCGCGCACGTTCGTCCGTGACTTGTGGCCGTGGCGGGCCGGCGCCCGAGGCGGCAGGATGCGCCCACACCGGCGCCCGGCTGCGGCCGTGGCGCGACACCTGTTCACCATCGCACTGCAACGGAGAAAGACTCCCATGAGCCAACTTCGCCCCCGCATGGGCTGGATCGGGACCCTGGCGCTCGCGCTGAGCGTTCCGGCCTGGGCCGTCGAGGTCCCCGACGTCGACATTCCCTACGAGAAGTTCACCCTGGACAACGGCCTGCGCGTCGTCGTGCATGAAGACCGCAAGGCGCCCATCGTGGCGGTGAGCATCTGGTACCACGTGGGCTCCAAGAACGAACCCGAAGGCAAGACCGGCTTCGCCCACCTGTTCGAACACCTGATGTTCAACGGGTCGGAAAACTACGACGGTGAGTATTTCGAACCGCTGGAGCAGGTAGGCGCCACCGGCTTCAACGGCACCACCTGGCTGGACCGCACCAACTACTTCCAGAACGTGCCCACGCCGGCGCTGGAACTGGCGTTGTGGATGGAGTCCGATCGCATGGGCCACCTGCTCGGCGCCGTCACCCAGGAGAAACTGGACAACCAGATCGGCGTGGTGCAGAACGAGAAGCGCCAGGGCGACAACCAGCCCTACGGACTGGTGGGCTACCGCCTGGCCGAGGGACTGTTCCCGCCCGGCCATGGCTACCGCCACAGCACCATCGGCAGCATGGAGGATCTTTCCGCCGCATCGCTGGAATCGGTGCATGACTGGTTCAAGCGCTACTACGGCGCCGCCAACACCGTGCTGGTGCTCGCCGGGGACGTCTCCCCCGAAGAGGGCCGCGCACTGGCGGAAAAGTATTTCGGTGACATCGACGCCGGTCCGCCGGTCGAGCGCATGCAGGCCTGGGTGCCCGAACTGAAGGAAGACAAGGTCGAGCTGATGCATGACCGCGTGCCGCAGGCGCGGGTCTACCACAACTGGGCCGTACCGGGACGCACCACCCGCGAAAGCGCGGTGCTGGGGCTGGCGGCCGACGTGCTGGGCGACGGCAAGAACAGCCGCCTCTACCAGGCCCTGATCCACGAAGAGCCCCTGGCTTCGAACCTGAACGTCTACGTGCTGCCCTTCGAACTGGCCAGCCGTTTCACCATCGACGTGACCCTGCAGCCGGGCGTGAGCATGGAGCGGGTGAACGCGATCATCGAACGCGAACTCGACGCCTTCCTGGCCGATGGCCCGACGCCGGAAGAGCTGGAGCGTGCGAAGACCAAGATCAACGCCGACACCGTGCGCGGCCTGGAGCAGATCGGTGGATTCGGCGGCAAGGCCGTCACTCTGGCCCAGAGCGAGCTGTACGCCGGTGATGCCGGCTTCTGGAAGACCCACCTCGGCTGGCAGAACGAAGCCTCCGCGGGTGAGGTGCAGTCCACGGCCGCCACCTGGCTGGAACGTGGCCGCTACCGCCTGGAAGTGCAGCCCTTCGGCGAGCATTCCACCGTGGCCAGCACCGTGGACCGCAGCCAGGGCCTGCCACAGGTGGGCGACATGCCCGAAGTGAGCTTCCCGGAAGTGCAACGCGCCGAGTTGCGCAACGGCATGCCCGTGGTTCTCGCCACGCGTGACGCCGTGCCGGTGGTCCAGGTCGCCCTGCAGTTCGACGCGGGCTACGCGGCGGACAGTTTCGCCACGCCCGGCACCTCCAGCTTCACCCTGGCCATGATGGACGAGGGGACGAAGGACCGGACCGCGCTGGAGATCTCCGCCGAGGCGGAGGCCTTGGGCGCGGAAATCAACACCGGCTCCAACCTCGACACCTCGACCGTGTCGCTGTCCGCCCTGAAGTCGAACCTCGAGCCCTCCATCGAGCTCTACGCCGACGTGGTGCGCAATCCGGCCTTCGCGGACGATGAGATTGAACGCCTGCGCCCCCGCTGGCTGTCGAACATCGCCCAGGAGAAGACCCAGCCGGTGAACATCGCGCTGCGCACCCTGCCGGCGCTGGTGTACGGCCAGGACCACGCCTACGGCCTGCCGCTCACCGGCTCGGGCACCGAGGCCGCGATTTCGGCCCTGACGCGGGACGATCTGCAGGCCTTCCACCGGACCTGGGTGCGGCCCTCCAACGGCCAGATCTTCGTGGTCGGCGACGTCACCATGGACGAGATCCTGCCCCTGCTGGAAGACGCCTTCGGCGACTGGCGGGAAGACCGCCGCGCCGTGCCGCAGAAGAACCTGGCCCAGGTCGAGCTGCCCGAGGCGGGCAAGGTCTACATCATCGACAAGCCGGGCTCGCCGCAGTCGCTGATCCTGGCCGCGCACGTGGCGCCGCCCACCGGCGCGGACAACAACATCGAGATCCAGACCATGAACGACGTCATCGGCGGTTCGTTCACGGCGCGGGTCAACATGAACCTGCGCGAGGACAAGGGCTGGGCCTATGGCGCCTATACCTTCATGCCCGATGCGCGGGGCCAACGCATGTTCGCAACCTACGCCCCGGTGCAGTCGGACCGTACCGGCGACTCCCTGGTCGAGCTCAAGCGCGAACTGGACGAGTACCTGTCCACGCGCCCGGCCACCGTGGACGAGATGAACAAGAGCGTGCGCAACAACGTCAACTCCCTGCCGGGGCAGTTCGAGACCGGTGGCGCCGTGCTGGGCGCCTTGCTGGGCAACGACCGTTTCGGCCGCGAGGACGACTACGTCTCCACGCTCAAGGACCAGTACGAGTCCGTGGCCCTGGAATCGGTGCAGGCCGCCGCGGAGGAAGTGATCCACCCGGACAAGCTGTCCTGGCTGATCGTGGGTGATCGCGAGCAGATCGAAGCGCAGATCGGCGGCCTGGACCTGGGCGAAGTGCAAGTGCTGGACGCGGACGGTCAGCCGGTCACGAACTGACGGCCGACCTTCGAAGTACGTCACGACGGGGCCCGCGCGGGCCCCGTCGCTTTTTGGGCCGGCAACTCCGGTGATGGCCGCCGGTTCCGATCATGAGACAATGGCGCCGACGCCCCCATCGGTCGTGAATGCCGCGGTCGTGAATGCCACCATGCCCAGCCTGTCACCCACAGCCCGGACCTCCCACGACGCACATCGCTTCAGTGTCGCGCCGATGATGGACTGGACCGACCGCCACTGTCGGTATTTCCACCGCCTGCTGGCGCCGTCGGCGCTGCTGTATACCGAAATGGTCACCACCGGCGCGATCCTGCACGGCGACCGCGACCGTCTGCTGGCCTACAACCCGGAAGAACACCCGGTGGCCCTGCAGCTGGGGGGCAGCGAGCCCGAGGACCTGGCGGCCTGCGCGCTCATCGCAGGGGAGCGCGGGTATGACGAGGTGAACCTCAACGTGGGCTGCCCCTCCGACCGGGTGCAGCGCGGGCGCTTCGGCGCCTGCCTGATGAAGGAGCCGGCGCTGGTGCGCGACTGCCTGGCCGCGATGCGCGAGGTCGTCGCCGTGCCGGTGACCATCAAGACCCGACTGGGCGTGGACGAGCTCTACGACTACGGATACTTCCGGGACTTCGTCGGCAGCGTGCTGGAATCGGGCATCGACACGGTGATCGCCCACGCGCGCCGCGCCTGGCTCAGCGGCCTGAGTCCGAAGCAGAACCGCGATGTACCGCCGCTGGATTTCGACTGGGTGTACCGACTCAAGCGCGAACTGCCGGACTGCACGGTGGTGATCAACGGCGGCGTGGATTCGCTGGACGTCGTGCACACCCACCTGGCGCAGGTGGACGGCGTGATGATCGGCCGGGCGGCCTACCACGACCCCTGGTTCCTGGCGCAGTGCCAGGAAGCCCTGGCGGACGGCGGCCAGCCGGCCCGCCGCGAGGACGTGGTCGAACCCATGAGCGCCTACATCGCCGCCCGCGTGGCGGAGGGCATCCCGGTCAAACACGTCACCCGACACGTGCTCGGCCTGTTCCAGGGCCGGCCCGGGGCGAAGGTCTGGCGTCGCTACCTGAGCGAGCACGCGCATGTGGACGACCACAATGCGGAGATTCTCGACCAGGCCCTGTCGGCCATGTCCAGGGTCCGGCCGCACGAGGGCCGCTCCCTGGCGGCGGGGCCTTCCCGCGCGGCCCGATGATCACCGGCGATCCCGATCGCTTCCTGGAGCGCTTCCAGACGCTCAGTCCCGACTTTGCCCGCACACGGCCGCGGGCGGTGATGATCGTCCTGCCCGAGCAGTTCTACGTCGAACCCCAGACGGCGCGGGACAACCGCTACGTGGACACCGAAGCCGAGGCGGATTCGCGCCTGGCTTTCCGGCAGGCGGAGGCGCTGGCGCAGCGGGTGGAGGCGGTCGGCGTGCCGGTGCAGCGCTTCGCGGGCCGTGAGGACCAGCCTGATGGCGTGTTCAGCAACAACGTCTTCGCCACCGTGCCGGGCCGCCTGGTCGTGGGCAGCATGTTCCACCCCGTGCGCCAGCCAGAGGCGGACCGCGATGACATCCGTGGCTGGTTCGCCAACGAACTCGGCTTCGAGGTGGTGGAGCTTCACCAGCGCCGCTGCGTGGCCGAACTCACCGGCGCCCTGGTCATCGACCGGGCACGCCGGGTGGGTTTCTGCGGCATGAGCCAGCGCGTGGACGAGGCCGGGCTCGAGGCCATGCACGAGGCCCTGGACCTGGCGCTCACCTACCGCTTCGATCTCCAGGACAACGAATACCACACCAACGTCGTGCTCTCCGTCCTCGCCGGCCGCGCGGCCGTCATCCACCCCGCGGCCTTCAAGGACCCGGCCGTGCCCGAGGTGCTGGCCGCCGCTTATCCAGGACGTTGCCTGGCCATCACCAACGAGGAAAAACACGCCTTCGTCGCCAACTGCATCGCGCTCACGGACACCGATCTGTTCATGAGCGCTGCCGCCGAAGCCGCCCTCACCCCCGCCTCCCGCGCCGCCCTCGCCGAATGGGGCTTCACGGTCCACGCCATCGACCTCTCGGAACTCGAACTCGCCGGAGGCAGCCTCCGCTGCATGATCACCGAGATCTTCTGAGGCTTCACGCTTGATCCGGTTCAGAAGCGATTCAGGATGATGGGATAGAATCGCGGCCATGTTGATGGTGTGGAAACGATGGGTGTTGGCGGCAGCCGTGGCGCTGATGGCGTCGATGCCGGCGTGGGCGATTTCGCTGGAAGAGGCCGCGCGGAAGGTGGCCCGTGAGCACGATGCGCGGGTGTTGTCGGCCAAGACGGTGAACCGGAACGGGCGCCGCATTCACGAGATCAAGATCGTCACCAAGAGCGGCGTGGTCAAGACGGTACGGGTGCCGGAGGACAGCTCGTGAAGGAGGGACCGTGCGCATCCTGATCGTCGAGGACGACGTCGCCCTGCAGGACTCCGTGGCGGGCCTGCTGCGCGAGGCGGGCTATGCGGTGGACGTCAGCTCCGAAGGGACGGAAGGGCTCTGGTACGGCGAGGAGTATCCCATCGACCTGGCCGTGATCGACCTCGGCCTGCCGGGCATGTCCGGCCTGGAGCTGATCCGCGCACTGCGCCGGAACGAACGGGCGTTTCCCATCCTGATTCTCACCGCACGCTCCGACTGGCAGGACAAGGTGGAGGGCCTGGAGGCGGGGGCGGACGATTACCTGACCAAGCCCTTCCATCCCGAGGAGCTCAAGGCCCGGGTCAGCGCCCTGCTGCGCCGGGCGGCGGGCCACGCGGCGCCGACGGTGTCCCTGGGGAGGCTGGGCATCGACCTGGCCGCGCAGCGGGTCGCCATGGACGGCCGCGAAGTCGACCTGACCACCTTCGAATACAAGGTCATGGAGTACCTGGCCATGCACCCGGACGAGGTGGTCACCAAGGCCACCCTCAGCGAACACATTTACGAGGAAGACGCCGATCGCGACAGCAACGTGATCGAGGTCTTCGTCGGCCGCCTGCGCAAGAAGCTGGATCCCGACGGGACCATCCAGCCCATCGAGACCCTGCGGGGCCGGGGCTACCGCTTGAACGTCCGCGGCCTCGAGGGTGGCTGAGGCGCGGGTGGACGACGCCCCGGCGAGAGGCGGCCCGCCCGACGGCGCCGCGCCGGAAGCACCGATTTCGAACCCTGGCGAGGCCCCGACATCGGTCGCGGCTTCGTCGACCGCGGAAACGGCTCCGGCTTCCTCCCGACCCGCCTCTCTCCGCCTGCGCCTGACCCTGCTCGCGACCGCCACGGCGGTCGTGTCGCTGGGCCTGGTCGGGCTCGCCCTGGACCGGGCCCATGGGCGCAGCGCCGAGGCCGGGCTCGCCCAGCAGATGGACGGCTGGGCCTACGGGGTCATGGCCGCCATGGAACTGGGACTGGACCGGTCGGTGCGCCTGAGCGTGCGCCCGGCCGACCCCCTGCTGTTGCAGCCCGGGTCCGGGGTGTACGCCGTCATCGATACCCCCTCGGACCGCTGGGAGTCCCCGTCCACGCTGGGCGTGATTCTTCCTGAATTGCCGGCCCAGTCCGCCGGGGAGACCGTGTTCAGCCGGCCCACGTCGACCCTGGCCTACTACCGCCGCGCCTTCGGCCTGGACTGGCAGATGGAATCGGGCGACCTCGAACCGGTCACCCTCACCGTCCTGGTGGCGGAAGACCGGCTGGACCCGGTGATCGCTTCCTTCCGCCGGGGCCTGTGGCGCTCGCTGGGCGCGGCCGCGGCGCTGCTGGCGCTGGCCCAGATGCTGTTCGCCGCCATCAGCCTGCGCCCCTTGCGCAAGGTGGCCGCGGACGTGGCGCGCGTGGAGGCGGGCGAGACCCGTCGGCTGGCCGGTCCCTACCCGGCGGAACTCGAGCCCCTCACGCGCAACGTCGACCGCCTACTGGCCACCGAACAGGCCAACCAGGCCCGTTACCGCAACGCCCTCGATTCCCTGGCCCACAGCCTCAAGACCCCGCTGGCCGTGCTCAAGGCGGGGCAGGGGAGCGCGGGTGACGATGAAGCCCGGCGCCGCGCGCTGGAGGACATGGAACTGCTGATCGCCACGCGGCTGGAGCGCGCGGCCGCAGGAACGCGCCGGACCCTGGCCGCGCCGGTGGAAGTCGCGCCCGTGGCGGAGCGCATCGCCGCCTCGCTGCGCAAGGTGCATTCTCACCATTTGCGAACGCTCGAATGCATCATCGAACCTGGCCTCTGCTTTTTCGGTGAAGAACGTGACCTCATGGAGCTGCTCGGCAACCTGCTCGACAACGCCTGCAAGTATGGCGGCGGCCAGGTACGTCTCGAGGCCTGTTCGCTGGCGGCCGAACCGCGGTTCGGGAGCCGGTCCGGCGCACGACCCGGTCTCCGGCTCACCGTCGGCAACGACCCGAAGGATGAGGGCCCCTTGCCGGCCCTGGAAGGGCTGGTCCGGCGCGGCCTGCGCGGCGACCAGCGCGCCGAGGGCCACGGCCTCGGACTCACCATTGTTTCGGAAGTGGCGAGCGCCTATGGTGGGCGACTGGAGTTCGGACAGTCCGGGCTGGGCGGCGCGGAGGTGTCCGTGGTCATACCACCGGAGGACGGGCGCGCCCTTTCCTGAGCCGGGTCCTGAGCCGGGCCCCGAGTTCGGCCCCGGGTTGGGTCGCGGGTTGCCCCTTTGGCCCGGTCGCCCTTTCACCACCACACGCGAAGAATTCATGGAACGACTGCTGGACATCATGCGCCGACTCCGCGATCCGGAGTCCGGCTGCCCCTGGGATGTGGAACAGACCTTCGCGACCATCGCCCCCTACACCATCGAGGAAGCCTACGAGGTCGCCGACGCGATCCGCCGCGAACACCCGGACGACCTCAAGGACGAGCTCGGCGACCTGTTGCTGCAGGTGGTATTCCACGCGCAGATGGCCGACGAGCTCGGCTGGTTCGGCTTCGCCGACGTCGAAACCGCCATCAGCGACAAGATGGAGCGACGTCACCCGCACGTCTTCGGCAGCGCGGACATCGACAGCGCCGCGGCGCAGACCGTGGCCTGGGAAGTCCAGAAGACCGAGGAGCGCAAGGCCGCCGGCGCCACCAGCCTCATGGACGGCGTCGCCCCCGGCATCCCGGAGTGGATGCGCGCGAAGAAGCTGCAGAAGCGCGCCGCGCAAGCCGGCTTCGACTGGCCGGGTCCGGAGCCCGTGCTGGACAAGCTGGCGGAGGAATCCCGCGAGGTCGCCGACGCCATTGCCGACGGCGATCGTGACGCCATCGCCGAGGAAGTCGGCGACCTGCTCTTCGCTGCGGTGAATCTCGCCCGCCAGTTGAAGGTCGACCCCGGTGACGCCCTGCGCGCCGCCAACGCCAAGTTCGAACGGCGCTTCCGGGCCATGGAATCGCGGGCCGGCGGCACCGAGGCGCTGGCTGCCCTGGACCTCGATGCGCAGGAGGCCCTGTGGGTGGCGGTCAAACTCGAACACGAGGAAGCTTAGGAATCCATGAACGACTGGCTCCAGACCATCGACCCGAACGCCCTGCTGATCGGCCTCCTGGCCGGTGTGCTCATCGCCGTCGTCGCCGGACTCCTGGCCTGGCGCACGGGAGCGCGGCGTGGCCGCGAAGCGGCCGATATCGAAATGGCGGCGGTGCGCGAGGAACTGGCGCAGGCGGGAGAGCGCCTGGAGGCCGCGCATGCCGAGGCAAGGGCGCTGGACGCCTCCCTGGATGAGGCCAAACGCGAGCTGGCCGTGGTGCGCGCACGGATGGAAGAGCAGCAGGCCCACTTCGATCGAGAGCGGGCGAACCTCGAATCCGCCGAGAAACGTCTTGGGGAGCAGTTCGAACGGCTCGCCGGGCGCGTGTTCGAGGAGCGCACCAAGACCTTTTCCGAGCTCAGCGAAAAGCAGCTCGGGACGCTGCTCAAGCCCCTGGTGAAGGACCTGGAAACCTTCCGCGGCCGGGTGGAAGCCACGCACAAGGAAGAGATCGCCCAGCACCGCGAACTGAAGGTGCACCTGGACCAGCTCAAGAACCTCAACGAACGCATCAACGACGAGGCGCGCAACCTGACGCGCGCGCTCACGACCCAGGTGAAATCCCAGGGGGCCTGGGGCGAGCAGCAGCTGGAAAAGCTGCTGGAGCTCAGCGGGCTGACGAAGGGCGAGCACTACCACACGCAGGTCTCGGTGCTGGGCGCCGACGGCAACCGCCTGCAGCCGGACTTCGTGCTGCGCCTGCCGGAAGGTCGCAGCATCGTCATGGATTCCAAGGTATCGCTGACGGCCTGGACCCGCAGCCAGGCCGCTGCCACGGATGACGAGCGCGAGCGTGAACTGGCCGATCACGTCAAATCCCTGCGCGCCCACATCGATGGCCTCAGCGCCAAGAACTATCCCGGTGCGGAAGAGCTCAACGCCCTGGACTTCGTGCTGATGTTCGTGCCGGTCGAGTCGGCGCTGATCGCGGCGCTGCAGCGCGACCCGAACCTGCCCGAGTACGCCCTGGACAAGCGCGTCGCCCTGCTGTCGCCCTCCAATTTCCTGGCCACGGTGCGCACCGTGGCCTCGGTGTGGATGGTGCACAAGCAGAACACCAATGCCCGCGACATCGCCTCGCGCGCCGGCGCGCTGTACGACAAGTTCGTGGGCTTCACGGAGAACCTCCGCCAGGTCGGCGACCGGCTGCGGCAGGCCGGCGACGCCTACCAGGGCGCCCTGGGACAGCTGTCCACCGGCCCCGGCAACCTCGTGCGCCAGGCCGAGATGCTCAAGGACCTGGGCGCCAAGCACCGCAAGCAGCTCGACGAGGGCCTGCTGGAGCGCTCGGACCGACGCGGGCTCGAGTTGGTGAAATCCGACGCGATCGATGCCGCCGCCTCGAAGGACGGCATGGATTCCGGGGAGTCCGGTGACGATGAGGCCGACGGGGATTCGGGTGGCGGGTCCAGCGGCGGTGACAGTTCCCGCGCGGACGAGCGATAAGCCGGATTCAGGCGGACCGGGCGTCCTGATCGGCCCGCCCGCCGTGGGACTCAGGCCGGGCGCCGCCCCAGCGTGACCCGTTCGTGGTCCTGGAAGTCGCGGCGGGTGTCCACGGCCTCGAACCCGCCCCGGGCCAGCAATTCCCGCACCGCGGCGCCCTGCTCGAAACCATGTTCGAACAACAGCCAGCCACCCGCTCGCAGGCAGTCCGGTGAGCCGTCGATGATGGCGCGATAGGCCGCCAGCGCGTCGGCGCCGGGTGTGAGCGCCGCGCGTGGTTCGAAACGCAGGTCGCCCCGGGACAGGTGCGGATCGGTCTCGGCGATGTACGGCGGGTTGCTGATGACCACGTCCCAGTCACCCTCCAGGGGCGCGCACCACTCGCCCAGGGCGAAGCGGACGTTGCCGATGGCCAGCCGGCGGCCGTTCTCCCGGGCCACTTCCACCGCCGCGGGGCTGATGTCCGTGCCCAGCACTTCGGCCTGCGGCCGTTCGCGGGCGATCGCCAGGGCGATGGCGCCGGAACCGGTGCCGATGTCCGCCACGCGGTGGTCTTCCCCTTCCGGAATGTACGCCAGAGCCGCTTCCACCAGAAGTTCCGTTTCCGCGCGTGGAACCAGCACATCCGGGTTCACCTCGAGGTCCAGGGACCAGAAGCCGCGCCGGCCTAGCAGGTAGGCCACCGGCTCGCCCCGCGCGCGTCGTTGCACCAGGGCACGGAAGCGGTCGGCGCGTTCGCCGGGAATTTCCTGTTCCGGATGGGCGAACAGGAAGGAGCGGTTCACTTCCAGGGCATGGGCCAGCAGCAGTTCGGCCTCCAGGCGGGGGTCCGTTCCTTCCGCCCCGGCGGCGGCCAGGCGGTCACGGGCACCCTGCAGGAGGTCGCGCAGTTTCACCGTTCGCCGGGACTGCTTTCGCTGGTTTGCCGTGGGAGAAGTCGCGCCCAGGCGCCCCGCCACCCCGCGCCCAGTTCGCCCAGGATCACGTACAGGGCCGGGATCAGCACCAGGGTGATGCCGGTGGCGAACAGGATGCCGAAGGCCAGCGAGGCGGCCATAGGAATCACCAGTTGCGCCTGCAGGCTCTTCTCGAAGATGGTGATGGGCGCCAGGCCGAGGAAGGTCGTGAGCGAGGTCAGCAGGATGGCACGGAAGCGCATGCGGGCGCCGTGAATGGCCGCCTCGAACACCGGTTTGCCCTCGGCGATCTCCCGGTTGATGCGGTCCACCAGGATCAGGCTGTCGTTCACCACCACGCCGGACAGCGCGATGATCCCGAAGTAGCTGAACATCGACACGGGAATGCCCAGGATGAGGTGGCCGAACAGGGCCCCGATGATGCCGAAGGGAATCACCGACATGATGATCAGCGGCTGAGTGTAGGAACGCAGCGGGATGGCCATCAATGCGAAGATCAGGAACAGCGCCAGCAGGGCGCCGCGCACCAGTTCGGCCATGATCTCCTGCTGGTCCTGGCTGGAGCCGCTGAGCCGGGAGCGTACGCCGGGGAACTGCGCCAGCACTTCCGGCAGTTCCCGGGACATGATGTCGCGGATGATGCGTTCGGGTTCGGCGTTTTCCTTGTCCACTTCGGCCGTCAGGCGGACCGCGCGTTCGCGGTCGAAGCGCTGGATCAGCAATGGCGCCTCTGTGGTCTCGATCTGGGCCACGGATCCAAAGGGAACGCGGCCGCCGTCGGGTGTGCGGATCCGCATGTCCTCGAGGTAGCCGACCGAGTCGCGCTCGTCCTCGGGGAAACGCACCATCACGCGCACCTCGTCCTCGCCCCGCTGTACGCGCTGAACTTCGTCGCCGTAGAACCCGGCGCGCACCTGGCGGGCCAGGTCCTGCAGGGTCAGTCCCAGGGCTTCGGCCTCTGGCTTGATGTCCAGGCGGATCTCGGGGCGGCCGCGCTCGTAGCTGTTGCGGATGTCGTAGACCCCGTCGTAGCGTCCGATGCGCCGTTCCAGTTCCTGCGAGGCACGCGCCACCTGGTCGATGTTGGCGCCGATGAGCTGGATGGAGATCGACGGCCCGCCCCCGGGGCCACTGGCGCCACGGAAGCCGAGTTGCTTCACGCCGGGAATCTCGCCGACTTCCTCGCGCCAGCGCCGCAACACTTCAGGTCCGGCGAGGGGGCTGATCTCGCCCTTCACCAACTCGGCGACGATCTGTCCCGAGGTTTCGCCGCGGGCAAAGGACAACACGTGCTGAACGACGGCGCCTTCCGATTCACCCAGAGCCTGCCGGGACTTGCGATCGACTTCCCACAGCCCTTCCTGGACGCGGGTCAGGGCGGCGTGGGTGGCTGTGGGCGGTGTCCCTTCGTTCATTTCCAGGTCCACTTGCAGGAAATCGGCATCGATGTCGGGGAAGAACACCGAGCGCAGGATGCCACCGGCCACCAGGCCCAGGGAGACGATCAGGGCCGCGACGAACACCGACAGGGTCAGGTAGCGACGCTTCAGGCACCTGTCCAGGAACGGCGCGTACACGTCGTCTGCGAAATGGTGCAGGCCCTCGGAGAAGCGCCGCTGGAACCGGACGAAGGGGTTGTGCGTTTCCTTGCCGTAGGCGTGTACCTTCATGTGCGCCAGGTGCGCGGGCAGGATCAGCTTGGACTCGATGATCGAGAACAGCAGACACATGATCACCACCCAGCCCATGGCCTTGAAGAACTCGCCGCTGACGCCGCTGACCATCAACACCGGCAGGAAGGCCGCGATGGTGGTGAGGACGCCGAAGGTCGCGGGTACGGCGACCTTCATCACGCCCTCGACGATGTTGTCGACCGAGTGGCCCTTGGCGCGCATGTTGGTGTAGGCCGATTCACCCACGACGATGGCGTCGTCAACCACGATGCCCAGCACCACGATGAAGCCGAACAGGCTGATCATGTTCACCGTCACGCCCAGCGAGGGCATGACCAGGAAGGTGCCGAGGAAAGCCACCGGCAGGCCGACCATCACCCAGAAGGCGAGTTTCAGGCGCAGGAACAGGGCCAGGGACAGGAAGACCAGCACGGCGCCGATGACCAGGTTCTCCAGCATCATGTCCAGGCGGCCCTTGAGATAGTAGGACACGTCCGCCCAGGTCGACACGGACACGCCCGCCGGCAAGCCGGACTGCTTGGTCTCGACCCACTCGCGCACGGTGGCCGCGATGTCCAGCTCCGACTGGTTGCCGACCGAGACCACGCGGATGGTGAACGCGTCCTTGCCGTCGAATTTCGAGTAGCGGTCGTACTGCACGAAGCCGTCACGGATGTCGGCGATGTCCGCGAGCAGGATGCGTGTGCCGTCCGCGTTGGTGCGGACCACGATGTTCTCGAAGTCCGCGCCGACGTAGGCCTGGCCCTTGGTGCGCAGCTGGATGTCGCCGGATTCGGCCCGGATGGCGCCGGCGGGCAGGTCCAGCGAACCGCTGCGTACGGCCTGGGCCACTTCGGCCAGGGTCAGGTCGAACGCCTGCAGCGTGTGTTCGCTGACTTCGATGCTGATCTCGTAGTCGCGCGATCCGAGCACCTGCGCCTGGCTGACGCCGGGCAGGGTCACGATCTCGTTGCGCATCTGGCGGGTGAATTCCTTCAGCGTGCGCTCGTCTACGTCGCCGTACACCGACACCATCAACACCTGCTGTTCGAAGCGCGTGCGCGAGACGACGGGCTTTTCCGTATTGTCCGGAAAGGTCGGGATGGCGTCGACGCGCGACTTGATTTCGTCCATCACCTCGGCGACGTCGTACTCGCTCATGACCTCCGCCTGCACGGTGCCGCTGCCGCGCCGCGCGGTGGAAATGATCTCCTCGATGCCCTGGACGTCCTCGATGGCCTCCTCGATCTTGACCAGGATGCCTTCCTCCACGTCCGCCGGACTGGCGCCGAGGAAGGGCATGCTGATGGTCACCAGGTTGGTTTCGATCTTCGGCTGGGCTTCCTTCTTGATCGTGAAGGCGTTGTACAAACCGCCCAGGACCAGGATGAACATCAGCAGGTTGGCCGCGACCGGGTTGCGCGCGAACCAGCCGATCAGCGCGGTGTAGGGGTTCTGCGTCACGAACCGTCTCCGTTCGCGGTCCGGCGTTCATCGCCGGATGAACCGGTGGCGCTCACGGTGCTGGAGCCCGTCTCCGAACCCGCTCCGGGCTCGGCAGGATTGTCGTCTTCGCCGGCGAATGCCAGGCGCGTGCCGGGAATGGGCGCGTCGAGGTTGGTGATGATGACGCGCTCACCGTCGGCGATGCCGTCGGTGATGAGCACCCGATCCGCTTCGGCGCGGGCCACGACGACCTGGCGCACTTCCAGTTCCCTTTCGCTGTTGGCCACCAGCACGGTGTCGTTGGCGCGCAGGGTATGGCGGGGCAGCACCACGACGTCCTCGATGTAGCGTCCCTCGATGGCGGCGCGCACGAAGGTGCCCATGCGCAGTTCGTCCTGGTCGCTTTCGCCCAGGAGTCCGTAGGGATCCCGAACTTCGGCCACGGCGTACAGCACGCGGCTGGTCTCGTCGATCACGCCCTCCGTGCGAATCAGCCGGGCGTCCCAGTGGCGCATCGTGCCCGCCACCTCGGCGCGCAGCCCGACCACGGGATAGTCACGCGGCGCTGCGTCCGTCGCCGGCGGGAGGTCCAGGTAGGCCAGGTCCGACTGGGCCACGGGAAGGCGGATTTCCGCGGTGTCGACCGAAAAGCTGGTGCCCAGCTGGGTTCCGGCGGAAACGAATTGCCCGAGGTCGACGCGCTTGGCGCGGACCAGGCCGTCATAGGGGACCGTGATGCGGGTGCGCTGAAGATCGCGCTGGGCCTTCTCGAGTTCCGCCTCCGCCGCGAGCACGTTGGCCCGGGCGTCGGCCAGTTGCGGCTGGCGGGCCACCAGGGCCGGCGGCTCGCCACTGCGCCCGAGGTTGCGCCAGTCCTTCACGGCCTGGTCGGAACGGGCCTGCTCGTCCGCCAGTTGCGCCTGGCGCGAGGCCAGCGTCGCCTCCGCGCGCTTGACCGCCGTGCGGTAGTCGCTGGGATCGATTTCCAGCAGCACCTCGCCGGCGCTGAAGAAACCGCCCGCCACGAAATGATCGGACACCGAGACCACGCGACCGGACACTTCCGACACCAGCACCGTTTCCGTTCGCGGACGCACGGCGCCCTGGGTTTCGACGATGAAGTTCATGGAACGCGCCTGGGCCGTGAGGGTCTCCACCAGCACAGCGGACGCACCGGTCTCCTGTCGCGTGGGGCGCTTCGACTGGCCCACCTGGAGCATGACCACGAAGGCGATCACGGCGGCCACCACCAGGCCTACGGGAAGAAGGATGCGGAAGAATTTTTTCAGGAATCTCATCGTGTTGTCTTGTGACCGGGCCTGAAGGTCGTGCCGGGGCGCGCATTATCCCAGTTTCGGCCTTTCGCGTGGTAGGCCATTGGTTGGGTTGCCGGTGGTCCGGACGTCGCGGAATTTCCCGGCCGGCCGGCCGGGGCGGCTGCCCTGCGACAGCCCGCCGGCGGGGCGGTACAATAGGCGTTTCACGCAACGATACAGACAACGGGTTCAGCCATGCTCCAGGCACGCACCGGCGGCATCATCATCAAATCACAGGAAGACATCGACGCCATGCGCGTGGCCGGCAACATGGCCGGTACCGTGCTGCAGATGATCCGCGAGCACGTCCAGCCGGGCATCACCACCGGCGAGCTGGACGCCATCTGTCACCGCTACATCACCGGTGAGCTGGACGCCATTCCCGCGCCCCTGAACTACAAGGGCTTTCCCAAGTCCATCTGCACCTCCGTGAACCACGTGGTTTGCCACGGCATTCCCGGCGACAAGAAGCTCAAGGACGGGGACATCGTCAACATCGACGTCACGGTCATCAAGGACGGCTGGCACGGGGACACGAGCAAGATGTTCGTCGTCGGCACGCCCTCGATCCGCGCGAAACGGGTCTGCGACATCGCCCACCAGGCCCTGGTGACCGGCATCGAGATGGTCGCGCCGGGTGTGCGCCTGGGCGACATCGGCCACGCCATCCAGCGCTACGCCGAGGGCCAGGGCTGCTCCATCGTCCGCGAGTACTGCGGCCACGGCATCGGCCTGGGCTTCCACGAGGACCCGCAGGTGCTGCACTACGGCCGGCCGGGGACCGGAGAAGTTCTCGTTCCCGGCATGACCTTCACCATCGAGCCCATGGTCAACCTCGGCCGGCGCGAAACGCGGCTCATGCCCGACGGCTGGACCGTCGTGACCCGCGACCGCAGCCTGTCCGCGCAGTGGGAGCACACCATCGCCGTGACCGAAGACGGCTTCGACGTGCTCACCCGCCTGCCGGGCGATCCGCTCTGACGCTGCCGGCGTCCTCCCTGCCATGGCGGTGAGCGCGCTTCCCCTTCACCGGGGCACCCTGCCCGAACCGGTCTTCGCCGAAGACATCCTGGACGACGAGGCCCTGGCCGCCAGCGATGCGGCCGAAGTGGTCGCCGCCCTGCGCGGCGCCCTGGAGCGGCTCGATGCCTCGCTGGAGCAGCGTTTCCGCGAGGGCGCGGACATCCAGCAGCTGGTCAGCGCCCGGGCCTGGGCCGTGGAGCGGCTGCTGCTGTTCGCCTGGGACGTGCTGATGGAAGAGGCCGACGACATGGCGCTCCTGGCCGTCGGCGGCTTCGGCCGTGGCCAGCTCCATCCCCACTCCGACATCGATCTTCTGCTGCTGTTCGAGAAGGGCGAGCTCGAGGAAGGCGCCCGCGAAGCCATCGAGCAGTTCGTGACCGTGCTCTGGGACGCGGGCTTCTACCTGGGCCACAGCGTGCGCAACCTGGCGCAATGCCTGGAGGAGGTCCAGGCGGACGTGTCCACCGCCACCAGTCTGATGGAAGTGCGCCTGCTGTGCGGACCGGAGCCGCTGTTCGATGCCCTGGTGACGAACATGGGCCCGGACCGGGTCTGGCCCGCCGGCGAGTTCTTCCACGCCAAGTTCCGCGAGCAGCAGGCGCGCCATGCGCAGTTCGGCGAGACGGCCTACAACCTCGAGCCCAACATCAAGGAGGGCCCGGGCGGCCTGCGCGACATCCAGATGGTCGGCTGGGTGGCCAAGCGCCGGTTCGGCGACACCGACCTCCACGGACTGGTGCGTCACGGATTCCTGCAGGAGTCCGAATACCGTGAACTGGTCGAGGGCCAGCGCTACCTGTGGCGGGTGCGCTTCGCCCTCCACCTGATCTCGGGCCGGGCCGAAGACCGGCTGCTGTTCGACTTCCAGCGCCAGATCGCGGAGCTGTTCGGCTACGAAGGCGACCCGGCCAGCAACGAGGCCGTCGAGCGCTTCATGCAGGGCTACTACCGCGAAGTCACGCGCCTGGAGCGGCTGAACGAGCGCCTGCTGCAGCTGTTTCGCGAAGAACTGCTGGGCCAGGATTGGCTGCCGCCGGAGCCGCTGGGCGAGGACTTCCAGCTGTTGAACGGCTACCTCGAGGTCAAGGATCCGGACCTGTTCCGCCGCCGGCCGCTGGCCATCATGGAACTGTTCCTGCTGATGGCCCGCCACGAGTTCATCGAGGGCGTGCGCGCCTCGACCATCCGCCTGGTGGTCGAACACCTGTACCTGGTCGACGAGGACTACCGAAACGACCCGGAAGTGCTGGGCCACTTCCTCGAGTTGCTGCGCCAGCCGCAGGGCGTGTATTCCCAGCTGCAGCGCATGAACCGCTACGGCGTGCTGGCGCGCCTGATCCCGGATTTCGCGACCATCGTCGGGCGCATGCAGTTCGACCTGTTCCACGTCTACACCGTGGACCAGCACATCCTGTTCGTGGTGCGCAACCTGCGCCGCTTCGCCTATGGCAAGTACCGGGAGATCTACCCCAACGCGCCACGCGTGTTCCAGGGCGTGCGCAAGCCGGAGCTGCTCTACCTGGCCGCCCTCTACCACGACATCGCCAAGGGCCGTGGCGGCGACCACTCGGAGCTGGGCGCTATCGACGCGCTGGCCTTCTGCAGCCGCCTGCCGATTCCCCAGGAAGAGGCGGAGCTGGTGGCCTGGCTGGTGCAGGAACACCTGCTGATGTCGCAGACGGCGCAGAAGAAGGACATCAGCGATCCGGCCACGGTGCGCGAATTCGCCAGCAAGGTGAAGACCCAGCTGCGCCTGGACTACCTCTACCTGCTGACCGTGGCGGACATTTCCGCGACCAGCCCGCGGCTGTGGAACAGCTGGAAGAGCGGCCTGTTGTGGGAGCTGCGCCAGACCACGGCCCGTATCCTGGCGCAGGACCCGGAGACGCCCCAGTTCCGGGAGCAGGCCATCGCCCAGTCACGCGTGGCCGCCCTGCACCTGCTGGCCAATGCCGGTGTCGATCGGGACGAGGTCGAAGCCTTCTGGAAGACCCTGCCGCGCAGCGTGTTCCTGCGCTGGAGCGCCGCCCAGCTGGCCTGGGGCACCCAGGTGGTGCTGGGGGTGCCGGGCGAGTCGGCCCTGGTCGCCCTGCGGGCCTGCGGGGAACGCGAAGTCACCGAGGTGCTGGTGGTCGCGGAGGATTACACCGGCCTGTTCGCCACCATCACCACCGTGTTCGACGAGATGGGCCTGAATGTACTTTCGGCGCGCGTGGCCACGACATCGGACCAGCGCAGCTTCGACCTGTTCCAGGTCATGAGCCGGGTCGGCGGTCCGCTGGACGACAACGACAGCCAATGGCTGGAGAACCGCCTGGTCGCCGCCCTGGCCGACCAGCGCGTACTCGAGCCCGTGCGCCGGCCGATGCCGCGTCGCCTGCGGCCGTTCGTCACACCGCCGGAACTGCATTTCCGCCAGGGCCGCGAGGGACGGGTGACGGAACTGGAAATCGGCTGTACCGACCAGCCGGGCCTGCTGTCCAAGCTGGCCGCGGCCATGCGCCAGAGCGAAATCAACATCCATGACGCCATGATTGCCACCCTGGGCGACCGGGTGGAGGACACCTTCTACATCACCGGGCGCGACAACCGGCCCCTGGACGAGGCCGCCCAGGAATCCCTGGCGGCGGCCATCCGGGAGATCCTGGAGTGAGCGACCGTCCCATCCTGCGAGAGACGCCATGAATCACGACGCACTCAAAGCCCTGGTCGAGCCCGCCTTCGAGGCGCGGGCGGACCTGGATCCGTCCCAGCCGCCCGCCGGCCTGCGCGAAGCCGTGGAAGGGGTGCTCGACGCCCTGGAAACCGGCGCCTTGCGCGTGGCCGAGCCCGACCCGGCCGCAGAGCATGGCTGGCGCGTCAACCAGTGGGTGAAGAAGGCCGTGCTGCTGTACTTCCGCCTCCACCCCAACCGGGTGATGGAAGGCGGCCACCTGCGCTGGTACGACAAGGTGCCCGTGCGCTGGGCCGGGGGTGACAGCGGCATAGAAACCGCCGGGCCCCGCGTGGTGCCGCCGGCCGTGGTGCGCCGTGGTGCGCACGCCGGCCGCAACACGGTGCTCATGCCCAGCTACGTCAACATCGGCGCCTTCGTCGACGAGGGCACCATGGTGGACACCTGGGCCACGGTGGGCTCCTGCGCCCAGATCGGGCGCAACGTGCACCTCTCGGGCGGCGTCGGTATCGGCGGCGTGCTCGAACCGCTGCAGGCCAACCCGACCATCATCGAGGACGACTGCTTCATCGGCGCGCGTTCAGAGGTGGTGGAAGGCGTGATCGTGGGCCGCGGTAGCGTGCTGTCCATGGGGGTGTTCGTGGGCCAGAGCACGCGCATCTACGACCGCGAGTCGGGCCAGATCCTGCGGGGCCACATCCCGCCGGGTTCGGTGGTCGTGCCCGGCTCGCTGCCGGCCAAGGACGGCAGCCATTCGCTGTACGCCGCCATCATCGTCAAGCAGGTGGACGCGCAGACGCGCGCCAAGACCAGCGTGAACGAGCTGCTGCGGGAGCATGCCCACCGATGATGACCGTCTACGGCATCCGTCAGTGTGATACCTGTCGCAAGGCGCTCAAGACCCTCGAGTCGCAGGGGGTGGAACATCGCTTCCACGACCTGCGCGCCGATGGCCTGGCCCCGGCGTTGGTGAAATCGTGGCTGGAGAGCCCTCACGCCGACGTGCTGGTCAACCGCCGCAGCACCACCTGGCGGGGCCTGAGCGATGCGGAAAAGGCCTCGACTGGAAAGGACCTGCAGGCACTGCTGCTGGCCCATCCCACGCTGATCAAGCGCCCGGTCTACATGGAGGGCGATACCCTGCTGGGCATCGGAAAACTCGACTGAATCGAATCAGTGATCGTTGCTTGCGCCGGCCGGGGGCGTTTCCAGGGCGCCCTCTGCGCGAATGACCGGGTAGCCCTGGTTCATCCAGCCGAAGATGCCCTCGTAGAGGACGGCCGTGCGTTCGAAGCCCAGCTCGGCCAGCTGGTCGATCACGTAGTCTGAAGCGGACCTGGGGCAGGAACAGTAGGCCACGATCTGCACGTCCTTCGGCAGTCCCAGCGTTTTCTCGTCCAGCGAGCTGTAGTAGGGGAAGGGTACGGAGCCGGCGAGGTGGGCACGCTGCCACACCGAGGTCACGCGCGTGTCGAGCAGCACCATTCGCTGTTTGGCTTCCATGGCGGCATGGAGCGTCGCGGAGTCGACGTAGCGGCCTTCCATCAGCTCGAAATCGGGATCGGGGCCGTCCGGATTGATGACATATTCATCCGGCGTCGGGAGCGCGCGCAGGGTGATGGTTTCCTGGACCCCGTCCTCCGCCATGGACCGGATGAAGGCCGTGACATTGTCGATGTCCGCCTCGGAAAGCACCCCTGAAAACGACACCATCGGCGTGCCGTCACGGCCCTTCTCGATGGCGTAACGGATGAACTCGTCCTTGTTGTGCGCCAGCGCCGAGGCGTTCCCCAGCGCCGGCGCGTTGACGCCTTCGCCTTCGGCGCCGTGGCAGCTGGCGCAGTGTTCCTGGTAGACCGCCTCGCCCCTGCCGATGTCGCCCGGCACGGGGTTCTCGCTGAGTTTGACGCGATCGGCGCCGGATTCCCAGAACAGCCAGTAGGTCAGGTCCCAGGTCTCGTCCAGGGTCAGCGGGCCGCCCACCTCGTCCAGGTAGCCGCCCATCGCGGTGCCGATGCGGCCATAGGAAAGGGGACGCAGGATGGCGTGGGGCACGCCGGACTCGAACAGGCTCTGGCTGCGCAGGGAGGGTGCGTTGTCGTTCAGGTAGCCCTGGCGGTCCTCGCCGTGGCACAGCACGCAGTACTTCTGGTAGTTCTCCGCGGCGCGCTCGGCCTGTTCCGGGGTGAGGGCGCGTGGCGGGCCTTCGCGTTCGTACTCGCGTTCGGCGAAGGCGGGCGTGGCAATGCACACCGCGAGCGCCAGCAGTGCGCGAATCCGGGTCGGGGCGATCAGCGGGAACCGAAGCATGCGCCCAGTATGTCCCGAAACCGGACCCGTGGTGAACCATGGGCCTCGGCAGGCCGACGGATTCCGGCGACCGGCCGGGGGGCGCCCTTCGGCGCCAGGGCCTCAAAAGAGTCGCCCTAAGCGCTTGATTGACCGTCCGAAAGACCCAAAATCTGCAGCATTCCGGGGCCATCATGGTCCCCTGCAGATTCGAGGGTTTTCACCATGAGAATGGACAAATTCACCAGCAAGTTTCAGCTGGCCCTGGCGGACGCGCAATCGCTGGCAATCGGCCTGGACCACCAGCTGATCGAGCCGGCGCACGTGCTGCTGGCGCTGATGGACCAGGACGGCGGCTCCGTGCGCCACCTGCTCACGCGCGCCGGCGTCAAGGTCAATTCCCTGCGCTCCCAGCTGGGCGAGCGCGTCGACAGCCTGCCGAAGGTCTCCGGGGCCGGCGGCGAGGTCGGGCTGTCCAACGACACCGGCAAGCTGCTCAACCTGATGGACAAGCTCGCGCAGAAGCGCGGCGACCAGTACATCGCCAGCGAGCTGTTCCTGCTCGCGGCCCTGGAGCAGAAGGGTCCGCTCGCGGACCTGCTCACCACGCACGGCGCGACGAAAGGCGCCCTCGAGAAGGCCATCGACGACCTGCGCGGCGGGGAACAGGTGACCGATCCCAACGCCGAGGAATCCCGCCAGGCGCTGGAGAAGTACACCATCGACCTGACCGAGCGGGCCGAGCAGTCCCGGCTCGACCCGGTGATCGGCCGTGACGAGGAGATCCGCCGCTGCATCCAGGTCCTTCAGCGGCGCACCAAGAACAACCCAGTGCTGATCGGCGAGCCGGGCGTGGGCAAGACCGCCATCGCCGAGGGCCTGGCGCAGCGCATCGTCAACGGCGAAGTACCCGAGGGCCTGCGCGGCAAGCGCGTGCTCAGCCTGGACATGGGCGCGCTGATCGCCGGGGCGAAGTTCCGCGGCGAGTTCGAGGAGCGCCTGAAAGCGGTGCTGAACGACCTGGCCAAGCAGGAAGGCAACATCATCCTGTTCATCGACGAGATCCACACCATGGTCGGCGCCGGCAAGGCCGAAGGCTCCATGGACGCGGGCAACATGCTCAAGCCGGCGCTGGCGCGGGGCGAGCTGCACTGCATCGGCGCCACCACCCTGGACGAGTACCGCCAGCACGTGGAAAAGGACGCCGCGCTCGAGCGCCGCTTCCAGAAGGTGCTGGTGGAAGAGCCCAGCGTCGAGGACACCATCGCCATCCTGCGCGGCCTGCAGGAGCGCTACGAGGTGCACCACGGCGTGGACATCACCGACCCGGCCCTGGTGGCCGCGGCCACGCTGTCGCACCGCTACATTTCCGACCGGCAGCTGCCGGACAAGGCCATCGACCTGATGGACGAGGCCGCCTCGCGCATTCGCATGGAAATCGACTCCAAGCCGGAGGCCCTGGACCGCCTGGAGCGGCGCCTGATCCAGCAGAAGATCCAGCGCGAGGCGCTGAAGAAGGAGTCCGACGAGGCCTCTCGCAAGCGCCTGGAAGAGGTGGAGCAGGACATCACCGAGATGGAGCGGGAATTCTCGGACCTGGAGGAAATCTGGAAGTCCGAGAAAGCGGCCGTGCAGGGAGCCACGCACATCAAGGAAGAGCTGGAGCGCGCTCGCGCCGAGCTCGAAACGGCGCGCCGCGCCGGCGACCTGGCGCGCATGTCCGAACTGCAGTACGGCCGCATTCCGGAGCTGGAAAAGGCCCTGGCCCAGGCGGAGGAGGGTGAGCAGAAGCAGGAATTCCAGCTGCTGCGCTACGAGGTGACCGAGGACGAAATCGCCGAGGTGGTCTCGCGCTGGACCGGCATTCCCGTCAGCCGCATGCTCGAAGGCGAGCGCGACAAGCTGCTGCGCATGGAAGAGAAGGTCCACGAGCGCGTGATCGGCCAGGACGAGGCCGTCGAGGCGGTGGCCGACGCCATCCGCCGCTCACGCGCCGGTCTGTCCGATCCGAACCGGCCCATCGGCTCCTTCCTGTTCCTGGGCCCGACGGGCGTGGGCAAGACCGAGCTGTGCAAGGCCCTGGCCGAGTTCATGTTCGATACCGAAGAGGCCATGGTGCGCATCGACATGAGCGAATTCATGGAGAAGCACTCCGTGTCCCGCCTGGTCGGCGCGCCCCCGGGCTACGTGGGTTATGACGAGGGCGGCTACCTGACCGAGGCCGTGCGCCGACGGCCCTACAGCGTGATCCTGCTCGACGAGGTGGAGAAGGCCCATCCGGACGTGTTCAACATCCTGCTTCAGGTGCTCGATGACGGCCGCCTGACGGACGGGCAGGGCCGCACGGTGGACTTCCGCAACACCGTGGTGGTGATGACCTCCAACCTCGGCTCGGCCCGCATCCAGGACCTGGCGGGCGAGCCCTACGACACCATGAAGGACGCCGTGATGGAGGTGGTCGGCCAGCACTTCCGGCCCGAGTTCATCAACCGCGTCGACGAAATCGTGGTGTTCCACCCGCTGGACCGCGAGCAGATCCGGAGCATCGCCGGCATCCAGGTGGAACGCCTGCGCTCACGGCTGCGCGCGGCCAACCTCGACATCGAACTGTCGGATGAAGCCATGGATCTGCTGGGTGACGCCGGATTCGACCCCGTGTATGGTGCACGGCCGCTGAAGCGGGCCATCCAGCAGCAGCTGGAAAATCCGCTGGCGCAGCGGATCCTGTCCGGGGATTTCGAACCCGGGAGCACGATTCACGTGGCGGTCGAGGACGGGGCCTTCGTTTTCAACTAGGCGCCTCCGCCCCGCAACTGCACGAACCACGTACCATGGGCCGGCCCGTGCCGGCCCATTTTTTTTGCCCGACCCAACCGGACCCCCGATCATGTTGTTCACGCTTTTCGAAAAGAAGAACGGAAACTGGAAAGACGACACGCTTTCCGGCCTGACCGTCGCACTGGCCCTGGTGCCGGAGGCCATCGCGTTTTCCTTCATCGCGGGCGTCGACCCCATTGTAGGCCTGTGGTCGGCGGTGTTCCTGGGCCTGGTCACGTCATCGTTCGGCGGCCGACCGGGAATGATTTCCGGGGCCACGGGCGCCATTGCCGTGGTCGTGGCCAAGGCCGTGGAGATCGGCAATGAACGCGGCGCCGAGCTCGGCATCGACGATCTGGGCATGCAGTATCTGTTCGCGACGGTGATGCTGGCGGGGGTGATCCAGGGCCTGGTCGGTGTGCTGAGGCTGGGACGGTTCATCCGCCTGGTTCCGCACCCGGTGATGATGGGCTTCGTGAACGGCCTGGCCATCCTGATCCTGCTGGCGCAGTTCGAGGCGTTTCAGTCGCCGGACGGCGCCTGGCTGCCCGGGCCGACACTGGCCGGAATGGCGGGCCTGGCCCTGGCCACCATGGCCATCATCCACTTTCTGCCCAAACTCACGACGGCCATCCCGTCGATTCTCGTCGCGATCCTGGTGGTGGGCGGCTTGAGCTGGTTCGGCGCGGTGGACACCAAGACGGTGTCCGACGTGTTGCTCGAAGGCACCGGCAGCGCGGAGCTGAGCACCGCCTTGCCCTTCCTGGCCTGGCCCACCGACATCGTGTGGAACCGGGAGACCCTTCTGCTGATCGGCGGTGTGGCGGTGACGGTGGCCATGGTGGGCCTGATCGAGTCGTTGATGACCCTGCAGTTGATCGACGACATGACCGAGACCCGCGGCCAGGGCAACCGGGAATGTTTCGCCCAGGGCGGGGCCAATTTCCTGTCCGGCCTGTTCGGCGGCATGGGCGGCTGCGCGATGATCGGCCAGAGCCTGATCAACATCAAATCCGGTGGTCGGGGCCGCACCTCGGGCGTCGTGGCCGCGCTGGCGCTGACGGTGTTCATCCTGGTCGGCGGCCCGGTGATCGGGGAGATCCCGATGGCCGCGCTGGCCGGCGTGATGTTCATGGTCGTGATCGGCACCTTCGAGTGGGCCACCTTCCAGACCTTCGGCAAGGTGCCGCGCGTGGACTTCATCGTGATCATCGTGGTGACCCTGGTGACCGTGCTGATGCACAACCTCGCCCTCGCGGTCTTTGTCGGCGTGGTGGTGTCCGCGCTGGCCTTCGCCTGGGAGAGCGCCCAGCACGTGCGCCTGAACCCGCACGACCTGCCCGACGGGAGCCGCGTGTACCAGTTGCAGGGCGTGCTGTACTTCGGCTCGGTGCGCGAATTCGCCGAGCGGATGTCGCCGGCGACCGACCCGGACCAGGTCGTCATCGACTTCAAGGACGCGCGCGTGGCGGACTACTCCAGCCTCGAGGCCCTGAACGCCATCACCGAGCGCTACCGCAACGCGGGCAAGACGCTGCGCCTGCGCCACCTCAGCCCGGAGTGCCGGAACATGATTCTCGC
>JAUHYP010000010.1 GCA_030426265.1 Gammaproteobacteria bacterium | reverse complement strand
CTGTCTTTTCTGGGTGACGCCGCCGGCCACCTGGTGCGTGACGGCGCCGCCGGAAATCTCGAGCGCACGCCCATCGATACCTCGCTGAATCGCCTCACCCTGGCCCCGGGCCAGGGATTCCTGCTCACCTTCTGACCCTGGGAGAACGGCCCGACGCCATGAAACCCTTCCAACTGCTCGCCCGCCCCCTGGCCGCCCTGCTGGCGGCCCTGTCGCTCACCCTGCCCGCCTTCGCCTCCGATGCGGACACGACCTTCACCAACCCGCTCAACGACGGCGGCCCGGACCCCTGGATGACCTGGTACGAGGGCCATTACTACCTGGCCGCCACCACCTGGGGCGGACCGGAGCTCGGCCTGACGATGCGCAAGGCGAAGACCATCGAAGGCCTGAAGCAGGCTGAGGCGGTGCAGATCTGGCAGGACGACACACCGGAGCGCTGCTGCAATTTCTGGGCGCCCGAGTTCTTCCTGCTGGACGGGCCCAACGGCAAGCGCTGGTACGGCCACTTCACCGGGGGCGCGGCCGGGGATGATTTCGTCAACACCCAGTTCATGCACGTGATCGAAAGCGAGGGCACAGACCCCATGGGCCCCTACCACTACAAGGGCAAGCTGGTGGAACGCAACGCCCTGGATGGGGGCGTGATCGAACTGGACGGCTCGCTGTACGCCATCTACAGCGTGTGGAACGAGACCCAGGACCTGGCCATCAGGAAGATGGACACGCCCTGGTCCACCGTGGGCGAGGAGACCACCCTGGCCCGGCCGGAACTCGACTGGGAACGCCAGGACGGCACGGTGCTCGAAGGGCCGGTGGCCATCCACCACGGCGGCCGGCACTTCGTCACCTACGCCGCCAGCGCCTGCTGGGGCCCGAACTACAAGCTCGGCCTGCTGGAATACACCGGCGGCGATCCGCTGGACGTGGCCAGCTGGAAGAAATACCCGGAGCCCGTGTTCCAGCGCGATGACGAGCGCGGGGTCTTCGCCCCGGGCCACAACACCTTCTTCAAATCTCCCGACGGCACCGAGGACTGGATCGCCTACCACGCCAACGACCTCGAGTCGGACGTCTGCGACATGGGCCGCACGCCGCGCATCCAGCCTTTCACCTGGGGCGAGGACGGCCTGCCGGTGTTCGGCCGGCCGGTGGCGGCCGACACGCCCCTGGCCGTGCCCTCGGGCACGCCGGCGGCCGAGTGAGCCGGCCTGATACCCTGACGAACATCACACGAATGCTCAGTTCGAAGAAACCAAGGAGAACACCATGACCCCGACCCTGAAACTGCTGACCCGCCCCCGGGTCGCCGGCATTGCCGCGAGCCTCGCGCTGTGCGCCCTGGCGTCCCCCGCTTCTGCCGACGTGGACATCACCGTGCGCGCCGACCAACCCGGCGACACCATCAGCAAGTACGTCTACGGCCAGTTCGCGGAGCACCTGGGTCGCGGCATCTACGAAGGCATCTGGGTGGGCGAGGACTCCGACATCCCCAACACGGACGGTTTTCGCGATGACGTCATCGAGGCGCTCAAGCCGCTGAAGATCCCGGTAATCCGCTGGCCGGGCGGCTGTTTCGCCGACGAATACCACTGGCGCGACGGCATCGGCCCGCGCGAGGACCGACCGGTGCGCATCAACACGCACTGGGGCTGGGTCGAGGAAGACAACGCCTTCGGCACCCACGAGTTCATGCAACTGGTGGAACTGTTGGACAGCGAGGCCTACATCGCCGGCAACATCGGCAGCGCGCCGCCCGTGGACATGGCCCAGTGGCTGCAGTACATGACGGCCGATGACGACAGCACCCTGGCACAGGAGCGCCGCGCCAACGGCCGGGAGGAGCCCTGGGAGGTGGCCTTCTGGGGCGTGGGCAACGAAACCTGGGGCTGCGGCGGCAACATGACGCCGGCGTACTACACCGACCTCTACCGCCGCTATTCCACCTTCCTGAAGACCCCGCCCGGCACCCGCACCAAGCTGGTCGCCAGCGGCGGACAGAACGCCAACACCGACTGGACCGAGGCCCTGTCCGCCGGCACGAAGGACGCCGGCTTCTTCTTCAAGATCGACGGCATCTCGCACCACTACTACACCCTGCCGACGGGCGACTGGGGCAAGAAGGGCGCCGCCACGGGCTTCCCGGAATCGGAGTGGATCTCCACCCTGCAACGCACGCTGATGGTCGACAGCCACCTGGACAAGCAGGAGGCCGTGCTGGACGAGCACGACCCGGATGGCGACATCGGCATCTACCTGGATGAATGGGGCACCTGGTACGACCCCACCGAGGGCAGCACCCAGGGCTTCCTGGAGCAGCAGAACTCCATCCGCGATGCCGTGGTCGCGGCGCTGAACTTCAACGTCTTCCACGAGCACACCGAGCGCCTGCACATGGCCAACATCGCGCAGACCGTCAACGTGCTACAGGCGGTGCTCCTGACCGACGGCGCAAGGATGGTGAAGACGCCGACCTACCACGCCTTCCAGCTGTACGTGCCCTTCCAGGACGCGACCTTCCTGCCCCTGGAACTGGACGACGTGCCGGACTACGAAGTGGGCGAGGTGAGCGTGCCGCACGTCTCCGCCACGGCGGCGCTGGCGACCTCCGGCGAACTGGTCATCGGCCTGGTGAACCTGCACGCCGAAGACACCATCGACGTGAAAGTCTCGCTGGAAGGCTTCGAAGCGGACACCGCGGTGGCGACCGTCCTGACCGGCGCCAGCATGGACGCCCACAACACGTTTGACGTCCCGGATGCCGTCACGCCGGCGGCCCTGGACGTCGACCTCGACGGCGACGACGAACTGGAACTGGAGCTTCCGGCGCGTTCGGTGGTGGTCGTGCGCCTGACCCCGTAAGCCCGGGCGCCGGATGAATCGATCGCCGTCGAGTCCATCCGGGCTCGATTGATTCGCACCCGGAAGCCACGTATTTTCACCGGTCCGCTCCCGACCAAGAAAAGGTGATTGACGTGGACCCCAGGACGCCAGAATCCCGGGCCGGACGACCGGCCCGAAACTTCCGACCCTCCGCAACTCAATGGCTGCTCCGTTCCTGCAAGGTTCTGCTCGCCATCGCCTGCCTGTCCTGCACGGCGCCGGCCCTTGCCTACGAAATCGGGCCCCTGGTCAGCCTGCTCGTGAAGAAGGGGCTCATCACCGAGGAGGAAGCGGAGGAACTCCGGGCGGAACTGGCCATGGAGTTCGCCGAGACGCCGGCCGGCAAGATCGATGTCGCCGATGACGTGAAGCACCTCCAGTTCAAGTCGGACCTGCGCACCCGCTACCAGTACGAATCCACCACGATCGACCCCGACCTCGAAGCGCTGGATCGCAGTCGTTGGCGCTACCGCCTCAAGCTCGGGGTGGATTACCAGTTCACGCGGGGATGGAGCACCGGCGTCCAGATGGAAACCGCGGAAGTCAGTGACTCCACCAACACCGATTTCGGCGGCTACTTCGACAAGGACCGTGACGGCACCTTCGTCAGCCAGGCCTACATCGACTACAACCAGCCCCGGAGCTGGGCGCAACTGACCAACCTGACCATCGGCAAGAAGAAGCATCCCTTCCTGATCGACCCCGGTTTCTGGGACAGCGACACCAATCCGGAAGGGTTTACCGGGCAGCTGGGTTGGCAGTTCAACGGGGACGACTGGCTGACCCTGCGGGCGGGGACCTACCTGATCGACGAGGCGCGCGAGGGCATCGCCGGCAATGGAAGCGATGACTGGCTGTTCATGGGCCAGGCGGAATACACGCGCTACCTGGGCTTCCGCTCCAACCTGAGGATCGCACCGATGATCCTGGCGGAAACGGATGGGGATACCTCGGTCCTCACCGCCGAGGGCGGCAACACCCCCACCAACGAGAACGCCATCAACTACTTCGGCAACATGATGGCCGTTTCACTGCCCATCGAGGTCAACTTCCTGGTCGGAAACCTCCCCCAGCAGCTGTCGCTGACCGCGGGCTACAACTTGCACGCCGACGACGCCGTCAACGACCCGTCCAGCCCCTACCGCCCGGACGACGCCCCGCCGGGCGCGCGATTCTCCGGCGACGGGCTGTTCTACAACGTGCGTTACATGCTGGGCGGGCCCAAGTACTTCAAGGAATGGTCGCTGGGCCTGGAATACCGCTACCTGGGCAATGCCTCCATGACGCCCAACCTGACGGATTCCGATTTCGGCAAGAACCGGCTCAACCAGTCCGGGTTCCTCGTGTACGGAACCTACATGCTGTCCAACAGCGTTCGCCTGACGTCCACCTACATGAACAGCAAGGCCATCGACGGGGACTGGTACAGCGAGGTGGCGGACATCGATGATTCCGAGATCCTCATGCTCGATCTCCAAGCCAAGTTCTGATCACGGATTCCAGGAGCACCAACATGAAACACTTCATCGTCGCTTTCCTCTGTCTCACCGTGATGTGCGCCGCGGAATCCACCCGGGCGAACCGGGCCCTGGTGATCAAGGGTTCGGACACGCTGGGGTCGAACCTGGTGCCGGCCCTGGTGGACGAGTTCCGGAAGAACCGGCCCGACACCCAGTTCCAGCTCGTGGCGGACGGCTCCACCCACGGTATCGAGGCGCTGCTCCAGGGCACGACCGACCTGGCCATGTCCAGCCGGCGCGCCCTGCCGCAGGAGTACGCCGTCGCCAGCGCGCGCGGCGTCGTCCTGAGGCCGATTCCCGTGTGCTGGGACGGGATCGCCATCATCGTCAACGAACGCCTGCCGGTGGAAGACCTCAGCCTGCAGCAACTGCGCCACCTGTTCACGGGACAGGTGCGCAACTGGGAAGAACTGGGCGTGTCGGGCGGACGGGTCAATCTCTACACGAGGACCCCGTCTTCAGGCACCTATCTCGATTTCAAGATCATCGTGATGAACCGGCGGGAATATTCGCGTTCGATCCGGATGCAACTGAGGAACCAGCAGATCGCCAGCGCGGTGGCCCGCGACCCCAACGGCATCGGCTATGTCGGCACGGCCTTCACGAACGAGCCGGGCATCAAGGTGCTGAAGGTGGAAGGCGTGCTTCCCACCGTCGAGACGGTGCTGGACAAGTCCTACCTGATTTCCAGGCCCAACTTCTTCTACACAGACGGCCAGAGCACGGGGCCGCTGGCGGAATTCATCGACTTCGTGCTGTCGGAACAGGGCCAGTCGGTGATCAGCGATCAGGGGTTCGTGCCACCGCATCCGGAGCCCTGAGCGCCCGGGCAGGCGGGCCGAAACGCTGTTCTACTGAATGCCTTCCGTGGTCATGATCACCCGCTTCAGCGAACCGTCGTCGTTGTAATACAGCCGGTCAATGGCCACCGAGCGCCGGAATCGGCCGCCGCTGGGCTCGCCGTCCTTCGGGGGCATGCCGCCGGTGTGGTAGATGAAGTAATCCCGGCCCTGGAACTCGATGATGGACTGGTGGTTGGTCTCGGTGTTGCCGGCGATCTCGTTGAGGATGCCGTCGTACTGCCAGGGGCCGTGGATGCTGTCGCTGCGCGCCGAGCAGATCTTCTCGGGGAAGAAGCAGGCGTAAGTGAGGTAGTAGGTGTCGTTTTTCTTGTGCGCCCACAGCGCTTCGGTGAAATGCGGAACATCGACGACCTGGATCTCGCCGTCCAGCTCGATCATGTTGTCCTTGAGCTTGACGTATTTCGGAACGAGGTTGCCGAAGAACAGGTAGACCTCGCCGTTGTCCTCGATGTACACCGCCGGGTCGATGTCGTCCCAGTCGTTGGGCGTCTGGGTGGTCATGTCGTTGGTGATCAGGGCCGAGCCCTTCGCGTCGGTGAAGGGGCCGGTGGGTGAATCGGAGACCGCCACGCCGACCGCGAAGCCGGGTTTGGTCTCGTCATGGCGCACGGTGGTGTAGAACCAGTACTTGCCGTCCTTCTTCACCATGTGCGAGGCCCAGGCGTGGCTGACGGCCCACTCGAAGTCGTCCGCGCGCATGATGGGGCCGTGCGCCTCCCAGGTCTTCATGTCCTTCGACGAGAACGCCAGCCAGTCGTGCATCTCGAAGAACACGTCGTTGTTCGGCGCCTCGTCGTGGCCGGTGTAGAGCCACACCGTGTCGCCGTCCACCAGGGCAGCCGGGTCGGCGGTGAACACCTCGGTGATGATGGGGTTGTCGGCGGCGGCGGGCAGTGCAGCCAGCAGCACGGCCGGAGCGAGAAAGAGCGGGATGATGCGGTTCATGGCGTCCTTCCTTCAGCGATTGTTTTCGGGTGGGCCGTCGCCCAGGAGTTCGGTGGTGCGCCGGTCCAGGTCGGCGGGGTCGACGTGAGGCCAGCCGTCATCCCAGCTGATCGGCAGGATGCGCAACTTCTGTTTGGCCTCGTCCGCCGTTTCATAGGCATGCAGCACCAGCCAGTCCTTGCCGTCGAAGGTGTAGGCGGCATTGTGCCCCACGGCCACCCAGCGCTCGTTGCCCCCGATCACCAGGGTGCCGCCGCCTTCGACCAGTGAAACACCATCCCGGTCGAGGTACGGCCCGGTGACGTCTTTCGAGCGCCCGACGCGCACGTTGTAGGTGCTGTTCATGCCGCGGCAGCACAGGTCGAAGGACACGAATTGGTAGTACCAGTCCCCCTTCCGGAAGATGTAGGGCGCCTCAATGGCGCCGATGCCTGCTTCCTCGCCGGGGGTGGCGGCCTCGCGCGGGCGGCGGGCGATGCTCGCCCATTCCTGGGGTTCGGCGGGGGCTGCCAGGGTCTCATCCAGGCGGAATAGCTTCAGGCCGCTCCAGAAAGAGCCGAAACTCATCCAGACCTGGCCTTCGTCGTCCTCGACGATGGCCGGGTCGATGGCGTTCCAGTCGTCGCGGTGGGGCACGGACTGGATGACCGGGCCCAGGTCGGTCCAGCCGTAGTCGGGGGAGTCCGGGTCCAGGGTTTCGCTCACCGTCACGCCCATGGCCGAGGTGTTCTTGCCGAAGGCGGAGACGGAGTAGTAGAGGTACCACTTGCCATCGTGCTCGAAGATGTCCGGCGCCCAGAGGTGGCCGCTGAAGTCCGGGACCACGGTGCGCGCCCAGTCCGGCTCGCCCTCGAAGGCGCGGCCGACCCAGCGCCAGTGCTCCAGGTCGTCGGACCGGTAGATGGTGATACCGGGTCCGGTGCTGAACACATAATAGTGATCGCCCTCTTTCGCCATCACCGGGTCGTGAACCTCGACCTGCAGCGCGCAGGCGGCGTGAGTGAAGGCCAGTCCGGCGAGCAGGGCCAGGCGCTGCGTCAGGCTTCGAATGTCCATGAACACCTCGAATCGTTTGGGGCGCGCCGCGAGCCGACGGCGCCTGCGGGAAAAGTTTACCCTATGGAAAATTCGGGAAACGACGCTCATGACCCTGCGAACCGGAAGTCACCTGGCCAGGACGGCCGCCCTGTCCGCCCTGGCCGCCGGCCTGCTCAGCACCGCCCTCGGAGCGGAGCCCGCCCCGGGCGCGCTGAACATCGACAACCCCATCGTGCCCCAGCGCGCCGATCCCTGGATCCACCGCGACCCGGAGACGGGTTGCTACACCTTCATCGGCTCCGCGCCCGAGTTCGACCGCATCGAGCTGCGCCAGGCCTGCCGCCTGAACGACCTGAAGATCGCCGAGCCGAAGGTGATCTGGCGCAAGCGCGAATCCGGCCCCATGAGCGTCAACATCTGGGCGCCGGAACTGCACCGCATCGACGGCGCCTGGTACGTCTACTTCGCCGCCGGCGAGGTGGAGCGCGCCTTCAGCATCCGCATGTACACGCTCTCGAACCCGGATGACGACCCCTTCACCGACAACTGGACCGAGGAAGGCCGCTTCGACGTGGGACTGGACAGCTTCTCGCTGGACGCCACCCAGTTCGAGCATCGGGGCCGGCGCTACTACGTCTGGGCCCAGCAGGATGCGGAGCGCAGCTACAACTCCGCGTTGTGGATCGCCGAGATGGATTCGCCGACCTCCATCACGGGCGAACCGGTGATCCTCACCGAACCGGTCCTGGACTGGGAAATCCAGGGCTACAAGGTCAACGAGGGCGCCGCGGTGATCATCCGCCACGGCCGCGTGTTCATGACCTACTCCGCCAGCGCCACCGACGAGCGCTACGCCGTGGGCCTGCTGTGGGCCGACGAGGCTGCGGACCTGCTGGACCCGGCGAGCTGGTACAAGTCACAGGAACCCGTGTTCACCACCAACGCGGAGCTGGGCCGGTTCGGTCCGGGACACAACTCCTTCACCGTCGCCGAGGACGGTGTGACGGACCTGATGATCTATCACGCCCGGGACTATCGGGAATTGCGGGGCACCCCGCTGACCGACCCCAACCGGCATGCGCGGGCGCGGCCACTGCAATGGGATGCGGAAGGATTCCCGGTGTTCGGGAACGAGCTCGGGGACTAACGACTTCCAGTATCTTCAGCCAGTGAATGAAAAGAAAACGTATCCGAGACTTGATCTAGATAAAAACTCTTGTGAATCGCCACATGTAGTTGTTCTTGGGGCGGGTGCCAGCTTAGCTGCATTACCCGCCGGTGATCTAAATGGGCGACGACTACCACTTATGGACAACTTGGTTGAGGTGGTAGGCCTTGGCTCGATCCTCGAAAGGCACGGGATAAGGGTCATCGAACCGAATTTCGAGCTTCTCTACAACAGATTGGCTACCAGTGCGCGCTACACCGAAGCGTTGAAAGAAATCGAGAATGAGATTGAGGAATACTTTCGTAAACTGGTGCTTCCTGACAAGCCCAATCTGTATGACAAACTCATTCTTTGCTTTCGCGAAAAGGATGTCATTGCGACATTCAATTGGGACCCGTTACTCGCCCAAGCGTACCAGCGAAACTTGTCGGCAGTCGGATTTGAACAAATGCCACAAATCGTATTTCTTCACGGAAATGTTGCGACTGGGCTGTGTAGAAACTGTCGGACATATGGTTGGCGACACAATCTCTGCGATCAGTGTGGAGAGAGATTTAGTCCAACTCCATTGCTTTACCCAATCGAGAAGAAAAACTATTCAAAAGACGAGTTCATTCATGAGCAGTGGGAAATCCTACGAAGTCACCTAAAGCATGCGTACTGTTTCACAGTTTTTGGCTACAGCGCGCCTGCGTCAGATGTCGAAGCCAGAAAGCTGATGCATGAAATGTGGAAACAGAACACAACCACCGATTTTTCACAGATGTCGATCATCGATATCAAGCCAGAGCCAGAAGTAGCAGCGAGTTGGAAGGAGTTCTTTATTCGTCACAACTACGGAATCAGAACGTCCTTCTGTGGCTCATACATAACCCACCACCCCAGGCGAACTTGTGACGCTTTGGCCATGGCGACGTTGCAACAACGACCGTGGCCAGAGAACAGACTCCCTCAATTCGAGACACTGGAAGACATGCAGTCCTGGTTAACAACCCTAGTGGACGAGGAGAAGTCTGGAAAGTTGTCTGGAAAGCCCTGTTAGGGACCATGGCCAACAATTCCAATTACAGAACCCTACTCCAAACCCGAGATTGCTTCAGCAAAAGCATCTTCCGGCGAAAACCCTTCCATTAGCAACTCGATGATCAACTCTCGGCATTCTGAAAGCGTAGTTGGAAACTCGTCCTTGTGTTCGAAATAGTAATCGGACATCAGTTTCAGCGCGGCAGGTCGTTTGATCCGCTTTCTGGGTTTCACCGCTGACTCGCTGTACTCGATAAATCCATCAAAGTCCGTCGATACCGAGCCCCAATCGAATGCGAAAACCTTTTCTCTTGCAGCGACAGGATCAAAGTGATCGGTGAATCCGGAGCCACATTCACCCGCCGCCTTGTTGATGATCAATGAGGACAGGTCCGGGAGGTCGCGTTCGGAAGTGAATAAACGGACGACATCGAGTTTGCGACCTGTTGAAACTGCAATTGCGTTCTGCACCACCGGCTTGTCGGGGTAGGTCTCCTTAGCTTTTTCGACCAGTTCACCGTACGTCAAACAATGTTTGTGTTTCGCAAGGTCGATCAGAATCGGATAATAGGCGGACGCTAACTGCACATCGTTCAGAGTGACGTTCTTGTAGAAGCCTTCAGTGGGATCAGCCATTTTTATTCCTCGATTCACAGACCGAAGGGATTGAGCAAGGAGCGCACCTTCGCTATTGCCGCTGAGCCATTCGGTACTTCTTAAAATTCTCCGCCTGCTCGAGAATCTCCTTGTACACCTCGTCATTGGCCACCGGTGGGTAACCATGCTGCGCCAATGCCAGGATCAGGTCGACCTTCAGCTCGGCTTTAATGTCTTCGCGCTGGCTCCAGTCGGTGTATCGGGCCTTGTCGTCCACGATCACCTTGACCGCCTTTGACAGGGCGATCAGCTTGCCTTCCGGGTACATGAAGTCGTAGCGGATGGAGATGGCCTTGAGGATGTCATAGAAGGCCTTCTCCTCGAAATCGATGTCCAGATCCTTGTACGACTCCTTTTCCTTCTTCAGCGCTTCGAGCAGGTCGATGATCTCGTCGGTGAAGTCCTCCACCACGTTGCCGACCAGTACGTCGTCTTCCTTGCGCTCGTTGTACCGCTCGACCAGCGCCTGGAACTGCCGCGAAAAGTCCACGCCGCGCGCCCTGTTGGTCTTCCGGAATTCCTCGATGGCCCGGGCCAGCAGCTTCTGCAGCAACTTGGCTTTCGTGTTGGGCAGCTTGATCTTCTCGATCTTGGCCAGGTAGTCGTCGTTGAAGATGTCCACAGCATCCGCATCCTCCTCGCCCAGCCGGAAGATCTCCTCCACGCCGTCAGCCTTCAGGGCCTCGGCGATCATCTCCCGGACGCGGGCGTTCATCTGCGCGGTGTCGGGCGCGTTGCGCCAGGTCAGCTTGAACACGATGGAGCGCACGGCCATGTAGAAATGCACCCGGTCGCGTTCGGCCTGCTGCAGCGCCTCCGAGCCGCTGCAGATGTCGTAGGCCGCTTTCAGGCGCTTGACCAGGGCCATGAAGCGCTTTTCCAGCTTTTCGGTGACCTGCACGAACTCGGCAGCCTGGTTCAGGGTGTTCAGCTGCGCCATGGGCTCGCCGGTGAAGTACGGCGAGGCATCGAAGCCGTGGAACATTCGCCCCAGCAGGTCCAGGTGGTCGCGCACGACGATGAGCGACTGTTCGATTTCCTCGATATTCTGCTGGTCTGCCTTGTTGTAATGCGCCAGGGCCAGGTTCATCTGCTTCTTGATGCCGATGTAGTCGACCACCAGGCCCTTGTGCTTGCCGGCGAACTTGCGGTTCACCCGCGAGATGGTCTGGATCAGGTTGTGGCGCTGGATGGGCTTGTCGATGTAGATCGTGTCGAGCTCCGGCACATCGAAGCCGGTCAGCCACATGTCCACAACGATGGCGATCTTGAAGTTGGACTTCGGGTTCTTGAACTGGGTGTCCAGCACCTTTCGATCGTCCTTCGTCCCCAGCAGGTCCCACAGCGGCTTGGGATCATCCTTGCCACGGGTCATGACCATCTTGATCCGTTCCAGGGGCAGGATCTTCTTGCGTTCCTCCTCACTCAGTTGCGCGCCTTCCTCACAGACCAGCGGCACGTTCCAGTCCGGCCGCAGGGCGATCACTTCCTGCCAGAAGGCGTACGCGATCTCGCGCTTGCTGCAGACGAACATCGCCTTGCCTTTCACGGTGGCGCCTTCGGCAACACGGGTTTCGTAGTGCTGCACAAAGTCGGCCGCCAGGGCACGGACGCGGTCCGGGTCGCCCAGGATGGCGTGCATGCTGGCGCTGGCCTTCTTGCTTTCCTCGATCTGATGCTCGTTCGCGCCATCCTCGGCGCACTGGGCGTAGTAGGCCTCGATCTCGCCCAGCTTGGCGTTGTCCAGCACCACCCGCGCCGCGCGACCCTCGTAGACGATGCGCACGGTGATCTCGTCCTTGACCGACTCGGTCATGGTGTAGCTATCCACCACCTCGCCGAAGACGTCCAGGGTGGCGTCGATGGGCGTGCCGGTGAAGCCAACGAAGGTGGCATTGGGCAGCGAGTCGTGCAGGTACTTGGCAAACCCATAGCTGCGGCGCACGCCGTCCTCGGTCACGCGGACTTTCTGGTCCAGGTTCACCTGGCTGCGGTGCGCCTCGTCGGAAATGCAGATCACGTTGTCGCGCTCTGTGAGCAGCCGCGTATCCTCGGTGAACTTGTGGATGGTGGTCAGGAACACGCCCCCACTGGCGCGCCCGGCCAGCCGTTCGCGAAGCTCTGCACGGCTCTCCACGCTGATGACATTCTGATCGCCGATGTAGCCCTTGGCGTTGGTGAACTGCTTCGAGAGTTGGTCGTCCAGGTCCGTACGGTCGGTGATCAGAACAATGGTCGGGCTGGCGAAGTCGAGGCCTTTCATCAAGAGCCGGGTGAGGAACAGCATGGTGTAGCTCTTGCCGCAGCCGGTGGCGCCGAAATAGGTGCCGCCCTTGCCATCACCATGCGGCTTTCGGTGTTCCAGGATGTGCTGGTACAGCTTGGTGGCCGCGTAGAACTGCGGGTAGCGGCAGACGATCTTCTCCTCGCGGTGCGACTTGTCGGGGAAGAACACGAAATGCCGGATCACCTGGCGCAGCCGCACCGGGTCGAACAGTCCCTGCACCAGGGTGTGCAACGAGTTGATGCCGTCCTGGCCGACCTCCTCCAGGCCCGTCACCTTGCGCCAGGCGTAAAAGAACTCGTAGGCCGCGAACTGCGAGCCCACCTTGGAATTCACGCCGTCGGAAATCACGCACAGCGCGTTGTACTTCATCAGTTCGGGGATACCGCGTGCGTAGCGCGTGGTCAGCTGCACAAAGGCGTCGTGCAGTGTCGCGTCCTCGCGGATGGCCGACTTGAACTCGAACACCACCAGCGGCAGACCGTTGATGTAGAGAATGGCGTCGGGGATTCGCTTCTCGCTACCCTCGATCTCCAACTGGTTGACCAGCCGGTACTGATTGTTGGTATAGGCCTCCTGGCCATCCGCAACCTCACCACGGCCATCCACGACCCCGACCTCGCCGTCAGCCGGGAGGCGCTGCAGCGGCAGGCCGCTGTAGTCGATCAATTGGATGTAGAGGTCCTTCCTGCTGCGGTCCTCGCGCTTCAGAACAAACCCATCCGCCACCAGCTTCTGGATCGCCTTGTTGGATTCGTACAGGTCAGCGGCGGAATGGCCCTCCAGCGTGCGCACGATGGACTCGATCTCGCCTTCGGTCAGTTGGTCAGCCGCGTAGTGCTTCGCAAGAAAGGTACGCAGGTCGTCGCGAAGCAGGACGTCAGTGGGCTTGCGCTCGAGCGTGTCGCCGCGGTGGTAGGGAAAGCCCTGCTCGGCCAGCAGGGTGATGATGGCCTGTTCGAGCTTGTCCTCGGTGAACTTCACCGCGTGGGTGGTCCCGGTTTGCCGGCCATATTGTCCGCCACCAACTCGCCCAGGAAGGTTGTGAAGGGGCCAATATCTCCTTCCACGCTGGCTGCTTCAAGTGCGGCCATGTAGTCGTCGCGGCGTTCCACGGGAATGACCGTCCACGGGTAACCGCCACCGGCAAGCATCAGGTTCATCAGGAAGCGGCCGATCCGGCCATTGCCATCGAAATACGGGTGGATGTACACGAACATGAAATGCCCCAGGACCACACGAACGGCCGAGTGCTCCTCCCCACCCAACAAGTCGAACAGCAGCGGCATCAAGTCACGCACAGCCTCGTGTGGCGGCGGCGTGTGCATCGAATGGCGAATGTAAACCGGCCCATTCCGGTAACCGGCGAGATCCACTGCCGAAATGATGCCGGCTTCGACACTCGCTCCCCACAGGGCGCGATACCAATCGGCCAGTTGGTCGTCTGCAACCGTACCGGGGGGACTGCCTTCGAGGACCCGTCCGACCCCCTTTTTCACCTGCTGGAACGCATCGTAGTAGCCTTTCGCGGCCAGGGCATTCGCCTGTTCTCGGTCCTGCTCACTCGCGTCAGGCCACCAATCGCCGGAACGCACCTGCTCGATCAAGCGGGCACTGACTCGATAACCTTCGATCGACAGTGAGTGATAGGCGTCAGTGACATAGACTTCCTCGACCCGCTGCAGGTAGTGATTCGAATCGACCGGCAGACCAGGCGCCACCGGGAATGCATCAATGATCGGTTGCCGCATGGCGCTCCACATGATTCGCATGCGACTCACATAGGGCGAGGGCTCACGCAATGGCAGTTCCAGCGTGGTGTCCTGCGCGAACGGGTCATTCTCGCGAACATCGTAGCCCGCGCGTTTCATGGTCTTGATGATTCCATCTGCCATGCGCTCGCGCCCGATATTCCGGAACGCACCCGCCAGACGGCCCGCTACCGTGCTCTGTCCGCCGTCCAGCAAAACGGCCAGCACATCGGACTCGTCACGGATCATGGCAAGCGCCGCTCGCGCATCCGTTGGTCGTTTCTCGAAGTAGCCAGCGCCGCAGGCGACCAGTGCCGCAGGGAGGGAAAACAGGCGCAGTCCATCCTTCACCACGGTGTGTGGTTTGTCCGGCAACGGGTAGCGTGCATCGAACAGCGAAGTGTTGTGCGGCAGATTCGTCGGCTTGTTCCCACCTTTCGGTGCATGAACGATGAGTTGCTGCGGTACGGTCCGGTTACCGACGTGCAGGGCCAGCGAGTGCTCGGGCGCCAGGCACCACTGATCACCGAACCGGTAATCCAGATAAGCCGCGCAGAAATCCCAGAACGAGGCATACCAGGCAGTGCTCTCACCGGCGCCCTGGTCTTGCCGCGCCGGGACGTACCACCCCTTGATGACTTCGTCGAGGAACCCTGCCCTCAGCAGACGTTCACGGTGGGTGCGGCTCAGATCGGCAGAGCGAACGGCGACCACACCGGCATCCTGGAGCGCCTTGAGGGCCTCCAGCGAGTCCGCCAGCTTTTCCGAAGGTGCTGCCATGCCTTGTGCGCTTTATAGGTTTTGGTGATGTGCCGATTATAGGTTATTATGATGTGTAATGTATAGGTTTTTGTGTTGTGTCAAATATAGGGAATTATGTTGGGGCATGTTGTTATCAATCGCCCGGAGAAACTCGAAGATCTCTGTGGACGTGTAGCGAATCATCCCGGAACTTCTCGAACGTGCTCGCAAATGATTCGTGGCTCAGGTTCATGAGCAACTTCCACTTTTTCGCAAGCGCGGGCGACCGACTCTCAGCCACTCTCCGGGAGAATGCCGAAGCGTTGTCGAAGAACTGCCGTTCCTTCTTCCTGCGCTTGTCGCGAAAGTGGGTTGCCGCATTGGAAAGCGCCCTGTCACCGGACAGCTGGGCCGTCAGTTCCAGGAAAAAGCCCATGGTGTGTTTCTGCCCGACGCTCCTGCACGCGTGCTCCAGCTCACGCATGTCCAATTCATCCCTGTACCTGGCCAGCAGCACGGGCAGGGAACGCGCGACCGATGCGTCCCGATGCGCCAGGGTGCACGCCGAAGCCAGCAGCGGTTCGAGCGGGCGGTCATCGCTCGGGGATGACTTCGCCGCATTCACCGGCAACCCCAGGCCAGCCAACTCGCCCTTGAGATCCGACACATCGGCTGAATCGCTGGTTTGTGACTTCTCACTCATTGCCTGTTCACCACCGAAAAGTTTCTGCAGAAACGTCCGCTCCGGATGATCCTTCACTGACCGGAATACCTTCCGCCCGTCTCTCCATTCTGCCTGCGCCAATCCTGCCGCCTCCATGGCGTGAAGCTCCTTGTACGCGCCCGCAAAGGCAACGCCCGCCTGTTCGGCAAGCGCCGCCGCCGTCCCTTCCCGTCCCTGGCTCCAGAGCAAGCGAAGAAGGTCGCGCCTTGTTTTTGAAGTGACCAGATATTCAAGCATGGGGAGATAATATCACATTTTGTGATATTTACACCCAAATAAAGATTCACACTTGGAGAGATGGGAAGAGGAGCGAACTGGGTATTAGCTAAATGGCGACTTGCAGCGGGATCACGTCACCCGAGCGGTCAGGCGCTCGGCGTCCGGGACGCGGAGTTCGCCCGATAGGAGTTTGGGGAGGAGGGTGTCTCTTATGGCCACAAGTACAGCTGATTCTTGAGAATAAAGCTTTTTGAAATTTGCGCGCTGAAGTGATTCGAAGAGAAAAAGAGCTCTTTGATCTGGAAAAACCACCCTGCACCCAGAAAGCAAACCATGCAAATCCAAATTTGGGACAGAGGTCCCAGTTATGAAATCCTGAATACTGCCATCGATGTACTTACTGAACAGCAATCTATCTAGATAAATTGCAACCGTGGGACTGGTTGCGGTTACTCGCTTAACGAAATTCGAGTAAATGGTGGCAATCGCAAATTGGCCTGACATTTCAGAAGAACACCAGAGTGGGCGCCCACACGGTCCCGCGCCAGAGCCGGCGATCAGTAAGTCAGACTCAGTGAAAAGACGTTTACTAAGTGCGCTTGGCTTTACAAAACGTATTGGTGCGTCAGAGGCCGTCCCAAACTCTCTAAGCGTCCCCATATCGACGCCACGAAGGCATATCGCAGGAACACTTCCAGCAACTTGATGGTCGTCACCCCAAAGTCCTCCGATTGTAGGCGAGCAAACACTTCCGATAGTGCCTACCTCCCACCCCTCCGGCACCCACCCCAACTCGTCGTTGAACACGAAGCGGTCTGGAAACTGGTTCTGGATCGCTTCGGGCAAAGTCTTGCGTTGGTCGCCGAGGGCTTCGCGGACATCAGCGCGCGCTTGCAGGGGTTCGGGGATGAGGTTGCCGGCGGCCAAGGCGTTGTCAATGGCCGGGTCGAAATCCACAAACCAGCTCTTGAACAGCGCCTGCGCCATCGCCTCCAGCGTGGCGTTCATCTGGCGGTTGAGTTCGATTTTGTCGTCGAGCGTGCCGAGGATGCGGGCGATGGCTTTTTGTTCTTCAAGCGGAGGGAGCCCTAGCATTATTTTTCGAAGTTCTGATTGCTTGATGCCCTTGACGGTTGTTCCCGTGGCGCGACCATCCAATTGATGTTGAACTTGTTCCGAGATTAAAAGGTACTTAAGGAATGTGTTGTCCAACAGCTCAGATTTGCCACGAAGCGTAATTACTCTTTGTGCGAGCGCGACCTTTCGGCCATCAAGCTGGGCGACCTCACCAAGAGGAGCCTCAGTAGTCATCACGACGTCGCCCTTTGCGGGAAGTCCCCTCCGCATCCAGGAGTCGTAGTGCTTTTCTGCTATGAATTCGGTTGTTGCTTGTATAGAGCCATTCTTAATTATTTTCGCTGTTATCAGCGGAATGCCTGAATCTGTCTTCTTTGGTGTTTTTCCGCGGTAGTCAATGATCGCTTCCATGCAGTCTTCCAGTGGAAGTTGTCGCCATTCATTAACCATAACCAATACCCGACAGATTCTCCTTTATCATCCAATCCAGTTTATCGGATTGGCCCATCTGCCGATAAAGCGTTTCTGTCAGTTCGGCCATCTTCTCCTCAAACGGCACCCCATCATCCTCAAGCTCCGCCGCGCCCACATACCGACCCGGCGTCAGCACAAAATCATTCGCCTTGATGTCCTCCAGCGTAGTGGCTTTGCAGAAGCCGGGCTGGTCTTCGTAGGCGCCGTCTTTGGCTTCGCCGCGCCAGGCGTGGTAGGTGCGGGCGATTTCGACGATGTCGTCGGGGGTGAGTTCCTTGTGGGTGCGATCGATCATGCTGCCCATGTTGCGGGCGTCGATGAACAGGGTTTCACCCTGGCGGTCGCGGTGGTTGCTTTCTGGGTGTTCGGGGACGGCTTGAGCTTTCTTGTTTCTGGTCAGGAACCACAGGCAGACAGGGATCTGCGTTGTGTAGAACAGCTGGCCCGGCAGGGCGATCATGCAGTCGACCAGGTCGTTTTCGATGAGTTTTCGGCGGATTTCGCCTTCGCCCTTGGTGTTGGTGCTCATGGAGCCATTGGCGAGCACGAAGCCGGCCACGCCATTGGCCGAGAGCTTGCTGACCATGTGCAGGATCCAAGCGTAGTTGGCGTTGCCGGTGGGCGGGGTGTCATAGCCGGCCCAGCGCGGGTCGTCGGTGAGTTCGTCGTCGGCGCGCCACTGCTTCAGATTGAAGGGCGGATTGGCCATGATGAAGTCGGCCTTCAGGTCCGGGTGCTGGTCCTTGAAGAAAGTGTCAGCGGGGACCTCGCCCAGGTTGCCGGCGATGCCGCGGATGGCCAGATTCATCTTCGCCAGCTTGTAAGTGGTGGCGGTCAGTTCCTGGCCGTAGATAGAGATGTCCTTGCGGTTGCCCTCGTGACTCTCGACGAACTTCGCCGACTGCACGAACATTCCGCCCGAGCCACAGCAGGGGTCGTAGATCTTGCCCCGGTACGGCTCGATCATGTCGGCGATCAGGTTGACCACGCACTTGGGTGTATAGAACTCGCCGCCGCCCTTTCCCTCGGTGGCCGCGAACTTGCCCAGGAAGTACTCGTACACCCGGCCCACCACGTCCTCTTCGTCGTCCGCGATGGTGTCGATGTCGCTGATCGAGTCGATCAGGGAAGCCAGCTTCGCGGTGTCCAGGCCGAGTCTTGAGAAGTAGTTGTCCGGCAACGCGCCGCGCAGCGACTTGTTGGTCTTCTCCACCGTGTGCAACGCAGTGTCAATACGCAGCGCGATGTCATCTTGCTTGGCTTGTTGTTGGATGGTGGACCAGCGGGACTCCTCTGGCAGGTAGAAGACGTTGTCCTTGGTGTAGAACTCGACGATATCGAGGTAGGCATCCCTGCCCTGTTCCCTGAGCTTCTGACGCTGGGCTTCGAACTTGTCGCTGACGAACTTGAGGAAGATCAGGCTGAGGACGACGTGCTTGTATTCGGAAGACTCGACGGAGCCGCGGAGTTTGTCGGCGGTGTCCCAGAGGGTTTGTTCGAAGGACTTCTGGAGTTTGGAAAGTGGCTTCTTGGCCATGGTCAGCACCGCCCGGGATGATCTCGTTCAAACACGAGATTTCTACCGACCCATCTTAACCGTTCAAGAACTGAAGACGCGGCGATTTCCCTTTTTACTCAGCAGGTCGAGCGTTGGCTTGAGCGCCCTATCCGAATCATTGGCCTCCAAGCTGAATGAACCCCCTGTGAGATCAGCGACCTTCACACATGAACGATACAGGTTGATCTGCATTCTGATCCTGGAAAGCTCCAACAGCTGCTGAATGACCGTTCTGTGGTCATTGCGCTCGTACCAGCCCGCACGTCGCACAGGTGCCAAAGTGAGGGCTTCCCCTCTTGAGGGTGAAGTCGAGCTGGGACATTTCACATCTCTGCTCAACCCACGTCGCAAGGGTGAGCAGATCGCTTCAGAAGCAATCGGTTGTCAAGTGACAACCAATTGCCCCGCCAATCCAAGAAAACTACAACATAGCGACCTTTCGGAGCAGCATTTCCCTGTTCGTCCTGATCGCCTGCGGATTCGTTTTGCTCGAAAGCGCCGATTCCGCTTTCTGACCCAGGAAAAATGCGATTCGCTCAGCATTGGCACCTGAGGGATGTGGCAACCCATTCAAAACCTGGGATTCGCCCAGAACACCCGTCTCGACAAACAGCGAGAGCGCCTCTTCCACTTTCGGGCCGAGAGGAACGAAAATGGCTTGTCTCAACTCGGCTGCTTCTTCCGCCAGATAGGTCTCCAGTTGTTTTCGAAGTAACGGGGTTCTGACCATCGAGGGTGTCCCGCTGTAGTTCATTCCTGACTTGAAGACCGGATACCTCAGGGCAGAGGTGTAGTGAACACGATGTGCCGCCGAACCAAAAAAGTCTTCCGCGCGGTCAATACCCAACTTCTTTGGAAGTCCAATACCGTCAAGTAACCGAATGAGGTTGGCGCGCATGGGACCGCCAAAACTGGCGGTGTTCTTCGCGGCTTTTCTTGCATCTTCGGAGGAAGCGCCCTTGACCAGTTGACGGTGTGCCTCTGCCAGCGCCAGGTTCGCCTGCTGGAGACCTGGGGTGATTCCGCAAATGACCAATCTGGCTTCGCGGTTGATGTAGTCGAATGGCGCGTAGTACACCGAAAGCTCCCCTTGCTGTTCCACGAGGAGCTCCGGGGGTAGATTCGCTTGGATGCCGGAAAATTGTGTGTTGCGAATGAACCCCTCAAAGTCCTTGAAAGTTACCATTTCGTCTGTGTCCCCTTGGCCAATTTCGATCAGTGATCGAAGAGTGTCAATCCATTGTGTTACTAACGCGTGTGACAGGCGTTCGCGCAGTAGTAACAGCCATTGATCCGATGGTTGGGCCACTGCTGCCGGGCGGCTGCGACCGCGCTTTGGCAAGCGAAGTGAATACCGAGATCTATTTGGTTGCCAGGTGACGGCATGTGAGAGCACCCGGTCGATGTGTTGTGCACCTCATGATCGCCATTGGACTGCGCATTCGAATTCAAGACAAATCTGTGCATGAGGCATTGCTCCAGAAGCACGACCAAACAACTTGGTCATTTCGCCAACTGAACTGTAAACCTCTGAATTCTCAAAACCTGAGAATCTGAATTCTCAAAACGCGACCTCGAACAATTCACCCAATTTGATTGGGTTATTGGCGCGTCAATTCTGCCGCAACAGCCGAACCCCGTAGATCCCACCGGCGATGGAACTTTCGGCAGCTTCGAAGCGGAGTTCGTAGGACCCGTCGGCGCCTGTCCGGAGCGCCTCCGGTATCGGGTAGTCCACGTCATGGAACACCGCGCCGTGCTCACCCGTGAGCGTTACTTCGGCCAGGATCACGCCGTTCAGCAGGATTGAGAACGTCCGTCCCGCATCGGCGCCCCAGTAGGTGATTCGCAGCACCCGCGCCTCGCCGTCCGGATCGGACAAGCGGTAGCCGAACCATTCCGTCGCGTGCCGCCAGTGGCGGTTGAAGTTGACCCCGGTGTCCATGCCCTCGCCTTCCAGCTCGTGCTCGGCTTCCGGCTGCTGCTCACCGGGGTTCACGCTGTCGATGGTGAGGGCCGCCAGGGCCAGGCGGGCGGCTTCGGCGTCGGCCTGCTCGCGCTGCAGGTCGAGCAGCTGCGCCGGGGTTCCGGAGGGCCAGTAGACCATGTAGCGCGTGCGGTGGACGCGGAAGAAGGGGATCAGTTCCAGGCCGGCATAGCGCTCGGGCTGGATGGCGCCCGGGGCGCGAAAGCGCAGTTCCGTTCCGGGGACGCGCTCCAGCGCCGCCGGCAGGCCCTCTGCGCCGGTCACCAGCATGGGGACTTGTTCCAACGGGCACTGCTGGCCGGCCGCGATGTGGCCCATGCGGCTGTCGTCGGCCAGGAAGGACAGCACTTCGTCCTCGAAGGGGTCCACCGGCGCTGACAGCACGATGGGCCCGTAGAGCACGGCGCTGTAGTCCGAACCGTCGGGCAGGCCTTCCAGGCGGGCCTCCATGGGCAGGTCCAGCCGCACCACGTCCCCGGCCTTCCAGTCGCGCGCCAGCGTGATGGTGTCGCCGGGCGACGCGGAAACGTCGACCCGCGCCCCGTTGACGTGAACTTCGGCATCGCCCGCCGCCCAGGCCGGGTAGCGCAGGGCCAGGGTGATGTCGCTGTCGCTGTCGAACACCAGGCGCGTGGTCGATTCGTCGGGAAACTCCGTCACCTGCCGCAGCACCGTGCCCTGCTCGGGCCATTCCAGGCGGGAAGCGACGAACAGGTTCACCTGCAGCGTGTCGCCCTCGAAGGCGTAGATGAATTCGCCGTACTTCACGTGGTTCTCGATTCCAGAGCCCACGCAGCACCACATGGCCTGCTCGGGCTGCGAGTACATCCGGTAGTGCGCCGGGCGCATGGGCGTGAAATACACCAGGCCGCCGGTTTCCGGATCCTGCGAGCCCAGGATGTGGTTCCACAGAGCGCGCTCGTAGTAGTCCACGTACTGCGGCGCCGGTTCGGCGGCGTGCAGCTGCCGGGTCAGGCGCAGCATGTTGTAGGTGTTGCAGGTCTCCGGGCCCTCGACGTCGCTCACCATGGGCCCGAAATCGTCGCGCGGGTGGAAGTGCTCGCGCACGCTGTTGCCGCCGATGGCCACGCTGCGGCCATTGACCACCGTGTCCCAGAAGAAGGCGGCGGCCTCGTGCCAGTCGGCGTCACCCGACACCGCCGCCACGCGCTCGTAGCCGATCACCTTGGGAATCTGCGTGTTGGCGTGCAGGCCGGTGAGGCGGTCCTCGTCGGCGAGCAGCGGATCGAGGATGGCGCGGTGCGAGAATCGCTTCGCCAGGTCCAGGTAGCGCTCCTCGCCGGTGATCGCATAGACGTCGGCGAAGACCTCGTTCATGCCGCCGTGCTCGGCGCGCAGCATGGCCTGGAGCTGTTCGTCGCTGAGCCCCGCGACCAGGCCGTCGGCCCAGTCGGCCCAGGCGATGAGCATCTCCCGGGCGAGTTCGGAGCCGGTGAAGCGATAGGCATCGCGCAGCCCGGCGAAGGGCTTGTGCAGGTTGTACCAGGGCACCCAGCCGCCGTTCAGGCTGAACAGGTCGGCCTCGATCTCACCGCGGCGGATCTCGCCCCAGAGGCGGTCGCTCTCCGGCACGCCACCGAGGTAGCCATCGCCGTGGGCGTCCTGTGCGCGTTTGAGCTCGAAGAGCATGTATTCCAGCCGCTCGCGCAGGTCTTCACGGCCGGTGGCCGCCACGGCCAGGGACAGGGCGCTCAGGTAATGCCCCCCGATGTGCCCGTCCAGCCCCGACCCCTCCCAGTTGCCGTAGGTGGTCGACTTCGGTTCCAGGCCCGCTTCGCGCAGGTAGGGCGCGAGCAGGCGGTCGGGATCCAGGGCGAGCAGGTAGTCGACGTTGCGGTCCTGGGCGTCCTTGAACGGCCCGTCCAGCAGGCGGATCTGGTCCAGGGGAAAGTAGTCGACCTGGGCCAGGACGAGTGACGGGGTCAGAGTAAAGGGACAGAGTAAACCCAGCACCATGCCTCGCAGTCGCGAGATCCGTCGGGATTTACTCTGTCCCTTTACTCTGACCCCAACTCTCCTGACCCCAACTCTCCGTTTCCGCGGAAACGTCATGCCGGCCCGTCAGTCCGCGAAGGCCGCGTCGCCGAAGACGGGCATGCCGGCCGCGTTCCAGCGCAACGGCTTGACGAAGGTGTGGCGGTCGGGGTTCCACAGCGGGTCGCCCTCGATCTCCGTGTAGGTCCGGGCGTGGTAGACCAGCAGGTCCGTGGCGCCGTCCTCGGATTTCGTGAAGCTGTTGTGGCCCGGGCCGTAGATGGCGTTGTCCGGGCTGCTGGTCAGCACGGGGTCCTTCGACTTGGTCCAACTGGACGGGTCCAGCAGGTCGGCCTCCTCATCCGCCCAGAGCAGGCCCATGGCGTAACGCTCGTCGGTGGCCGAAGCCGAATAGGTCATGAAGATGCGCCCGCCGTGCTTGACGATGGCCGGGCCCTCGTTCACCCAGAAACCCTGGATCTCCCAGTCGAATTCGGGGATGGACAGGCGCACCGGCGGCCCCGCCAGGGTCACCGGGTTCTTCATCGGGGCGATGTACAGGTTGGAGTTGCCGCGAATGCCGTTCTCCTTCTGCGCCCACAGGTAATAGAGCACACCCCGGTGGGTGAAGGTGGTGGCGTCCAGGCAGAAAGTATCCATGCCGGTCTCGATCTGCCCTTCAAAGGTCCAGTCTCCCTCCAATGGATTCTCCGCCGGCGTCGAGATGGCGTACATGCGGTGCTGGAACAGCTCGTCCTTGATCTCGCGCGACGGCGCGGCGGCGAAGTACACGTACCAGGCGCCCTGGTTGAAGTGGATTTCCGGGGCCCAGACGAGATCGCTGTACGGCCCCGTGTCCGGCTTGCGCCAGACCATCTTCGTCTGCGCATCCGCCAGCCCGGCGATGGTGCGCGAGCGGCGCAGCTCGATACCGTCGTAGGCCGGCACGGAGGCGGTGAAGTAGTACCAGCCATCCGAATGTCTGTGGATGAAGGGGTCCGCGCGCTGCGGGATCAGGGGTTCGAGCACTTTCATGATGCCTCCGTGACGTATTCCGGCCCTTCGTCCTGGATCAGGCCCTTCGCCTTCATCTCGTTGTAGTAGGTGTCCGTGATCCGGTAGCGGAACATCAGCAGCCCCATGATCACGTGGAACACGCCGGGAATGATGGACAGCATCAGGGCGATGCCGGCCAGGGCCTGCGGCGTCTGTGCGACGTTGGCCTCGTAGCCGAAGCCCGTCAGCAGCATGCCCACCACGAATCCGGCCACGCCCATGCCGGCCTTCTGGAAGAAGGAAATGCCCCCAAAGGCCAGGCCGGACACCCGCTTGCCGTTCTTGGCCTGGCCGTAGTCCACGGCCTCGGCGATGGCCGACCAGAACACCGGCGCGTGCAGGTCCACCACGAAGGACAGCAGGAAATACAGCACGAAGGCCAGGGCGAAGTCACCCGGTGCGACGGCGAAGTACAGCACCACGCTGATCAGCCCCACCGCCAGCTGCGACCAGCGGAACAGCTGCACCTTGCACCACTTCTTGGTGATCCAGGTCGAGGCCACCATGGCGAGAATGGCCGCCACCACGCCGGTGGTCAGGAAGGCCGAGATCACCTTCTCGTCCCCGCCCAGGTAGTACTTGGCGTAGTAGGCCGCCACCGAGGCGCGGATGACATAGCCCAGCGTGCCGGTGAAGCACACCCCGCACAGGATCAGCCACTGGTCGTTCTTCAGCAGCAGACGGACCTGTTCACCGAAGGGCTTTTTCTCCACTTCGTGCTCGACCCGTTCGGTGGTGGTGGCGAAGCAGAACAGGAACATCAGCGTGCCCAGGCCCGCCATCAGGCCCATGGCCAGCTGGTAACCCCGCGCCAGGTCGTCGCCACCCCAGGCCACCGCCAGCACGGGCACGATGCTGGTGACCAGGAAGGCCGCGATCTTGGCGAAGAACAGCCGGTAGCCGTTGGCCGAGAGGCGTTCCTGCGGGTCCGCCGTCAGCACGCCGATCAGCGAGATGTAGGGAATGGTCACCGAGGTGAACATGATCGTGACCAGGATGTAGGTGGCGTAGGCCCACACCAGCTTGGCGCCGTAGTCCCAGTCCGGGGTCGTGAACATCAGGAACACGGACAGGCCGAAGGGCACGGACAGGTAGAGGAAATAGGGCCGGAAGCGCCCGAAGCGCTCCGATTTCCAGCGGTCGGTCAGCATGCCCATCAACGGGTCGGTGATCGCGTCGATCAGCCGCGTGGCGAGGAACAGGATGCCCATGTGGGCCGGTTCCAGGCCGAAGATGTCGGTGTAGAAAAAGGCGACGATGAGGAACATGGAGGAGATCACCACGTTCACCGCCATGTCGCCGGCGCCGAAACCGATCTTCTCGAGCACCGTGAGCTTCTGGGTCTGCATTGTCGTTATGGCTCCTTCGGCCGGCGGGCATCCGCTCGCCTGGTGTTGACTCCCCGTCAGGGAAGCGTGTCGAACTTCGCACCCCACAGCGCCACGCCTTCCTGCGACAGGGCGGAAAAATACAGGCTCCAGCGCTGCGCTGTCACGTCCCAGCCGCGCGACAGCACGCCCTGGAAGGTGCCGGCGCCGTCGAGCTCCAGGGTGATCTCGCGTCCACCCCAGTGCAGCCAGCTGCCGGTGAAGGCGCCGCTGACCCGCCCGTCCGCGTGCAGCACCAGTTCACGGCCGGTCTTGACGGCGGCGCTGATGTCCTTGCCATGGTCGATGACCTGCCAGTCACCGGCCAGGGCGCCGAAACGATCCGGGGCGCGCTTCACCCGGGAGGACCCGGTGCTCGTGAGCCGCGAATCTCCCGGCGGGCCGGCGGTATTGCCCAACTCGGGCGCATACCGGTGCGGGGCGATGACCGGCCATTCGTCGGCATTGAAGAACAGTTCGTGGACGCGCACCTCGTGGAACTCGCCGCGGCCCGGGAACCGGGTGTGGAAAATGAGATGGCAGCGCGCCGAGAGGTCGTCACAGAAGGCCGTGCTGTGGCCCGGGGACTGGTAGCCATGTCCGAAGCCGCCCTCCCCGTTCATGAACCGGTGCGATCCCATGAGTTTCATCGCGTGCGGGGCGATGCTGGCGTCGTCGAACAGGGGCAGGTTGGGGTTGGACTTCACCTCGCGCATGTCCTTGCCCAACCCGTCGCGGTAGGGCCCCCGCGGGTCGCGCGAGCGCGCGACGCGAACGTTGTAGCCACCGCTGGCGTCCAGCCCGCCGAAGGAAACGAAGAGGTAGTACCAGCCCGACTTGCGGCTGTGCAGGATGTGGGCGCCCTCGATACGGCTGTGGTTGCCGCCCATCAGGTGCAGGCCGTAGCCCTGGTCCGGCAACGGGTGTCCGGTGACCGGGTCCATTTCCAGCAGGAAGATGCCGCCGGAGTACGAGCCGTAGACCATCCACAGGATGCCGTCGGTGTCGACGAACAGGTCCGGGTCCACGGTGTTGGGATGGATGGTGGCGTCGTAGATCCGCCCGTCCTCGCTGGGCAGGCCCCACATGCCCGACTGCAGCAGGATGCCGTCGTCCTCGTACTCTCCGCCGACGGCGTCGGAGAAGGCCAGTCCCAGGGAAGCGCGTGGTGAGTCCAGGCGGCTGAGGTTGTAGTACATGGCGAAGCGCCCGTCCGGCAGGCGGTGCACCTCGTTGGCCCAGAGCCCGACGGACTCGGACCAGTCGAAGGTCTCGCGCAGTTCCTCGACGACGTTGTCGAACAGGGGATTGGCCGGGTTCACGCCGTCGGCGTACAGCGTCCATTGCGCCAGGTCGCGGCTGCGCGCCGCCGCCAGGTGCGAACCGAACACCCAGGTTTCGCCGTCGACCCGGATGACGGAAGGATCGTGCACCGAGACTTCGCTGAAGGCGGGTGTGTGGAGGCCACCCGTCGGCGGCGGATGGCTGCGTTGCGGCAATCCAGCAGGCAGGGACAAGGCCGAAACGGCCCGATCGGTGTCTTCCGTAGACAGGCGGTCGTGCAACGCCTGGGCCGCGGCGCTTCCCGCGACGCCCAGGCAGGCGAGGATGAACAGCCGCGCCGTGATCACGCCGTCACAGCACGCCCTTGCGCAGGCTCCAGTACGCGGCGCCGTGGCGCAGCTGGTCGCGGAAGGCCGGCACGGTGGTGTCCGCGCCGATCACCGCCAGTTCCACGTCCACCAGGTCGGCGTAGTCGCGCACGGCGTCCAGGGACAGCGCCTGGGTGTAGACGCTGTGGTGGCCGCCGCCGGCGTGAATCCAACAGGTCGCGGAAACTTCCAGGTCCGGCCGTGGCTCCCACAGGGCGCGGGCGGTGGGAAGCTTCGGCAGGTCCCGGGGCGGCTCGACCGTGTCCAGCTCGTTGACCAGCATGCGGTAGCGGTGGCCCAGGTCGATCACCGTGATCATCATCGACGGACCGGGCGTGCCATTGAATCTCAGCCGGGCGATGTCCTTGCGGATGCCGATGGTGTGCAGGTGCACCTCCAGGGTCGGCTTCTGCGCCGCGATGCTGGGGCAGATTTCCAGCATGTGCGAGCCCAGCACCTGGTCGCGTGCGCCGAAATGGTAGGTGTAGTCCTCCATGAAGGAGGTGCCCTGCTCGCGGCCTTCGGCCATGACCTTGGCGATGCGCGTCATGGCGGCCGTTTTCCAGTCGCCCTCGCCACCATAGCCCCAGCCCCGGCTCATCAGGCGCTGGGTGGCCAGGCCCGGCAGGCCGGTCAGGCCGGTCAGGTTCTCGAAGTTGTTGGTGAAGGCCATGCAGCCTTTCTCCCCGAGAAAACGCTCCATGCCGATTTCCAGGCGGGCCTCGTTGCGGATGCACTCGCGGGTGTGGTCATCCTTCATCAGGGCGCCGTCCACGGTGTACTCCTCGTGGTAGGCCTCCACGCGCGCATCGATGTCCGCGTCGCTCACCGCGTCGCAGGCTTCGGCCAGGTCGCCGAGGCCATAGGCCTGGACGTTGTAGCCGAACTGCATCTGGGCGGAGACCTTGTCACCCTCGGTGACCGCCACCTGGCGCATGTTGTCGCCGAAGCGCGCCACGCTCAGGGTCTGCGCCTCGTTCCAGCCCATGGCGGCGCGGGCCCAGTCGTCGATCTGCCGCTGCACCCGCTCGGCCTTCCAGTGCCCGACCACGACCTTGCGTTCCTTGCCCATGCGCGTGGGCACGTGGCCGAACTCGCGGTCGCCGTGCGCGCTCTGGTTCAGGTTCATGTAGTTCATGTCGATCGTGTCCCAGGGCAGCTCGGCGCTGAACTGGGTGTGCAGGTGCAGCCAGGGCTTGCGCAGGGCCGCCAGGCCCGCGATCCACATCTTGGCGGGAGAAAAGGTGTGCATCCACAGCACCAGTCCCGCGCAGTCCGGATCGTTGTTGGCCTCCAGGCAGACCTTCAGGATCTCCTCGGGGGACTTCACCACGTCCTTGAACACGACCTTCGCCGACAACTGGGCGGAGGCGTCCAGGCCCGCCGCGATCTCGCGGCTGTTGCGCTCCACCTGGGCCAGCACTTCGGGGCCGTAGAGGGTCTGCGAGCCGGTGACCAGCCACAACGTCTTGTTTCCGTACACTTTCATCGATCAACCCTCATCCTGTCCGTAATAAGCGCCCTTGCCGTGCTTGCGCAGGTAATGTTTGTCCACGATGGCCTGCTTCAAAGGCCCCCGTCCCGGTTCGATGGACAGGGTCAGCCAGGCCATGCGCGCGATCTCCTCGAGCACCACGGCGTGATAGACCGACTCCGCCGCGTCCTTGCCCCAGGCGAAGGGGGCGTGGCCGGCGACCAGCGCCATCGGGGTCTCCTTTGGGTTGCGCCCCACAAAGGCCTCGGTGATCTGCACCCCCGTCTCTTCCTCGTAGTCGCGATCGATCTGCTCGTCGCGCATCAACGCGGTGCAGGGGATGGCGCCATAGGCGTAATCGGCATGCGTGGTGCCGTAGCAGGGAATCTCCCGCTGCGCCTGGGCCCACGCCGTGGCGTAGGTGGAATGCGTGTGCGTCACCCCGCCGATCTCCGGCCAGTGCCGGTACAGGTGCGTGTGGGTGCGCGTGTCCGAGGAGGGCTTCAACCGCCCCTCGACCACCTGGTTGTCCAGGTCCACCACCACCAGGTCGTCGGCGGTGAGGCGCTCGTACGGCACGCCGCTGGGCTTGATCGCGAGCACGCCGGCATCACGATCGAACTGGGACACGTTGCCCCAGGTGTAGAGCACCAGGCCGCGTTCGTTCAGTTCCATGTTGGCCTCGAAGGCCGCGCGCTTCAGTTCGGTATAACTCATGGGATCGACCTTCAGTCCAGGCGTTCCACGGCGGCCCGTTCGACGGGCAGGGCGGCCGTGAAACGCTTGTAGTAGGCATTGAAACCCGCCACGTCGGCCGGGTCCGGGGACAGGGGCGCACTGATGCTGCCGCCGATCACGCTGTCGAGAAAATCCGCCAGGCCCTGGTCACGGTCTTCGCGCAAGGTGAAGGCAGCCAGCAGGGCCATGCCCCAGGCGCCGCCCTCGCCCGCGGTCTCCGGAACGCTCACCGGCGTGCCGGTGGCGGCCGCCATGAAGCGCTGGCCGGCCTCGGGCGTCTTGAAGAAGCCGCCGTGACCGCGCAGTTCCTCCACCTGTACGCCTTCCTTGTCCACCAGAACGTCCAGTCCCGCCCGCAGGGCGCACAGGGCGGAGAACAGGTGGGCGCGGGCGAAGTTGGCCAGCGTGAAGCGGCTGTCGGGCTTGCGCAGGAACAGGGGCCGCCCTTCGCTGAAGCCCGTCATGTGTTCCCCGGACACATAGCCGATGCTGACCAGGCCGCCGGCGTCGGCATCGCCTTCCAGGGCCAGGGTCATCAGCCGGCCATAGAGCGTCTCGTCGTCCGCCTCGGCGCCCATCAACTGCGCCGCCTCGGCAATCAGCGCCGCCCAGGCGTTGAAATCCGAGGTGCAGTTGTTGGCGTGGGCCATGCCCACGAGGTGGCCGTCGGGCGTGAGCACCAGGTCGATTTCCGGGTGCACGGCCGACAGGCGCTCTTCCAGCACCAGCATGGCGAACACCGAGGTGCCGGCGGACACGTTTCCGGTCCGCGGCCGGACGGCGTTGGTCACCACCATGCCCGTGCCCGCGTCGCCCTCGGGCGGGCAGACGGGCGCGCCGGCCTGCAGCGTGCCGCCGGCATCCAGCAGCTTCGCGCCTTCCGCCGTCAGGGCGCCCGCCGCTTCACCGGCCGGGACCACCCGGGGAAGAATGTCCGCCAGGGTCCAGGCGTAGCCCCGGTCCGCGACCAGGGCGTCGAATCGGGACAGGGATTCCGCATCCCAGGTGCCCGTGGCGGGATCCACCGGGAACATGCCGGAAGCGTCACCGATGCCCAGCGCCCATTCGCCCGTGAGCTTCCAGTGCACCCAGCCGGCCAGGGTGGTGAGGTGCGCGATGTCGCCCACGTGCGCTTCGCTCTCACAGATGGCGTGGTACAGATGCGCGATGCTCCAGCGCTGGGGGATCGGCCAGTCCAGGGTCTCGGTGAGCGCGGCGGCGGCGTGGCCGGTGATGTTGTTGCGCCAGGTGCGGAACGGCACCAGCAGTTCACCCCGCGCGTCGGTGGCGATGTAGCCGTGCATCATGGCGCTGAAGCCGGCGGCGCCCAGGCGCTCCAGGGTGACGCCATGGGTCTCGGCCACGTCCTGCCTGAGGGCCGCGAAGCTCGCTTCCAGCCCTTCCAGGACCGCGTCCATGGGATAGGTCCAGATGCCCGCCTCCAGCCGGTTCTCCCAGCCGAACGCGCCGGAACCCAGGGGCCGGCCGTCGGGACCGACCAGGGTGGCCTTGATGCGGGTGGAACCCAATTCGCAGCCGAGGGCCGCCCTGCCCTCGGCAATCAATGCGGCGTCGTTGTTCGTATTCGATGGATTCATGAATGGCCCTGAGTTCTCGGCGAGCCGTGCCGAGACGCCCGTGAATCGGGCCATCTATGCTACAGGGAATTGGCTTCAGGCGAACAGGCTGGCCAACAGGTTCCGGTCCACGCCGGTGAGCCGCTCGACGGTCACATGCGCACGGCCCAGGGAGTCGGCCGGATGGGTCGTGGCCACTGCGACCACGCGGGCCCCGGCCGCCAGGCCCGCCTCGATGCCCACGTGGGCGTCCTCGAACACCACGCAGCGCTCCGGGGGCCGCCCGATGCGGCGCGCGCTCTCGACGAAGACCTCCGGGTCCGGCTTGCCGTGCGATACGTCCTCGGCGGTGACCACGGCCTGGAAGCGGTGGCGCAGGCCGATGGCGTCGAAGATGGTCTCGATGTTCTCGCGGTGGGTGGAGGAGGCCACGGCGCAGGGCACGCCCTCGTCCGCCAGCAGCGCCAGCAGTTCGGCCACGCCCGGCAGCGGGGTGATGCCCTCCTCGCGGATGATGTCCCGGTAGAGGGCTTCCTTGCGCAGCGACATCCGGCGGACCTCCCCGGCATCGTCGGTCCAGCCGAGGATGCCCGGGATGATCTTCTCGTTCTTCATGCCGAAGCCGCGCTTGAAATGGTCGGCGGGCAGCGGCCGGCCCTCTTCCTCGGCCAGCCGCTCCCAGCTGCGCTCGTGCTGGTCCGAGGAGTCGATGACCACCCCGTCCCAGTCAAACAGCGCGCCGATGCCCTCCATGGCCGGCCCCCGTCAGATCCAGAAGCTGAAGTAGAGGTACAGCGCGGCGACCAGGCCGAGCACGACGGCCGTCAGCGCCACGTCGCCCCGTGTCCAGCTGGCGCGCACGGCGGCGCGGTCGATGGACGAGTAGGTCAGGCCGGCGATGGATTCCCTGGGCTGCGCCGGCGCCGTGCGCGACGCCACGATGATCGTGACCACGCAGACCAGGAACAGCACCCCGGAGTAGTACAGGAAGTTGAAGTCGCCGATGGCCGCGAGGAAGGCCGGATTCTCGATCTTGCCTTCACCGAAGAAGGCCTGGATCAACAGCTTGGTCATGCCCAGGATGAAGCCGAGGCTCAGGCCCCAGACCGCGCCGCGGTTGTTGATGCGGTCGTTGAACACGCCCAGCAGGAACACCGCCGTGATCGGCGGGGCGAGGTAGCCCTGCACGCTCTGCAGGTACTGGTACAGGCCGCCCTTGGAAATCATGGGCATGACCGGGATCCAGGCCAGGCCCAGCAGCACGACCACGAAGGTCGCGACGCGGCCCACGTTGACGTAGTGCTTCTCCGGGGCGTTCGGGCGGATCTTCTCGTACACGTCCACCGTGAACAGCGTGGCGGTGGAATTGAACAGGGACGACAGCGAGCTCATCAGCGCCGCCATCAGTCCGGCCACCACCAGGCCGCGCAGGCCTTCGGGCAGCAGCGTCGCCACCATGGTGGGGAACACCTGGTCACCGACCAGGCCGCCGCCGGAATCCGTGGGAATGGCCAGCAGGCCCTTGGAGTGGAGGGCTGCGCCGATCAGGCCGGGCACCAGGAAGAAGAGCACGGGCCAGACCTTCAGGAAGGCGCCGAACAGCGCGCCGCGGCGGGCGGTGCGCAGGTCCTTGGCCGCCAGGGTGCGCTGGACGATGTACTGGTCGGTACACCAGTACCAGATGCCCACGATGGGCGAGGCGATCATGATGCCCAGCCAGGGAAAGTCCGGATCGGACAGCGGCCGCCACAGCGCGTAGTCCGCGACCGAAGTGGCGGCGAAGGTCTGCAGCTCACCCCAGCCGCCCAGCAGGTCCAGGCCGATGTAGGTGATGGCCACGGAACCGATCAGCAGGATGAAGGCCTGCACCGTGTCGGTGTACAGCACCACGCGCAGGCCGCCGGCGATGGTGTACAGGCCGGTCAGGATCACCGTGGCGATCGCGCCCACCCAGAAGGCATTCTCGGGGCTGCCGAAGGTGTCCGGCAACAGCGTTGAGAACACCACGGCGCCGGCGTAGACCGTCACCGACACCTTCGTCAGCACGTAGGCGGCCAGGGACACCAGCGACAGGATCCAGCGCGGGCGCGGGCCGAAGCGCTTTTCCAGGAACTCCGGCATGGTGAAGACACCGGCGTTGTAATAGAAAGGCACGAAGACCCAGGCCAGCAACACGACCACCCAGGCGTGCAATTCGTAGTGGGCCATGGCCAGGCCGGTCGAGGCGCCCTGCCCCGCCAGGCCCACGATGTGTTCCGAGCCGATGTTGGACGCGAAGATCGAGGCGCCGATGGCGAAGAAGCCCACGTTGCGCCCGGCCAGGAAGTACTGGGTCGTATCCGTCTGCTTGCGCACCACCGCCAGGGCGACGCCCAGCAGCAGCAGGAAATAGCCGGCGACGACAAACCAGTCGAAGGTGGTCAAAGAGGTCATGGTCTCGAGTTCTCCGTTGTGTCCTTATACATGTTGTTGTCCATCGCGCCGTCAGCCGTCGCCGGGCGCGAAGGGGAATTTCAGCGAGCGGTAGTGCTCCAGCGAGTGCGGTGGCGGCGCCGTTCCCTCCGGCATCGGCCGTCCCGAGACCTCGCTGAAATAAGCCAGGCAGGCATCGCGCCACCACTGCGCTTCCTGCCCTTGAATCTCCAGGAAGCGCGCGACGCGGGCGTGCCGCTCCTCGTCCACGTAAGTGCCAAGCTTAGCCCACTCGGCCTGCATGCGGCGAACCTGGGTGACACCGAGGTCATAACGCGCCACCAGCGCCTCCCAGAGGGTCGCGTCGCCCACCGGCTGGTCCCAGGAAAGGCGGTGGAACCAGAGCAGGTACTCCTCCGGCGTGGTCGCGAGGGACCCGTAGCGCTCCGCCAGTGGCGGCGCGTACTGGGCCACGGCATTGCTGCCGGACGCCGTCCGGTCGAAGCCGATCGCCGAGTCGTCGGCGCGATGGTAGTAGGTGGGGTTCCACTCCGGACGGCCCAGTTCGTCGACCCAGGGCGCCGGGCCGTAGTGATGGCCGGTGCCCATGATGTGGGTGAGGCCCAGCGGGGTCATGTAGTTCACGGCGGCCTCGCGCGAGCCCATCATCAGGTCGGCGGCGGCCGCGATGAATTCCGCGTCGCGGGAAAAGGTCTGCGCCAGCCACTCCTCGGCAATCGCACGGGCGCCCAGCTCCGGGTCCCAGGCGAGGCGGCCGAAGGCGTACCAGTTGGCCTGGGCGAAGGGGTGGCCGGTCCAGTCGCGGTCCGAACCGATGTTGCTCACCCCGGCGATGCCGGTCAGCGCGTGGCCCTGGGCGCGCCCGTCGATCACCCGCGCCACCGTGGTGCCCGGTCCCGCGGCGAAGGTATCGGCGTCGAGCACCTCCTCCCATAGGGTGCCCAGGTAGACCAGGTGGGTGGAGAAGCCCAGGTACTCCTGGGTGACCTGGAACTCCATGGCCAGCGGCGTTTCCGGCATGGCGCCGAACAGGGGGTGGAAGGGTTCGCGGGGCTGGAAATCCAGCGGCCCGTTCTTGACCTGGACCAGCACGTTGTCGGCGAAGTCGCCGTCCAGCGGCTGGAACTCGCTGTACGCCTGTTTCACCCGGTCTTCCGGATCGGTGTCCGAATAGACGAAGGCGCGCCAGAAGACCACGCCGCCATGGGGCGCCAGGGCCTCGGCCAGCAGGTTGGCGCCGTCGGCGTGGGTGCGGCCGTAGTTCTGCGGACCTGGCTGGCCCTCGGAGTTGGCCTTGACCAGGAAGCCGCCGAAATCAGGGACGTGCCGGTAAATCTCGTCGGCTTTTGCTTTCCACCAGGCCCGGACCGCCGGGTCCAGCGGGTCGGCCGTGTCCAGGCCGCCGATGTCGCGTGGGGCGGAGAAGCGGGCGGAGAGGAACACGCGAATGCCCCAGGGCCGCAGCACGTCGGCGATGGCGGCGACCTTTTCGAGGTAGCGCTCCGTCAGCACCAGCGCGCTGGCGTTGACGTTGTTGAGCACCGTGCCGTTGATGCCGAGGGAGGCATTGGCGCGGGCGTAGTCCACATAACGCTGCTCGGTCTGGCCGGGCAGGCGCCACCAGTCCCAGATGGAGCGCCCCGCGTAACCGCGCTCCACGTGTCCGTCCAGGTTGTCCCAGTGATTGAGCACCCGCCAGTCGATGGCGGGGGCGGAGGCAACGTCCAGCCCCTCCAGGGCGCCGTTGCCGCCCAGGTGGCGCAGCAGGGCGAAGCCGCCGTAGAGCAGGCCGCGCTGCGTGTTGGCGGCGATCAGGGTGACCGGGGCGCCGTCATGGACCATCCGGCGCAGGAGGTACCCTTCCTCACCCAGTCCGGCCAGTGGCAGGTCGAGGTCCGCCAGTGCGGGCCAGGTCTCCGGCGTCGCCAGCACCACGGCGCCGGCTTCCACGCCTTCGAGCAACGGCACGGGCGTGGCGAGCAGCCCGCCCAGGCCGCGACGCAGCTCCCCGGCAGCGGAATTGCCCAGGGGCGTCTCGCCGCCCGGGAAGAACACCCCGGTCACCGCCGGCCGCGTGGCCGCCTCGCTTAAGGGCGCATGGCGCAGCCACAGCTGATAGCCGTCCTCTCCGCGTACGGGCATTGCGAAAGTCGCAGCCGCGAACAGCACGGCGCAGACCACGCCCAGGACACGACCGGGCCTGGTCATGTGATCAGCCGGATGGCGGCGCATCGCTCTGGCGCTGGACCAGGTGGAACTCCTGCAGGATGCCCTGGCCGGACGCGTCCGCACCGCCCAGGCGCCGGCGGATATTGCGCTGCAGCAGGTCGATGGCCGCGTGCGACATGTCGGTGATGGGCTGGCGGATGGTGGTGAGTTCCGGGTAGACGGCGGTGGCCAGCAGGGTGTCGTCGAAGCCGCAGACGGTCAACTGGCCGGGCACTTCCACCTGGTGTCGAAGGGCGGTGGCCACGGTGGCGGCCGCCATGTCGTCGTTGGCGGCGAAAATGGCCGTAGGGGGCTTGGGCAGGGACAGCAGGCGCTCGGCCGCCTCCATGCCGGAGCGGTAGGAATACGCTCCCTGGGCGATCAGCTCCTCGTCGATGGGCAGGCCGGCTTCGGCCATGGCCTCCCGGAAGCCGTCCAGGCGCTGGCCGCTGGACAGGTGTTCCTCGCTGCCGATGATGTGCGCGATGCGCGTGTGGCCCAGGGAGATGATGTGACGGGTCATGGCCGCGGCCGCCGCGCGGTCGTCGATGCGCACCGAGGAGATACCGAATTCCGGGTGCTCGGTGCCCAGGGTCACCGCCTCGATGCCCTTGCGCGCCAGCAGGCCGAGCAGGATCGCGTTGTCCGCCAGCGGCGGGGTCAGCATGATGCCGTCGATGCCGTTCTGGATCAGTTCTTCCACCACGCTGCGGGCGTCGGGCGCGGAGTCGGCCTCCACGACCACCACCTGGGTATCGCTCTGGCGGGCCTCCTCCAGCACGCCCAGCAGCATGGCGCTGAGGTAGCCGCTGGAGGGGTTGGTGTAGACCAGCCCGATGCGCGACTGGTTGGCGCTGGCCAGGCTTCGGGCCGCCTTGTTGGGTGAGTAGCCCAGGTCCTCGATGGCGGCCAGCACCGACTTGCGGGTGGTTTCGCGCACCCCCAGGCTGCCGTTGACCACGCGCGAGACCGTCATGGGCGAGACACCGGCGCGGCGCGCCACGTCGCTGGCGGTGACGCGTTCGTGCTGCCTGCGGGCCGGCGCTTTGCGTTCAGTACTCAATTCATTGGTTTCCGGGCAAGACACCCCCCGCGGACCCTTCCCGGAGCCCGGAGACGACAACGCCGGATCGCTCCGGCGTTGCCTTGTCACGGGTGGTGCGCGAAGCGCCGCCTCAGCTCAGAAGGTGCCCCTGAGGATCAGGCTGTAGCGCCGGTCGTTCACGTACCAGCTGCGCGGTGCCTGCAAGAGGTCGTCGTTGACCACCGCCGAGGTCCTGATGACCTCCCCGGTCAGGTTCACCGCCTGCACACCGATGCGGAAGTTGTCGTTGATCGAGTAGAACACCGACCCGTCCAGCTGGCCCGTGGCCTCGTTGTAGATCGGCTGGAACGGCACGATCACGTCTCGGATGGTGAGCAGGAACTCGTCACGCCAGGAATAGGCCAGTCGCGCGGACCAGTCGCCGTACTCGTAGAAGGGCGTGATGTTGAAGGTGTGCTTCGACAGGCCCTCCAGCGGCAGTCGGCTGATGTCCACCGTCGACTGGTTGCCGGCCGCCACGTCCGGGTCGGTCTCCGACAGCGTGCTCTGCGGTACGTTGCTGGAATCGACGTAGGTGTAGTTGGCCTGGATGCCGAAACCACTCAGCCAGCCATCGAAGAAATCGTAGGTCTGCTGGTAGGCGATTTCGAAACCCTTGATCTTGCCAGTATCGGGCGAGTTCACGGCCGTGGTCACGATGGCCTCGAAGGTCTCGCCGTTGTTGGTGTAGGCCATGCGCTCGACGCTGTTGGTGCGGATGTTGTCCAGCTCCTTGTAGAACAGCGCGAAGGTCAACTGGCCCACGTCGGCGAAGTACCACTCGGCGGTCAGGTCGAAGTTGTTCGACTCCACCGGCAGCAGGTAGGGGTTGCCCGCGCTGAAGCGCCCGATCACCCCGCCGTTCTCGATGATGCTCTGGTCCGCGGTGTCCAGGGTGACGTTCTCGTACAGACGCGTCAGGCCGAAGTCCGGCGGCGCCACGCCCTTGAAGTAGGAGGCGCGGAACTGCAATTCGTCGCTGGTGCGCAGCAGTACGTTGACGGACGGGAGCCAGTAGTCGTAGTCGAGGTCGGACGTCACCGGCGTGGTCGCGCCGTTGGCGAAGTTCCTCGCGGACTGGCGCTCTTCCATCGTCAGCTGGCAGAACTCCGTCCGGGTCTGGCCTGGATCCAGCGGGGCCGTACATTCCTCCTCGGTCTGGAAGCCGGTGTTCGGGAACTGCTGGTAGCCCTGGGCCTCGCGATTCGTGTCGGTGTACCGCACGCCGATGTTGCCGCCCAGGTTCCAGCCGTTGTCCAGTTCATGGTCGAAATTGAGTGTGAAATAGACCGCCTGGTTCTGTTCCTGGACCGGGTTGATCTCACCCACCAGGAATGGTGTGCCCGCGACGACGTCCGGTCGCATGTGCAGCGGCATCCAGTTGTCCGGGTTGTCCGGGCGCCAGGTGTTGGCAACGGCCAGGGCGTAGTTGTAATAAGCCTCGTAATCGCCGGTGATGTCGCCCGCGTAGAACAGCCGCCCGTCACCACCCAGTGGGTTGGCGACCCGGCCGTCGAAGAAGTTGTCGAAATAGAAGGGCTGGACGCCAGCGCCCTGGTTGACGACATCCTCGTCGAACCACACTGGTCCGCCGGAACCCCAGATCTCGCTGAGCACGCCCCAGTTGTAGGTCGAGAAGCGCGCCGTCTGGTCGCGGTCGGCGTAGCGCACGCCGAACTGGATGCTTTCCACCCAGTCGCTGTCCGAGAAGGTCTTGGAGGCATCGATTCGGAACGCGTCGGAGGTGCCTTCACTTTCCTCGATGTGGTCCATGGCGGCGCGGTAGAAGGTATTGCGCGGATCGATGAAGCTCGCATCCGGCTGGGTCCAGTAGGTCGGGCACTCGTTGCTGGTCGGACCGGTACAGGGCTGGATGGGCACGAACTGAACGAAGGGCAGGTCGTTGCCGTTCAGGTCCATGTACAGGTCCTGGTAGCTCGACCCCCAGATGCCGGCGTCCAGGTTGTCCACCTTGGAATCCACGTGTTGATAGTCGAAATTCAGCGCCCAGTCGTCGGTGACGTACCACTTGAGGTTGATGCTGGCGTCGTCGGTCACGAACTGCTGATCGACCTGCCGCTGGATGTTGTTGCTCTGCAGGCCGAAAGTCGGGGTGCGCGGGTCACCGCTCCACTGGTCGTCGCGCCAGCCGGTCGGGCCGGTGATGTAGCCGCTGTCGAACACGCCCGAATCCGTGAACCCGAACATGGTGCCGGGCACCGCTCGGGCGTCGCCCTGGTCGGTGACCACGTCGGTGGCGATTTCCATGGCGCGTTCCGTCCAGGTTTCGCGCGAGTCGGAACGCAGGAATTCGGCCGTGGCCTCGAGCGATTCATCCTCGCTGCGCCACTGCAGCGCCGCGGAGAAGCCGTAGCGCTCGCGGTCGAACTCCTGGGTGCCCATGACCGCGCCGCGGGGGAAGAGGACTTCCTGCACCGGCGTGGCGCCTTCCGACGGAATCACGTCGCCGTTGGAGTACAGCGTGCGTTCCGCGAAATTCGACACCTGGAAGCGATCCGCGCGTGACTGCGTCTGGGCATACACGCCGCTGACGAGGAGACCGAACTCGCCGGCGCCTGTGTCCCAGCGCCAGCTGGCGAGACCGGAGACGGAAGGCGAGATTTCCTCGATGAAGTCGCTGTACTGCGCTTCGGCCGAGAAACCGTAGTAGTTGTCATCCTGGTCGAAGGGTTTGCGGGTGCGCAGGTTCACCGTGCCCGCGATACCCCCCTCGATCTTGTCCGCCGAGAGGCTCTTGAACACGTCCACGCCGCCGAGCAGTTCGGCGGACACGTCCGCGAAGCTCAGGCCGCGACCGTTGTTGGCCGTGAACGAGTCGCGCCCGTTGATTTCCGAGCGGACGTAGGTCAGTCCGCGCACCACCACACCGGCGCCTTCCACCGAGAAGTGGTCGGGGTCGCGGCCGGCGGCGAAGCGGTTGATCGCCACGCCCGGGACGCGCTGCAGGGCCTCGGTGACCGACTGGTCGGGCAGTGCGCCGATGTCCTCGGCCGTGATGGAGTCGACCACCACGTTGGACATCTGCTTGATGTCCTGGGAGGACTGCAGTGAACTCTTGAAGCCGGTGACGATCACCTCCTCGAGGAGGGCGTCTGCTTCATCATCTTCGTCGTCGTCCGCCACCGAGGTGCTGTCCTGGGCGTGGGCGTACTTGTCGAAGGGCAATGCGCCGAGAACGACGAGGGAAAGGCCGGCCGCGATGGCGGAGCTGACCTTGTTGCGCTTGAATCGATCGAGAGCCTGAGCGTGTGACATTGAGCGTACCCTGTGCGTTTTATTGGGGTGGTTTTCGGCTCGCACATCTTGTTATTTTCGGGGTTCGATGAACGACGAAGCCGACAGAGCCGTGCCCCACATTCTTTTCGACCGCCCTTTCCGGGTCTGGTCCGAGCCGTTTTGCCAGCGCTCCGGTTAGCGCTAACATCTGTCGTTATAATGCACGCCTGACAGCGATGTCAAGAAATGGACACAGCGCTGTCATGGGGACGACCAAAACAAGAGAGGCTCGCATGAACGTCCTGATTGTCGGCGGCGGCACCGCCGGATGGATGAGCGCCGCGGCGCTGTCCCGCCTGCTCCCGCCACGCACCATCGACATCACCCTGGTGGAATCCGAACAGATCGGAACCGTCGGCGTGGGCGAGGCCACGGTGCCGCACATCCGCTTCTTCAACCAGCGGCTCGGCTTCGATGAGGCGGACTTCATCGCGCGCACCGGCGCCACCTTCAAGCTGGGCATCGAGTTCCGCGACTGGGCGCGCAAGGGCGACGCCTACCTGCATCCCTTCGGGGCCTACGGCGAGCCCCTGGACGGCGTACCGTTTCACCAGGCCTGGCTGCAGGCCCGCCGCCTGGGCCTGGCCGGCGACCTGCCCCGCTACTCCCTGCCGGTGCGGGCGGCGGCGGCCGACCGCTTCCGCCCGCCCGACCCGGATCCGGAAGCCATCGGCTCCACCTACTCCTATGCCTACCAGTTCGACGCGCTGCGTTACGCCGCCTTTCTCCGCGCGCATGCCGAGCGCCGCGGGGTGCGCCGTGTCGAGGGCCGCATCACGGACACCGAACTGGACGGCGAAAGCGGATTTGTCACCGCCGTGACGCTGGAGGACGGCCGCCGGCTGGAGGCCGACCTGTTCATCGACTGCTCGGGCTTTCGCGGCCTGCTGATCGAGCAGGCGCTGGAGACGGGCTACGAGAACTGGCAGCACTGGCTGCCCTGCGACCGCGCCTGGGCGGCGCCCTGCCCCGCCGACGGCCCGCCGCCGCCCTACACCCGGGCCACGGCCCTCGAGGCCGGATGGGCCTGGCGCATTCCCCTGCAGCACCGGGTGGGCAACGGCCACGTCTACGCCAGCGACTTCATCGACGACGATGCGGCGCAGGACGCCCTGCTGGCGCAGATGGAACACCCCCCTTCGGACGCGCCACGCCAGCTTCGCTTCGTGACCGGCAAGCGCCGGCGCCAGTGGCACCGCAACGTGGTCGCCATCGGCCTGGCCTCGGGCTTCCTGGAGCCGCTCGAGTCGACCAGCATCCACCTCATCCAGCTCGCCATCGGCTACCTGGTGGAGCACTTTCCGGATCCGGACTTCGACCCGGTCTGCGCCGCGGAATTCAACCGCATCATGGACCTGGAGTACGAACGCATCCGCGATTTCCTGGTGCTGCACTACCATGCCACCGAGCGGGAAGACACGGCGTTCTGGCGCCACATGAAGCACCTCGACATCCCCGACAGCCTGCGTGCGCGCATGGCCCTGTTCCGCGAACGGGGCGTGGTGACACCCTATCGCCATGGCATGTTCCTGGACGCCAGCTGGTACGCGGTCTATTTCGGCCAGCGGGTGACGCCGGCCGCACCGGACCCCGCGGCCGTGGGCCTGGACGCGGAGCGGCTGAAAACACACCTGGAACGGCTGGACCAGGGCATCGGCGAGGCCGTGGAGGCCATGCCGCCCCATGCCGAGTACCTCGACGGCCTGCTGGCGCGTCCCCGGGGCGCGGCGGCATGAACGCGCCCGTCGAGGCTTTCACCATCGCCATCCTCGGGGAGGGGCCCGAAGCCTGGCTGGCCGCCCTGGCCATGGCGCGGACCGTGCCCGTGGCGCGCCGCCCCGTGACGGTGCTGACGGATCCCGATGCCCCTGTTTCCTCGCCCGCCGTGGCGCTCCATCCCTCGGTGACGGACTGGCATAACGCATTGCGCCTGGACGACGCCACGCTGGTCAACCGGGCCGCGGGCGCCTTCTCTTTCGGCGCCGCCCTGACGGGCTGGACGGGCCCGGAGCAGACCTGGTTCAACCCCTTCAGCGGCTTCGGCGCCCCCATCGGGCCGGTGCCCTTCTACCCCATCGCGCTGAAACTGCGCGCCGCCGGCGTTCCGATGCGCCTGTCCAATTTCTCGCTGGCGGCCCTTGCCGCGCAGACGAACCGCTTCCAGGTCCCGGACCGCGCTCCCGGCAGCGTGCTGTCCACCTGCCGTCACGGTCTGCACGCGGACGCCCACGGCCTGGCGAAGCTGTTGCGTGAGTCGGCCCTGGCGGCCGGCGTGGTGGAGGAACAGGGCACGATCCGGGACATCGAGTGGGCGCCCGATGGGGCGGTGACGGCCCTGCGCCTGGACGGGGACCGCCGGCTGGAAGCGGGACTGTGGCTGGACGCCAGCGGACCGGCGGCCCGCCTCGCATCGCGCCTTCAGGCCAATCGCCGGGACGACTGGTCCGGCCTGCTGCCCTGCGACCGGCGCCTGCAGGCCCGGGTCCGCACCGTGGGTACGCCCCCGCCCTACCGGCACCTCGAAACCATGGCCCAGGGAGTGATCGAGCACCTGCCCCTCCACGGCAGCACCGCGCTGTCGGCCTGGTTCGACGCCTCGGAGATCGACGACGAATCAGTGCACCTAAAGGTCCGCGACGCGGCCGGCGCCGAGCGCCTCGAAGGCCTGACCATCGAACCCTTCCGCCCCGGTCGCGCCGTCGAGCCCTGGGTCGCGAACTGCGTCGCCCTCGGCGAGGCGGCCATGCAACTGGAACCGCTGGGTCCGGGCGCCTTCCACTTCGCACGCACCGCCCTGCAACGGCTGCTGGAGCTGATGCCCGGCGAGGGCGGCAGTGAGGCCGTGCGCACGGAGTTCAATCGCCGTGCCGCCGAGGAGCAGGACCACGCCCGCGACTTCGTGCTGGCCCATTACCGGCTCAACGCCCGGCAGGGCGAACCCTTCTGGGATGCCGCGCGACAGGGCGCCGTCACGCCCGGCCTGGCGCACCGCCGCGAGGTGTTCGAAGCCCGCGGCATCGTGCCCCTGGAGGACGAGGAACCACTGGAGGCCGACGCCTGGCTGAACCTGTTCGACGAACACGGCCTGGTGCCGCGCCATGCCGGTCCCCTGGTGGCCGGACTGGACCTGGACACCCTGGCCGGCCATGCCGAGAAGGTGCGCACCTTCATGCTGGGCGCCCTGCGCACCATGCCCTCGCACGAGGACACGCTGCTCAGCCTGCGGGTGGCCAAGGGCCAACTGGAATCCACCATCGAATCCGTGTCCCTGGCGCCCCCGGGACGCGGCGAAGACCGCACTGCGAGGAAATAGAAGGCACATGGAAACCCGAATCAAGCGCATCGTCATCGTCGGCGGCGGCACCGCCGGCTGGATGACCGCAGCCGCCCTGGGCAAGGTGCTCGGACGCGACTATGCGGACATCACCCTGGTCGAATCCGACGCCATCGGCACCGTGGGCGTAGGCGAGGCGACCATCCCGCAACTCGCCACCTTCAACCGCATGCTGAAGATCGACGAGGACGAGTTCGTCCGCCGCACCAAGGGCAGCTTCAAGCTCGGCATCGAGTTCGTGAACTGGGGCCGGATGGGCCACCGCTACATGCACCCTTTCGGCAGCTACGGCCGCAACATGAACGGCCTGAGCTTCCACGCCTACTGGCAGCGCCTGAAGCAGCTCGGCGAGGTCGACAGCCTGGATGACTACTCCCTGAACGCCACGGCGGCGAAGTCCAACAAGTTCATGCGCGCCATCGACGCGGGTAACTCGCCCCTGTCGGAGATCGCCTACGCCTTCCACTTCGACGCCGGCCTGTACGCGCTCTACCTGCGGGACCTGGCCGAGGGACACGGTGTGCGGCGCCACGAAGGGCGCATCGTCCAGGTGCACCAGGACGGCGAATCCGGCTTCGTCGAGTCGGTGGAACTGGAGGATGGCGCCCGGATCGAGGGGGACCTGTTCATCGACTGCTCGGGCTTCCGCGGTCTGCTCATCGCCGAAACCCTGGGCGTGGACTTCGTGGACTGGTCGCGCTGGTTGCCCTGCAACCGGGCCATGGTGGCGCCCTGCGCCAGCGTGGACGCCTGGACGCCCTACACGCGTTCCACCGCCCACGCCGCCGGCTGGCAATGGCGCATTCCCCTGCAGCATCGCATCGGCAACGGCTACGTGTACTGCAGCGACTACATCAGCGATGACGAGGCCACCGCCACGCTGCTGGACAACCTCGACGGCGAGCCCCTGGCCGAGCCCCGGCAGGTGCGCTTCACCACCGGCCACCGGACGAAGTACTGGGAGAAGAACGTGGTGGCCATCGGCCTGTCCTCGGGCTTCATGGAGCCCTTGGAGTCCACCAGCATCTGGATGATCCAGAACGGCATCTCGCGGCTGCTGGCCAACTTTCCGGACCGCACCTTCGCCGGGGTGGACCGCGACCGTTACAACCGCGTGATGCTCCAGGAAACCGAATGGATCCGGGATTTCCTCATCCTTCACTACCACGCCACCGAGCGGGACGACACGCCGTTCTGGGACTACTGCCGCACCATGGACGTGCCGGAGCGGCTGAAGGAGAAGCTGGCCGTCTATGCCAACACCGGCCGCTGCTTTCGCGAGGCCGATGAGTTGTTCAACGACACCAGCTGGTTCGCCGTGCTGACCGGTCAGTGCGGCAGTCCACGCAGCTACGACCCGGTCGCGGAGATGATCAGCCTGGAGGAAACCCGTGAACGCTTGCGCCAGATCCGCGACACGGTGCACGCGTCGGCGAATTACATGCCGGACCACCGCCAGTTCATCCAGGAGCATTGCGCGGCATGAGGGCGCTCATCGTTCTCACACTGCTCGCCGGGGCGCCGCAGGCGGGCGCCCAGGGTCCCGCCGGCTGCGCGGTGGACGGCGCACCCGTACGCCTGAACCAGGTCGCCTTCGAAACCGGCGCCGTGAAGCGCGCCGTCATGCCCCTGGAAGCCAGCGAAGCGACACCGTTCCAGGTCCTCGATGCGCAGGGAGCGGTCGTCTTCAGCGGAGCCACCGAGCCCTTCGGCCCCGACGCCCTGGCCGGCGAGACCGTGCACCGGCTCGAATTCACCGCCCTGGCGACGCCCGGCGTGGGCTACCGGCTGCGCGGCGCCTGCGGCGACAGCCATGCCTTCGACATCGCCCCGAACCCCTGGCCGGCGCTGGCCCGCGACGCCCTGGCCTACTTCTATCACAACCGCGCCGGGGTCCCGATCGAGGCCCTGCACGCGGGCGGCGACGCCTGGGCGCGGCCCGCCGCCCACGTCGATGAAGTGGTCACCTGCCGCACGGGCAAGGACCCGGCCGGCAACGACTGGCCCGGCTGCGAGTACGAACTGGACGTGACCGGGGGCTGGTACGACGCCGGCGACCACGGCAAGTACGTGGTCAACGGGGGCATCGCCACCTGGACCCTGCAGAACCTCGTGGAACGCCAGGCCGCTCCCGGCCGCTCACCCACCTTCCCGGACGGCGCCGCACGCATCCCCGAGGCCGGCAACGGGGTGAACGACCTGCTGGACGAAGCCCGTTTCGAACTCGAGTTCCTGTTGCGCATGCAGGCGCCGGAAGGCGCCGCGTCCAGGCTGCCCGTGGGCGTGAAACGCGGCGGGCCCGGTCTCGTGTTCACGGACATCGACGCCTCCGGCATGGCCCACCACAAGATGGCCGATGAGGAATGGACGCCGATGCCCACCGCGCCGCACGAGGACACGCAGCCACGGGTGCTCTATCCCGTGAGCACGGCGGCGACGCTCAACCTAGCGGCCGTCGCGGCCCAGGGCGCCCGGCTCTGGCGCGACCTCGACCCGGCCTTCAGCGAGCGCTGCCTGGTGGCGGCGCGGCGCGCCTGGGCCGCGGCGCAGCGCAATCCGGAGGTGTACTTCGTGGCCGGCTTCAGCGGCAGCGGAATGTACGGCGACGGCGACGTCTCGGACGAGTTCTTCTGGGCGGCGGCCGAACTGCTGGCCACCACCGGCGAGGATGCCTTCGCAGCCGCCGTGCGCGAACACCCGGCCTTCACCGCACCCGTGATGGAACAACCGGCCTGGCCGCGAACGGCGGCGCTCGGCCTGGTGAGCCTGGCGCTGCAGGAGGACGTCCTGCCGAAGGACGAACACCGCCACGTGCGCGCGATGCTGGTGGCGGCCGCGGACCGCTACGCCGCCGAGGCGGCGGTCACCGGCTACCACATTCCGCGCAGTTCGGACCGCTGGCCCTGGGGCTCCAACAGCGACCTGCTCAATCGCGGCCTGCTGCTGGCCCTGGCCCACGACTTCACCGGGGACGCCGGCTACCGTGACACCGTGATCGACGTCATGGACTACCTGCTCGGGCGCAATCCCCTGGACCGCTCCTTCATCGCCGGCCACGGCGAGCGGCCCATGGAACACCCGCATCACCGTTTCTGGGCGCCGTCCTACGACCAGGGCCACCCGCCGCCCTACCCCGGCGCCCTGTCCGGCGGGCCCAACAACACCGCCATGGCCGACCCGGTGGCGCAGAAGCTGCGCGGACAGTGCGCGCCGTTGAAGTGCTGGGCGGATGATGCCGAGTCCTACGCCCTCAACGAGGTGGCCATCAACTGGAACGCGCCCCTGGTCTGGGTGGCGGCCTGGCTGGCGGAGACGGCGGCGCCGTGAGCGACCGGCGCATCGGCCGCGTCGTCATCGTCGGCGGCGGGACCGCCGGCTGGATGGCGGCCGCGGCGCTGGCCCGATTCCTGGACAACGGCCACACGCAGATCGAACTGGTCGAATCCGAGGCCATCGGCACGGTGGGTGTGGGCGAGGCCACCATCCCCCCGATCCGCAGCTTCCTCGACATGCTGCGCATCCCAGAGCACGACTTCCTGGCCAGGACCAACGGCAGCTACAAGATCGGCATCGAGTTCGTGGACTGGACCCGCCGGGGCCACCGCTACATGCACCCCTTCGGCGCCTTCGGCGCTGACATCGAGGGCGTGCCCTTTCACCAGTTCTGGTTGCGACAGGCACTCGGTCAGCCGGGAATGGCGTCCATCGATGAGTGGTCCCTGACCACCGTGGCCGCGCGACAGGCCCGCTTCGGCCCCCTGCGCGACGCGGGATTTCCCGCCGAACACTGGGCCTGGGCCTACCATTTCGACGCCACCCTGGTGGCCGCCTACCTGCGCCGTTACGCCGAGCAGCTCGGCGTGCGACGCACCGAGGGAACGGTGCGCACGGTGCGCCTGCACGGTGAGACCGGCCTGATCGAGGCCGTGGAACTGGCCTCGGGTGCGGCCATCGAGGGGGACCTGTTCATCGACTGCAGCGGTTTCCGCTCGCTGCTGCTGGGGGACGCCCTGGGGGTACCCTTCGAGGACTGGAGCCACTGGCTGCCCTGCGACCGGGCCGTGACCGCGGCCTCGAAGCGCCTGGACCCCCTGCCGCCCTTCACCCGCGCCACCGCCCACGGGGCCGGATGGCAGTGGCGCATCCCGCTGCAACACCGCACCGGCAACGGCCGGGTCTACGCCAGCGCCTTTCTGGATGACGACAAGGCCGCCGCGCAACTGATGGACAGCCTGGGCGATGACGCCCTGGGCGACCCGCGCCAATTGTCCTTCACCAGCGGCCGCCGGGCGCGCGCCTGGGAAAGGAATTGCGTGGCCCTGGGCCTGGCGGCCGGCTTCCTGGAGCCGCTGGAATCCACCGCCATCCATCTCGTGCAGACGGGGATCGCCAAGCTGCTGGCGCTGTTCCCGGACCGCGACTTCCCGCCGGCGGAAATCGCCGAGTACAACCGGCTCATGGCCGATGGCTACGAGCAGGTGCGGGATTTCCTGGTGCTGCACTACCGCGCCACGGAGCGCGACGACACGGATTTCTGGCGGCATTGCCGCTCACTGGAAGCGCCGGAGGGCCTGGCCCGCAAGCTGGCGCTGTTCGAAAGCGGCGGCGCCTGTTTCCGCTACGACGACGACCTGTTCTCGGTCACCAGCTGGGTGGCGGTCATGCTGGGCCAGGGCATCACGCCGCGGCGCGCGGACGAGATCACCCGGTCCATGACCGACGCCCAGCTGGCGGATGTCCTGGAACGCATGCGCACCCGCATTGCCGAGACCGCGGCGCGGCTGCCCGCGCACGCGGACACCCTCCGGGACCGTTGCCCGGCGGCGCCGCCGGAAGCCTTCAGGGGCTGACCGGCAGTTCGAAGCTGCTGACCGGCAGGTTTCCCATCCCCACGAGGTTGCAGGACGGCGCGTCCGCCCAGCAATGGCGCACGCGTCCAGCGGGACCGTCGCCGGCAGCGAGCACCACGGCGTCACCGTCGACGGTTCCGGGGACGAAACGACAATCGGCGCCGTCCGCAGCGCACAGTTCGAAACCGTGCGCCATCGCCCCGCCCAGCGGCGTGAAGGGGCCCTGCCCCGGGGCGAAACGCACCACCACCGAGCCGTCTTCGGCCCGGGCGTCGACCGGCGTGATGCCATCCACCACGCCTTGCGCCTCGCCGTGCAGCGACTGCCACACGTTCGCCGCGCGCCGTCCCACTTCCGCCTTGTGGGGCGGGTGCAGGTCGATGTTGTCGCCCAGGTCCAGGGTCACGACCAGGGCCGTGTGCGCTTCACGGGCGGCGACCTGGCGCTGCCCGTCCCGCAGCTGCGCCCATCCGGAGTCCACGGGCGCGACCTGGGGTTGTCCGAATCCCGGGAGCTGGATCACCAGCACCGGCAATTCAGCGCCGAACTGGCGCCGCCAGGCGGCGGTCAGCCGGGACAACAGGGGCGCGTATCTCCGGCCTTCGCCGGTGTTCGACTCACCCTGGTACCACAACGCACCCGCCAGGGCCCGCGGGCCCAGCGGGGCGACCATCGCGTTGTGCAGGCCTGTCAGGCCGCCGATCGACTCCCAGGGCGGCTGATTCGGAGCCGGGTGATCGGGCGCCACGGCGCGCATGCGCCAGGCGGCGGACACCGGGACCGAATCGCCGTTGGCGAGTTCCAGCCGAATCTCCTCCGCAGGGCCGGTCAGACCTCCGGCGCCCCAGCTGTTGTAGACGTTGACCACCAGCGTGTTCTCGCCGGGCGCCAGGGCCGCGGCGGGCACGGCATGGCGGCGCACATCGCCCCAGCCGAAACGGCTGGCGATGAAGCGTCCGTTGATCCAGGTCGAGTCCACCTCGTCGACGGGACCGAGCACCAGGGTGGCGTCCTGTCCCGCCTGGTCATCGTCGAGCTCGAATCGGGAGTGGTACCAGACCATGCCGGTGAATCGCGACCACTCCTCGCTCCAGGTCTGCCAATTGCCGAGCTGGGATGGCGCCGGCGTCCAGCCCTCGGCGTCGGTGCCCGCCTCGTTCCAGGGCGTGTCCTCGTTGCGCTCCTGCCACCAGGCCTCCCAGTCGGCGCCGTGTTCGGCCAGCGCGCGTTGCGGATCGGCGGCATAGCGCGACAGCAGGGCGAGCCGCGGCTCGTAGGCGGGAAGGTCGGCCAGTCCCCCGGCGGGAATCCACGGCTCGATGCGCGAACCGCCCCAGGACGAATGCACGAGGCCGAGCGGCACGTCCGGTCGGGTTTCGCGGAGTGCCTGCGCGAAATGCCAGCACACGCCGGAGAAGGGCTGCACGGATTCCGCCGAGGCCACCTGCCAGGCAACCTCTCCCTCGAAAACCTCCTGTGGTGTCGGTGCGGCGGCGCGGTTCACGTGGAGCAGGCGAATTCCGGCATCCGGCCCCATCGGACCCCAGGGCGCCCCGCTGCTGGCGGAGACCGGCCAGGCCATGTTGGACTGCCCGCTGCAGAGAAAGACGTCGCCCACCAGGACGTCGCCGGCTTCCAGGCTGCGCCCTTCTTCCCCGCGAACCTCGAGCACATGGGGACCACCGGCGGGAAAGGGTGGCAGCTCGACAGCCCAGCGACCGGCGTCGTCCGTGGTGGCCTCCGCCGCCACGTCACCGAGGCGGACCTCGAGTGTCTCGCCGGGAACCGCCGTGCCCCGCAGGCTCACCGGTGCATCGCGCTGGACCACCATGTGCTCGCCCAGGCCGGCGCCCAGAGCCAGCGGCGAATCCTCCAGGTCCTGGCCCATGGCATGGGCGCAGGCCACGAAACTCGCCAGGGCAACCAGCCCTCGAACGATCACGGCCCTTCTGTTTTCACGGTTCATGCTCATGCGTGCTTCTCCCGTTGTTATGATGTCGCCGCGCTCACAAGGAGAACCCGGCTTGAAACCGACCGACAACCCTTCGCGCCACGGCATGACCCGCCGCGGCCTGTTCACCGCCACCGCCGCGACCGCCGTGATGGGCGCTGTCGCCACCGTGGCCACCGCACCCCTGGGGCGCACCCTCCAGGCTGCCGCACCCAAACGGGTGGCGGGCATCCAGCTCTACACCGTGCGCGAATCGATGGCCGAGGACCCGCTGGCGACGCTCACGGCCCTGGCCGCCATGGGTTTCAAGGCCGTGGAATTCGCCGGCTACCAGGGCGTGGCGCCGGCACAACTGCGTGCCTGGCTGGACGAGCTCGGCCTCGCCGCGCCCGCCGCCCACGTGGGCCCGCACGAGCTGCGGGACAATCCGGAATCGCTGGTCGAACAGGCGGCCGTCCTGGGCCACGAGTACCTGGTCATGCCCTGGCTGGGTGAGGACGACCGCCGCACCGCGGACCAGTACCGCGGCTGGGCCGACGTCCTGAACCGCGCCGGTGAACTGGCCCGTGCCGCCGGCCTGAAGACCGGCTACCACAACCACGGCTTCGAGTTCGAAACCGTCGACGGCGTCCTGCCCCTGCGCCTCCTGCTGGAGGAGACCGACCCCGCCCTGGTGGATTTCGAACTCGATTTCTTCTGGGCCCGGCAGGCCGGCTTCGACATCACCGAGGTGCTGTCCTGGGCGCCGGAACGCTTCACCATGGCCCACATCAAGGACATGAGCGCCGAAGGTGAGATGGTGGACGTGGGCACCGGCGTGATCGATTTCGCAGGGCTGCTCGCCAGTCCCGAAGCGGAGCACATCCGCCATCCCTTCGTCGAACACGACAACCCGGCCCGGCCCTTCCGGACCGCCGCGATCGGCCGCCTGAATCTCGACCGCGCCCTGGGATAAGGCGGACACGCCCTAGGGCGAAACGTTCTCGATCCCGGCGAGGGCGGTCCAGGCCGAGTCCGCCTCGCTGCTCAAACGCGCCGCGCGGATAAAGCGCAGCGCGTCGACCCCGTCGCCGATGGTGGCGTAACCGCGCGGCTGCGCGGCTGCCTGAGGGTAGGTGCGAACGTCCGCCGCGAAGGCCGCGTACAGGTTGGCGAAGGCCTCGATGTAGCCCTCCGGGTGACCGCCCGGCGTCCGGCAGACCGCCAGCGCGGGCGGAGACAGGTAGGGAACGCCCGCGCCCGGGCGCAACACCCGCTCCGGCTCCCCCCGTTTCTTCAGCGAAAGGCGATTGGGCTCTTCCTGGAACCAGTGCAGGCTGGCCTCGCTGCCGTAGATCTCGATGCGCAGGGCATTGATCGCGCCGGTGCAGACCTGGCTGGCGGAGATCTGCCCCGCCGCGCCGTTGTCCAGCTCGAACAGCGCGCCGCCGTCGTCGTCGATGGCCCGCCCGGGAATCACCGAGCGCAGCTGGGCCGCGATGCGCGCGACCTTGCGCCCCGTCATGAACTCCACCAGGTTGAATGCGTGCGTGCCGATGTCGGCGAAGGCCCCGGACTCGCCCGAGCGTTTCGGGTCGTTGCGCCAGGACGCCTGCTTGCTGCTGTGGGTGTCCTCCTCGCGGGACAGCCAGTCCTGCAGGTAACTGACGGCCACGCGGCGAATTTCCCCCAGCTCGCCGGCCGCGATGCGCTCGCGCGCCTCGATCACCAGCGGGTAGCCCGTGTAGGTGTGCGTCAGTCCGAACAGCAGGCCGCTGGCTTCGACCGCACGCTCCATGCGCAACGCGTCTTCCAGCACACCGGCGGCGGGCTTGTCGCACATCACGTGAAAGCCCGCTTCCAGGGCGGCGCAGCTGATGTCGGCATGGGAGTCGTTGGGCGTGACGATGGACACGCACTGCATGCGCTCGTCTTCCGGCAGGCGTGCCTCGCCTTCGAACAGCTCCGCGTAACTGCCGTAGGACCGGTCCGGTGACAGGCCCAGGGTGGCGCCGAAATCACGGGAGGCCTCGGCATTTCGGCTGAAGGCGCCGGCCACCAGGTCGATGTCGCCGGTGATGGCCGCCGCCGTGCGGTGGACCTCGCCGATGAAGGCCCCCGGCCCGCCGCCCACCATGCCCATGCGCACGCGTTGCGTCATGCCACTTCTCCTTGTTTCGTCATTCGTCGAATTACCCTACAGGCGCCGGTTGGCCATTTCCCGCGCGGCGAAATCCGCGGCCCGGGCCGTGAGCGCCATGAACGTCAGCGACGGGTTCTGCGTCGCCGTGGAACAGAATACGGAACCGTCGGTGCAGAACAGGTTCGGCACCTCGTGGGCCTGGTTGTTGCCGTTGAACACCGAGGTCTTCGGGTCGCGGCCCATGCGCGCCGTGCCGACCTCGTGAATGGCCAGGCCCGGCGGCTTCTGCGTCACGTCGCTGCGGAGGTTCTCGATGCCGGCCGCCCGCATCATCGCCTCGCTGGCCTCCGCGGCGTCCTCCATCATCAGCAGCTCGTTCTCGCCCCAGCGGATGTCGATGTTCAGCTGCGGAATGCCCCACTTGTCGGTGAGCGTGGGGTGCAGGTCGACCCGGTTCTCGCGTTTGGGCAGCATCTCGCCCTGGGCGTAGAACACCCAGTTCCACGGCCCCGGCCGGCCCAGGCCCGCCTTGAATTCCGCACCGAAACCGTCGCGGTAGCCGCCCCACTGCCAGCCGCCGCGCTGCGCGCTGCCGCCGAGCGCGTAACCCCGCTTGTAGTGGGCCCGGTAACGCGATGGCTCGTACTGGAAGTTGGGAACGTACACACCGGTCGGGCGGCGACCCTTGTAGTACTCGTCCTCGAACCCGGGGATGTCGCCTCGGCTGACGCTGTTGTAGTTGTGGTCCATCAGGTAGCGCCCCAGCACGCCGGAACCATTACCCAGGCCGTTGGGGAAGCGCTTCGACGCCGAGTTCAGCAGGACCTGGGTGGAACCCAGTGTCGAGGCGCAGAGAAACACCACCCGGCCGAAATACTCCCGGGTGGCCAGCGTTTCGTTGTCGATCACCCGCACGCCGCGCACGCGGTTCGACGCCGGGTCGTGGATCAGGCTGTGCACGACGCTGTTGGGCGCGATGTGCAGGTTCCCTGTCCGGGCGGCGGCCGGCAGGGTCGCGCTCTGGGTGGAGAAATTGGCGCCGAAGGAACAGCCGTTTTCACATTCGCTGCGCGCCTGGCACACGACCCGGCCCAACTGCACCTGCAGCTCGGTGGGTTTCGTCAGGTTGGCGGTGCGCCCGATGATGACCTTGCGGTCCGGGAACGCCGACTCGACGGCCTGCTTGACCGCCTGTTCCGGCCGGTTCATCTCGAAAGGCGGCTGGAATTCGCCATCGGGCAACTGGGGCAGGCCTTCCCTCGAGCCGCTGATGCCGGCGAATCGCTCCACGTGGTCGTACCAGGGGGCCAGGTCGGCATAGCGGATGGGCCAGTCGATGCCCTCGCCGTCCCGGGCGTTGGCCTCGAAATCGTGGTCGCTGAGCCGGTAGCTCTGGCGCGCCCACAGCAGGGACTTGCCGCCCAGCTGGTTGGCGCGGATCCAGCTGAACGTCGTCCCCTCCGCGGTGGCGTAGGGCAGCTCGCGGTCGTTGCCGAAATAGCCGCGGGTGGAGGCGCGGAAGGCATAGCACTGCGACTGCACGGCATGGTCGCGGGCGGCCACGTCCAGGGGCACCTTGCCGCCGAATTCCTGTTTCCAGGGCGGCACGCCTTCCATCGGATAATCCTGCCGGTGGCGCACCAGGCGGCCGCGCTCGATCACCAGGGTGCGGAAGCCCTTCTCGCAGAATTCCTTGGCCGCCCAGCCGCCGGAAACGCCCGAACCGACCACCAGCACGTCGAACTCCTCGCGCGTCTCGTCGACGATCACCGGCTCGCCCTTTGCCATCGCCGCCGTCACGAGAACCAGGCCCTGCCGACCGATTCGAGGGGAATGGAGCCGCGAAACCCGCCGGGCACCGGGTCGAAGGCCAGCAGCTTCGTGGCGCCCGTCTCGGTGGTGCAGTAACCGAATACCACGAGGTCCTTGAGCTTCTTGAAAGGCCACTTCTCGCCGGGGCCGAAGCCATTGCGCTCGGCTTCCAGATCCTCCAGCAGGGCGCGCTGATCATCGTAGGCGAGTTGCGCAAAGCCGGTGTCGCGCCGCTCGCGGGCCTGCCCGTCCAGGGCGTCCAGCACGTGACAGGCCTGATCGCGGGCCTCGGCGTCCTCGACGTGCGCCAGCTGGTGATCGACGAAGCGGTGCACCCCGAGTTCGGCCGCACCCGGGGTATCGGTCGCCGGGATGACGTGAGCGCAGATCACGCGCAAGATCTCCAGCTGCGTCTCGCTGAACACCTCCGCGGGCGCTTCGGCACCGGCGGGCGAGTCCGCCCACGACAGGGCGGCGGCCAGGGAAGCGCTTCCGGCCGTCAGCCGCGCTGCGGCCGGGGCGCCCAGCGCGAGCGCGAGGGCCTGCAGCAGCTGGCGGCGTCTGGGGTCGGGAAGCGCGGAATCGGCGCCGGGCAAAGGCGTACCGGAACGTCGTTGCATGGGGCTGGAATGTCCTGTTCTTGGTCTGTCCACCGGGTGCGAGCCACTCCCGGTATGCTCTTCGTTGGATTGACAACGTTGTCACATCCGGTGGAGAATCGTCAACCGACGGCCAACGGTCGCCACACACCCGCTCACCGTAGCGTGATTGTCCCTCCGGTCCAAGCGGGGTGAAGGACGAACCATGAAAAGAGCCACCATCAGCGACGTCGCCGAACTCGCCGGCGTGTCGATCAAGACCGTTTCGCGGGTGCTCAACCGCGAACCGAGGGTGCTTCCCTCCACCCGGGAACGGGTGGAAGAGGCCATGGTGCGCCTGAAGTACCGACCCAATACCTCCGCGCGGCGCCTGGCCAGCAACCGGACCTTCCTGCTGGGCCTGGTCTACAACGCCAGTTCCAGCTACATCACCCGCATCCAGAACGGCGTGCTGGAGGCCTGCCATGCCGAGCATTTCGACCTGCTGATCCACCCGTGTACCGCGGGCAGCACCGACCTGGAAGAGGAACTCACGCAACTCATCACGCAGCCGAAGGTGGATGGCCTGATCCTGACGCCGCCGGTGTCCGACCGCCCGGAAATCATCGCCCTCCTCGACCGCCTGAAAGCACCGCACGTGGTGATCGCGCGGGCCTCCCTGGAGAGCGACCCCTGGGCCGTGGGCACCAACGACCGGGAAGCCTGCCGCGACATGACGGCGCACCTGGTGTCCCTCGGCCACCGCCGCATCGCGTTCATCCGCGGAAGCGCCGGCCACCTGGCCATGGGCAACCGCTTTCTCGGCTACCTGGACGCCCTGGCCGCGGCCGGCCTGCCCCAACGCGAAGCCTGGGCCCCGCAAGGCGCCAATTCCTTCGAATCAGGGGAGCGCATCGGCGGTGAACTGCTGTCGCTGCCGGAGCGCCCGACGGCGATCTTCTGCGCCAATGACCACATGGCCGGAGGCGTCCTGAGGGCGGCGCACCGCCGCGGCTTTTCCGTTCCCGGTCAGCTCTCGGTGGTGGGCTTCGACGACATTCCCATGGCCCTCCAGGTCTGGCCATCGCTGACCACCATCCGCCAGCCGCTCGGCCAGATGGCCCGCCTGGCGGCGCAACTGCTGATCCGCCGCCTGCGCGACGACAACCCGGGCGAGGATGAACGGGTCATCAAGGCCCAGCCGGTCCTGCGCGAATCCACCGGACCGGCGCCGGCGATCTGAGGTCCCGCTCCTAGGGCGTGCAATCCCCGTCGCCGGGATTGGCGACAATGCGCGCCCCGCGCAGCACCACCCGGCTTCCCGCGCCGCCTTCGATGACCAGCGGACCGATGACCTTCGCCAGGTCGGCGCCGCGTTCCGCGAAACAGCTGAGCTTGAGCGTGCCGGTGGCCAGATCGTCTCCAGCGGCCGTGCCCGACGGCACGTCGATCCAGCCTTCACCGCCCTCGCCGGCCACGCCGAGGCGCAGTCCGTCGCCGGCCGCAACCACGCGCCACTCGAGCTCGAGCAGCATGTCGCCGTTGGCCTCACGCAGGAAATCCGCGGGCTCGCCCTCGACCATGACTCGGCCCTGGCCCGTCCACGCCACCTCGATGGCGTCCTCCTGGACGTCCACGTCCATGGGCGCGACCGCCACGGCGCCCGACGGGCTCTGGCCCCGGGAATCGCTGATGCGGGTGCGCCCGGCGGTGTCCACCAGCGCCAGGCGCCAGGTGCCGGCCGGGTCGCCGAAGGCCAGGAACTCCCCCGGCCCCGCGGCGCCGCCGGCCCCGGCCGCGGACTCGTCGAACTGGCCCAGCTTCACCGTTTCGCTGTAGTCCAGGCCGTAGCCATAGGGAAACAGCGGCTCGTAGGGCTCGTCGCCCCGGTTCACGGCCGTCTGGCCCGGATCGCGCGGCCAGCTGTAGGAGAGCCGGCCCTGGAAGTCGTGGCGCGGCGCGCCCTCCATGTCGCCCACCAGCACGTCGGCGACGCCGCCGCCTTCAGAACCCGGCAGCCAGGCCGCGACGAAGGCGTCCGCGGCATTCAGTTCCGGGTTCACCCACAGGGGACGACCGGTGATGAACACAGCCACCGTCGGGATGCCCGCCTGGCGAAACCCGCGCAGCAGGGCGAGGCCGTCGTCCTCGGGATAGTCCACGTTCTGCCGGTCGCCCTGGAATTCGGCATAGGGGTCCTCGCCGAACACCACCACGGCGGCGTCGGGGCGCTCGGTGAAGCTGCCGTCCACCGACACCGTCACGCGCCCGCCGTTGGGCTCCAGGGCTTCACGAAAGCCGTCGGCGATGGAGGCGCCGTTGGGAAAGTGTTCGTTCAGGTTGCCCGTGCCCTGCCAGCTCAGCGTCCAACCGCCGCTCTGTTTGCCGATGTCGTCGGCGCCGTCGCCGGCGATCAGCAGGTGGGCGTAAGGCGCCAGTGGAAGGATGCCGCCGTTGTTCTTCAGCAGCACCAGTGACTTGCGCACCGCGTCGCGCGCCACCGCCCGGTGGTCCGGCGCGCCGAGCAGCGAGAAATCACCGGCATGCGGCCGGGACGACGGCAGGCCGGCCTCGAACAGGCCCGCCCGCAGCTTCACCCGCAGCACCCGCGCCACCGCCTCGTCGAGGCGCTCGAGGCTCACTTCGCCGTTCTGCGCCTGGCGCAGCAGGTTGTCGTACAGGCCCTTCCAGCTGTCCGGCGCCATGTACAGGTCCAGGCCCGACGCCAGCGAGGCCGGGCAGTCGGTATTGGTGCAGCCGTCGATCTGGCCGTGGCCGTTCCAATCGCCGACGACCAGCCCGTCGAAGCCCATGCGGCCGCGCAGGACATCGGAAAGCATTTCCTTGTGGCCATGCATCTTGCGGCCGTGGAAGCTGTTGAAGGAGGCCATCACGGCCTGCACGCCGGCGGCCACGGCGGGCGGATAGGCCGCGGCCTGGATGTCCCGGAATTCGGCCTCGGAGATCAGCGTGTCACCCTGGTCCTTGCCACCCACGGTGCCGCCGTCCCCCGCATAGTGCTTGGCCGTGGCCAGCATGCGGCCCGTGGCCAGGAACTCGTCGGTGCCCACGCGCCCCTGGATGCCCTCGATGATGCGCGGGGCATAGGCGGCGACGATCTCCGGGTCCTCGGAATAGCCCTCGTAGGTGCGGCCCCAGCGGTCATCGCGCACCACCGCCACGGTCGGCGCGAAGGTCCAGTCCATGCCGGTGGAGAGCATTTCCAGGGCCGTCACCCGGCCGATCTCGTACATCAGGTCCGGATCGTTGGCCATGCCCAGGCCGATGTTGTGCGGAAAGATCGTGGCGCCCACGATGTTGCTGTGCCCGTGCACCGCGTCCGTGCCCCACAGCGCGGGAATGCCCGCGCCGCCGTCGCTGGTGTCCGTGGAAGCGGTCCAGAAGGCGTCCGCCAGGGCCAGCCAGTCCTCCGGCGGGGCGCGCAGGTCACCGCCGGGGGCGGAACCGCCGCCGTTGAGGATGGAACCGAGATGGTACTGACGCACCTCGCGCGGCGAGACCGAGGCGATGTCCGCCTGGATGACCTGGCCGACCTTCTCCTCGAGACTCATCCGCCCCAGGATCTCCACGATGCGCGCCTCGATGGCCGGATCGGTCTCGAACACCGGCGCCTGGGCAGGCCAGTTGGCCGGCGTGATGGTTCCCGGCGGCGTGTCGGCAAGCACCGGCGCGCCGGCGAAGACCGCCAGCAGGGCGCCGGCGAGAAGGGGGGATTGGCGTTTTCTCACGGGTCGGTTCCTCGTGCTCGTCGTTGTGGTTCGCCCGGCGCCGGAGCCGGTGCACCGCGGGGCCGCGGTGGGCGCAGGCTTGATTCGTTTTGCAATCCGGTGCAGTCTAGCCCAAAATGTCAAGCGCTGTCATGGCCGATCGGCTCCCGGCCAGAAACCAGAACCAGAACAGATCCCGGGCAATTTAATGGCTCAAATTCAGGACCTTGAAGCGACATCGAGTCGGCTGACCCGCTTGCGCTGGCGCGAGAAGCTGGGCTACGGCCTGGGCGATCTCGGCTTCAATTTCTACTGGACGACCATCGCCTCCTTCCTGGCGGCCTTCTACACCGACGTGTTCGGCATCTCGGCGGCGGCGGCCGGCACCATGATGTTCGTCACGCGCATCATCGACGCCTTCACCGACCCCCTGATGGGCGCCGTCGCCGACCGGACGCGCACACGCTTCGGCAAGTTCCGGCCTTGGCTGATCTACGCCGGCCTGCCGATGGCGGGGGCCGGGGTGCTGACCTTCACCACCCCGGACCTGGGCGAGGGCGGCAAGCTGATCTGGGCCTACGCCACCTATTCCATGCTGATGCTGCTGTACACGGTGCTGAACACGCCCTACTCGGCCCTGTCCGGCGTGATGACGGCGAACACGCAGGAGCGCACCACCCTGGTCAGCGCCCGCTTCGTCTTCGCCTTCACCGGCGGCGCCCTGGTGAACAAGTACACCCTGCCGCTGGTGGCCTGGTTCGGGGGCGGCGACGACATCCGTGGCTGGCAGATGACGATGGTGCTGTACGGCCTGGTGGCCGCGACCATCTTCGCCATCACCTTCCTCGCCACGAAGGAACGGATCCAGCCGCCACCGGCGCAGAAGACCCATCCCCTGGAAGACCTGCGCGACCTGCTGAGCAACCGGCCCTGGGTGATCCTGTTCATCCTGGCGATGGTCATCATGATGACCTTCACCATGCGCAGCGGATCGGCGTACTACTACTTCCACTACTACGTCGAGCGGCCGGACCTGCTGCCGAACTACCTGCTCTGGCAGATGCTGGCCTACGCGGCCGGGGCCGTGCTGGCGCCGGTCATGACCCGCTACGTGGACAAGGCCAGGCTGCTGATGATCCTCATGGGCCTGGTCGGCGTGCTGTCGGTGATCTTCTACTTCGTGCCCCGCGACATGATCTGGGCCATGTTCACCCTCAACATCCTGATCAGCCTCTGCCTGGGGCCGAAATCGCCCCTGACCTGGTCGATGTACGCCGACACCGCGGACTACAACGAGTGGAAGACCGGCCGTCGCGCCACGGCCATGACCTTCTCCGCCGCCACGTTCGCGCAGAAGCTCGGCGGGTCGCTGGGGTCGGCCGGTATGCTCTGGGTGCTGGCGGCCATCGGCTACGTGGCCAACCAGGCTCAGACCGGCGCGTCCCAGCAGGGCATCGCCCTGCTGCAGACCGCCGTGCCGGGAGCCTTCGCACTGCTGGCGGTGGGTGTGATCGCCTTCTACGACCTAACCGGCGAGCAGCTCGAACGCCTGCAGCACGAACTCGAGGAGCGCAGCCATGCCCCCGGTTCCTGACGCCATGGCCAGCGAACTGCTCAGCCGCGAACTGGAAGGCGCCCGAGTGGTGCTGCACAGCCCGACCGCGCTGCCGCGGGCCAGCGGCTTTCTGTGGAACCGGCGCATGGTCCTGCAGGTGAACTGCCGCGGCTACGTGCTGGCGCGCCACCTGCAGCCCGAGCCCAGCGCCTACGCGCACGCCCCCTTCCTCGAAGCGAAGATCTTCCTGCAGCCGGAGGTGCCCCACTACGCGCACCACCCGGGCCGATACGTCATCGTCCGGAACGAGGACGGCGAATGCTGGTCGCTGCCCCACGAGCCCCTGCGCCGGCCCCTGGAGGAATTCCGCTTCGAGGTCGAACCGGGACGGGTGCGCTGGCGGGCCCGCCAGGACGGCATCGAGTCGCGGCTGACCCTGCGCCTGCCGATGGAAGAAGTGATCGAGCTGTGGACGCTGCGCCTGCGCAACACGGGGGACATGCCCCGCCAGCTGTCCGTCTATCCCTGCTTCAGCATCGGCTACATGAGCTGGATGAACCAGTCGGCGGCCTGGGAGCCGGCCAACGGCGCCCTGGTGGCCCGTTCCGTCACGCCCTACCAGCGCCTGGAGGACTGGGCGCGGGTGAAGGAACTCAAGGACCTCACCTTCCTCGCGCCTGACCGGGCGCCGGACGCCTGGGAAGCGTCCCTGGAAGCCTTCGAAGGCGAAGGCGGCTGGCACGCGCCCAGCGCCCTGGGGCCGGAGACCCTGGCCGGCGGCGAGGCCATCTACGAGACCCCGCTGGCCGCGCTGCAATACCGGGTGACCCTGGAGCCGGGTGAGGAACTGCGCTGGCGCTTCCTGTTCGGCCCGGCCCATGACGACGCCGACATCGACCGGCTGCGCCGCCACTGGCTGGTGGATGGCGCCTTCGAGCGGGCGCGGACGGAAACCGAGGCCTACCTGGCCGGCGGCGCCGGCTGCCTGCGACAGGAGACTCCGGATGCCGATTTCGACGCCTTCGCCAACCACTGGCTGGACCGCCAGGTGTTCTACCACGCCGACACGCACCGGCTGACCACGGACCCCCAGACCCGCAACTACCTGCAGGACGCCATGGGGATGGTCTACCTGGAGCCGGCCCGGGCCCGCGAGACCCTGGCCTTCGCCCTCGGTCAGCAACGGCCGGACGGCGGCATGCCCGAGGGCATCCTGCTCAACCCGGGTGCACGGCTGAAGTACATCAACGAGGTCCCGCACATGGACCACTGCGCCTGGCTGCCCCTGTGCCTGGCGCCCTACCTGGACGAGTCCGGCGACCTGGCCTTCCTGGACGAGCCGATCCGCTCGCGCGCCGACGACCGGCCACGCACGGTCTTCGAGCGTGTCACGCTGGCCATGCGCTGGCTGCTGGCGCACCGCGACCCGCGCGGACTCAGCCTGATCAACCAGGGCGACTGGTGTGATCCCCTGAACATGGCCGGCCCGAAGGGGCGCGGGGTCTCCACCTGGTTGTCGCTGGCCACCGTGCACGCCCTGCGCATCTGGTGCGGGATCGCCTCGACCAAGGGCGAGGAGGCCGTGGCCGCGGAACTGGCGGCCGGCGCGGACGCCATGCACGCCGCCATCCAGGAACACTGCTGGGACGGCGACTGGTTCTGCCGCGGCATCACCGACGAAGGGCGCGCCTTCGGCGTGGCCAGCGAGACCGAAGGCCGCATCTGGCTCAATCCCCAGAGCTGGGCCCTGCTCTCGGGCGTGGCGGACGCGGACCAGCGCACGCGCATCCTGGAGGCCCTGGACGAACACCTCGACACACCCCACGGCATGCAGATGCTGGGCCCCGCCTACACCGGCCTGGTCCCGGATGTCGGCCGGGTCACGCAGAAGTTTCCGGGCTGCGCGGAGAACGGTTCGGTTTACAATCACGCCTGCGCCTTCCTGGTTCACGCCCTGTACCGGGCCGGCGAGGGAGAGCGCGCCTGGACACAGCTGCGGCGCATGCTGCCGGGGCCCGGCGAGGAAGACCTGGTGCGCCGCGGCCAGTTACCCGTGTTCGTTCCCAACTATTACCGTGGCGCCGGCCGGCTGCATCCTCGCACCGCCGGCCGCTCCAGCCAGCTGTTCCACACGGGCACGGCCAGCTGGTTCTACCGCATCCTGGTCGAGGACCTGTTCGGGCTTCGGGGGTGTCCGGCGGGTCTCGAGGTACGGCCCGCCCTGCCGGCCGACTGGGAGACCGCCCGTGTGCGGCGCCTGTTTCGCGGCGCCCGCTTCGACGTGCATTACAAGAGGACAAAGACAACATGTACGACCATGCTCAGCCTGAACGGACAGGCACTGGAACATCCCCTGATCACCGACATCCAGCCGGGCGCGGAGCACCGGCTCGAGGTCACGCTGCCCGCGACGCCGAACGGGCCATGAGCACACCCTGCATGATCGTGTGCATGGGCGTGGCCGGCGCCGGCAAGAGCACGCTGGCCCGTGGACTGGCCGAAATCCTGGAATGGCGATACATCGAGGCCGACACCTTCCACAGCCGCGAGAACCGCCAGTGGATGGCCGCCGGCCAGCCCCTGACCGACGAGATGCGCGCCCCCTGGATGGACGCCGTGACCCGCGAACTCGAATGGCTGGCGGGCACCGGCGCCTCCTGCGTGCTGGCGCACAGCGGCCTGCGCCGCGCCCATCGCGACCAGTTGCGCGCCTGCGGCTTCGACACCCGTTTCCTGCGCCTGTCCGGCCCCGCGGAACTGATCGAACAGCGGCTCGCGCACCGACCCGGCCACTTCATGCCCCCCAGCCTGCTGCGCAGCCAGCTGGCGGCCCTGCAGGACACCACCGGGGAGACCGACGTGATCGACCTGGACCTGCGCCGGCCGCCGGAATCGCTTCGCGACGACGCCCTCGTGCAACTGGCCGAGTTCCTGGCCGAGCGGATCGGCGCATGAGGCACTGGCGCGCCCTGGTGCTGGCCGGACTGCTCGCGCCGGCAGCGGCCCCAGCGACGGCCCTGGCGGACGCATGGGACGTGGGCCGGGTGGACGCCGCACCGGCGATCGACGGTGTGGCCGACGACGCCGCCTGGGACCGGGCGGAATGGCGCCCCATGGACCAACTCATGTGGGGCGTGGCGACCACGCCGGAGGACTTTTCCGGCCGCTACAAACTGGTGTGGACCCCCGAGAAGCTCTACCTGCTGGCCGAGATCACGGACGACGTGCTGGTGGACGGCCACCCCGACCCGCTGGAGCGTTACTGGGAGGACGACGCCCTGGAATTCTTCCTGGACGAGGATGCCAGCGGCGGTGACCACCTGACCAGCTACAACGCCTTTGCCCAGCACATCTCGCTGGACAACCAGTCCGCGGACATCGGGCCCTACCGCAGCGCCGAGGACGAAGCCCTGGGGCAACGATACGTGCGCACCTACCCGGAGATGGTCGAGTCGCGCTGGCAGCGCTCCGGAACGTCGCCGTACCCGGTGGTCTGGGAAGTGGCGATCACCGTCTTCGGCGACGACTTCCACGACGACCCGAATCGGCCACAGGCCGCACCGCGAACCCTGGAAGCCGGCAAGGTGATGGGCTTCATGCTGGCTTATTGCGACGCCGACAGCCCGGCGGGCCGCGAGCACTTCTACGGCGACGTGGTGGTGGAACCGGTGGAGGGCGACCGCAACCGCGGCTACATCGACGCGGGCGTGTTCGCTCGCATCACCCTGGTGGAGTAAGCCAATGAACAGCAAGCAATCCGGACTTTCCATCCCTGTACGCATCATCGGCGTGTTCATGATCGGTATGGCCGCATCGCTGAACGCAGTCGCACAGGACGGGACGATCTATCCACTCGACACCCCGGACGAACCCAATGCCATCCCGCTCGGCACCGGCGGCGTCGAGGGCCAGACGGCGCCTGAAACCTGGTTTCGCCAATGGGGGGACCCGATGGCGCGAAACATTTCCACGGCCACACTGACGCCCTTCCTGCCTGAACCGGGTGTCGCGAATGGCGCGGCCATCATCGTGGCGCCGGGCGGTGGATTCCGGTGGCTGTCGCTGGGCAACGAGGGCTGGGAAGTCGCGGAGGCCCTGGCGGAGCGCGGGATCGCCGCCTTCGTTCTCAAGTACCGGCTCCAGCCAACTCCGGAATCGCTCGATGGATTCAGGGACTCGATGAACCAGCTGTTCTCCACCGCAGCCGACGCTACCAACACCGAAGGTGATGAAGCACCGCCGCCGCGACCACGATGGGACCTGTCCAGGCAGCTGGAAGACGCCGAGGCCGCCTACGCGATGATCGTCGACCGCGCCGAGGAGTGGGGCGTCGACAAGAAGCGGCTGGGCATGATCGGCTTTTCCGCTGGTGCGGGTCTGACGATGCACGCCACGCTCCATTCCGAGTCAATGGACCTTGCTTTCATCGGTCCCATCTATGGCGGTATGGGCCCTGTCGAAGTGCCGACCGATGCACCACCCATGTTCAACGTCATCGCCTCCGATGATTTTCTCTTCAATGGTCAGTTTGGCGTGATCGAATCCTGGTTCGAGGCCGGCCGACCGGTCGAGTTCCACCTGTATCAGAACGGCGGCCATGGTTTTGGCCTCGGAAATCCGGACCGCACCAGCAACCGTTGGTTCGAAGCATTCATCCACTGGCTGGACGTGAACGGTTTTCTGAGTGCCGGCACGTCTGAACCGGAGCCTGAGTAGGGCGATCACGGAACAGCGCCCACCCCGGTGATGCGTTCAGTCCTTCATCGCCTCGAGGTACCAGCGCAGGAAGGCCGCGGAGTAGTACTCCATCTGGCTGAGCGGGCCCGGCTCGTAGAAGCGTGACGCCACGCCGCGGGCGTTGTGCTCGATGATGCGCTTGTCGGCCTCGGTGGTCACGTCCCACAGCCAGGTCAGCTCACGCAGGTCGTAGTCCTTGCCCTCTTCGGCGTCACCGCGCACCAGCCAGGTGATGTCGCAATTCGAACGGTCCCGGCCCAGGGGCTTGAAGGCGTAGAGCACCACGTAGTCCGGGTAGGCCAGGCCGAAGGTCACCGGCCCGATGTCCAGGTCGGTGCAGCCGCCGAAATAGTCACTGATCTCGCCCATCAGCGGCGCCACCGGCTGCCCGTCACGGCTGCCGGTGAGGTGCCCGCGGATCATCGGGTAGCGGTAGTAGCCGAAGCCGGCACCGAAGGCCGGGGCATCGAGGTATTTCCGGTCGAGTTGCCGCGGGGAGAGGCCGCAGGCCACGGCCTTTTCGTGGACGCGCTCATAGGCCTCCGGACTCTTCTCCTTCGGGTGCGCGAGCGCATGGCCACGGGAGTATTCCGGATGCGCCGGCGCACAGTGATAGCACTCGCAGTAGTTTTCGACCGCCAGCTTCCAGTTGGCGTTCATGGGGTAGTCCTGGCGGTGGGCGACGCGGGCGTTGGCCAGGTCGTAGGGCGCCAGGCAGGCGCCCAGTTCCTTCTGCGCCGTTTCCAGGGAGGCCGGTTCCCCGGCGAAGTTCAGGAAGATCATCCCGGCGATCAGCTCGCAGCGGATGGACTTGAGCGCCAGGTCCCCGGCGTCGAAGTCTTCGCCCATGTGCGCCGCCGCGCGCAGCGCGCCGTTCTCGTCGTAGGTCCAGCCGTGATAGCGGCAGACCAGGCGGCGCCCGCTGCCGCGCCGCTCCACGCAGACCCGCGAGCCGCGGTGGCGGCAGACGTTGACCAGGGCGTTCACCCGGTCTTCCGCGGCACGGATCACGATCACCGATTCCCGGTCGAGTTCGTAGAGGAACCAGTCGCCCACGCGGGGGATCTCGCTGATGTGCCCGGCGTAGAGCCAGCAGCGCATGAAGATGCGCTCCAGCTCGCGCTCGTAGATGGCGCTGTCCTGGTAGAAGGCCCGGTCCAGGGCCCGCATTTCCGGCTGGGCCCGGGCCAGGCGCCCGATGTCCACGGCTTCGCTGCTCATGTCGGCATCCTACATCTCGTCCAGCCCGCGCTTGCCGAGCTGGCGGGCAATGATCAGGCGCTGCACCTCGCTGGCGCCTTCCCAGATCCGGTCCACGCGCAGTTCGCGGCTGAAGCGCTCGGCGCAGTTCTCGCGGAGGTAGCCGCGCCCGCCGAAGATCTGCTGGGCCCGGTCGGCCACCCGGCCGGCGGCTTCCGAGGCGAACAGCTTGGCCACCGAGCAGCGCGTGTGCAGGGCCTTGAGGTCCTCGCCGCGGTCGTGCGCCGCGGCCGTCTCGAAGGCCATCAACCGCGCCGCCCACAGGTCGGTGACGCTGTCGGCCAGCATGGCCTGGACCATCTGCTTGTCCAGCAGGGTTTCGCCACTCACCTCGCGTGTCCGGGCGAATTCCGTGGCCTCGGCGATCAGCCGGGCCATGGCGCCGCAGCAACGGGCGGCGATCATCAGGCGCTCGCGCCGGAACCACGCGTGCGACCAGGCCATGCCGCCGCCCTCTTCACCGATCAGGTTGCCGGCCGGGACGAACACTCCGGACAGTCGCAGCTCCGGGTGGTGGTGGTCGAAAGTGTGGCTGAACAGCGGCGTGCGCAGCACCTCGATGCCCTCGCTGGCGGCGTCCACGAACAGCAGCACGTCCTCGCCGGCGTGCGCGCCGTCCGTCAGCCTGGCCTGCACGATCAGGAAATCGGCGTGGTTGAAACTGGTGACGTACCACTTCACCCCGTCCAGGCGATAGCCGCCGTCCACGCGCCGGGCGGTGGTCGCCACCGACACGTCCGAGCCGGAGGTCTCCTCGGTGATGGCGTAGCATTCCCGGCGCTCGCCCCGCACCAGCGGCAGCACCCAGGTTTCGAGCTGGTCCGGCGTGCAGGCCTCGAACATCCAGCGCTGCGCCTCGGAAAAACACCAGCACAGGGCATTGGTCACACGCCCGAGCTGTTCCCAGGCGGCGACCTGGTCCACCTGGCGCAGTCCCAGTCCGCCGTGCGCCACCGGTACGTCCATGGCAGCGAGACCCAGCGCCCGGGCCCGCTCGGCGTGACGCGCGACGACGTCCGCTGGCAGGCGGCCGCCGTTCATCTCGGCCTCCACCTCGAAGGGGATCAGCTCGTCTTCCGCGAAGCGGCGGGCGGTGTCCGACCACTCGCGCGCGGTGTCGTCCAGCGGAATTCTCATGAGGCCTGGCGCTCCTGCTCGATGCTGAAATGACGCGGGAACAGGTGGGCCAGGTAGGCCTGTGAGGCCCGGCGCGCCTCGCGCCGGCTGACCGTGCGCGGGTTCACCAGCATGTCCAGCCACAGGCCTTCGGTCAGTGCGGCCAGTCCCCGGGCGGCGAGGTCGGGGTTCACGCCCGTGTAGCCCCCGGTCGACACCAGTTCGTGCACGAGTCGCCGCATCTGCTGGTCGTAGCCGCGGTCTCGCGCGGCGCAGAGCTTGCGGTAGGTGGGGCGGGCCTTGGATTCGCTCCAGAAGGCGAACCACACGGCGAGCTTGTTGGGCTCGCAGACCGAGGGGTGGAAGTCCACCTGCGCCAGGGCCGCCAGCCGGGCCGCCGGTTCGTCCGGCGCCACGGCCATGGTCGATTCCCACAAGGCCCGGTATTCGTCCACCACCCGCTCCAGGGTCGCCAGCAGCAGCTTTTCCTTGCTGTCGAAATGCAGATTGATGATGCCCTGGCTCAGGCCCGCCTCCCGCGCCACCGTGGCCATGGTCGTGTCCGACAGGCCGTGGCTGGCGATGGAACGGATCGTCGCCTCGATCAGCTGGGTGCGGCGTTCCTCGCGGCTGGCGGTGCGCGGGGCGGGCTTGGGTTCGACCTGCTTGCTCATCGGCTCCTGCTCGAAAGATTGGTGAATGAATAATCATTCATTCAGATAGACAGTATAGCGCGCCCTGTGGGAAACTAGCACCACTTTAGCACCAGGAGGCCCGAGACCGGGACGCCCCATGAACACCCACCTGCAGCGCCGCTCACTGGCGCGTTCGAACGCCCATTTCCGCAAGGCCGTCACGGCGCTGCCCCTGGGCGTGTCCTCCAACTTCCGCTACTGGGGCGCGGACCGGACGCTGTACGTGCAAGAGGGCCGGGGGGGACGGATCACCGACATCGACGGCAACGAGTACGTGGACTACCGCATGGGCTACGGACCCGGAATCCTGGGCTACGCCGACCCGCGCGTCGACGGCGCCGCGCGTGAGGGCATGGAAGTCGGGGGCGTGTTCGCCCTGTCCACCGAGCGCGAGTACGAGGTGGCGCGCCGCATTTCCCGCATGGTGCCTGCCGCCGAACTGGTGCGCTTCTCCAACTCCGGCACCGAGGCCGTGATGGCGGCCCTGCGCCTGGCTCGGGCCTATACCGGCAAGGACGCCCACATCGTGGTGGAGGGCGGCTACCACGGCATCTTCGATTCCGTGCTCTGGTACGCCGAGATCGAAGACTGGGACCCGACCCAGGGCGAGCCACCGGTGGAGGCCGACAGCGAGGGCATCCCGGCGATCCTCAAGCGCCTGGCCCACTTCACACCCTTGAACGACGCCAACTACCTCGAGGACCTGCTGAAGAAGCACCACGCCGACATCGGCGCTTTCCTGATCGAGCCCATGATGGGCAACTGCTGCTCCATCACCGCCAGCCGGGAATACGTGCAGGCGGCGCGCGAACTCTGCGACCGATTCGACGTGATCATGATCGTGGACGAGGTGAAGACCGGCTTCCGCGTGGCCCGCGGCGGCGTGCAGGAACTCATGGGCTTCAAGGCCGACCTCTGCACCTTCGCCAAGGCCGTGGCCAACGGCTATCCCATCTCGGTGGTGGCCGGACGCGAGGACATCATGCGCCAGGTCGGCGAAGGCGTGGTGCACGGCGGCACGTACACCTGCCACTCCGTCTCGCTGGCCGCGGCGGAAAAGACCCTGGAAATCCTCGACGAGACCGACGCCCTGGAGACCATCGCCGATTACGGCACACGGCTGCAGGCGGGCATCGGCGGCATCCTGGCCGCGCGTGACATCCCGCACAGCTTCGTGGGCCACCCGTCCATGGGCGGGCTGTTCTTTCACCCCACCCCGCCCGCCGATTACCGCGACTGGCTGGACTCGGACTACACGTTCTATGACACCATGGCGCCGGAGCTGCACGAACTGGGCGTGCTCTGCGAGCCGGACTCGCGCGAGCCCTGGTTCATCTGCGAGGCCCACGCGAAGGACGACAGCCTGGCGCACACCCTGCAGGCCTTCGAGACCGCCGTGGACCTCACACTCGAAAAATTAAGGGTCGCGTGAGAAGACACGACGCCATTGTCATCGGCGCCGGCCACAACGGCATCGCCAACGCCGCGTTCCTGGCCAAGGCCGGGCTGGACGTGCTGCTGGTCGAGAAAAACGACTACATCGGCGGCGCCGCGGTCAGTCGCAATCTGCACGGCGACTGGATCTATTCCAACTGCTCCTACGTCTGCAGCCTGCTGCGCCCCGAAATCCATCGCGCCCTGGACCTGGCGAAGTATGGCCTGCAGGTGGTCCCCTACGGCGGCTCGGTCACCCTGGCGGAGAACGGCGATTACTTCGGGAGCTACCCGGACGAGGACGCGAGCCGCCGCGAGATCATGCGTCACAGCCCACGGGACGCGGACGCCGCGCACCGCTACGAGCGCGACATCATGCGCCAGTGCCGGTTCATCCGGCAGTTCCTGCTGCGCACGGCGCCCGACCCGGCCTCGTTCAAGCCCCGCGACCTGCTGGAACTGCTGCACATCGGCCGCAAGCTGTGGGACCTGGGCGAGGACACCATCGCCGACACCATCCGCTTCTACACCATGAGCATCGCGGACTGGCTGGACGAGTATTTCGAAAGCCCCCTGCTCAAGGCCGCCTATGCCGGCAGCGGCATCATCGGTTCGGCCCTGGGCGTGATGTCGCCGGGGACGGCCTACGTGCTGCTGCACCACGCCATGGGAGACGTGGACGGCACCGCCGGCGCCTGGGGATTCGCCCGCGGCGGCATGGGCGCCATCACCGCGGCCATGCAGCGCTGCTTCGAGGCCCATGGGGGCAAGACCCTGGCCGGCAACGGCGTGGCGCGCATCGAGGTGCGGGGCGGCGCCGTGACCGGCGTGACCCTGGAGAACGGCGACGAGCACCGCGCCGGCATCGTGGTGTCCAACATGACGCTGCCGCGCACCTTCCTGGAATGCATGGACCCGAAGGACCTGCGTCCGGAATTCCTGGAGAAATGCCGCAACTTCAAGATCCGCGGCTCCTCCGGCAAGCTCAATATCGCCCTGGAGGGCCTGCCGGACTTCACCGCGCTGCGCGGCAACCAGGAGCTGATGCGGGCCGACCTGCACATCAGTGACTCCATCGAGCGCCTGGAGCGCGCCTACGACGACTGGAAGGACGGCACCTGGTCGCGCGATCCCTACGTGGACCTCCTGATTCCTACCCTCACCGACCCCACCATGGCCCCGCCGGGCAAGCACTTCATGTCGGTGTTCGTTCAGTACGTGCCGCCGAAGGTGCGCGGCAAGGACTGGACCGATGCCGATCGTGACGGATTTCGCGACACCGTGCTGGATCGCATCGAGGCGCATGCCCCGGGCTTCAAGAAGATGATCGCCCACGTGGAAGTGCGCACGCCACGCGAACTGGAAGCCGAGGTGGGCCTGACCGAGGGCAACATCTTCCAGGGCGAGCTGACCATGGACCAGTTGCTGTTCAACCGGCCCATCCCCGGTTACGCCCAGTACCGCGGGCCGGTGAAAGGCCTGTGGATGTGCGGCTCATCCAACCACCCCGGCGGCGGGGTCATGGCCGCGCCCGGCGCGAATGCGGCGCGCGAGATCCTCATGCACCTGAAGAAGCCCAACACGGTGCCGGAGGGCTGGCGGGATGACTGAGCACGCGCCCCGTTCCGCCATCGTCATCGGCGCCGGCCACAACGGATTGGCCTGCGCCGCCTACCTGGCGAAGGCCGGCCTGTCCGTGACCGTGCTGGAGGCCTCGGACCGCGTCGGCGGCGCGGCGGTCACGCGCGAGTTCACACCCGGGTACCGCGTCTCCGCGGGCGCCCACCTCCTGCATGCCCTGGACGAGGGCGTGCGGCGTGACCTGGCCCTGGAACGCTACGGCCTGCGCATGGCCGCCGAGGACCTCTACACCATCGCCCTGGACCCCGGGGGACAGTGGTTGTCGATTGCCGATGGGGCGCTCGGCGGCCCGGGCGCCCTCGACGCCGACCGCGTGTCCATGGCGAAGCACCATCGGCAAATGAGCCGCTTCGCGCGGATCCTGGACGGCATCGGGGACCGGCGCCCCCCGCGCCTGGGCACGCAGAACTGGCGTGACCTGCTCGCCCTGGGCCGCCTCGGCCTGGACATCCGGCGCCTGGGCACAGAGGACATGCGCGAGTTCCTGCGCATTGCCGGCATCAACATTTTCGACGTGCTGGAGGAGCGCTTCGAAAGCGCGTTGCTCAAGGCCGCCCTGGCCATCGACGGCACCCTGGGCGCCATGCTCGGGCCACGCTCCAACAACTCGGTGTTCATCGCTCTGCACCGCTGCAACCAGGGCCGGGACTGGGCGCTTCCCTCGGGCGGCATGGGGACCGTCAGCGTCGCCCTGGACGGCGCAGCCCGCGCCGCCGGCGCCCGCATCCGCACGAAGACCCGCGTGGCGGCGATCCGCATGGACTTCGATCGCGCTTGCGGCGTGACCCTGGAAGACGGCGAAACCCTGGACGCCGACGTGATCGTCTCCAATGCCGACCCGAAGACCACCTTCGAGCGACTGCTCGGCGCCCGGCACCTCGAAGCCGGTTTCGCGAACCGCATCCATCACCTGCGCACACGCGGCTGCGTGGCCAAGCTGCACCTGGCCCTGGACGGACCGCCCCGGTTCACCGGCCTGGACGCGGACCAACGCGGCCAGCGCCTGCTGATCGCGCCGGATCCCGAGACGGTCGAACATGCCTTCAACCACGCCAAGTACGGCGAACACTCCGAGCGGCCGGTGATGGAGATTTCCGTCCCCAGCGTGTTCGACGACACCCTGGCGCCCCCGGGCCATCACGTGCTTTCGGCCAACGTCCAGTGGGCGCCGTACGACTTGAAGGGCGGCTGGTCCGAGGCCGCGAAACAGGGCTTCACGGAACGCTGCCTCGACAGCCTGGAAGCCTGCGCGCCCGGCCTGCGGGAACAGGTCCTGGCCAACGAACTGCTGACGCCCGTGGATCTCGAGAACGAGTTCGGCATGAGTGGCGGCCACTGGCACCACGTGGAATTGGCGCTGGACAGCTTTTTCATGCTCCGCCCCGTACCGGGGGCGGCCCGGTATTCGACCCCGGTGCCGGGCCTCTACCTGTGCGGCGCCGGCAGCCACCCGGGCGGCGGCGTGTCGGGCCGGCCCGGCCGCAATGCCGCCCGCGCGGTGCTGGCGGATCGCGGGAGGCAATGAGCCCATGAAAACCTTCGACATCTCCTCTCGCGAGCACTACCGGAACAAGGTCTTTCCCAGCCCCTTCCACGCCCACCAGGCGGCGCTGAACGAGAACCGGGAATGGTCGCGCTGGTACGACTACCTGTCGGTGCCGGCCTACGGCTGCGAGACCCTCGAGTACTTCGCCGGTCGCAATACCTGCGGCGTGTTCGACCTCACGCCCATGGTCAAGCACCGCATCGCGGGTCCGGACGCCCTCCCCTTCCTGGACCGGCTGGTGACCCGCGACGTCACGAAGCTCGCCCCCGGGCGCGTCGGCTACAGCGCCTGGTGCGACGACGCCGGGCGGGTGATCGACGACGGCACGATCTTCCACCTGCGCGAGGGCGAGTACCGGCTCTGTTCGCAGGAACACCAGATCGACTGGCTGTCGATCAATGCGCGCGGCTTCGACGTCGAGATCAGCGAGGTCACGCACGACATCGCCGCCCTGGCCCTGCAGGGCCCGACCTCGGCGGCCGTGTTGCGGCGCATGGGCTGTTCCGCGGTGGACGCCCTCAAGCCCTTCGGCCTGGCGCACATGGATTTCGGCGGCACGGAACTGGCCATCTCGCGCACCGGGTACACGGGTGACCTGGGCTACGAGCTCTGGATCGACCCCGACCGCGCCGGCACGCTCTGGGACCGTCTGTTCGAGGCCGGGGAACTGCACGGCATCCGGCCCATGGGCTCGCTCGCGCTGGAAACGCTGCGCATCGAGGCCGGCTTCATACTGGCCGGACGCGACTTCGCCCCGGCCCTGCAGACCGTGCGCCAGCACAACACCCGCTCGCCCTTCGAACTGGGCCTGGGCTGGCTGGTGGACTTCAGGAAGCCGCTGTTCAACGGGCGCCGCGCGCTCCTGGAAGAATCCAGGAAGGGTTCTCGCTGGGCCCTGGCCCGGCTGGACATCGAGGACAACAAGCCGGCCGAGCACGCCTACGTCTACGACACGCGGCAGCGCAAGATCGGCTGGGTCACGTCCGCGACCTGGTCGCCGTCGGCCAAGAAGAACGTGGCCCTGGCCACGGTGCGCGCGCCGCACGGCAAACCGGGGGAGAAGATGCGCGTGGAGATCTACTACCAGCGCGAATTGGCCTGGCACCGCAAGATGGCGCAGGCCGTGGTCGTCGAAGGGCCGTTCTGGGATCCCCCCCGCCGCCGGCAGACGCCCCCGGCGGATTTCTGAACGTCATGCACCACCGCCTCGACCCGCTGCTGCGCCCCCGTTCGATCGCCGTCGTCGGCGCGAGCGAACGCGAACTGTCGGTGGGCCGCCAGGCCGTTCACAACCTCCTGGCCGGGGGTTTCGAAGGCCCGCTCTGGCCCGTGAACCCCGGACGGGACACGGTGCTCGGCCTGCCCTGCTTTCCCGGGCTGGACGCCCTGCCCGGCACGGCCGAGCACGTGGTGTTCTGCCTGCGCGATACCCTGCTGGAATCAGCCCTGGACGCCGCCATCGACCATGGCGCCCGGGCCGTGACCATCATGACCCAGCTGATCGTACCCGGTGACCCCGGGCTGGGCGAGCGCATCCGCGATCGGGTGCGGGCGGCCGGCCTGCTGGTCTGCGGGCCGAACGGCATGGGCTTCTACAACGCCCGCGACGGTGTCTGGGTCTGCGGTTTCGAGACCCGGGAGAATCATCCGCGCGACGGTAACGTCACCCTGCTCAGCCAGTCAGGCGCCGGCATGTCCGGCCTGGTCGATTGCGAAGAGCGCCTGTCGTTCAACCTGGCCGTCTCCACCGGCAGCGAGTTCACGGTCGGCCTCGCCGACTATCTCGATTTCGCCCTGGACGAACACGCGCCCGCCGCCGTGGGCCTGTTCCTGGAAACGGCGCGCGACCCGGCAGCCTTCATCGCGGCGCTGGAAAAGGCCGCGCGCATGGGCGTGCCCGTCGTGGCGGTGAAAGTCGGTCGAACCGCCCTGGCCGCCCGCCTCGCCGTGTCACACTCGGGGGCGGTGGCCGGTGAGGATGCCGCCTGGAACGCGCTGTTCGACCGTTACGGCGTGCAGCGGGTCGCTGACCTCCAGGAACTGGTGGCGGCCCTGCAACTCCTCGCCCAGCCCACGCCTTACCCTGCGGGTGGCGGCCTGGTCGCGCTGCATGATTCCGGCGGGGAGCGGCAGTTGCTGGTGGACCTGGCCGATGACCTCGGCGTCCCGCTCGCGACGCTTTCCCCGGACACCATCGAAGGCCTGGAACAGCGCCTGGATCCCGGCCTGCCGGCCGTGAACCCCCTGGACGCCTGGGGCACGGGCGGCGACGAGGGTCTGCGCGTCATGGACGACAGCCTGTCCCTGCTGCTGGGCGACCCGGACGCCGCCCTGGGCGCCTTGGTGCTGGCCCGCGGCGCCGGCTCCTCGATCTACCCGGACTACGCCGACTGGCTGCGCCGCGCCCGGAATGCCCACGGCAAACCCGTCGCGCTGGTGAGCAATCATCCGGGCAGCGGCGCTGATGCCCTGGCCCTCACGCTCGCCCGGGAAGGCATTCCCGTGATCGACGGCCTGCGCCCCTTCCTGGCGGCCGCGCGCGCGGTGCTGGCCTGGCGGAATGCGCGCCGGCGCCCGCGCGCCGGGGCGGCGCCCCTGCCCCCGGACACCCTGGCCGAAGCCCGGAGACGGCTGTCGACACGCCCCCCGGGCAACGAGGCCGAAGCCCTGGAACTGCTGGCTCGCCTGGGCCTGCCCGGCAACCCCTGCCGCGTGGTCCACAACGAAGTGGATGCCCTGGAAGCGGCGAAGTCGCTGGGCTACCCCGTGGCCCTGAAAGCGGCCACGCCCGGCCTGGCGCACAAGTCCGACCGGGACGGCGTGCGCCTGGGACTCGCCGCTCCGAAAGCCGTCGCGGCCGCCTGGCGCGACCTGTCGCACCGGCTCGGCCCCGCCGTGCTGGTCGCCCCCATGGCGCCGGCCGGCGTGGAGATGATGCTGGGCATGGTGCGCGACGACCAGTTCGGCCCCCTGGTGGTGCTGGGCTTCGGCGGCGTGTCCCTCGAAGCCCTGGGCGACACCGTCTGCGCCCTGCCGCCCTTCGACGCCGCCGAGGCCCGCCGCCTGGTCGACACACTGCACCAGCGCCCGTTGCTGGACCTCGCCCGGGGCCGGCCCAGGCCGGACCTGGATGCCTACGCGGAACTCGCCGCCCGGTTCTCGAACATCGTGGCGGGACTGGGCGAGGATGTGTCGGAAATCGACCTCAACCCGGTCATCGTGCACACCGACGGCTGTCTTTTAGTGGACGCGCTGGTGGTTTCCGCGCCATGCTCGGTGCAACAGAGGAGAATCGCTTCATGAGCCTGGACCGGGTCCACAACCACAGCCGCGCCGACTGGCACGCCGTCGCCGCCGGCCTGAGCGGCCGTCTCGAGACCCGCCACCTGATCGACGGACGATCGGTGGAGCCCGCCCTGGGCGGGCACTTCGAGTCGGTGAACCCGGCCACCGGCAAAGTGCTGGCGCAGGTGGCGGCCGGCACCGCCGAAGACGTGGACCGGGCCGTGGCGGCCGCGCTGAAAGCCTTCCGCTCGGGCAACTGGTCGCGCATGAAGCCACGCAGGCGCATGAAGGTGCTGCAGCGATTCGCCGAACTGGTGGAGACGCACTGCGAGGAGCTGGCCATCCTCGACAGCCTGGACATGGGCAAACCCATCAGCGACATG
>JAUHYP010000096.1 GCA_030426265.1 Gammaproteobacteria bacterium | reverse complement strand
CTGCGTTACGCCGATGCGGCGGAGTCGTTCCAGAGCTTCCTGCGCCAGTATCCCGACAGCGCCCTGGCCGGCAATGCCCAGTACTGGCTCGGCGAGTCCTACTACGTGACCCGCAACTACGAGATCGCGCTGAATTCGTTCCAGAGCCTGATCCAACGGTACCCCGACAGCACCAAGCGGGGTGACGGGCTGCTCAAGATCGGCTTCACGCACTACGAACTGCGCCAGTACGACCAGGCGCGGGCCGCGCTGGAGCAGGTACAGCAGGAGTTCCCGAACTCGACCCTGTCGCGCCTGGCCGACAGCCGCCTGCGTTCGATGCGGCTCGAAGGCCAGTTCTAGGGCCACCCCATGACCCCCCGGACGCCGCAGGCCGCACCGGGCCGTCCCGGCGGCCCGGGGCGCCATCGACAGGAACGGCGCGCATGAACGCCGCCGTGTCCGAAGACCTCTCCAGCCGCGTGCCCCGCGATCGCGCGGGCATGCTCAAGATCACCGAGATCTTCCATTCCCTCCAGGGGGAGGCGCGTGACGCGGGCCGACCCACGGTGTTCATTCGACTGACCGGTTGCCCGCTGCGCTGCGTCTATTGCGACAGCGAGTACGCCTTTCACGGCGGCCACTGGATGCACTTCGACGACATCCTGGCCGAAACAGCGCGCCACGGCGCCCGGCACGTGTGCGTGACCGGGGGGGAGCCGCTGGCGCAGAAGCGCTGCCTGGAGCTGCTGGAGCGCCTGTGCGAGGCCGGCTACGAAGTCTCCCTGGAAACCTCCGGCGCCATCGACGTCACCCCCGTGGACGCGCGCGTCAGCCGGGTGGTGGACCTCAAGACCCCGGGCTCCGGCGAGGAGACCCGCAATCGCTGGGAGAATCTCGAGGCGCTCACCGCGCACGACCAGCTCAAGTTCGTGATCTGCGACCAGGCCGACTATCGCTGGGCCCGCGAACAGGTCCGCGAACGCGGCCTGGACCGGATCTGCGATGTGCTGTTCTCCCCGGCCTGGGGCCAGTTCGACCCGGCCGAACTGGCCGGCTGGATCCTGGAAGACCACCTGCCGGTGCGCATGCAACTGCAACTGCACAAGCTCCTCTGGGGCGACGAGCCCGGCCGGTGACCACGGCCCGGGACAAGGCTGTGGTGCTGCTGTCGGGTGGGCTGGATTCAGCCACCGTGCTGGCCATGACGCAGGACCGGGGCCTGGACTGCCACCCCCTGGCCGTGGACTACGGCCAGCGTCACCGCTCCGAACTGCAGGCGGCCCGACGGGTCGCGGAGGCGGCCGGAACGAACCTGAAGGTGCTGAAGATCGACCTGCGCGCCATCGGGGGCTCGGCCCTGACGGACGATATCGCGGTGCCGGAAACCGAGGGCGAGGGCATTCCCGTGACCTACGTGCCCGCACGCAACACGGTGATGCTGTCCCTGGCCCTGGGCTACGCGGAAGTGCTGGGCGCCGGGGTGATCGCCATCGGCGTGAACGCCGTGGACTACTCGGGCTATCCCGACTGCCGTCCCGAATTCATCGCGGCTTTCGAGGCCACCGCCAACCTGGCGACCAAGGCCGGGGTCGAAGGGCGGGCCCTGCGCATCCACACGCCGCTGATCGACCTCACCAAGGCCGAGATCATCCGCGCCGGATCGGCGCTCGGCGTGGACTATTCACTGACGGTCTCCTGCTACCAGGCCGACGAGGACGGCCGCGCCTGCGGGCGCTGCGATTCCTGCCGCATCCGCCGGGCGGGCTTCGAGGCGGCCGGCGTGTCGGACCCGACGCGCTATTCTTCGCCCTGAAGTGCGTCCAAAGCCTTGAGCGGAGCCGGGATTTCCCCTAGAATTCGCCCCCTTCGCAGTACCCCGTTCCATCCGGCGGGCCGTTAGCTCAGTTGGTAGAGCAGTTGACTTTTAATCAATTGGTCGTTGGTTCGAGTCCAACACGGCCCACCATTCTACCGGCGTGCGCTTCTTTCACCCTTCGGGTGAAAACCGCACACGCCTCGATGCTTTCCCGAGACGTGTGACATTCGCGACTTCGTGGGTGTGCTAATGCATCATCCCTGTTCTTCCGGGGCCGTGGTGCCCGCCTGATCTTCCTGGTCTGGTTCTTCTTCCGTTCCCGCCATGGCTTGCGCTTCGCATTTGGGCAGGCCTTTGCTTTGGACGTGTTCTCTCATGGTGTCGGTGTTCATGAGTTCCTTGGGGGTGAAGTTGGCCAGCAGGTCGTCGGCCATGCAGGTGCAGAGGGCGACGTTTTCGGGGGTTTCGTCCTGTTCGGCGCAGGTGCCGACGAATGAGGAACGGAAGGAGCTGCGGAAGCTGGCGTCGTAGGACTCCTTGAAGCTGTTGGCCAGGTCTTCCCGGGAGGACTCGCTGCAGGCGGCCGTGAGCGTTGCCAGCAGCAGTCCGAGGAGGGTGGCCGCCCAGGCGTTCGGCTTCATGGAAGGCGTACGGGTCATGGCTGGTTTCATTTCTTTGCGCTCGCCCCGCCGCCGCCCAGGAAGGCCGAGGCGCCGAGGAAGTAGCCCAGGTCGTACCAGCCACCGGTGTTGGGGGCAGCATAGATGCGCACATCCGTGAAGATGCTGCCGATCAGGCTGAAGAAGATCAGGAAGCCGTGCAGGAGGCCTTTGAAAAAGCCCGGCGGGTCCGCCGCGGCCGCTTCGCCCTGGTAGGCGCAGGAGCC
>JAUHYP010000095.1 GCA_030426265.1 Gammaproteobacteria bacterium | reverse complement strand
AATGGCGCGCCGCGACCCTGCTGGTGCTGGGCCGGGTGCAGGAGGCCATCGCCGAGTTCGAAATCACGCTGGAGCACAATTTCCATTCCTCGTCCGACGCCTTCGTGCCCTACTACGCGAAAACCGGGCAACACACCATGGCCCTGGCCGTCGCGGCGCTGGCACTGCGCCGCCAGTTCGCCCCCGTGGCCGACTGGGTAGCCGCCATCGAATATCCGGACGCCGACCACGCCACGGCCGTCACCCGTTTCGAGGACTGGGGCCGTCCGCTGAACCTCGACCTCTGCGACATGGGCATGGTGGCCGTCGCCCTGCGCCAGGAACCCTGTTTCACCTCCGAGTCGGAAAACGCCCGGCTGATCTGGCAGCCGGACGCCGCCTGGTATCGGCGCACCCCGGCCTTCCAGGCCTGGGCGCGGGAGCATGCCTGGAGCGTCTGGCAGGAACGGGGTTTGCCAAGCCAGTGCCGCATGGCGGGCGAAGAGGCGTTTGCCTGTGACTAGGTTTCCCCAGGTTTTGCCGTTGTGTGGCCCGGCCGGAGCGGCCGATGAGCCCGGTCTCGGGAAAAGCCTCGGGAAGACCGATGGACATGAACGTTTTTTCGGCAGGCATTTCCTGCCAGGTGGCCGCGTGGCTGCCGTGACGAACAGCACCCACCGGAACCCCCGCTCCGGGCTGCTCGGCGCGACAGCCACGCTGGTCACCACCCTGCCCGCTTCGCGGGCTGGTCACAGACTAGCATGGAGGTCGCCGTGAGTCTGATCGCGGAACTTCGGAGAAGGAACGTGTTCCGCGTGGGCATCGCCTACGCGATCGCCTCGTGGCTGCTGTTGCAGATCGCGGACGTGCTGATCGACAACATCGGTGCGCCGGACTGGGTCTTCCCCACCCTGCTGATGGCGCTGGCCATCGGGTTTCCGCTGGCGCTGATCTTCGCCTGGGCCTTCGAGCTCACGCCCGAGGGGATCAAGCGCGAGCACGAGGTCGACCGGACCGTTTCCATCACCGACCAGACAGGCCGCAAGCTGGACCGCACCATCATCGTGGTGCTGGCGCTGGCCGTGGGTTACCTGCTGGTGGACAAGCTGGTGCTGAACGACGGCGCGAGCGCGCCTTCACCGGACTCGGCGGCAAGCCAGGCCGCGGCGCCTGCGGGCCCCTCGGTCGCCGTGCTGCCCTTCACCAACATGAGCAACGACCCGGACAACGAGTACTTCTCCGACGGGCTCACCGACACCCTGCTGCACATGCTGGCCCAGCTGCCGGAGTTGCGCGTGGCGGCCCGGACCTCGTCGTTCGCCTTCAAGGGCCAGAACAAGGCCATTTCGGAAATCGCCGCCGCCCTGGGTGTGGCCAACGTGCTCGAAGGCAGCGTGCAGCGCGCCGGCGACCAGGTGCGCGTGACCGCCCAGCTGATTCGCGCGGACGACGGCTTCCACATCTGGTCGCAGAACTACACCCGGCCCCTGCAGGACATATTCGCCATCCAGGACGAGATCGCCGCGGACGTGGCCGAGGCGCTGGGTGCTTCGCTGCTCGGCAGTGAGAGCGTCGTCCGGGGCGTCGACACGACCGACCTGACCGCCTACGACCGCTACCTGAAGGGCCTGGAACAGCAGGCGCTCTACACCTACGGCAGCATGGAGGAGGCCGAAAACCACTTCGAACAGGCGCTGAGCGAAGACCCTGATTTCACGGACGCCCGCCTGGCGCTGGCCCGAAACTACATGCTCAAGCACCTGACCGGAATCGTGAACGTCCAGGAACTGGACCGGATGGCCCGGCCTCTGCTGCTTCGCGTGGCCGAACAGGAACCCGACAACCGGCTGGGCATCGCCTACCTGGGCATCCTCGACGGTCGTTTCGGCACCGAGTTGACCACGCGCGATGAGGCCCGGAAATCCATCTACCGGGTGCGCGACCAGTTGGCGTACATCCCGACCGAGACCTTCGTGCGGGCCACGGTCGCCGACGGCCTGCACTTCGTACTGGAAGAGTCCGAGTCCGCCCTGGCCGTGCTCGAAGCCGGAAAGCTGATCGACCCCCTGGACGCGGACCTCTACCTCGGGCTGGGCAACATCCTGGCGGACCTGGAACGTATTGATGAAGCGGAATCCGCCCTGCAACGGGCCGCCGAACTGGCGCCCGAAAACCCGACGCCGCCCGGAATGCTGGCCGACATGCGCCGGCTTCGGGGTGATTTCCCCGGCTACCTGGAACTGATCCATCGCACGATGGAACTCGACCCCAGGGACCACGAACTGCCCTTCGAGGTGGCCCTGTCGCTGTACGCCCTGGAATTGCCGGAAGAGGCGGAAACCTACTACGCCCGGGTGCAGGCGCTGGCGCCGGGCAGCCCCATGGCGCGCATTCTCGAGGTGATCCGTACCGACCAGCGCGGTGACGGGGACCGGAGCATGGAGCTGGCCCGCAGCATGGTCGCCGATCAGGTCGACCTGCGACGCGGTGTGTTCTGGATGGCCAACATGTACTACATCGACCACATGATGGCCCAGGAACGCAGCCAGGAGGCCTGGGACTTCTACCAGTCCGTCCGTCCCGAGTTCACCGACCTTTCCGGGGAGTCCCCGGACTTCAAGGTCGAACTCATGAAACGCTTCAGCTTCATCCTGATGAGCGACCTGGTGAGCCCGGAGGAGCGGCTGAATGCGTGGGAGCGCTACCTGGCGGCCAACGAGGCCCGGGGGTTTCCGCTGATCGAGGAAGGCAACACCTTCGACGTGATGGACGCCATCATCCGGGGTGAC
>JAUHYP010000068.1 GCA_030426265.1 Gammaproteobacteria bacterium | reverse complement strand
GCCGGCCACGGATGACTCGGCGCCGGCGCACGTGGCGCGGCTGTTCTGCGATGCGCACCTGGGGACGCTGGACGGCAGCGGCCTGACGCCGCCCGTGCGAGAACGGGTGGCCGCGGTGGAGATGTTCGCCCGTTCCGCAGCCGAGGCCTTCGCCATGGGCGGCGACGTGCCTCGGGCGACACGCTGGCTGGAAACCGCGGTGGAGCGGGGCTTCGCGAACCACCCCTACATCAGCGAGCACAGCCCGTCGTTCCGTGAACTGCCGGATTCGGGTGATCTGCGGGCCCTCCGGGAACGCATCCGCGAGCGATGGAAGGATTTCCAGGAATGCGCCCCGTCCGCACGCCCGGCCACGAAAAACCCGGCCCTTTAACCCCGCATCGCGCCTGGCGCCGTTCTCTGGTCTGAAACCCAATTCCGAGGAACTACCGATGTCGCAACTGACCCGCCGCCTGCTCTCCCTCGCCGTCGCCGCCGCCTGCACGGGACCGGCGCTCGCCGCCGACAGCGACGATTCCGTCACCATCTACTCCAGCCTGCAGCCCGGGGCCGTGGCGCCGGAGCTGTATCGCCCCGTGGCCGGCCAGACCTGGTACGGCCCGGTACCGGGCTATGCCATCGTGCGCCACGAACGAAGCTACGACATCCAGCGCGGGCTCAACCCCCTGCGCGTGACCGACGTGGCCGCGCTGATCGATCCCACGACGGTGACCTTCACCTCGCTCACCGAGCCGCGCACGGCGGTGGTGGAGCAGAGCTTCCAGTTCGACCTGGTCTCCCAGGCCAAGCTGCTGCAGCGCTTTCTGGGCGAGCGCATCGTCATCGAGCAGATCGTCGGCGACGAATTGCAGCTGGTCGAAGGCCGGCTGATCGGGGCCGGTGACGGCCTGACCCTGCAGCTCGACGACGGCTCGGTGCAGGCCATGCGCGCCTACGGCAACATCCGTTTTCCCGAACTGCCCGGCGGCCTGATCACGAAGCCGACCCTGGAATGGCTGCTCGACAGCCCGCGCGCCGGCGCGCAGGACACGCGTATCGCCTACGAGACCCAGGGCATGACCTGGTGGGCCGACTACAACCTCACCCTGGACGAAAGCGACGGCTGTTCGCTGGACCTGTCGCCCTGGGTGTCGGTGATCAACCGCTCCGGGGCCGGATTTTCCAACGCCCGCCTCAAGCTGATCGCCGGCGACGTCAACCGCGCCGAGATGCCCCGCCCGCAGCGCGAAGTGATGATGCGCATGGCGGAGGATTCCGTGGCGGCGGCGCCCCCGGCCTTCGAGGAGAAGGCCTTCTTCGAGTACCACCTCTACACCCTGCAGCGGCGCACCGACCTGCCGGACAACTCGACCAAGCAGATCCAGCTGTTCAACACGGCCCGGGACATCGCCTGCGAGAAGGAACTGGTGTTCAACCCCACCATGCACTGGGGCTACCACGGCGGCTACACGCTGGACCAGAACTACGGCGCCTTCGGCAAGGGGCAGGTGGACGTCTACCTCAGCTTCGAGAACAAGGAGGACGAGGGCCTGGGCGTGCCGTTGCCGGCCGGCCGCATCCGCGTGAACCAGGTGGACCCGGCGGACGGCTCGCTGGAATTCATCGGCGAGGACACGCTGGACCACACGCCGCGCAACGAGACGGTGCGCATCGAGATGGGCGAGGCCTTCGACGTGGTCGGCGAGCGCAAGCAGACCGACTTCCAGGTCGACTCACGCGGCCACCACCTCTGGGAAACCTTCGAGATCCGCCTGCGCAACCAGAAGAAGACGTCCACGAAAGTGATCGTGCTGGAAAATCTCTACCGCGCGGCCAACTGGGAAATCGAGGACAACAGCCACCGGTTCACGAAGGAAAACAGCAACCGCATCCGATTCGAGGTGGAGATTCCCTCCGAGAAGGAGGCCGTGATCACCTACAAGGTGCACTACACCTGGTGATCAGGCCGCCAGCACCCCGTCCATTTCGAACAGCAGTTCGCGCCGGCAGATGTCGGCGCGCAGGAACAGGGTGCGCTCCAGCGGGAGGCCGGCGTCGTGCAGCACCTTGCGCGCCGGCGCAAGGTGTTCGGGGTGGCGCAGGTACACGCGGTACCAGGCATCTTTGGTGAGCGAGGGGCGGCGCCCGACGCGCTGTTCGAAGGCGTCGAACAGCGAGGTCCAGTTGCGCAGGGTCTCGCTGACCTGGCCCTCGATGCTGGTGGCGTGCAGCGAGTCGTGCCCGACGATGGCCGCCGTGCCGCTGATGAACAGCAGGGGCCGGGCGGTTCCGCCGATGGCCGCGGCGCGGCTGAAGGACGGGCTTTTCGGGCCGTACTGGCGCGGGTAGCGGAAGGCGCTCATCTGGCGCGGGTTCTCGATGATCACCGGCGCCTCGCGGCTGGCCAGCAGCGTCACCCGCAGGCCCGTGCCCTCGCCACCGCCCACGCCGGTGCCGGCCGGCAGGTAGTCGTGCCGCCAGCACGATTCCAGGGCCTCGCCGCGGCCGAGGCAGAACTGCTTGTAGCGCTCGGTATCGCCCCGGCCCTCGTTGATGTCGGCCAGGTAGTTCCAGCCCTTCACCACGTGGGGATAGTCGTTGGCCTGCAGGAAGGCGAGCAGTCGCTCGTAGGTGGCGCGGGCCGCCTCGCGCGGGTCAGCCGTCTCCGGCTCGAAGGCCTCGCACAGCAGCAGGCCGCCGGCCGCCACAGCCTGCACGCCCTCGGCCGAGGTGCGCGGCGCGGCGCCCCCGTCCAGCCACCACTCCTCCAGGCCGTGGCCCTCGAGTTGCTCCAGGGGCAGCAGGAAGTCCCGGGCGCCCGTCAGCTCGGCGCCGGCGGTGCGAAAACGCGCCAGGCGCTCCGGCGCCTCCCCGGCTGGGGCCTGGAAGCGCAGGGTGGGGCGGCGCTGGGCGCGGTCGATGGGTTCGACGGAACTCATGGGGGCTGCGTTCGTCCTTTGTCTCGGCTCTGCGGGCTCGTGCCCCGGTCACACTCGGGCACACCCGGGCGCCGAAGGCGTTTCGTGCAAAAGGCTGTGCACCAGGAAGGGGAATTATATAATCGCCCCCGCGACGAGGCACCCTGGCCTCGCCCGACACCCGGGCCGTCCAGCGGCCGGGACCCGAGACTGTCCACGCCGGGAAGACCACAATGAGCCAAAAAAGCGCTGCAGAACAAAAACTGGCCGAACTGATCGTCGAGGTGCTCAACCTCGAGGACGTGACCGCCGAGGAGATCGGCCCCGAGGAACCGCTGTTCGGGGACGGCCTGGGCCTGGATTCCATCGACGCCCTGGAACTCGCCATGGCGATCTCGAAAGAGTACGGCGTGCAGCTCAAAGCCGATGACGACGCGACCCGCGCCGTGTTCGAGAACCTGCGCAGCCTGTCGGCCTACATCGAACAGGAAGCCAGCGCGGCCTGAGGATCGCCCCGCGTGACCGACTCCCGCCGCGTCTCCCTGCTCGAAAGGCCGCCGGACGCCGTGGTCGCGTGGGTCCGGGACGCGCCCGTCACCGCCGCCACCTTCCTGGAACAGGCGCTGGACCTGGCGCAACGCCTGCCCGCCGCGGGCCACGTGATGAACCTGGCGCGCGACCGCTACGCCTTCACCGTGGGCTTCGTCGCGACGCTGGCGGCCGGCAAGGTCAACGTCCTCCCCCCTAACGACAAGCCGCCGGTGCAGGCCGGCATCGCGGAAACGCTCCCGGAGATGGCCGTGCTGCACGACGGCGCGGAGGTCGCGCCCGGACTGCAGGACGTGGATCTTCGGTCGTTCCTGGTCGATGGGGCCCTGGGCCGGCGTTCGGCGTCGACCGCGTCGGTCATGGAACCGACGGGTCCGGAGACTGCTTCGATGAATGAAGCGGCCCCGGCGTGGTCCCGCAGCGTTCCGGCGCTTCCGGCCTCCGTGCTCGCCGCCATTTCCTACACCTCCGGTTCGACCGGCAATGCCCAGGCGATCGCCAAGACCCTGGGCATGTTCCGCGGCGCGGTCACGCTGTACGAGGACGCCATCATCCCGCGCGGCGCCCGGGTGGTCGCCACGGTGCCGGCCCAGCACATGTACGGCCTGGAACTGGCCTCCCTGCAGGCGCTCTGGTCGCCGGTGGCCTTCACCGCCGACAAGCCGCTGTTTCCCGAGGACGTGCGCCGCTCGCTCGAGGGCCTGGAAGCGCCCCGCGTGCTGGTGACCACGCCGTTGCACCTGCGCGCCCTCGTCGACAGCGGCCTGTCGTTTCCGCCGCTGCAGCGCGCGGTCTGCGCCACCGCGCCGCTGGGCCGCGACCTGGCCGCGGCCGCGGCTGACTGCCTCGGCGCCGAGGTGCTGGATGTGTACGGCTGCAGCGAGGCCGGCTGCATGGCGACGCGGCACGCGGACCGCGAAGAAACCTGGAACCCCCTGGCGGGCCTGGCCTTCGAGACCTTCGAGGACGAACGCGCCGTGGTGAACGCGCCCCACATGGACGAGCCCGTGCCCCTGGCCGACCGCCTGGCCTTCGGCGAGGACGGGCGCTTCCGCCTCGCCGGCCGCCTGGGCGACCTCATCAACGTCGCCGGCAAGCGCGGCTCCCTGGGCGAGATCACGCGCCTGCTGCTCGAAGTGCCGGGCGTGGACGACGCCGCGGCCTTCCTGCCGCCCACCGAGGCCGACAACCAGCGCCCCGCCGCCCTCTACGCCGGCAGCGCGAGCGGCGCGGCGATCCGCGCCCACCTGGGGCGCTCCCTGGACGCCGCCTTCATTCCCCGGCCCCTGATCCAGGTCGAGCGGCTGCCGCGCACGGACACGTCCAAGCTCCCGCGCCAGGAACTCCTCGCTCTTTACCGCCAGAACCAGCGGCAACGATGAGCGTTTCCTGGAAGGCGCGACGGGAGGCCGGCAGCCCGTGGCTGATGCGGCTGTTCGCGCGGGTCTGCATGTCTTTCGGCCCCGGCGTGGCCCGGCTGCTGCTTGGCCCGATCTGCGCCTACTTCTTCCTGGCCCGCCGCACCGAGCGCATCGCGTCCCGCGCGTTCCTGGAGCGCGCCCTGGGCCGCCCCGCCACCTTTCGCGATGTGTGGCGGCACTTCTGGACCTTCAGCCAGGTCGTGCTCGACCGCGCCTACATCCTGGGACAGGACAACCGGGGCATCGAGATGACGCCCGATAACACCCAGGCGCTGCATTCGGCCCTCGACCAGGGCCGGGGTTGCCTGCTGCTCGGCGCCCACCTGGGCAGCTTCGAGGCCTCCAGGGGCATCAAGCGCGCCCGGCCGGAGGTCGAACTGCGGGTCGTCATGGACCGCCGGCAGAGCCCGGCGGCGACGGCCGTGCTGGAGGCCCTGAACCCGGACATCGTCAGGCAGGTGCTGGACATCGGCGCCCAGCCCGGCGCCGGCCTGGCCCTGCTCACCGCGCTCCAGGACGGCGCGCTGGTGGCGATGCTGGCGGACCGTGCAAGGGAGGGGGAGCGCACGGTGACGGTGGATTTCCTCGGCGCACCGGCACGCTTCCCGGCCTCGCCGCACGAGGTGGCGATGGTGACCCAGGCCCCCGTGGTGCTGTTCTTCGGCCTGCACGAGGGGCGGGGCCGCTACCGCATCGTGTTCGAGGCCCTGCCTTCGCCGCCCCGGGTCGGGCGCGCCGATCGCGACCGGGTCATCACCGACAGCGTGCGCCGCTACGCCGCACGGCTCGAGCACCATGCCCGCCGGCATCCGTACAATTGGTTCAATTTCTACGACTTCTGGGCCAACGCCAAGTGAACCGATCACGCCGTCTGCTGACCGGGCTGTTCGCCGCGGGCCTGCCCTTCCTGGCCGTTCTGCCGGTCACGGGCCTGGCCGCCACCCTGGAGAAACGCCTGGCGGGCCTGGCCGGGGAAGCCGGCCGGGTGCTGGCCTTCGAGGAACAGCGCGCCAGCGGCCTGACCCGCGAGCCCGTCACGGTCCGTGGCCGCCTGGAATGGGACCCGGAAGCAGAGATCCTGACCAAGTGGGTGGACGAACCGCGCCCGGCGCGCCTGGCCATCACGCCCACGCAGCTCGAGGCGCAGGCCGGCCAGGGGCGCACGCGCCGCATGCCGCTGGACCGGCGCCCGGAACTGGCGGCCCTGCTGGGCGGCATTCGCGCGTTGCTGTCCGGGGACGTGGCGGCCCTGGAATCCACCTTCACCGCCGACTACCTCGAAGGCGAGGACGCGGCGTGGGTGCTGCGCCTGGTGCCGCTCGATCGCGGCCTGGCCGAGCGCCTGCCGCTGCTGGAAGTGCGCGGGGAGGGAGACGAGGTGCGCACCATCGATACCCTCCGCGGTGATGGGGCGCGCGAACGGATGACCCTGCTGGCGGAGTCGGCTTCGGAAGCGGATTCCCAATCGGCTTTGGATACGGCCGGGGAAGCGGACGAAGCCCAGGAATCCGGCGCCTCCCGGGACGATGCGCCCTAGCGCCATCACCCGCCTGCTGGCCTGGATCGCCCTCCTGGCGGCCTTGCTGGCCGCCAGTTTCACCCGCCTGGAAATGTCCTACGACCTGGGCCTGTTCCTGCCCGGGCCGCGTACCGCGGAACAGCGCATCCTGGTGGAGCGGCTCGGCGCCTCGCCGGGGTCACGCTTCGTGCTGGTCGCGGTGCCGGACGAACCGGACCGGGTCACGGCGCTGGCGGAGGCGCTCACGCAGGTCTCCGGCGTCGAACGCGTGCTCTCGGACCTGCTGCCACCCACGGGCAAGCCACCCGAACCGCTGTGGTCGTACCGCTACCTGCTCGCGGACATGGACTGGAGCGAGGACGGCCTCGCGGCGGCCCTGGACGCACGCCTGGCGGAACTGGGCCTGGGCACGGAAGCCGACTACGAGGACCTCGTCGCCCACGATCCGGCCCTGGTCTCGCTGGACCTGCTCGAGGCGCTGGCGCCGGCGACCGATCGGCCGTGGACCACCGACGACGGTCGGCGCGTCCTGGTGGCGGTGACCCGGGCCCCGGCCTTTGAACTGCAGGCCCAGGGAACGGCCATCGCGGGCATCCGGGCGGCCGTCGCCGAAGCCTTCCCGCCGCCCGCGGACACGACCCTCAGCGGCGCCGGCGTCTTCGGCGTGGAACTGCAGGAGACCATCCGCGCCGAGGCCACCTGGCGCAGCCTCCTGGCCAGCGCGGCCATCGTCCTGGTGCTGCTGCTGGTCTACCGCCGCTTTTCCGTGCTGCTGCTGGCCGCCTTGCCCCTGCTCGCCGGCCTGGTCACCGGCGCGGCGGCCGTGGCCCTGGCCTGGGGCCAGGTGCATGGCATCACCCTGGCCTTCGGCTTCACCCTGCTGGGCATCGCCATCGACTACCCGCTGCATTTCCTGAGCCGCGCCCGCGGCGAACCCTCCGCCTCGGCGCTCCGGGCCACCTGGCCGACCTTGCGGCTCAGCGCCCTCAGCACCGCCCTGGCCTATGCCGCACTGATGGCGGGCGGAGCCACGGGCATGGCGCAACTCGGCCTGTTCTCCGCCGCCGGGGTGCTGGGTGCGGCCGCCACCACGCGCTGGGTGCTGCCCTGGCTGATGAAAGGCCGGCCCGGACCGACCGGCCATGGGCCCGGGAGCGACCCGCGGCTGCGTTTCGGCGTGGTGTGGGTGGCGGCCGGGGCCGCCCTGGTGCTGACGCTGCTGCCGGGCAGGGGCCCCTGGTGGGAATCCGACCTCGCCGCGCTCAGCCCCATACCCGCCGAACGACTCGCGCTGGAAGGACAGCTGCGGGCGGCGACGGGGGCGCCGAACATCCGCTACCAGGTCGCGCTGGAAACCTCGCCGGCCGCGCATCCGCCATCGGAAGTCGCCGAACCTGGAGCGGTGGTCGATGAGGACCTGCCACAGTCCCTGCTGGAACAGTCGCGGGGCCTGCAGGGCGTGCTCGAGGAGGCGCGGACGCAGGGCCTGATCGACGGCTTCAGTGACCTGACCACCCTGCTGCCCCCGGCCGGGGAGCAACGCGACCGACAGGGCGGAATCCCCGCCAATGAAGACCTCGCCGACCGGCTCGAAACCGCCACGGCCGCGGGGCCTTTCGCCGTCGAAGCTTTCCGTGGATTCCTGGACGATGCCGGCGCCAGCCGCGATCTCGAGCCGCTCCAGCCCGGCGGCTATGCCGGTACGGCGCTGGAAGGCGCGCTGGGCCAGCACCTCTACCGCGCGAAGGACGGCCGCTGGGTGGCCCTGGCCACGCTGCGCGGCGAACCGGACGTCGCGGCCCTGGAGGCCCTGCTCGCGGAGCGGATGCCGGCCGCACGGCTGGTGGACCTTCGCGCCGCCTCAGAGGCACTGGTCACGGACTATCGCGAACGAACGGCAATGGTGCTCGGCGGGGTCGTGGTGTTGCTCGCCCTGCTGCTGGCCTGGCGCGTCCGGCCACGCCGGGCGGCCTGGACCCTGGCCCTGGTGCTGGCCACCGTCGCGCTGGCGGCGGGCATCCTGCGCCAGGCGCTGGGGCCGCTGGACCTCTATCACCTCACGGGATTGTTGCTGGTGGCCGGCATCGGCCTGGACTACGCGCTGTTCCTCGGCAAGCCGGACCGGGAAGGCAGCCTGCACGCCGTGTTCGCCTGCATGGCCTCCACGGTGGCGGCCTTCGGGGTGCTCGCCGCCTCGTCCATTCCCGCCCTGCAGTCGCTGGGCGGCGCCGTGGCCCTGGGCAGCGCGCTGTGTTTCCTCACGGCCTGGCTCGGCAGCCGGCCGGGTTGAGCCTCACGCGCTCAGCAACTCCGGGAACACGTCACCGATCATTTCGCGCTCGTCGTCGCCGGCCGGGCGTGACGGGTCCTCCATGCGCGCGGCCAGGTGTCCGGACAGGCGCTCCAGTCGCATCACGTTGGCGGTGATGCGCTCCAGCAGGGCCGGGCCTTCGAGACCGTCGGTGAGCTGGGCGTTGAGGCGGCACAACAGGGGCACGGTTCTCTGGTCGAAGAAGCGGCCCCGTCCGGCCTCGGCGGGCGTGGTTTCGGCCAGGGCGCGCAGGCGCCGTTGCTGGCCCCGGTTCAGGGCAACGGCCGTCAGCAGCTGGTTGCGCAGCGCCGTGTCGTCCGCGAGGCGGGTCATGGCGTCCCAGGTGAACAGCGGCGCGAACACGCTCCAGTAGTAGCTGTAGTCCCAGGTGGTCTTGGGCACCATGAACTGCGGGCTGCCGAAGCCGCCGTACAGTCCCTGGTAGATCGACAGGGTGTTCTCGTACAGCGAGCGGTAGACCGCCTCCAGGGCGCGCGTGCGCCCCCGGATGTCCTCGCCGCGCACCTCGCGTGTCACCAGGTCGGTGATGTAGGTGTTGGCAATGGCGATGAAATCCGTGCCCGGTGAATAGAGCGGGTCCAGGAACACGCTGGCTTCGCCCGTCAGCGCCCAGCCCTGGTCGCTGAACACCTGCCCGCAATCGTGGGAAAAGTGCCGCAGGAAGGCAAAATCCAGCACCTCGCGCTGTTCCACCTCGGCGGCCAGGCGGGGCTCGAACCGCTGTAGCCAGGCCTGGGTGGCGCGCGGCGTCTTCAGATGCTCGAAATCGTGGTATCGCGGGTCGGCCACGATGCCCAGGCTGGTGGCGCCCGAGGCCAGCGGGATCAGCCACACCCAGTAACCCGGGCCGGTCAGCTGATTGGTGCTCAGCCAGCGTGGCTTGTCCCCGGTCAGTCCGCGCCACTGCGGGTCGGCGGACCAGTCATCGACTCGGATTTCGCCGCGGACCCGGAACCAGTTGGCGTTGATGTCGTGGGTGTTGCGCCGGGCCAGGTCCAGGCTGCGCTTGAGCGGGCTGGCGCGGCTGGCGGCGTCCACCAGCCAGCGCGATTCCAGGATGCGCTCGCCCGCAACCGATGTCGCGCCGCCTTCACCCGATGCGCCATTGCCGGCGCCATTGAAGTCCGCGGGGACGCAGTGCACCCGCTTGACGCCGTCCACGGACAGCCTCTTCACGCGCAGGCCTTCGAGCACCGTCACGCCCGCGGCCCGGGCGCGGCGCAGGAGTTCGTTCTCCAGCCGGCCGCGGTCGACCTGCCAGGTCGGGGTCGGGAACACCGTGCTCACACCCAGCTCGTCGGCCTGGTCCAGGTCACCGGCCTTGCCCCGGCCGCCGACCTTCCCGGTTTCGTTGGCGCCGAAGAAGAAGCGCAGCCCGAACTTGCGCAGCTGCTGCTCGTCGAGGTGGTCGCGCAGGCCGAGGGTGTCGGCCAGCCAGGTCGAGCCGATCTCCACCGTGGATTCACCGACCTTGTGGGTGATCTCGGGCGCCGGAAAGGTGTTGCGCTCCACCACGGCGACATCCAGGTCCGGCAAGGCCCGGCGCAGCTGCAGGGACAGGCCCAGGCCGGCGAGGCCGCCGCCGATGATGACCAGGTCGTGGCGTTCGGTGCTCATGGGAGTCGTTCCTTCTTGTTGTTGTTCCAGGCGCTCACGCGGCCTGCACCACCAGGTCCAGCGAGGCGCCCAGCGGGAGGCGCAGGGGCGCGGCGTCGGCCTGGGTGATCGCGCGCAGCAGGGGCAGCAGGCGGGCCGTGGGGTTGCCATCGTACAGCGTCGCCAGGGCGGGAAGATCGAAGGCCGGCCATTCGCCCGCGCCCGGCTCGACCGACAGTTCCAGCACGCGGCCGCCGGCTTCGTGGCCCACCTCGATGTCGTCTTCGCCGTGGGGCAGCAGCAGCAGGGCGAAGGCGCAGGGCGCATCGATGTCCGCGATGTCGCGGAAGGGCGCCGGCGCCGCGATGTCCTGGCTGGCCCAGAGTACCGGGACCTGTTCGGCCAGGCACTGGGTCGCCGCCTCGAGAAGGCTGGTCGGCACGGTGTGCGTGAAGCCCGCCACGGCGTTGCTGCTCAGGCGCGCGTCCTGGCTGATGGTCCAGTAGCCCACCGGCGCATTGTGCACCGAGTTGTGGAACTTCGTGGGCGACAGCAGGGGTTCGTCTTCGGCCAGCGTGCGGCACATGTAATCGGTGATGTCCATGTCGCCCATGCCCGAGGCGAACACGCTGACCGTGTCCGCCGGCGCGATACCGGCATCGGCGCAGGCCTGCTCGGCCACGGCCACGGCGAGCTTGACCGACAGGGGCGCGCGGCGGCGTTCGCGCGGCGGTATGCCTTCCGGCGCCGGCCGGACCGGGCCGGATTCCGCCGGCGGCGGGGCGCCGTCCAGGAGGGCGCGCAGGCCCGGCCAGTCCTCGAACCCCGGGCCCAAAGCGCCGATGCCCGCGATGCGAAGCTTCACGATGCTGCCCCTCCCGCCATTCCGGGATTCTCGAACACCAGGCTGCAGTTGTTGCCGCCGAAGCCGAAGGAGTTGCTCATGGCGTAGCGCACCGGCCGCTCGGTGTTGTCCATGGCCACGGGAAAGGCCAGGCCCGTCTCGCGCTCCTCGAGATTCAGGGTTCCGGGCAGCAGGCCCGTGCGCAGCGCCTCCAGGGTGATCACCGCTTCGAGGATGCCCGCGGCGCCCAGGGTGTGGCCGGTCCAGCCCTTGGTGGAAGCGGCGACCACGGAGGCCGGCAGGAGGGCGGCCAGGGCCTCGGCCTCGGCCGTGTCGTTGGCCTGGCTGGCCGTGCCGTGCAGGTTCACGTAACCGAGCTCGGGGCCCGAGAGCCCGGCGCGTTCCAGCGCGGCGCGCATGGAACGGCGCGCGCCTTCGCCGCCCGGCGGCGGCTGGGACATGTGAAAGGCGTCCGAGCTTTCGCCGTATCCGGCCAGGCGCAGGGTGTCCGCAGGCGCATCTTCCGCCCTGACCAGCAGGGCGAAGCCCGCCGCTTCCCCGATGCTGATGCCGTTGCGCCTTGCATCGAAAGGCCGGCAGGGCTCCGGCGAGGTCAGTTCCAGCGAACGGAAACCGGCCAGGACGCTGTGGCACAGGCTGTCCACCCCCCCGACCAGTACCGCGTCCACGATGCCGGACTGCAGCCAGCGCCAGGCACTGGCGAAGACCCGCGCGCTGGAGGCGCAGGCCGTGCTGATGGTCAGCTGCGGGCCCGCCAGCCCGGCCCGATGCGCCACGTAGGCGCCGGGCGAATGGGGGTTGTGCGCCCGCCGCTGGCGGTAGGTTTCCGGAAAGCGCTCGCCGCCGCCGAGGCGGTAGGCCTCCTCGGTGCGGCCGATGCTGGACGTGCTGGTGCCGATGAGCACGCCGACGCGCTGCGGCCCGAATCGTTCACGGGCCTCGGCCACGATCCCGTCGAAACCGTCGGCTTCCAGCCCCAGGCGCGCCAGGGCGTTGTTGCGGCTTTCCCAGTCCGGCTCGCCGGTCCAGTCGACCGCCTCCACGCCATCGACGCGGCCGATCCAGCTGTCGACGTTCGAATGGGGAAAGTCATTGCGCCGCAGGCCGCCGCGCCGGGCCGCCAGCGCCGTCACGAGGGCCTCGTTGCCCCGGCCGACGGCGCTGGTGGCCGTCCAGGCGGTCACGCGGCAATCGATGGCAGAATGGGTAATGGATGGCTCCGGCTGAACGGGAAGGCGCCTTATTGTGACCGCTGCCGAACAAAACTCAAGCGAACCCGCCCGGCGTACGGGGCGGCCCGGACCGGCGCCGCTGGACAGCACGGCGGGCCGCTGGCTGCGCAAGGCCTGGGCGGTGATGTCCTTCACCGGCTTTGCCGTCGGCGCCCTCCTGTCCGCCGTGTTCGTGTTCCCGGTGCTGGCCCTGCTGGTCCGCGACCCGGTGCGCCGCCGGGAAGTGACGCGCGCCACCATCGGCAAGCTGTTCGGCGCCTTCCTGCGCTTCATGGGGCTGGCCGGCCTGTCCTGGGATCTGAAAGGACTGCCCGTCGAGGGCGGCGCGGCAGGTAGCGCTTCGGGCTGCGTGATCGTGGCCAACCACCCGACCCTGATCGACGCGGTGTATCTGTTGTGGCTGTTCCCCGGGGCCGACTGCGTGGTCAAGGCCGCACACTGGCGCAACCCCATCACGGCCGTGGCCGTGCGCGCCGCCGGTTACCTGCCCAACGACGATGACGAACGCCTGCTCGAGGCGGCGGTGGAACGGCTGCAGGCAGGGGGCACCCTGGTGCTGTTTCCCCAGGGCACGCGGACGCGGCCGGGAGAAGAGCCACAGTTCCGTCGCGGGGCGGCGGTGATCGCCGCGCGGGCCGGCGCGGACCTGCTCCCGGTGCGGATCACCTGCGAGCCGCCCGTGCTGCGCAAGGGGGATCCCTGGTTCCTGGCGCCGCCGCGGCGGCCCCATTTCACGCTCGAAGCCCTGCCGCGCCTGTCGCCGGAACGGTGGACGGCAGAGGGGGAGCGTGCCGGCACCGTGCGGCTGACGGAAAGGCTTAGTGAACTCCTGCTCGAAGCGGTACACTAGCGCGCATTCAGAAACAGGCGGATCGCCGCCGGCAACGGCACGCAGGGCCGGGCCGAACGGCGCTTCGGGACGCTCGAGCATTGAACACCGACATCGACTCCTACCAGTACGTTCGAAACCTGCTCGTCGACCAGTTCGACGTGCCGGCGGACGCCATTCGCCCGGAGGCCCTGCTGGCCGACGACCTGGGCATCGACAGCATCGACGCCGTGGACATGATCGTGCACATGCGCGAAGTGACCGGCGAGCGCATCACGCCCGAACGCTTCCGGCAGGTGCGCACCGTGCAGGACGTGGTGGACATCGTCGATCGCGTCCTCGCCTGAGGTGCGCTGCATGGCGGTCCTCGACGCAGCCGATGGCTGAGGCCCGGCCAGCCAACCCAACCGAACCTTCCGCTCCGCCCGTCATCGACCGGGTGCACGACGGCGACACGGCGCAGTGGCGTCTCCGGGTCGGCGGCGACTGCCCGTGGCTCGAAGGCCATTTTCCCGAACGTCCCGTCCTGCCCGGCGTGGTGCTGCTGCGCTGGGCCATCCAGGCCGCGGTTGACACCTGGCCCGAACTGGACACCGTCACGGGCGTGAGCAATCTCAAGTTCCGCAACCCGGTTCTGCCGCCGGCCGAGGTGGTCCTTCACCTGGCGTTCGACGCCTCCCGGCGCCACATCGATTTCCGCTACGCCCGGGACGGCAAGGACTGCGCCCAGGGCCGGGTGCGCTTCGCATGAGCACGCCCGGGACCCCATCCGGGCCACCGGGAACCCCGCCCGGGCCACCGGAAACAAGCTTCCGGCCGGCCTTGCTGGTGCCGCACTACGATCACCTGGAGCAGTTCGAGCGCTTCCTGCCGAAATTGATGGCCACGGAGGTGCCCTTGCTGGTGGTGGACGACGGCAGCCCGGCCGAGCAGCGCGAACGCCTGTCCGCCCTGGCGGCTTCAGCCGGTTTCGAGCTGCTGGAGCGGCCGGAGAACCGGGGCAAGGGCGACGCCCTGCTGGCCGGCTTCGCCTGGGCCGACCGCCTGGGGTACACCCATGCCCTGCAGATGGACGCTGACGGCCAGCACGACACCGGCGACGTGGCGCGCTTCCTGGACTGCGCGCGCGAACGGCCCCGCACCCTGGTCTGCGGCGCGCCGGTGTTCGGCAAGGACG
>JAUHYP010000067.1 GCA_030426265.1 Gammaproteobacteria bacterium | reverse complement strand
AAAGGTCTATATCAACTGTTCCGCCAAGCGATTGGCCGTCCCTGCAAAGTCAATCAGATCCGAAATGAAATAGAGTTCTTAGCGCAGTGCTCCAAATCACGAAATCAAGAACTCGCTGAGAGTGTATTGAACATGCGAAACCAACTTTTCATGATATTTACTACCTTGCTGCTCCTTTGCGCTTCAGGGGCGTCTCTGGCGCAGACCATTTACAAATGCAAGGCAGCAGATGGGTCGACTTCCTTTTCCACACGCGCTTGCCAAGACAGCCCCTCTGAAGCGGTAGGTCACATCGACTCGTCTCAACGAACCTTGGAGGAAGACGCAATTTCTAGCCCCTACGAGCCGGACATGAGTGGTTCGTATTACGCGACATCCCCACCGCACGCAGATGAATCTTTGGGGTACGACCCCGTAAAGCTGGCCAGCCTAGAGGCCGCGGCGAAACGTGCCAAGAAGCAACGTAGCGAACGTTACAGAGAAAAGTCGGACAAGTTGCTGAGCAAGAGAAATACAACCAGGCTGAATAGAAACTCACCGTACTGGAACTATGAGAATGTTCAGCCTAAGTTGGAGCGTAAGACGAAAGTTGAGCAAGAGTACGAACGCTATCTTGCCCATGCTCGATCAATCGACTCCCGACTGGACGCACGACACTCATATGAGGAAGCAGAACGCCGCGTTCGTGCGGACGCAATGGCGGCAGAGAATCGAGCACGTGCGGCAGAGAACCAGGCTTGGATTGCGGAGAATCAGGCCCGGAAGGAAGCTAATCGGGAAAATCGGGAGGCCATGACGAATCAGGAGGCTGTGCGTCATCCTCGGATAGGAACAGACGGAAGGATTTACACCCCCAATGGCCGAGATGGTTACATTGACACGACCAACTCCATGCCAGTCCGCAGTCATGGGCCCAACCAAATCATCACCAATGAAGGCGAAATACGGAACACAACCGGCGGAAATTAAACTGACTGCTAGCTATTGAGAGCCCTCAAGTTACGTACTCCAGCATCTCGTACTGCTCGTCGGTGAGCCCTGGATACCGTTCTTCGAGCATTTGTCTCAGAGCAGACTTCACGGTCTCTTGTGCATTCGCTACAGACAACAGAGGAGCCAACAGATCGGCTTCGTTCTGAGCCTCGCCAAGTTCGTCTTCATTCCGCTTTCTGGTCATCACAGCGCCCAACGCGTTGGATGTAGGTGGTCCTGACGCTGACAGGATGCCTCACGGCTGCTAGGCATTCTCACCACAGCTATATGCGTATCGAGTCCGGGCCATCCTCACGGATCGCTTCGTCGAGCAGTTCCTGAGTGAGTTCGATGAGATCGGGTGTGTGACCTGCTCTGAATTTTGAATCCATTTCGAATGTGTGCCCTTTTGGTGCTATTTGCTCAAAACCCAAGGACAACGTTGAAGAGTTCAACCGCTCAACAAATCGCCTTGCAACCGTGATGTAGGAATATTTTCTGAACCGAGCTAGCTTGATACTGGCAACTTAACGGCAAGCCCGGGGATCGAGATGGCGAATGAGGGTACACATTCAGAATCAGAATTTGACGCAAGGATCGATCGGTATTTCGAGTGGCTCGACTCCGAGGTGGTGTCACCTGAAATGCTGAGGGCCTACCAAGGCGTTGTCGATGCAATTGGCAGATTGGCTGCAGCCATGCACGTCGAGAATACCGAGTCTGTGACTCCGGAATTTCTGGACTCGCTCACAAAAATGATTGACCCCGAAACGGACAGGCAGTCATTGTCTTTCCGGGAACGATCAATAGACGAGGGAAAGTCACAGTTCCACTTTCTGGGGTGGCTTACCGAGTCCGGTTTTGCCTACGTATTTGGGCGCCTTCTGGCACGGGCCTGTGTCGCTGGGGAGGTGGGGATCGGTTTCGAGAAAATCGTTCGAGAAAACGTTGCCAGGGGATTCTCCGAGGAGGCCTTTCGGCGCTAGTCAGGAAAATCCAACGACCAGCGCGCGGGAACGGACGGAGCGTTGGTCATAAGTGACTGTCTATCCGCTTCACCTCGATGGCCGAAAACGGGTGACGGTGCTCGGAAAGACCGGGAATGTACAACTGATACACCTGGTGAACGGACTGCATCGGGGTCATTTTTTTCTGGTCCCTGGGGTCCCTGACCTTGGACCTGATCTGCTTGCCTGGCCCCCTCCAGGCGAGCAATGGATTGCTCAGTCGAGCCCGAATCAAACCTTTGATCTCACTCCAGTCGTACAGAATTGCCGCGTGCAGCCTTGCCGAATACCCGAGTGAATAGCCGTGTTGTTTGGCAAACCGCTCGATCTTGTGGAACTGCTCGAACTCAAACCACCAGGGGCCGGCCACGTACTGATTGGCCTTCGATGAATGCGCCTCGTTGACAAATCGGAAGTAAAAGTGTCCCGCCGGCAGCTTGACCTTGAGTGGCGAAGAAATGCCACGGAGCGCATGCGGCCTGGATTCTTCGAAACCGACTTGATTGAAAAAGCTTGAGTGCATCGAGCCAATTGCCAGTAGAACTCAGTAAGAGTCTAGGCCAGCTTGAGAAAATTGCCCTTCAACGGGCGGATGAGGGGTTGAGAGAACGGCCCGAAGCTATTGAATCGCATCTCCTCGAGGCAGGCTCGCGAACCGCTCACCGAACAATGTGTTTCCTAGTTGGCCGCTGAATTTTCATCGTCAGGCCGAATGACTTCGGCGCTTGAACCAACGTCGGCCAGTTCCACCAGGCGCAGCCTGCTGCCCGGCTCGCCATACACCGTCACCCAGCACTGGTCGGCTTCGTTGCCGACGTTCCAGGCCACGTTCTCCGCCCAGGCCAGGGTGACGTGGGCGGGCTGGCAGCTGATCTTGACCCGCTCCACGGCGCCTTCCTGGACGTCCACGAGAAAGCGGCCGCGATTGAGTTGGGCGTAGTAGAAATGCTGCTCGTCGCGGCACTTGTCGCAGGCTTCTATCGCGCCATCACGAACGATCGGCGCTTCGGCGGCAAGCGCACCTTCGATGCGGCGGACCACCTCGTGGATCGGGTCATCCTCCGGCAGCCCGCCGGTTTCTTCGACCAGTGTGTCGAAATGATCCAGCGCCGTGCTGAGGTTGTGCTGTTTCGCGTTGAGGAAGATCGCCATGCGCAGTACCTGCTGGTGCGCCTCCGGTACCGCGTTCTCCGTGAACATCGATTCGGACCACTCGGCGGCTTCGAGCGCCTTTGCTTCTTCCCCCTGCTCCTGCCAGGTCATGGCCTCGAGCATGGCGAGGTAGGCGTGCTCGGTCAGGTACGTCAGGCGCATCTCCTTCATGACGCCGATTTCCTCCCAGGCCTCGTCGAAATCTTGTTCGGACAGCGCATTCGATACACGGATCATCCGGGAACGAAAGTGCGGCGTCATCGCCGCGCCATCCCGGATCAGGAACGTCATCGTCTGAAGCACGTTCTCCCGCACCACCGGCTTTCCGTCCAGTGTCGCGGGCTTGAAGCGCCAACCGGGGAGCGCCCGGAGCGCCTCGCGTTCGAAATCCCGGTGCCGCGCGGTGTCGCCACCCGATTCGTAGACTTCCATATTCATCGGTTTGCCCTTCTCGTCGACGTCGAAGTGCAAACGCACCCAGTTCTCCACGCCGGCGCTGAGTGCCGATCGCGGGTAACGCGGCGGCACCCGGTGGAGCGCCTCGATGTCCGTGCCGCGCGACAGCACCACCAGCCGGTCCTCGATACCCTCCAGTGAAGGGGGCGTGTCCATGGATGGCGCATCCGTCGCCGCGACGGCGTCCCGGGTCGATGCGCCAGCGGCGGGCGACGAAGTGTCGTCCATTGCCGGCGAGGACATGGAGAGCAGCGCGAGGCCGCTGCCGAGAATCAGGAGGAAGGTTCGAGGCAGTCCTTTGCAATGGGTCATTGATGGTCTCTGGTGATCGGAGGCTTGCGGGCGTTTCATGGGCCGCGCACGGAAACTTATCAAAATTGCCAATAATGTCAATCTAGACTGGTTCCGGTTTCAATTCACCGTCGGTCATTGCGCAGCAATCGGAGCTATCGGTAGAGGAACACCAGCACCGCGGTGACCACCAGCAGCAGCACCGACAGGACCAGGTAATTCCGGTACCAGGGGAGTTGCCCCTGCTCCCGAACCTCGTCGCGGAACTGGGCGGCGCTCCACAGGACCCTGGACTGCGACTCGCTGGGTGCGGCCGGCGCCGCCAGGCTCACCGCCACCGCGAACACGGCGCACACCGCGAACAGCAGGCCGGCAATGTGCAGGAAGTGGATCTCAATGGTCCCGGTCACCTGCCCGACCAGGATCGACACGGCCAACAGCAGACCCGCCATCAGGCTCCAGAAGGCGGCATTTGCGGTCATGCCGCGCCACAGCACGCCCAGGAGGAACACCACCACGATGGGGGGCGCGATAAAGGCCAGCACCGTCTGCAGGTACTTGAACAGGGAACCGAAGCTTTCGATGAAGGGCGCCCAGGCCGCTGCCAGCAACATGAAGATGAAGGCGGTGACACGGCCCACTTTCATCAGCTGGTGCGAGTCGAGCTCCGGCTTCGCCTTGCGCACGAAATCCATGGTCACCATCGTGGAGGCGGAGTTGAGCGTGGAGTCGATGCTGGACATCAGGGCAGCCAGCACGCCGGCCACCACGAGCCCCGTCAGGCCGGCCGGCAGCAGGTCGAAGATCATGGTCGGATAGACCAGGTCGGGCTTCTCCAGGTCGGGGTACAGCACCCGGGCCAGCGTTCCCGGAAACACCATCACGAACAGCACGGGCAGTTTCAGGGCAGCCGCCAGCAACAGGCCGTACCGCCCGTGCTGGGTGTCCCGGGCGCTGAGCACCCGCTGCACCATGAACTGGTTGGTGCACCAGAAGTAGAACCCCAGCACCGGAACGCCGAACAACAGCCCGGTCCAGGGCAGCGCCGGATCGTCAGCGGGCTGCACCAGGCTGAGCATGTGGTCGGGCGTGACCGCCTGCACCGACCCCCATCCCCCCACGCGCTCCCACGCCAACCAGGTGACCGCCACGGCGCCGAGCATGATCAGGACGGTCTGGATGGCGTCGGTGTAGATCACCGCCTTGAGCCCGCCGAGGATCGTGTACGCCCCGGCGCACAGGCTCAGCACGAGGATGATCAGCCACAGTTCCAGTTGCGGGAACATCAGCTTGAGCAGGATTCCGCCGGCGTACAGCGAACCGGCCGTGTCGATCAGGATGTTGCCCACCAGGGTCAGGCCGGAGAAGTAGTAGCGGCAGCGGCCGTCGAACCGGCGCTCGAGAAACTCCGGCATGGTGTAGACCCTGGAGCTGAGGTACACCGGGATCAGGAAGATCGCGAAGAACACCAGGATCACCGAGGCCATCCACTCGTAGTTGAACACCGAGATGCCGGTGGCGTAGGCGTCCCCGGAAAGGCCGATGAGCGTGGTGCTGGAGATGTTCGAGGCGAACAGCGAGATGCCCACGAACGGCCAGATCATGCCGCGCCCGGCCAGGAAGTAGTCCTCTGCGTCCTGGTGTCCCCGGCCCACCCTGATCCCGATCGCCAGCACCACCGCGAAGTAGATGACGATCAGGGTGAGGTCGAGATTGGTGAGTTCGAATTCGCTCATGGCCGGATCCTGTCAGGGATGGCCCGGCGCCCGGGCCAGGCAACGAATCTGCGACGGCAGGCATTGGATGTCGAGTGGCGTCACGCCGTGAAACTCCCCGTCCGCCATGCAGTCGAGTCCGTCCGGAGCGAGCAGCCGTACGTGCCGGGCGCGACGGACGGTCACCTCCGGCTCTTTCACGTGAAGCCCGTCGTAGATCGTGGGAAACAGCCGCAGAATCCGGGGCCGCGGCAGGCGCCGCACGTGCACCAGGTCCAGCAGGCCATCGTCGATGCGCGCTTCCGGAGCCATCAGGAAGCGCGTCCCGGTAAATCGGCTGTTGGCGACCTGGACGAACAGGGTGTCACTGACGTCCAGCGGCACCCCATCGAGCTCGATGCGCATGGGCAGCGCCGGCAAACGCGCCAGCGCCGCCAGGGCGCCGAGGGTGTAGGCGCCGCGCCCCAGCGCCTTCAGGGCCTGCGCGGCTCGCCCGGCGCGGACCACGAAGCCGGCGCCGAGGATGTTGATGAAGTGGAATCGCCCCGCCCTGCCCTGCACTTCGGCGACATCCACGGGACGTGAGTCGCCGGCCAGGATCATCTCCATGGCGGTGTCGGTGTCGCCCGGTTCCAGCCCCAGGTCGCGTGCAAAGGCATTGCCCGTGCCCATCGGCAACACGCCCAGCGTTTCCCGCGTCTCGAGCGGACGCGCCATGAGGCCGTTGACCACTTCGAACAGGGTGCCGTCGCCGCCGGCGCATATGACCGTGTCGAAGGCGCCCGGAGACAGGGCCCCGACGGCCCGGGTAGCGTCACCCGGCGCGGTGGTCTCGAACAGCTCCGCGTCGAGACCACGGTTCCGCAAGGTCTGTTCCAGCGCGGCGCGGCCACGCCCGGTCCGCCCGCCATGGGCGCGCGGGTTGACGACGACGAAGCAGCGCACTGGGCGGGCTGCCTGCCGCTACCGTCTCAGTCCCGGCACAGGCAGGCGCTCAGAGTCCCGCTTTGAACCGCTGGTAGGCCGCCTTCAGCTCCTCGCCCAGCAAGCCGGCCGCCTCGCCGATGGATTCACCGGACCTGGCCACCTGAGTGCGCGACGTGAAGTCGTTCCACTTCTTCTCGAGGCCCGCCCACTCGTCCTTCGCTTCCATGTTGGCCAGGTGGAGTTTGAGCTTGATTTCGTCGCGGTGCTTTTCCAGTTCTTTCTTCAGTTCGTCGATGTCGGCCACGGGATTCCTCCGGTCTGTGGAATCGTTTCAGTGTAGCGCGACTGGCTCTGGCAGAATGGCGCGATGCGCGCCCACCGAATGTTGCCGATGCCCGTGACGGCCCTGCTGCTGGCAGCGGCCGGCCTGTCCGGTTGCGAACCGCCACCGCCCGAGCACAGCTCCGACATCCGCTTCCGCCAGGCGGCAACGGTGCGCTCCGGCCAGCTCGACGAGATCAGCGGCATCCAGGCCAGCCGTCGCCACGACGGCGTGTTGTGGGTCCACAACGACGACGGACGGCCGCGGGTGCATGCGGTGGGGACAGACGGCGCCGACCGGGGCCACTTCGACATCGTCGACGCGGTGAACGTGGACTGGGAGGACATGACCCTCATTCCCGGCGCGGAACGCGACCTGCTGGTGCTGGCCGACATCGGCGACAACGACAAGGCGCGATCGAACGTCTGGCTCTACCTGGTGCCCGAGCCCGACCCGGGCGACGACGGGCGCTTTTCGGGCGAATTCGAGTGGGACAACTGGATCTCGCTGCGCTACCCCGACGGGCCGCGGGATGCCGAATCCATCGCCTGGGATCCGGTGAACGAGCGACTGCTCATCCTGAGCAAGCGCGACACGCCCCCGCGGCTGTACGCCCTGGACGCCGACTTCGCCCTGGCGGAGCGCGAGGCCGAACTCGTCTTCCTGGGCGAAGTCACCAGCCTGCGCCCACCCGCCATGGCTGACCGCCGCGACTTCGGCCCCCGCACGCCCTACGTGTCACAGCCCACCGGCCTGGACATCAGCCCCAATGGGCAGGCGGCCGCACTGGTCACCTACCGAAGCCTTTACCTGTTTGAACTGCCCGTCGGCGCGAACTGGGCGGCGGGGTTCAACGCCCGACCGGTGGAAGTACTCGGCCCGCCCCGGGACAACGAAGAGGCCGTCGGCTTCAAAGCGGATGGATCCGGCTTGTGGATTTCGACGGAAGGCACCGGCGCGCCGCTGTACGAATTCGTCTTCCCCAGCGAGACACCCTGAAGGATCAGACCAGGCCGTGCTCCTGCAGGAGCGCGATGAAGGCCTCTTCGTCCAGCACCCGGACCCCCAGTTTCTCGGCCTTGGCGAGCTTGGAACCGGCATTCTCGCCGGCCAGGACCGCGGAGGACTTGCCGGACACCGAACCGGAGACCTTCGCCCCCAGCGTTTCTAGATAGTTCTTCGCCTTGATGCGCGGCATGGACAGCGTCCCCGTGAGCACCCAGGTCTCGCCGGCCAGCGGTTTCGGACCCTCGACCACTTCGGGCACGACGTAGTCCAGCCCGGCCGCGCGCAGGGCGGCGATCACGTCCAGGTTGTGGGGTTCATCGAAGAAGGCGCGCACGTGCGCGGCCATGATCGGACCGACATCGGGAACGGCTTCAAGGTCCTCGAGGGACGCGGCCTCCAGTGCTTCCAGCGAACGAAAATGACGCGCCAGGTTGTTGGCGGTCACCTCACCCACTTCACGAATGCCGAGGGCGAAGAGCAGGCGTCCCAGTTCCGGGCGTCGCGCGGCGGTGATGGCCGCCACCAGGTTTGCGGCGGATTTCTCACCCATGCGCTCCAGTCCTGCAAGTTGCTCCGCCTCGAGATGGAACAGGTCGGCCACGGTGCTCACCAGGCCGGTCTCGACCAGCTGGTCCACCAGCTTCTCGCCCAGGCCCTCGATGTCCAGGGCCTTGCGCGAGGCGAAGTGCTGGATGTGCTGCTTCACCTGTGCCGCGCAGACCAGGCCACCGGTGCAGCGGGCGACCGCCTCGTCCTCGATGCGCTCCACCGCCGAGCCGCAGACCGGGCAGGTCTCGGGCATGACGAAAGGCGCCAGTTCCTCCGTGCGCCGGTCGGTGAGCGCGCGCACCACTTCCGGGATGACGTCGCCGGCGCGGCGCACGATCACCTGGTCGCCGGGCCGCACGTCCTTGCGGCGGATCTCGTCCTCGTTGTGCAGCGTGGCGTTGGTGACCGTCACGCCGCCCACGAACACCGGCTCCAGGCGGGCCACGGGCGTCAGCGCACCGGTGCGCCCGACCTGCACGTCGATGGCCAGCAGGGTCGTGATCTCCTCCTGGGCCGGGAACTTGTGCGCCAGCGCCCAGCGCGGCGCCCGGCTGACGAAGCCCAGCGTGTCCTGGGCCTCGAAGTCGTCGACCTTGTACACCACCCCGTCGATGTCATAGGCCAGCCCGGCGCGCTTTTCGCCGAGCGCGGCGTAATAGGCCAGCAGGCCTTCGAGCCCCTCGACTGTGGTGACCTCGGGGTTCACGGGAAAGCCCCATTCCTTCAGCGTCGCCAGGGCGCCGGACTGGCTGGACGGCAGGCCCTGGCGGGTGGTGGTGCTGTAGGCAAAAAAGGCCAGCGGCCGGGCGGCCGTCATCTTCGGGTCGAGCTGGCGCAGGCTGCCGGCGGCGGCGTTGCGGGGGTTGACCAGGGTGCGCTCGCCCGCCGCTCGCGCCTTTTCGTTGAAGGCCTCGAACCCCGCCAGGGGCATGTAGATCTCCCCGCGAACCTCCAGTTCGGCGGGCCAGCCGGCGCCACGCAGGCGCAGCGGCACCGCGGCGATGGTGCGCACGTTGGCGGTGACGTTCTCGCCCCGTGTCCCGTCACCGCGGGTGGCCGCACGGACCAGCTCACCGTCGCGGTAGCTCAGCGAGATGGCCACGCCGTCGAGCTTGGGCTCGGCGGCATAGGTCACGGATTCGACCTCGAGGCCTTCGCGCGCGCGGCGGTCGAACTCACTCGCCTCTTCCTCGGAAAAGGCGTTGGCCAGGGACAGCATGGGCGTGACGTGGCGCACTTCCTCGAAGGCATCCAGCGGCGCGCCACCGACACGCTGGGTCGGCGAGTCAGGCGTGGCCAGGTCGGGGTGTTCGGCTTCGAGGTCCTGCAGTTCGCGCAGGTGGCGGTCGTACTCGGCGTCCGGAACGCGCGGCTCGTCCAGGACGTAGTAGGCGTGGTCCCAGTCGGCGATCAGGCGCCGCAGTTCGGCGGCGCGATCAGCAGCGCCCATGCCGGCCTCGGCTCACCCCTCGGGGAGCTGCTCGCGTTCGAACACGCGCAGCTCTTCGCGGACTTCGCCCTCGCGCAGGCGCGTGAAGGGCTCGCGGGCCTGGTCGAGAATATCCAGGTGCAGCAGCTCGGCCATGCGCCGAGCGGCGGCCACCATGGCATCCCAGGCGTCCAGGGCCGGCATGGGCCCGGGCAGGCCCAGGAACAGGGTCATGCCGCGGGTTTCCAGGGTCGGCCAGTTGTTGCGGTCGAAATCGCCGGGCTTTTCCAGGTTGGCCATGGAGAACAGGGGCTGGTCGTGGCCTTCGATACGACGATGGAAGATGTTCATGCTGCCGAACTCCATGCCGGACTTCAGCGCCGCGTCCAGCAGCTCCACCCCGGCCACGCGCCGATTGTCGCGGGCCTGCAGATAAAGCACGATCACCTTCTCGGGCGGGGGCAGTTGGGGTTCGGGTGGCGCGGTCTCGCGGACCGGTGCATCGCTGGGGGGCGCCTCGCCGATGGGCAGTTCGCCCTGCCCCGAATCAATGGCGCCGTCGGGCGGAGGCGCGCTGGCGAAGTCCGGCTGATCGAAGCGTGAAGGCTCCGGTTCGCGCGGTTCTTCGTCCGTGAACGTGGGTTCACGACGCGACCCGACCGCGGCCGGCGGCTTGCGCCGGTTGGATTTCGAGCGCCGTCGGGGATTCTTGCGCTTCGGCTTCTTGTTCGGGTTGCCGAAGAGCAGCAGGCCGCCGATCAGGGCGACCCCGGCGATGATCAGGATCCAGCGAAGGGTCGAAGCGTCATCCATTCATTTCCGTCCCTGCGGCTTCTGTCCTCTCCAAGGCCTCATGCCTCGGCCAGGCGGGCCGCTTCGTCGATGTCCACCTGCACGAGACGCGACACGCCCGGCTCGCGCATCGTCACGCCGCTGAGCTGTTGCGCCATCTCCATGGTGATCTTGTTGTGCGTCACGACGATGAACTGCACCGTTTCGCTCATTTCCTTCACGAGGTCGCAGAATCGTCCGACGTTTGCATCATCCAGTGGCGCATCCACCTCGTCAAGGAGGCAGAAGGGCGCCGGGTTCAGCCGGAAGATGCTGAACACGAAGGACACCGCCGTCAGCGCCTTCTCACCCCCGGACAGCAGGTGGATGGAGCTCACGCGCTTGCCGGGCGGGCGCGCCATGATGGCCACGCCCGTGGTCAGCAGGTCCTCGCCGGTCAGCTCGATGTAGCCGTGCCCGCCGCCGAACAGGCGCGGGAACAGCTCCTGCATGCCCTTGTTCACCATTTCGAAGGTGTCCTTGAAGCGCGTGCGGGTCTTGCGGTCGATCTTGGCGATGGCGTCCTCGAGCGTGGTCAGGGCCTGGGTCAGGTCCTCGTGCTGCGCGTCGAGGTAGTCCTTGCGCTTGGATTCCTCCTCGAACTCCTGGATGGCGGCGAGGTTCACCGGCTCCAGGCGGGTGATGCGCTCGCCCAGGCGCTCGATGTCCGCGATCCACTCGTCCGGGGTGGCGTCTTCGGGGATGCCTTCGGCCAGGGCCATCAGGTCGACGCCGAGCTGCTCGGCCTGGCGTTCGTGGCCACGCGCGCTGAGCTCGATTTCCTGCTGGGCCAGGCGCGCGCGTTCGAGTTCGCCGCGCTGCTCTTCCACCCGCTGCACGGCGGCCTGGCGTTCGGTATCGCGCTCGCGCCAGGATTCCTGCAGGGACTGAACGCGTGCGCGGGCCTCGGCCAGCTTCTCCTCGCCGGTGACCTGGCGCGCCAGCAGCGCGTCCATTTCCGATTTGAATTCCTGGGCCGGGTCGGCGACTTTCGCCAGCTCTTCCTTCAGGTTCACGAAGCGTGACTGGAGCTGGGTCACCTGGGTGTCCATGCGCTCCAGCGACTGCTTGAGCGAGTCCAGGCTGGCGCGGGACGAGCTCGTGGCCAGCGCCAGTTCGTGCCGGGCGCCCCGGGCCTCGTTGGCGGCCTTGCGGGCGACATCCCGGCGCTCGAGCAATTCCCCGCGCTGCTGGTCCAGCCCGGCGCGGCGATCCTCCGCGGCGGCCATGCGTTCGAGCACCGCGTCCAGTTTGCCGCGGGCCTCCTTCGAAGCGGCCTCGTCGTCATTCTGCCGGGTCTTCAGGCGCTCGGCCTCCTCGGCGATGCGGCGGCCCCGCTGGTCCAGGTCGGCGATGCGCTGCTTGGCGCCATTGAGGCGGCTTTCCAGGCGCGCGTGTTCGCGGTGCGCCTCGTTGACTTCGGCCTGGTGTTTCGTGATGGCGGCCTCGAAGTCGCCGCGCTTGTCGCGCAGGGCCTCGTTGGCTTCGGTCAGCTTGCGCAGTTTGTCCTGTTCGGTCTCGACCTGGCCGCGCAGGGACTGGATCTCCTGCTCACGGGCCACCATGCCGGCCTGGCCGGATTCGCCGCGGGCGATGCGCGCCCAGCCCGGACCGACCCACTCGCCGGCACGGGTGACGGCGGACTCTTCCTCGCCGGGCAGTTCCAGGAAGTCGAGCGCCGCCTCCAGGCCGTCGACCACGCGGACGTGGTTGAGCAGCGCGACGATGGCGTCCGGGGCCTGCACCTTCTCGGCCAGGGTGCCGCTGCGCGCGCGCACCTTGCCGTCGGCCTCGTGCACCAGGCCGAGGCGGGAGTCGGACAGCCCGCCCAGGGCGCGGGTGTTGTCCGGCATGCCGTCGATGACCCGCGCCTCGAGCCAGTGGCCGAGCACGGTTTCGACGGCGGCTTCCCAGCCGGCGTCCACTTTCAGGCGGTTGACCAGCAACGGGTGCTTGGCGAGGCCCTGCTCGTCCAGCCAGGCCTGCTCGGCTTCGGAGCCTTGGCCCGCTTTCTGCAGGGCCTGCAGGGCTTCCAGCCGGCCCTCCAGGCTGAGAATCTCGCGGCGCAGGGCGTGTTCGGCCTCGACCCCGTCGCGCAACGCGTCGGAGTTTTCCCGCTGGGTGTCCTTGGCGCCGTTCAGCGCGGCCTGGGCCTCGGCCTCGGTGCGCGCGGCGGCGGCGGCGTCCTTTTCGAGTTGGGCGACCTCGGCCATCAGTTCCTGGGTGGCGGCGTCCGCGGACTCGCCTTTGAGCGCCTCCAGGCGCTCGGCCGCGGTGGCCATGCGCTGGTCCAGTACTTCGAGATTGGCGCGCAGGCCCTCGGCTTCCCGGTTGAGGCCGTTGAACTCCCCGTGGTGGGTGTTCATCTGCTCCTGCCACTCGGCCACGGCGGCCTCGGCGGCGGAGAGTTCCGTGTCCGCCCCGGTCTCCACGCCTTTCGCCTTTTCCAGCTCCGGTTCCTGGCTGGCCAGGCGGCTGGTGAGGTCGCCGACCTGGGCCTGGTCCAGCTGCATGTGGCGCTCCAGGTCCTTGAGGGCCTGGGTGGTCTCGTCCAGCTCGTTCTGGCGGCGCTGTTGCAGGTCGCGCTCGTGTTCGATGCGCTGTTCCAGGCGGGCGATTTCGCCGCCCACCTCGTACACCTCGCCCTGCACGATGTTGCGGGCCTCGCCGGCTTCCTCCTGGGCCTGGTGCAGCTGCTCCAGCTCCGCCTCGGCGGCGCGTTGGGCGGCGATCTGCTCCTGCACGGCGGTCTCGCGCTGGCCCAGCGCCTCCTTGCCTTCCTGCGCCAGGGCGCGGTCGTGGCGCCAGTGCAGCGCCAGCAGTCGGGCTTCGAGGTCGCGCTGCTGCTGTTTCAGTTCCTTCCAGCGCTCGGCCGATTTGGCCTGGCGCTTGAGTCGTGCGAGGTGGTTGGCCACCTCCTCGCGCAGGTCGGTGAGGCGATCGAGGTTGTCGCGGGTGTGTCCGATGCGGTTTTCCGTCTCGCGCCGGCGCTCCTTGTAGCGCGAGATGCCGGCCGCTTCCTCGAGGTAGCCGCGGATCTGTTCCGGCTTGGCGTCCACCACGCGCGAGATCATGCCCTGCTCGATGATGGAGTAGCCCGTGGCCCCCACGCCGGTGCCCAGGAACAGGTCACGGATGTCCTTGCGGCGGCAGGGCGAGCCGTTGAGCGCATACTTGCTGGTGCCGTCGCGCGACACCTGGCGCTTGACCGAAATCTCGTTGTAGTCGGCGAATTCGCCGCCCACCTTGCCGTCGGAGTTGTCGAAGATCAGTTCGACGGTGGCCGTGCCCACGGGCTTGCGCGAGGACGAGCCGGAGAAGATCACGTCCGACATCAGCTCGCCGCGCAGCACGCGGGCGGAGCCCTCCCCCATCACCCAGCGCACCGCGTCGATGATGTTGGACTTGCCGCAGCCGTTGGGGCCGACGATGCCTGTGAGGTTGGTGGGTGCCTTGAAGTTGGTCGGGTCCACGAAGGATTTGAAGCCCGACAGCTTGATTTCGGTCAGTCGCATGAATTGATTCTGTCACCGGGCGGCACTACATTGCCCGCCCTGCCCGTTTATTTTTCGCTGATTCCGGAGGGGTGAAATGACGACCCGACCCAGCAAGGAACTGGAGGTGTTCGACAACCCCCAGCAAGGCCGCGAGTATACCATTCGCATGGAGATCCCGGAGTTCACCTGCCTGTGCCCCAAGACGGGCCAGCCGGACTTCGCCAACCTCACCCTGGAGTACGTTCCAGACCGGCTCTGCGTGGAGCTCAAGTCGCTGAAACTCTACATCTGGAGCTACCGTGACGA
>JAUHYP010000094.1 GCA_030426265.1 Gammaproteobacteria bacterium | reverse complement strand
GACGATTCCGATTCCGCCGTGGTCGGCGCGGTGATCGGCGCCACGATCGGCGCGATCTTCTGCGGCGACAAGGACACGGACGGCGACGGCGTGAAGGACGGCAGCGATCTCTGCCCGGGCACCCCGCCGGGGTCCCCCGTGGACGAGAACGGCTGTGAGTTCGACGACGACGGCGACGGCGTGGTCAACAGCGAAGACCAGTGCCCCGACACGCCGAAGGGCGTGGCCGTGGATTCACGCGGTTGTGAGCGTGACGACGACGGCGATGGCGTGCCCAACAGCAAGGACCAGTGCCCCGGTACGCCGCGCGGCGCCAAGGTCGACGCGAACGGTTGCGCTGATACCGACAAGGACGGCGTCTTCGACTACCGCGACAAGTGCCCGAACACGGCACCCGGAACGCCCGTCAACAACGACGGTTGCGATCTGGACAGCGAGTACCGGCTGGAAGGCGTGAACTTCGAGTTCGACAAGGCCACGCTGACCTCGCAGGCCAAGGCCCGCCTGGACCAGGATGTCGAAATCCTGAAGCGCCACCCGGACCTGAAGGTCGAGATCGCCGGCCACACCGACAGCGTCGGTGACGCGACCTACAACGAAGGCCTGTCCCTGCGCCGCGCCACCTCGGTGCGCGACTACCTGGTGCAGAAAGGCGCCAACGCGTCCAACCTGACCGTCAAGGGCTACGGCGAGTCCGCCCCGGTGGCCAGCAACGACACCAGCGAGGGCCGTGCCCAGAACCGCCGGGTGGAGTTCCGCCACAACGGCAAGTAAGCAAGTCTGAACCGGCGGGCCCGCGAGGGTCCGCCGGCCAGAGAAGAATGAACGCGGCAGTGGCGACACTGCCGCGTTTTTTTGTGGGGTGGAACCCGGGTGGGGGGGCGACCCGCCGGGTCGAATCCCGGGGGGCTCAGGCCTGTTCGTCTTCCGTACGGCGCCGGGGGCCATCCTGCAGGATTTCCTCCACGGCGCCCTGCAGCTGGCGTCCCCACTCCTCCCGGATTTCCTTCAGCTTCGCCACGTACTCGGGGTTGAGGTGGTTGGGCTTGTCGATCTCGTACAGGTCGGCGATTTCCACCATGGACTTGCGGTCCAGGGTTTCGAAGGCCGAGGACAGCTTGCCGGCCTCGGCCTGCGAGAAGCCCAGCGCCTCCAGGGCGGAACGACCGGTGCGGATGGCGCTGTCGTAGGTCTCACGGATGATGTCGCGGCAGCCCACCGACCACAGCTCGTAGGTGTGGTTGCGGTCCCAGGCGCGGGCGATCACGTGGACGTTGGGGTAGGTTTCGACCACGTAGCGCGCCAGCCGGGTGATCTGCTCCCGGCCGTCGATGGCGATGATGAACAGGCGCGCGTTGGCGATGCCGGCCGCCTCCAGCAGGTCGGGCCGGGTGGCGTCGCCGTAGTACACCTTCACGTCGAAGCGGCGCAGGATGTCCAGTTGCTCGGCGCTGTAGTCCACCACCACCGTGTCGTAGCCCATGCCGCGCAGCATGCGGTTGACGATACCGCCGAAGCGGCCGTGGCCGGCGATGATGATCTCGCGGGGTTCGTCGATCGTGTCCGCTTCCCGCTCCCCGCCGGTGAAACGCGGCGCAATCAGGCGGTCGTGGATGATGAACAGCAGGGGCGTCACCAGCATGGACAGCGCCACCACCAGCAGCAGCTGGTCGGCCAGTTCCCGGGGGATGACGCCATTGGCCACGGTGAAGGCCAGCAGCACGAAGCCGAATTCCCCGGCCTGGGCCAGCGCCAGCGCCATCAGCCAGCGGTTCGAGCCCCGCACGCCGAAAAAGCCACCCAGCAGGTACAGAACGGCGACCTTCAGCACCACCAGCGCCAGGGTGGCCGCCAGCAGGGGCAGGACGCTTTCCGCCAACAGGGCGAAGTCGATGCCGGCGCCCACCGTCATGAAGAACAGCCCCAGCAGCAGGCCCTTGAAGGGCTCGATGTCCGATTCCAGTTCGTGCCGGTAGGCGCTGTTGGCCAGCACGACGCCGGCCAGGAAGGCGCCGAGCGCGGGAGAAAGGCCGACCAGCGTCATCAGCAGGGCGATTCCCACCACCACCATCAGCGCCGCCGCCGTGAACAGCTCCCGCAGGCGGGCCACGGCGATGAAATCGAACATCCAGGTGGTCAGCCGGCTGCCGCCGACCACCACCGCGGCGATGGTGGCCACGACCACGAGGGTGGCCTGCCAGGCCTCGAGCCCGGCGACCAGGTTCATCGAGTCGTGGGCTGCATCGCCGGCATGGGACGCGGCCTCTCCACCGAGGCCCGGAGCCGCCAGCAGCGGCAGCAGGGCCAGCATCGGAATCACCGCCACGTCCTGGAAGAGCAGCACCGAGAAGGCCGACTGGCCGCCGTCGCTGCGCATCTGGCCGTTCTCGTTCAGGGTCTGCAGCACGATGGCGGTCGATGACAGGCACAGCACCAGTCCCACCGCCAGTGAAACCTGCCAGCTCAGTCCGAAGACGACGCAGATCGCCATCACCAGGCCCGCCGTGATCGTGACCTGCAGGCCGCCCAGGCCCAGGAACCGGCCTCGCATCCGCCACAATCGGCCGGGATCGAGTTCCAGGCCGATCAGGAACAGCATCATGACCACCCCGAATTCGGCGAAATGCTGCAGGGCGACCACGTCGACACCAAACGCCTTCAGCAGGGGAGAGAGGCCGATCCCGGCCAGCAGGTAGCCCAGCACCGAGCCGAGCTTGAGGCGCGCGGCGATCGGAACGGCGATCACGCCCGCGCAGAGGAACACGAAGATCAGGAGCAGGTAGTCAGCCATGGTGCGGCCTCGTGGCGCCGTGGGATG
>JAUHYP010000093.1 GCA_030426265.1 Gammaproteobacteria bacterium | reverse complement strand
ATGGTCAGCCTGCTCACCTTTGTTGCTTATGGTTTGGACAAGTCGTCTGCCCAGAGGGGCGCCTGGCGAACGCAGGAAAGCACTTTGCACCTGATGGCGTTTCTCGGCGGTTGGCCGGGCGCCGCGCTCGCCCAGAAATGGCTTCGGCACAAGTCCAGCAAGGAATCGTTCCAGGCAGCCTTCCTGGCCACGATCGTCATGAATGTGGCGCTGATTGGCTGGTTGCTTTTGAGTGAGTCGGGGCAGGCGCTGATGCGTGAAGTGCTCAAATTCTGAACCACACTGGAGGTCCAATGAATCACCCAATCCAATTGACCGGCGTTCTCGGCGCTGTACTCGCCCTCACGCTGGTCGGGCCGGCCCATCCGGTCCTTGCCGCCGACGATCCGCACGCCGGGCCGGCCATGAATTTCCACGCCATCGACGAACGGCTGCTCACCGGCGGCCACTTCACCGATGGCGGGGCGGAACGGCTGGCCGAAGCCGGCGTCGAGGTGGTCATCGACCTGCGCGACGAGCCGCCCGAAGGCCAGCGCGAACGGCTGGCCGCATTGGGAATGGAGTGGGTCAACGTCCCCGTGGTCTGGGAAGCCCCGACCCAGGCCGACTTCGATGCCTTCGCCGAGCGCATGAAGCAGTACGAATCCAGGAAGGTGCTGGTCCAATGCCAGGCCAATTACCGGGCGTCCGCCATGACCTATCTGTACCGGGTGAAAGTGGCCGGGGTCCCGGCCGACGAGGCGGCCGGGGACCTGGAAGCGGTCTGGGTGCCGGAAGGGCGATGGCGCGACTTCATGGACGAAGTGCTGGAGTAGCCCTGGGGCGCATGCCCGCTTTCGGCGCCCGGCCGTGCTGGCGCCAGGCCCTGATCGAGGCGTCGATGGCGCCCCAGGCCAGGAAGCCGGCGAAAAGGACGTTACCTGCCAGCAGGTAGAGGCCGAACGCCAGGGCCGGATCGACACCGGGCAGGGCGAGGGGAATGAAGGTCGCCGTAACGGCGAGTCCATAGGCCAGGTGTGACCCCAGGGAGCCGGTGACCTTGACCTTGCTCGGGGTTTCCGTGTGCGCCGCGCGCACGAAGTTCGTGTTCATATCCATCAGGTGTTCCTCCAGGGCCTGCCGCGCGGAAACGCACCGGCAGGCGGAATTCGTGCGCCCATCCACGGGCCGGGCCCGCAGGAGCGCGTACACAGGGCCGTTCAGGACCCTGCCGTCGTGACAAAAAGGCTGTTACGCGGAGGAAACGTTGCCCGGAGGGGCGCGAATGGCGGGGAGGGCGGCCTGGGAAAGGCCAAGGTCGGAAGCGAACCGTGAAACGGGAATCCCGGATCGACGGGCGTCGATCACGGCGGTGATGGTTGCTGCGGAAATGGCGGGATCGTCGTTCTCGCCATCCTTCTTGACGGAGGAGCCCGGCGAGGCGCTTTCCCACTCGATGACCTGCGCCAGCTCGGCGCTCAGCCCCTGGATCGAACCGGGGTCGCGCGGCGCTTCCCAGCCGGCGGCCAGCTGCGCCAGGCACAGCACCGCCGCCAGCACGCCGAGTGCCGCCAGTTTCAGGGTTCCGTGCCGGAAAATCGTCATGTGGGACGCCAGTGCTCGCCGCAGGCCCGCGGCTGGACATCAATGTGCGCCTGCGCCCGGCCAAAATCAATAGGCCATTCGGCGTCTATTCTTGATTTGCGACGTACGCCAACAGCGTGCCCGCCGGGTTGCTCATCCCGCCGTTCAATGCCCGACAGCACAATGAGGAATGTCATGTCCTACATCGACGGATTCGTCATCGCCGTTCCGACGGCCAACAAGCAGAAGTTCATTGACCACGCCAACTTCGGCGACAGCGTCTTCACCGACCTGGGCGCGACACGGGTGATCGAATGCTGGGGGGACGACGTCCCCGTCGGCAAGGTCACCGATTTCAGGAAAGCCGTCCAGGCCACGGAAGACGAAACCGTGGTGTTCTCATGGATCGAGTGGCCGGACAAGGCCACCCGCGACGCGGCCATGCAGAAGATGATGGGGTGGATGGAAAACCCCGAGACCGGCGACCCGCGCATGGATCCTGTGAAGAACCCCATGCCATTCGACGGCAAACGGCTCATCTATGGAGGCTTCGCGCCCATCGTCGAGCTCGACGGGAAATAGGCGTCCGCAAGACCGTCCTGTAGCCACCGCACCGTGGCGCCGCCCGGCGTCACGGCCCGTTCTTTCACCCATGTCGTTCAATGTCGCGGTATGTCGCGCATTGGCGTTTGGTGCCACCTGAGCGGCTTGCGTAGCGTTCGAGTCACCAGTTTCCGATGGGTGACGCGATGGATTTCCTGACTTCCGTATTTCGGTTCTTGTGCTTTCCCTGCCCCCGGCTCGTGACCGTCCTGCTGATTGGCGGGCTCGCGCTGCCGCTGTCGGCGCCGGCGCAGTGGACCCAACTCGGCGCCGACATCGATGGGGAGTCCGCCTTCGACGAGAGCGGGTTTTCGGTGGCGCTTTCCGCCGATGGCGCGCGCCTGGCGGTGGGGGCGAATCGCAACGACGGCAACGGATCCGGCTCCGGCCATGCCCGGGTATATGAATGGAACGGCGTGGCCTGGACGCAACTGGGTGCCGACATCGATGGGGAAGCGGCGTCCGACAACAGCGGCTATTCGGTGGCCCTGTCGGCAGATGGCGCCCGCCTGGCGGTGGGGGCGCCCTCCAACGACGACAACGGAAACAGCGCCGGTCACGTTCGGGTCTACGACTGGAATGGTGCGAGCTGGACACAGTTGGGTGCCGACATCGATGGGGAAGCGGCGTCCGACAACAGCGGCTATTCGGTGGC
>JAUHYP010000066.1 GCA_030426265.1 Gammaproteobacteria bacterium | reverse complement strand
CGCTGGGGCCCATGATGGCCGTCACCGAGCCGCGCCGGATGTCCATGTCCACATCATCGAGGATCACCCGTTCGCCACGGCGGAACGTGAGGCCACGAATCTCGATGAGGCTGTCGGGGGTGGTCATTGGAGGTCGAAAGAGGCTGGGGTCAGGAGGTTGGGGTCAGAGTAAAGGGACAGAGTAAACCCGGGACGCTTGAAGCGCCATGAGTTTACTCTGTCCCTTTACTCTGACCCCATTTTTCCCATTTTTCTCGCGCAATAAAAAGCCGGGGAGGCTTGCGCCTCCCCGGCCGTGGAAGATTGGAACTCCGCTCGCGGTGGCCTGCATCGCCACCAAGGCCTTTCCAATTTCGTCCGACTCCGCATCCGCTCTGCACTCGGTGGCCGGTCGCGGGTCTTCCACCCGCCTTTCTTTATCGACGCCCGGAGCAAGCTCCAGCGTCTATCTCCAGGGACCGCGAATCCCCTTCGAGCCACCCCTTGTGGTACGACCGGTCCAGGGCAGAACACCGGTCGGGGTGACGCGTCCCGTACCACCGGGACACTGGCCGTTTTCTTCCACCCTCGCTACCTTCGGGCGGGTCGGCCCTCCGGTAACCCCGCTTTCCGTTTCCGTTCGGCCTTGCGGCCTCCCGGTCCCTTTCAGCGACCCCGACCTCGCGGCCGGTGGGTTTCGTGTAACGGGGAGTTCAAGCTACCGCCATTACCGTTTTGTGTCAAAGCCCCGGTGTCCCGGGTTATCCACAAATCGTTACCCGGCGCTTCACGTGAATATGACAAGTTCATGAAATGCGGTTGATCGGGTCGAAAATCTTTTGTCGGGTTTTGCGACGAAGCGAATGTTCGACTCCGGAGTTCACTCGTTCGGTGCTCGCGACCCAACACGAAAGTGCGTTACCCGGCTCAGAACTTGCCCCATAATCAGGCCTGGTCGGTTCGTTCGAGATCGGTCCATGGAGTTCGTTACATTGCCCGGTCCGCATGCGACCGCCGTGCTCCTGCTGATGGTCTTCACGCTGGCGATGTATGCCAGCGAGCGGATCCGTTATGAAACCACCAGCCTGCTGGTGCTGACCGGCCTGGCGCTGGGCTTCCACCTTTTTCCCTTCGAGCAGGGCGGCGTGATCCTGGCGCCCTCCGAGTTCCTGCTCGGCTTCGGCAACCGCGGCCTGGTCGCCGTGTGCGCATTGATGATCCTGGGCTTCGGCATCGAGCGTACCGGCGCGCTCGAGGGCGTGAGCCGCGGACTGGCCTCCCTGTGGAAGCGCTCGCGTTCACTGACCGTGCTGCTGACCCTGATCCTCACCCTCACGCTCAGTTCCTTCATCAATGACACGCCCGTGGTGGTGATGATGATGCCGGTCATGCTGGGCCTGGCCGCGGGCAGCCACGAACCGCCCTCGCGCACGCTGATGGGCATGGGGTTCGCGGCCATCCTGGGCGGCATGACCACCACCATCGGCACCTCGACCAATCTGCTGGTGATCAGCGTCGCTTCCGACATGGGCATGGAGCCCTTCGGCATGTTCGACTGGACCCCGGCGGCCCTGGTGGGCGTGTTCATCGGTGTGCTCTACCTGTGGCTGGTGGCGCCCCGCCTGCTGCCGGACCGGCAAGTGGCCCGGGATGTCGAACTGGCTCGCGTGTACAGCGCGCAGATCCTGCTCGGGCCCGGCAGCCCGGCCATCGGCGGCACGCTCTCCGCCGCGATCACCCGCACCGGGGTGAAGCTGCGCGTGCAATCGGTCAAGCGTGGCCAGGGGGTGGTGCTCAGCCCGCTGCCGGACCTGCGCCTGCTGGAAGGTGACCGGATTCTCGCCCGGGACACCCAGGAAAAGCTGCGGGGCGCCGCGCGCAGCCTCGGCGGCGCGCTGGTCGCCGGGGACGACCGCGTCGCCAGCGCCGCACCCCTGCAGGCCGGCGACGAACAGCTCGCCGAAGTCGCCATCACCCCGGTATCGGGGCTGCTGGGCCGGCCGGTGAACGACGCCCGGCTCGAAACGCGCTACGGCGTCACGCTGCTGGCCTTCCGCCGCTTCGGCGAGGCCGAGGAGGGCCGTGGCCAGGACTTCGGCGACCGTCGGCTCGAGGCCGGCGACATCCTGCTGGTGCAGGGCACACTGGACAACATCGAGCGCCTGCGTTCAAGCGCCGACCTGCTGGTGCTGGACGGGGCGATCCACCTGCCGCGCAAGAAGCTGGCGCCGGTGGCCCTGGTGATCATGCTGGGGGTGGTCACCGCGTCGGCGATGAAGTGGGTGCCCATCGAGATCAGCGCCCTGCTGGGCTGCCTGGCCATGCTGCTCACCGGTTGCGTGACCTGGAAGGAGGCCGGAGGCGCCCTCAGCGGCAAGGTCGTGCTGATCATCGTGGCCTCGCTGGCCCTGGGCACGGCGCTGGCGCGGACCGGTGGCTCGGACTGGCTGGCGTCGCTGTTCGTCAGCCTGTCGTTCGGTGCGCCGCCCGCCGTCGTCCTCATGAGCCTCATGCTGCTGATGGCCGGGCTCACCAACGTGGTGTCCAACAACGCCGCGGCGGTCATCGGCACCCCCATCGCCATCGGCGTGGCGCAACAGCTGGGCCTGCCGCTGGAACCCTTCGTGTTGGCCGTGGTATTCGGTGCGAACCTGAGTTTCGCCACGCCCATGGCCTACCAGACCCACATCCTGGTGATGAATGCGGCCGGCTACCGCTTCGGCGACTTCGTCCGCGTGGGCGTGCCGCTGCTGTTCCTGATGTGGATCGCGCTCAGCCTGCTGCTGATCTGGGTCTACGATCTCTGAGGCAGGGCCGGCGGCGGGCGTTCAGTCCGGGAACATCGCGACGATGCGGCCGAAGCGGGGGTGATCCCGGAGAGGGTCGAGGTCCGAGTCGTGCTCCAGCCACTCCCGCGAGATGTTGCCCACCTTGATCAGGCAGTTCTGCAGGCAGTCCAGGGCCTTGTCCGCTTCCTCCGCCAGCGCGTAGAAACAGGCCGCGTTGTACTGGACGATGGAGTCCATGGGCGCCTTCTCCATGGACGTCTGCATCCAGCGCAGGGCTTCCTCGCGGTGGCCCAGGCGCAACAGCGCGAAGGCGCCGAGGTTCCAGGCGCGGTTGTCGTCCGGGTTGAGTTCCAGCACCGCCCGGACCCGCTCCATTCCTTTCCGAGTCACCTCCAGAGCCCGTTCGCGGTCGCCCAGGCTGATGTGCAACTGGGCCTGGAGCAGCAGGCTCTGGTAATCCTCCGGCCGCACCCTGGACGAGCGGTCGAACAGGGAGAGCGCGCGTTCCAGGTCACCCTCGTGCACCTTGCAGCGGCCGAAGAAGTACCAGGCCTCGAAGTTCTTGGGGTCGAGATCGATGGCGCGTTCGAACTCGAATTCCGCGCGTGCATAGTCCTGGCTCATGCACTGGGCGATGCCCGCGGCCACGTGCGCCTCGGCGAGGTCCGGCTCCAGTTCCAGGGCCCGGGCGCTGGTCCGGCGCGCCTCGTCCAGGTTCACGTCGGTCGCGTTGAAGTACATGTATTCGAAACCGTAGGTGTAGGCCAACCCGGCCCAGGCGCGGCCGAAGGCCGGTGAAACCCGCACGGCCTGGTCGAACATCTGTCGCGCGTAGACGTTGTCCTGCGTCGTGTGCCGGGCGAAATACACCAGTCCCCGGAGGAAGAGGTCGTAGGCCCGCGGGTCCACGTTCGCCCCCTGGCCATCGTCGCGCTTGCGCTGGAGGGTCAGGCTGAGGGTGTTGGCGATGGACTCGGCGATCTCGGCCTGGATGGTGAAGACGCCCTCGGTGGTGCGGTCGAACTGGCGCGACCAGAGGTGGTAGCCGTTGTGGGTGTCCACCAACTGGGCGGTGATGCGCAGCTGGTCCCCCGACTTGCGCACGCTGCCTTCCAGCACCGAGCGCACGCCGAGGCGGCGCCCGACTTCCTTGACGTCCGCGCTGCGTCCGGCGAACTGGAAGGAAGCCATGCGCGAGGCCACGCGCAGGTTTTCAATCTTGCACAGGGCGTTGAGGATCTCCTCGGCGACCCCCTCGCAGAAGTAGCCCTGGTCCTGCCCCTCGCTCATGTCCACGAAGGGCAGAACGGCGATGGAGGGCGGCCCGTCCTCGGAGACGTCCGCCGGGTTGGCGATGCCCATGCCCGCCGGGTCGCGGCGGATGCCTTCGGGGGTGAGTTCGTAGGCCCAGGCCAGCACCAGGGCGATGGGAAAGCCCAGGCTGACCAGGACGATGACCAGGGGATGCGCCCATTCCGGCAGCTGGAGGGCGGAGAAGGCCGCCTCGGCCACCTGCAGCGTGATGAACGCCACGATGAGGTAGGTGACGGCGACGCGAATGACCTTGCGCTCGCGCAACTGCCCGATGAAGCTCCGCGCCGGAGCGCCCGTCCGTTCTTCGACCCGCTGTTCCATGCAACGACCCCCGTCGCGACCATCACTGTGTCGCCAACACGGCTCATGCATGCATAATAGGGCCCCGTCACCCGTGCGCCCCGACTATCCGGCGGTCCTCCCGGACCTGCCGCCCGCGGGGTCGCGGTGCCCACGATAAGGCCCCCGGCGAGGGGCGCACATGAGCCAAAGGGCATGGTCCAGACAGGCCCCAACGACGAGCCGAAGCCGCTGCGCGACGAACCGCCCGCCTACGGGACCCCGGTGGACGCGATCGTGCTTTCCGGCACGCACCAGAATCCGCGCCGCCTCGTGCAGGGGCGCAACAAGGCATTCCTCGAGATCGAGGGACGGGCGCTTGTGCGCCATGTCGCGGACGCGCTGGCCGGCGCCCGCGAGGTCGGGCGCATCTACGTGGTCGGCCCGCCCGAGGAACTCGCCGCCGTTCTGGAAGGCTGCCCGCGCGTCGTCTGTGTACCCCAGGAAGGCAAGTTGCTCAGCAACGGCTGGGCCGCCGTGCGCGCCATGGAAGCCGACCATCCGGAACTGCCGCCCGAGCGCGTCAACGAGCGCCCACTGCTGCTGATTTCCTGCGACCTGCCCCTGGTCACTTCCGCGGCCATCGACGACTTCCTGGTCCGGGCCGCGCGGCTGGACCGCGAAGGCGAGGTGACCAACGCCATGATCGTCGGCGTGGCCGAGGACGCCGCACTGCGACCGTTCTACGGCGTCGGCAGCCACGGAGGGGTCGAGCGCCCGCTGGTCCAGATGAACGAGGGGCTCTACCGGCTCTCGAACCTCTACGTCATGCGGCCGCGGAAGCTGGAGCATTCCGAGTTCCTTCAGACCAGCTTTTCGCTGCGCAAGGCCAAGGACTGGCGCAACGTCATGGGCCTCGTGTTCTCGCTGTTCAGCCAGAAAGGCGGCTGGTTCGCCGCGTGGATGACCTGCCGGCTGCAGCTCACCGCCATGCTGCGGCATGGCCAGGGACGCCTGTACCGGCGTCTGCGGCGGGGCAACACCTTCGAGAAAGCCGAGCGGGGCGTGAGTACGGTCCTGGGCGGCCCGGTGCGCGTGTTGGATTCGCCCTACGGGGGGCTGAGCCTGGACGTGGATGACGAGGAGGACTACCGGATCCTCGCCGGGAACTACCGCGAGTGGTTGGCGATCACCCGGGCCGTCGAAGCGCGGCTCAGCCCGCCTGGACCAGCACCAGGGACAGCCACGGCCAGAACGTGATGATCAGCACGCTGAGGAACAGCCAGGCGAAGAACGGCAGCGTCGACAGGTAGACATCGACGATGGGCCGGTCGAAGCGGTAGCCGGCGATGAACAGGTTCAGGCCCACGGGCGGGGTGATGTAGCCCAGCTGCATGGTCGCCAGAAACACGATGCCCAGGTGCACCGGATCCACGCCGAACTGCTGCGCCACCGGCAGCATCAGCGGCACCACCAGCACGATGGCCGAGAAGATGTCGAGGATGGCGCCCAGCGCCAGCAGGAACACCAGCAGCATCACCAGGAAGGCCGTGCGGTCCGTCACCACGCTGCTGACCCACTCCAGCAATTGCTGCGGCACGCCCGCATCGATCATGTAGTTGGTCGAGGCGCGCGATACGCCCAGGATGATCATGATGCCGCCCACCAGCACCATCGACTCGCGCATGATGCGTGGCAGGTCGCGCCAGCGCACCTCGCGCAGGATCAGCACGTCCACGACCAGCACGTAGAGCGCGGTCACCGCCGCGGCCTCGGAGATGGCGAAATAGCCGCTGTAGATGCCGCCCAGCACCACGATGGGCAGGGGGATCTCCCAGGCGGCGGCGCGCACGGCGCGGCCCACCTCGGCCCAGGAGAAATCGCCCAGGGGCGTGCGGATCGCGCGGTTCTTCCAGACGCTGTAGCCGGCGAGCACCAGCAGCATCAGGAAGCCGGGCAGCAGGCCGGCCAGGAACAGGTCCTCGATGGACACCTCGGCGATCACGCCGTAGAGGATCAGCGGCAGGGATGGAGCGAACAGCAGCCCGAGGCTGCCGGCCGAGGTCACCAGGCCCAGGTTGAAGCGTTCGGGATAGCCTGCCTGCTGCATGGCCGGGAACAGGATGGCCCCCAGGGCCACGATGGTCACGCCCGAGGCCCCCGTGAACGCGGTGAAGAAGGCGCAGGCCGCCAGCGCCACGATGGCCAGCCCCGCCGGCATCCAGCCCAGCAGCGCGGTGGTCAGCCGCACCAGCCGCTGCGGCGCGCCGCTCTCGCTGAGCAGGTAGCCGGCGAAGGTGAACAGCGGGATGGCGAGCAGGATCGGCATCTCGGCGATGCCCCAGAACTCGATGGCCACGACCTGCAGGTCGACCCCGGCCTGGTGGAAGTTCCACAGGGCGCTGGCCGCGATCAGGGCGAACAGCGGCGCGCCCAGCAGTGCCAGCAGGACGAGCAGGGGCGCGACCCAGCTCACGCGGGGCGCTCCCCGGCGTCCGCTTCATCGGCGCCCGCCGCCACCACAACGGCCTTGAGCGTATGGCGCCAGGCCATCACGCCGAAGCCGACCACCATGGGGGCCTGCAGCCACCAGGCAGGTACGTCGCCGAGCAGGGTGTCCTCGAACTCCCGCGACATCTGCACGAAGCCCAGGCTGTACCAGCACAGGAAAGCGCAGACCACCGCCGTGAAGACATGGTTCACGACCCGCACCAGGCGCAGCCAACCCTTCGACAGCCAGCGATCGACCAGGGCGATGGCGATGTGCCGGTCGGCGCGGCTGGCGGCCATGGCGCCGACCAGGGTGAGCCAGAGCACCATGATGCGCAGCAATTCGTCCCCGACCACCAGGGTCGATCCGAACAGGTTGCGCCCGATGATCTGCCAGCTGGCCAGGCCGATCAGCGCCAGGAGCAGGAAGCTGAGCAGCAGGTCCTCGGTCCAGCGCCCCAGGGTGTCGAGGCGCGCGAGGAGCGGCTTCACGGGTGGAGGCTCACGGCTGGGGCTTCATGAGGGGGTGGGGCGCATCCGGTTCAGGAGCAGCTGCCGTCCGCCGATTCGCCGCGGAACACGGCGAGGTGGCACTCCATCAGCGCCAGCAGTTCGGGATCGAACTCCCCCTGCGCGGCGGCCGCCTGGTTGGCGTCGTGGAAGGACTTTCTCCAGACCGCGCGCTCCTCGTCCGCGACCGGCACCAGCTCCAGGCCCTGGGACTGCAGTGCGGCGAAACCTTCGTGGTGATCGGTGATGCCCTGCTCGTCGAAACCGCGGTAGATCCCGTTCATGACCTCGCGGATCACGTCCTGGTCCTCCGGGGCGATCTTGCTCCAGGGGCGCTTGTCGATGAGCAGGCTGGCGTAGATGTAGGCCAGGGGCATGTCGGTGATGTGCGTCATGGCGGTGTGCCACTGAAAGACGATCACGCCCACCGGCGGTCCCATCACGGCGTCGACCAGTTCGGTCTGGAGACCGGTCATCACGTCCGTGACCTGCAGGCTCACCGGGGAGATGCCGAGCGCCGTGGAGGCCATCTGGGCCACCTTGTCGCCTTCCGGAATCCACAGCTTGATGGCCCCCAGGTCATCGCGATCGGCCACCGGTCGTTTGGACATGAGGTAGGCGAAACCCCCGCCGGCGAAGCCGAAGGAGACGAAACCGGCTTCGTCGAGGCGCTCCATGAGGACAGGGTCGATCCGTTCGCGGACGTAGGCGGCCTCCTCGAAGCTGCGGAACAGGTTCGGCAGCCCCAGGATCTCGGCGTCGCGCTGCAGTTCCCGCAGGCCACCGGAGGTGAACACGCCGCCGTGAAGCTGGCCGATGCGCATCTTGCGGCGCATCTGCGGGTTGTTGCCCTGTACGCCGCCGGCGTAGATCTTGATGTCGACCCGGCCATCCGTGCGTTCCTTGATCTCCGCAACGCCGGCGCGCATGGTGTTCATCCAGGACGTGCCGTCCGGCACGACCGTGGCGATCTTGAGCGTGGTCTGGGCCATGGCGGCGGTGGAGGCCAGCAGGGCCGTGGCCGCGACGGCCGGGAGCGCTTTCAGGAAAAAATTCATGGCGTTGGCGATCCTCAGAAGTGGTCGTCAGCTGTGGCCAGGAGTTCCCGTGCCTGGCGCTGGGCGAGCACGTTGAACAGGGTCAGGCCCGGCTCGTGCGGCTCCGCATCCAGCACTTCGGTCAGCAGTCGGTCATGCAACTCCCGTTCGTAAAGGGTGCGCGCGTAGTAGCGGGCGTAATCAACCTTGATCGACAGTTCCCGCCCGCGAGTCAGTTCGATGGCGCGCTCGTACATCCCGCGGCCCTCTTCGAAACGCCCGCCCAGCGCCGGCGGACGCAGTGTCGCGAGCACTGCCTGGTAGTGCAGCACTTCGGCTTCGCGGAACGCCGGATCCAGTTCGGCCACGCGCGCCAGGGCGGCTTCCGCCCAGGGCAGTTGCGACAGGGACGCCATGTCGCCGGAGCGCGCGCGAATCGCCGCGAACCAGGACAGCGCGTAGGTGTACAGGGCCGGCACGTCGTCTTCCTCCAGTTCGCCCAGCGCCTCGAGGAAGTCGGGATAGTTCTTCCCCGCGATGCCGCAGGCGTCTTCGTTGCTGGCGCACAGCCCGCGCGCTGCGTAGTCCTGCGCCCGCGAGGTCAAGCGTGACGCGCGCTCCGCCTCGTCCACGAACAGGACACCATAGGCTGCGTACAGTTCCGCGGCGGCCCCGAGCATGTCGATATCCTCCGGGGAACCGGCCACGAAACTGTCGAGCATGAGCAGGTACGCCGGGGCGCCGTCCCGAACGGTTTCCGGATCGTCCTGGTTCAGGATGGCGGCGGACAGGTTTGCCGCCATGCCGGAGGTGGCGCTGTCGACCACGGACGCGCAGCCGGCCAGCCCGGCCGACGCCAGGGCGGCCGCGGTGAGAAAGGCGCGTCGGATTGGGGCCTCAAAGGGTTTCAAGGGGGCGGTCACTGGGGCGCAAAGGCGGCATTATAGCTTGTACAATGCGGCTCTCGTCATCGTGCCCCCGGTCACATTCCCATGCCCATGAACGCTCTCGATCCGCTCGATCTCTACGACCTTCGCGCCAGCCTCAGTGAAGAGCAGGCGCTGGTGCAGGACACCGTCGCCCGCTTCGTCGACACCGAGGTGCTGCCCATCATCGGCGAGTGCTTCGAGCAGGGCCGGTTCCCGTCGGAACTGGTGCCGAAAGTCGCGGCCCTGGGACTGCTCGGCAGTTCCCTGGAAGGCTATGGTTGCGCCGGGCTGGACGCAGTGTCCTACGGGCTGATCTGCCAGGAACTGGAACGCGGGGACAGCGGCCTGCGCAGCTTCGTGTCCGTACAAAGCAGCCTGGTCATGTACCCCATCCATGCCTACGGTTCGGAGGAGCAGAAGCAGCGCTGGCTGCCCGTCATGGCGGCCGGGGAAGCCATCGGCTGTTTCGGCCTGACCGAGCCCCACGGCGGCTCCGACCCGTCGAACATGAAGACGGTGGCGCGTCGGGACGGCGACGACTGGGTGATCAACGGCGCCAAGATGTGGATCACCAACGGCTCCATCGCCGATGTGGCCGTGGTCTGGGCCATGACCGACGAAGGCGTGCGCGGCTTCCTGGTGGAAAAGGGCACGAAGGGCTTCTCCGCGCCGGAAATCAAGCACAAGTTCTCGCTGCGCGCCTCGGTGACCTCGTCGCTGTTTTTCGACGACGTGCGGGTGCCGGCGGACCAGCAGCTGCCGGGCGCTGCGGGACTCAAGGGGCCCCTGGGCTGCCTGACCCAGGCGCGCTACGGCATCACCTGGGGCGGCATCGGCGCTGCGCAGGCCTGCCTGGCCGAGGCCCTGGAATACAGTGCGTCGCGCACCCTGTTCGGCCGTCCGCTGAACCACAACCAGGCCGTCCAGTTGCGCCTGGCGGACATGGCCCGGCGCATCACGGCCGCCCAGATGCTGAGCCTGCAATTGGGGCGGCTGAAGGACCAGGGACGCATGCATCCCACCCAGGTGTCCGTGGCGAAGTGGAACAACATCCGCATGGCGCTGGACATCGCGCGCGATTGCCGCGACCTGCTCGGTGGCGCCGGCATCAGTGTCGAATTCGGCGCGATCCGCCACATGCTGAACCTGGAGAGCGTGATCACCTACGAGGGCACCGAGTCCGTCCACCAGCTGGTGGTGGGCAAGGAACTCACCGGGGTGAGTGCCTTCTAGACGGGGCGAAACTCTCTCTATAATGGCCCATTTCGCCGGGCGTGACGCCGGGCCCCGACCTGACTTCTTGCCAAGGATCCGCCCATGACGACGTCTCACAATACCAAGCGCACCCTGGTGGCCCTGACCGCGCTGCTCGCGCTGTTGCCCGCCCTCGCTTTCGCCGCCGAGGGAACGCTCAATCTCGTCAACCACCCCATGGGTATCGCCGCCCTGGTCATCTTCGTCGCCGCCTATTCACTGGTGGTCATGGAAGAGACGCTGCACCTGCAGAAATCCAAGCCGGTGATCGTGGCGGCGGGCCTGATCTGGATCCTGGTCGCCTTCACCTACAACTCGCTGGGCGATACGCACACCCCCGAGACCATCCTGGAGCACAACCTCCTGGAGTTCGTGGAACTGTTCCTGTTCCTGCTGGCCGCGATGACCTACATCAACACCATGGAGGAACGCGGCGTGTTCGACGTGCTGCGCGTCTGGCTGGTGACGCGGGGCTTCACGCTGCGACAGATCTTCTGGATCACGGGCCTGGTGGCCTTCTTCCTGTCCCCGGTGGCGGACAACCTGACCACCGCGCTGCTGATGGCCACCGTGGTCATGGCGGTGGGCCAGGAGAACACGAAGTTCGTCGCCCTGGCCTGCCTGAACATCGTGGTTGCGGCCAATGCCGGCGGCGCCTTCAGCCCCTTCGGCGACATCACGACCCTGATGGTCTGGCAGGCGGAACTGGTACGGTTCGAGGAGTTCTTCGTGCTGTTCCTGCCCTCGGTGGTGAACTGGGGCGTGACCGCGGTGATCCTCAGCCTCGCGGTGAGCAACGACCACCCGGCGCCGGTGACGGACAAGGCCAAGCTGCAGTACGGCGCCTGGGTCGTCGTCGGCCTGTTCCTGTTCACCATTTTCATGGCCGTCATGTCCCACAACCTGCTGCACCTGCCGCCGGTGCTGGGCATGATGACCGGCCTGGGCCTGCTCAAGCTGTTCGGCTACTACATCCGGCTGCGGGAGAAGCGCCTGCATCGCAAGAGCATGCAGGAGTCCACGCTGATGGGCATGCCTGCCCACGAGAAGGGCGAGGGCATCGCGCACTACGACATCTACAACAACCTGCGCCGGGCCGAGTGGGACACCCTGATGTTCTTCTACGGCGTGATCCTGTGCGTCGGCGGCCTGGGCACCTTCGGCTACCTGGCCGTGGGATCACAGTTCACCTACACCGACCTGGGCCCGACCACGGCCAACATCATCGTCGGCTTCGCTTCGGCCATCATCGACAACATCCCGGTGATGTTCGCGGTGCTGGAAATGGAGCCGGCCATGGACCATGGCCAGTGGCTGCTGGTGACCCTGACGGCCGGTGTCGGCGGCTCCATGCTGTCCATCGGCTCGGCGGCGGGCGTGGCGGTGATGGGCCAGGCGCGGGGCGTGTACACCTTCTTCTCGCACCTGCGCTGGAGCTGGGCGGTGGTGCTGGGCTACTTCGCCAGCATCTGGGTGCACTTCCTGGTGAACGCAGACAAGTTCGACGGCGTTCCCTCCGTCACTTCATAAGTCGGAAAATCGTCGGATGGTTTGCGGAAGGCCGGGGCGAACCCCCGGCCTCAGGCCAGGCCCATGTCTTTTTCGAGGCGCTGGTTGAGTGATTCCCATTCGCCCATGAACCCGGGGCGGGCCGGAGGGCGTTTGCTGAGCCCCAGGCGCTGCAGCAGGGAGGGTTTGACTTCCTTCGGCTGGTCCGTGGGGATGTGCTTGAAATCGAACATCACCGGCACCCAGGTGCTCGAGGTCTGGCGCAGCTTGACCCCTTTCATGAACTCGTCCACGCCCTTGATGCTGTGTTCCTCGCAGATGCGGGCAATGGCCTCGCCCGTCTTCATCAGGTAGCCGGGAATGCGCCCGTAGCGCTCACCCAGCTCCTCCAGGGTGATTCCGTCCACGTACTCCTGCAGGTAGCACAGGCTGAACTTGCCGTCCTGGCCGATCACTCGGATGGGCTTGGCGGTGTAGTTCACCAGTTCGGGCTGCTTGCGGAACTCGCGGTTCTGCATCATTTCGTGAACGGCGATGTTCTTGTTGAGTTTTTTCTTGTACCAGTCCGCGGCGCTGCCCTTGTAGGCCTTCAGCGCGACGATTTCACCCTGGAAGCGGGCGCGGTACACGGCGCCCGCACGTCCGGCGCCCACCTTGTCGATGAGTTCCAGTCCGGGGGGCAGAGAAAGGCCCTCGGCCTTGGCGTCGAGAACGCCGGCCGGAGCGGCGGATGCGGTGTCTGTCATGGGGAAAGCATAATGAGTTTCCCCGGGGCGTGCCAGCGCGACAGCGTGGCGGATAGATGTACCGGGGAGCCCTGATTTTGAAGTCGAACCCCGGCATCCGCCAGCGTAGGGGGGGGATACTGGAAATCCGGAATGCCGGGGTTCGATGAACCTCACCGGCTGCTACCGCCACGAAGGGTCGGGCCGGCTTCCTGTTTCAATGTCCGTTTGTCGTCAGGAAGTGGGAAAGCCACCCGTGCGGGTGGCTTTCCTCTTCTTCTTGTCGTGTGCCCCGTTGCCCGCGATCTCTTTGCGTGGACCTTAAACGGGTCTCTCCCTCTGGCTCCCGGGAAAGCGCCGCGGCAGGCCGTCGTGGGGCGCCCTTCGGTTCGCCTTCAGGCCAGGGGGGCGGGCCATTGTCGAAAGCTACCTGGGGCGCCGGGAACGACGTGGCCGGGGCCGCGTTCGCACCTGTCGCTCTCGGGTCCGGGAACCCTTGATCGCACATCAGCGCACCGCTGCAATTTAAAAGAAACGTTCCATTCCATGAGTACCCGCGACGCCGAAATTTGATGGAAGTTTCGACGAAGAAACACGGATGATGTACGATTGCGGCCCCCATCAGGTCCCGGTAGAGGGCCGTGCGGAGGGCAATGGACACCGAGCGCTACCAGATCGGAAGCTTGCTGCTGAACGCGGGCACCCAGGAGGTGACGCGCGAAGGCGAGCCCGTTCCGTTGCCCCCGTTGTCGTTTTCGCTGCTGCTGACCCTGGCGCGGTCCGCGCCCAACGTGGTCACGACGGCCCAACTCGAGGAAGACGTCTGGTCCGGCCTGGTCATCGACCGGGGCACGATCAACAAACGTGTCGTGCTCGTGCGAAACGCACTGCGCGAAGCCGGGTGCACGCAGGACTACATCATTGTCGTCCGTGGCACGGGTTACCGGCTTTCGGTCCCGGTGCAGCGCCTGGATGAGTCAGCGACGAACGGCCATGGCCCGGCCCCCGATATGGACGTTCCGGCCGTCCTACCGGAAGGGATCGAGGCCACCCCGGCCAGCAAAAATCTGCGCTGGATGGTGCTGCTCCTGCTGATGCTGGTGCTGGGGGTGATCATCGGCAGCGACCTGCAGCTGTTCGAGGAACGGGCGGACAGCAACAGCGCCTCGGCGCCGGCCGTCGCTCCGGGTTTCAGTGGCGCCGACAGCATCGCCGTGATGCCGTTTGGCCATGACGCGGAGACCGGTGAGGACACCTATTTCGCCGAGGGCATTTCCCGCGAACTGGTGCGCATGCTCAGCAACTATCCCGGACTGGATGTGGCCGCCAGTGCGTCGTCCTTCGCCCTGCGTGACAGCGAGGCGGATCCCGCCGCCATCGCGGACCAACTGGGTGTCGACACGTTGCTCCAGGGCAGTGTGCACCGCGAGGGCGAACGCATCCTGGTCATGGCCAGCCTGCTGCATGCACCGACCGGCCGGACGATCTGGGCGGACAGCTACGACCACCCCGTCAATGAGCTCTTCCAGGTGCAGGACGCCATCGCCAGTCGCGTGGCGGTCGCCCTGCGCATCCCGCTGGACGGCAACCTGGCCATCGACTCGCGCGCCGCGTCCACCGGCAGCATCGAGGCGTACACGCTGTACCTCAAGGGCCGGGGCCGCCTGGACCAGCGCCTCGACGGCGGCGCCGAACCCATCCTCCTTGCGCTGGAGGATTTCCGCGCGGCCGCCCGCCTGGACCCGGCCTTCGTACGCGCCCACGTCGGCCTGGCCTCGGCCAGTTTCCTGCTGTCCTCGCATGGACCGAAGGAAAGCCGCGCGCAGTGGCTGGAACGCGCCGAGGCCAGCGCCCGCTACGCACTGGACCTCGATCCCGGATCCGCAGAAGCCCTGGGCGTGCTGGCCGCCGTCGTCGCCTGGCGCGGAGACCCCATGGCCGCGGCCGGCCTGTTCGAGCGCGCCATGGAGCGGGGCATCCGCGACCCGGACGTGCTCCACTGGCATGCCATGCTGGCGACCAGCATGGGCTACTTCGAATCATTGCTCCCCGTGCTGCGCGACGCCTACCGGCTCGACCCCCTGAACCAGCTGCTGGGCTGCTCCCTGGCGGGCTCCCTGAATTTCAGCGGCCGCCCGGACGAGGCGATGGTCATTCTTTCCGGGATGGACCGGTT
>JAUHYP010000065.1 GCA_030426265.1 Gammaproteobacteria bacterium | reverse complement strand
CCTCGTCCTCCATGTCCACGACGATGCGGCCGTCCTTGTCCGGCGTGAGATCCGTCAGCAGGTGGCGCAGGTTGGTGGCGTAGAGCTGGCTGGACTGGGCGGCCAGGCGGCTGGGCAGGTCGGTGTAACCGATGATGGAAACGCCGTGCTTCACGGCCACCTGGTCTCGCTCGGTGAGTTCGCAGTTTCCGCCCTGCTCCGCCGCCAGGTCCACGATGACGCTGCCCGGCTTCATGGAGGCCACCATCTCGGCCGTGACCAGCTTCGGCGCCGGCTTGCCCGGGATGAGGGCGGTGGTGATGATGATGTCGACTTCCCTGGCCTGCTCGGCGAACAGCGCCATCTCGGCCTCGATGAACTCCTTGGACATGACCTTGGCGTAACCGCCCTCGCCGGATCCGTCTTCGTCGTCGAAATCGAGCATCAGGAACTCGGCGCCCATGCTCTCGACCTGCTCCTTGACCTCGGGGCGGGTGTCAAAGGCACGCACGATGGCGCCCATGCCGCCGGCGGCGCCGATGGCCGCCAGTCCCGCCACGCCGGCGCCGATCACCAGGACGCGGGCCGGCGGCACCTTGCCGGCCGCGGTGATCTGCCCCGTGAAGAAACGCCCGAAGTGCTGGGCGGCCTCGACCACGGCGCGGTACCCGGCGATGTTCGCCATGGAACTGAGCGCGTCCATTTTCTGGGCGCGGGAGATGCGGGGCACCGAATCCATGGCCAGCACCGTGGCGCCGCTGGCGCTCAGTTGTTCGAGCAGCTCCGGATTCTGGGCCGGCCAGAGGAAACTCACCAGGGTCTTGTCGGGCCCCAGCCACGCTGCCTCTTCAGGCAGAGGACCGCGCACCTTGAAGATGATGTCCGATTCCCGCCACAGCGCCTCGGCACTGTCGACCAGGCGGCAACCGGCGTCGACATAGGCCGGGTCGGGAAAATCCGCCGCGGCGCCGGCGCCGGCCTCGACCAGCACCTCGAAGCCGAGATCGCGCAGCTGCATCGCGACCTCCGGCGTGGTGGCGACGCGTTTCTCGCCTGCAAAGCGTTCCCTCGGTACACCGATTTTCATTGCGTTCTCCGGTTCTGGTGCTGGATGGGCCCTGGCGAAACTCCGTGCCTCGTTTCGTCCCTGGCGGCTTCCTGGGCCTCTTGGTTCGTCTCGCGACTTCCTGGCTTCATTCGCATTGTTCGTAAGCGGGCGCCTGCCTGCGGGCGGGGCGCCGGAGCAACACCGAGCATACCCGCTTCGGAGCGCGGGATGAAACCCTGGACCGGCCAAAATTCGGCCCGTCGGGAACGGCTTGCGTTTTTCGAATGATAATGATTATCATTTTTAATCAATACCCCGACCACGGCAACCCGAGGACCCTGGCATGCATGAACCTGCGGCCCCCGCTCTGGAGCATTTGCAGGCGGACCTGATCTACCTGATGAACTGCTACACCGGCCAGCCCTGTGAATCCACGGCCGGCGCCATCGCCCTGGTGCTGCAGGGCATCCTCGACCACCCGTTGATCGAACTGTTCCCGGAACTCCGCGGGCAGTGCGCCAGGGGCCTGAACCACTGGCGTATGCGGGCAGGATTCGATTCCTGCTGCGGCGCCCCGGGCATCCCCTCGGTCCACTAGGCCACACACGGCGCTGCATGCACTTCCCCGTCGCACCACCCGCCCTCCACCTCGCGGCCCCGCCACTGCCGCCGCTGACGGGCATTCCAACCAAGCGGGGCGTGTTCTATGTGCCCTGGCGACTGGATTGCGTCCAGAGCCTGCTGCGCATCGAGGGACTGACCGCCGCCGACCTCGAAGCGGACCACCGGCTGTTCCGTCCCTTCCTGCGGCGACTGTTCATGCTCGCGGCCCAGGAGGCCCTGAGTCCCCAGTGCGGACGGCAGGTCAGGGACCTGGCCCGCCACCTCCGGCCGCGCCCCTGAAACCCGGACCCGCACGGTTCGAAACTGCCCGCCCGGTCTGGTAGGGTTGGGGGTTCCCTCAATCCCGACACGGAGAAAGGCATGAGCCAAGCCAAGACCGGCGACACGGTCAAGATTCACTACACGGGCACCCTGGAAGACGGGTCCCAGTTCGACAGCTCCCAGGGCCGTGAGCCCCTCGAATTCGAACTCGGCAGCGGGCAGGTCATCCCCGGCTTCGACAAGGCCGTGGCCGGCATGGCGGTCGGCGAAAGCAAGCAGGTCACGATCCCGCCGGAAGAGGCCTATGGCCCCCACCGCGAGCAGATGGTGCAGGAAGTGCCGAAAACCGCCCTGCCCCCGGACCTGTCCCCCGAAATCGGCATGGCGCTGAGCGCCCGCGGCCAGGACGGCGCGGAAATGCGACTGACGGTCACCGAAGTGGGCGACGACACCATCACGGTCGACGCCAACCACCCCCTGGCGGGCAAACCCCTGAATTTCGACATCGAGCTGGTGAACATCGCCTGATCCGGCTCGGGGCGCCGCGGGCGCGCTGGACGCGCCCGCCGCCCGAACTCCCACCCAAGCGGTGACGCACCTGTCGCCGAGCGCGGACCAATGCGATAATTTCGCGTTTTCCTGACGCGGCCTGGAGCCGCTTCGCCCATGAAGCAAGCACTCGCTTCCGTCGCGGCCTTGTTGCTCGGCACCGCCATCCTGCTCACCGGCCAGGGCCTGCAGGGCGTGTTGTTGCCCGTACGCGCCACGATGGAGGATTTCTCGGCCTTCAGCATCGGCCTGTTCGGCGGCGCCTACTTCCTGGGCTTCACTCTGGGTTGCTGGCGCGGCGTGGCCATGATCCGTCGCGCCGGTCACGTTCGCGTCTTCGCGGCGATGACCGCCGTGGCCTCGGCCGCGCCGCTGCTGCATGGCCTGTGGGTGAACCTGGCGACCTGGGTGGTGCTGCGCGGCGCAACCGGCTTCTGCTTCGCGGTGCTCTACGTGGTCATCGAGAGCTGGCTGAACGAGCGCGCCACCAACGAGAACCGCGGCATCGTGTTCTCGGCCTATATCCTGATCAACATGACCGTGCTGGCCGTGGGCCAGCAGATGCTGCTGCTGGACGACCCCATGAACCTGGAGTTGTTCGCGCTGATTTCGGTGCTGGTGTCGGTGGCGGCGGTGCCGGTACTGATGTCGGTGCAGGCGCATCCCGCGGAGGTCGAGCAGGCGAAAATCGACTTCCGTTCGCTGTACGGAAATTCTCCGGTGGGCGTGATCGGGACACTGGCGGCCGGTCTCAACAACGGCGTGTTCTGGTCCCTGGCCGCGGTATTCATCACCGCCTACGCCAGCGACCCGAACACTGCGGCCTGGTTCATGACCTCGGCCATCATCGGCGGCGCCGTGGGCCAATGGCCACTGGGCTGGTGGTCCGACCGGGTCGACCGGCGCTGGGTGCTGGTGCTGATCTGCCTGCTGGGCGCCATCGTGTCGGTGGTGACCTGGCTGGCGACACCCCACCTCGGCCTGAACGCCATCCTGGGCCTGGGCTTCGCCTGGGGCGCACTGGCCTTCCCCACTTATTCCATCTCGGTCGCGCACGCGAATGACTGGGCCAGTCCGGATACCTTCGTGCAGGTGTCCGCGGGCTTGCTGCTGCTCTACGGGGTGGGCGCCATCGTAGGCCCGCTGGTGGCGCCCGTACTGATGAGCGTCCTGGGCGCCTCGGCCCTGTTCCTGTTCAACGCCGTGGTGTTCACGGCCCTGATGGCGTACACGCTGATCCGCATCCGTCGCCGCCCGCGCGTGGCGGATATCCACCAGCGCGACTTCAACGAGGCAATCACCGCCGCACGCACGATGTCGGTGGTGTACGAGGCGGAAGTGGACGCGGAGGAAGAAGGTCGCGGCTAGGGCGGAATCTGATTCCGCCGATCGATCCGGGCGCGGATCCGTGTATTCGCCCTACCGGAACACGTCTCCGGGCACCAGCACCATTCCCTCCATCAGGCGCCGCGCGCTGCGGCTCATGGATACGCGGGTGACGGACCAGACGCCGTCTTCGCACGCCGCTTCGGCCCCCACTCGCAAGGTCCCGGAAGGATGGCCGAAACAGACGGATGCGCGGTCACCGCCGCCGGCGGCGAGATTGACCAGGGTCCCGGGGATGGCCGCCGCCGTGCCCAGGGCCACGGCCGCCGTGCCCATCATGGCGTGGTGCAGGAGGCCCATGGACAGGGCCCGGGCCAGCAGGTCGATCTCCCCGGCTTCCACCGTGCGGCCGCTCGCTGAACGGTAGCTCGCCGGCGGCGCCACGAACGCGATCTTGGGGGTGTGCTGGCGGGTGGCCGCGCCCGCGATGTCGTCGATCAGGCCCATCTTGACCGCGCCGTGCGCGCGGATCGTTTCGAAGCGCGCCAGCGCGGCGGGGTCGCCGTTGATGTCGGGACGCAGCTCCTTGCCCGTGAAACCGATCTCGCTCGCGTCCAGGAAGATCGTGGGAATGCCGGCATTGATGAAGGTCGCCCGGAACGACCCCACCCCCGGCGCCTCGAAGTCATCGACCACGTTGCCGGTCGGAAACAGCGCGCTGTCGCCGGTATCGGCCGGGTCCATGAAATCCAGGCGGATCTCGGCCGCCGGGAAGGTGACCCCGTCCAGCTCGAAATCCCCGGTCTCGGCGGGCTCGCCGCCGGCCATGGGCACATGGGCCACGATGGTCTTGCCGATGTTGCACTGTCGAATGCGCACGACGGCGGTGCCGCTTTCCGGCACTCGTACCGGATCCACCAATCCCATGCGGATGGCGGCCGAGCCGACCGCCGCGGACAGGTTGCCGCAGTTGCCGCTCCAGTCCACGAAGGGCTTGTCGATGGCGACCTGGCCGAACAGGTAGTCCACGTCGTGCTCCGGGTCATCGCTGGCGTCCAGGATCACCGTCTTGCTGGTGCTGGAAGTGGCCGCGCCCATGCCGTCGATGTGGTTCGCGTAGGGATCAGGGCTGCCGATCACCCGCAGCAGGAAGGCGTCCCTCGCGGGCCCGGGCTCCCGGGCCGGTTCCGGCAGGTCGTCCCGGCGGAAGAAGACCCCCTTGCTGGTGCCGCCGCGCCAGTAGGTGGCCGGCACCGGGACCTGGGGCGCGGCCATCAGCGAGGCCGCCTCACGCGGCTTCCTGCGCGTCGAGGAAGTCCTGCGCGAAGCGCTGCAGGACACCACCGGCGCTGTAGATCGACAGCTCTTCCTCTGTGTCCAGGCGGCAACGCACCGGGACCTCGACCCGCTCGCCGCCCCGGCGATGGACGACCAGGGTCAGCTCGGTACCCGGCGCCGGATCGCCCTCGACGTCGAAGGATTCCGTGCCGTCCAGGGCGTGGGTGAAGCGGTCCTCGCCATTCACGAACTCCAGCGGCAGCACGCCCATGCCGATCAGGTTGGTGCGGTGGATGCGTTCGAAGCCTTCGGCCACGATGGCTTCAACCCCGGCCAGGCGCACGCCCTTGGCGGCCCAGTCACGGCTCGAGCCCTGGCCGTAGTCCTTGCCGGCGATGATGATCAGCGGCTGGCGGCGGTCCATGTAGGTCTCGATGGCCTCCCACATGCGCACGACCTCGCCCTCGGGCTCGACGCGCGCCAGCGAGCCCTCGCGGATCTCGCCGTTCTCGTCCCGCACCATCTCGTTACGCACCCGGGGGTTGGCCAGGGTGGCGCGCTGGGCGGTCAGGTGGTCGCCGCGGTGCGTGGCGTAGGAGTTGAAGTCCTCTTCAGGCACGCCCATGGTCGTCAGGTATTCACCGGCCGCGCTGCTGGCCAGGATGGCGTTGGAGGGCGACAGGTGGTCGGTGGTGATGTTGTCGCCCAGGATCGCCAGTGGCCGCATGCCGGCGAGCTGGTTCTCGCTGGCCAGGGCGCCTTCCCAGTACGGCGGGCGGCGGATGTAGGTGCTCTTTTCGCGCCAGGCGTACAGCGGGTCGGCGCGGTTCATGGCGTCGCGGATCTTCGCGAACATGGGGTCGTAGACCTGCCGGAACTGCTCCGGCTTCACGTGCGCAGCCACCTGGGCGTCGATCTCCTCGTCGCTGGGCCACAGGTCCTTCAGGGTGACCGGGTTGCCGTCGGCGTCCGTGCCCAGCACGCCCTCCTCGATGTCGAAGCGGATGGTCCCGGCGATGGCGTAGGCCACCACCAGCGGCGGCGAGGCCAGGAAGGCCTGCTTGGCATAGGGGTGGATGCGCCCGTCGAAATTCCGGTTTCCGGACAGCACGGCGGTGGTGTAGAGATCGCGCGACAGGATCTCCTCCTGGATCACCGGGTCCAGGGCGCCACTCATGCCGTTGCAGGTGGTGCAGGCGAAGCCCACGATACCGAAACCGAGCTGTTCGAGTTCCGGCAGCAGACCGGAATCCTCCAGGTAGAGCTGCACGGCCTTCGAACCGGGCGCCAGGGAGCTCTTCACCCAGGGCTTGCGGGTGAGTCCCGCGCGGTTGGCGTTGCGCGCCAGCAGGCCGGCGGCGATGACGTTGCGCGGGTTGGAGGTGTTGGTGCAGCTGGTGATGGCGGCGATGATGATGGCGCCGTCGGGCATCTCACCCGGTGTTTCGGTCACGTCGCGCACGATGCCCAGGGCGGCCAGGTCCTTCGTGGCCACCTTGGCGTGGGGCACGGACGGGCCCGACAGGTTGCGCGTGACGGTGGAGAGGTCGAACTGAAGCACGCGCTCGTAGCTCACTTCCTCCAGGGAGTCGGCCCAGAGTCCCGCGGTCTTCGCATAGGTCTCCACCAGCGCGACGTTCTCGTCGCTGCGGCCGGTGAGGCGCAGGTAGTCCAGTGTCTGTTCGTCGATGAAGAACATGGCGGCGGTGGCGCCGTATTCCGGCGTCATGTTGCTGATCGTGGCGCGGTCGCCCAGGGTCAGGCTGCGCGCGCCCTCGCCAAAGAACTCCAGGTAGGCGCCCACCACCTTCTGCTCGCGCAGGAATTGCGTGATCGCCAGCACGATGTCGGTGGCGGTGATGCCCGGCTGGCGTCGGCCGGTGAGTTCCACGCCGATGATGTCCGGCAGGCGCATCCAGCTGGCGCGGCCCAGCATCACGCTTTCCGCTTCCAGGCCGCCCACGCCCACCGCGATCACGCCCAGGGCGTCCACGTGCGGCGTGTGGCTGTCGGTGCCCACCAGGGTGTCCGGGAAGGCCACGCCGTCCTGGTCGTGGACCACCGGCGACATCTTCTCCAGGTTGATCTGGTGCATGATGCCGTTGCCGGGCGGGATCACGTCCACGTTGTCGAAAGCCCGCTTGGTCCAGTCGATGAAGTGGAAGCGGTCTTCGTTGCGGCGATCCTCGATCTCCCGGTTCCTGTTGAAGGCCGCCGGGTCGAAGCCCGCGTGCTCCACCGCCAGCGAGTGGTCGACGATCAGCTGCGTGGGCACGACAGGATTCACCCGGGCAGGATCGCCCCCCTTGGCCGCAATGGCGTCGCGCAGGCCGGCCAGGTCCACCAGGGCCGTCTGGCCCAGGATGTCGTGACAGACCACGCGTGCCGGGAACCAGGGGAAATCCAGGTCGCGCCGTCGTTCGACGATCTGGCGCAACGAATCTTCGAGGCGCTCCGGCGGGCAGCGCCGCACCAGGTTCTCGGAGAAGACCCGGGAGCAGTAGGGCAGTCCGTTCCAGGCGCCGGGCTGCAGGGCCTCGACGGCCTCGCGCGCGTCGAACCAGTCCAGGTCGGTGCCCGGGAGGGGTTTGCGGTACAGCTCATTCATGGCGGATGGGGTTGGCGGCCTCGAAGCGGACCATTATCCACCGAGCGGGGGGCGAGTGTCACACCGCCCCAGCGGGCGGAGACACCCAGGGCGTCAGAGCACGGCGCCCAGCTGCCAGGGGACGAATTCGAAGTCGCCCAGGCCATTGATCTCGCTGGCGCTGCGGCGCCCGCTGGCGGTGGCCACCAGCAGCTCGAAGATTGCTTCACCGGCCTGGTCCAGGCTGCGCTCGCCGCGCAGGATCCGGCCGCAGTCGTAGTCCATGTCCTCGGCCATGCGTCCGGCGACACCCGGGTTGGTGGCAAGTTTCACCGAGGGCGCCGGTTTGGCCCCGAAGACCGAGCCACGGCCGGTGGTGAAACACACCAGGTTGGCGCCCGAGGCGATCTCACCCGTGACCGAGCAGGGGTCGTAACCCGGACCGTCCATGAACACGAATCCCGGCTGCTCGATGCGCTCGGCGTAGCGGACCACGCCCTGCAGGGGGGTCCCGCCGCATTTCATCACCGCGCCCAGGGACTTTTCCAGGATGGTGGAAATGCCACCTGCGAGGTTGCCCGGCGAGGGATTGTTGTCCAGGGACGCGCCGTGCCGGGCCACGTAGTCGTCCCACCAGGACAGGCGGGCGCGCAGCGCGTCCGCCACCGCATCCGACGCCGCCCTGGCCAGCAGGAGGTGTTCGGCGCCGTGGATTTCCGGGGTTTCGGAAAGGACCACCGTGCCGCCGGCCGCGACCAGCCGGTCCGCGGCCAGGCCGAGGGCCGGGTTGGCGGTGATGCCGGAGAACCCGTCGGACCCGCCGCACTGCAGGGCCAGGCACAGGTCGGACAGGGGTGCGGGTTGGCGTCGAGCCCGGTTCGCCACGTCCAGCAGCTCGCGGACCAGGCGTTCGCCTTCGTCGATGGCGGCGCGCGTGCCGCCGATGGCCTGGATGGACATCGTGCGCAACCGTTCGCCGGGCACCAGGCCGGATTTCGCAAGCAGCCGGTCGATGTCGTTGACCTCGCAGCCCAGTCCGATCACCAGGGCCGCGCCGACGTTCGGGTGCGCGATGTAGCCCCCCAGCGTGCGCTGCAGCAGTTCCAGGCCCTCACTGCCGTCGGCCATGCCGCAGCCGGTGGTGTGCGTGAGGGGACAGAGACCGTCGACCTGTTCCCATTCAGCGAGCACCGTTTCCGGGAACCGTGCGGCGATGTGGCGCACCACGGTCGCGGAACAGTTCACCGTGGCGACGATGGCGACGTAGTTGCGCGTCCCGGCCCGTCCATGGTCGCGGCGAAAGCCCTCGAAGGTGCCGGCGGCCGAAGCGCGAGCCCGACCGCTGTCGCCATCTCCCCGCGCCGCGACACCCTCCGGAACCCGGGATTCCAGGTTGTGGACGTGCACGTGCGCACCGGGATCGATATCCGTGCTGGCCGTTCCGATCACCTGGCCGTACTTGCGCACGGCGGCCCCGGCGGGAATCGGCGACAGGGCGAACTTGTGCCCGGCGGGAATCGGCGCGGCGAGCACCGGCCCGTCCGTCCCGACCCGTTCCCCGGCCGCCAGGTCGGCCAGGGCGACCGCGACGTCATCCCCCGGGTGCAGCCGCAGGAAGGCCGGTGTGTCGCTCATGTCGACGCGGCCTTCCGCAGGGAATCCCGGACCGTGGCGGCAGCGCCGTTTTCCAGCAGGCGGGCCAGTGCCGACTCGACGGCCGAGCGGAATCGGGGGTTGGCGGGCAGTTCATCGCCGAACACCTCCTTTAGGGCCAGGAAGCGGCCGGCGATGTCGGCCGCACCCTGTCCGGCCGCAGCGATGTCGGCGAAACGGGACGCGAGCGGGTCCTGGACGTCGATGGCCGCACCCGATTCGTCCCGTCCCAGGGCGTAGCGCATCCAGGCCGCGACGGCGAGGCAGGCCTTGTCGATCGGCCCTTCCCGCTCGAGTTGCGCCCGGATCGTGCGCAACAACCTCTGGGGCAGCTTCTGTGACCCGTCCATGGCGATCTGCCAGGTGCGGTGCCCCAGCGTGGAATTGGCGAAGCGTGCCAGCAAATCGTCGATGTAGGTCGCATGGTCCAGGCCCGCCGGCTCCGGGGTCACCGGCGCGATCTCACGGGTCATGAGGGCGCGCGCCCAGGCCGCGAAATCAGGATCCGCGACCACTTCGTGAATGGTGGAAAAACCGGCGAGATAGCCCAGGTAGGCCAGGGCCGAGTGCGGACCGTTGAGCAGGCGCAGCTTGGCCGTTTCCCAGACTTCGACGTCCCCGGTGAACAGCGCGCCGCCAGCCTCCCAGGCCGGACGCGGCCCCGCGAACCGGTCCTCGATCACCCACTGGGTAAAAGGCTCGGTCTTGACCAGGGCCAGGTCGCGCACGCCCAGGGTCCGGGCCGCCGCGTCCAGGTCCGCCTCGGTGGTCGCCGGCACGATGCGGTCGACCATGGTCATGGGAAACGCCGCGTTCGTATCCATCCAGGCAGTGAGTTCGGGGCAGGCCCGCTCCGCGAATTGCCGCAGCGCCCCTTCCAGGCGACGGCCATTGGACGGCAGGTTGTCGCAGGACAGCACGGTGATCGGGGGGGCGCCCAGGCGCCGCCGCCGGTCCAGCCCCTCCGCGAGGAATCCGAGGGTCGTGGACGGCGCGCCTCCGCCCTGGAGATCGGCGCGGATACCGGGATGCTCGAGGTCCAGATCGCCGGTCGAGGGCGCGATGGAGTAGCCCTTTTCCGTCACGGTCAGGGTCACGATGGCGACGCGCGGATCAGCCAGCAGCGACACCACGCGCCCAGGATCCTCGGGCGCCACGTGGACGGAGGTCAGTGCGCCAACGACCCGGTGCGTGGTTTCCTTGTCGTCCGCGACGCGCACGGTGTAGAGACCGTCCTGCGGGTCGAGTTGATCGAACACGGTGCGCTGGCGCAGGCTCACCCCGGCGATGCCCCAGTCGCCGCCATCGCGCTCCAGGGCGGCTTCGGTGTAGGTCGCCAGGTGGGCGCGCATGAAGGCGCCGACGCCCAGGTGCACCTGTCCGGCGCCGGTAGCGTCCCGGCCGTATCCGGGCAGGATCGCTCCGCGCACCTCGCCCAGGGTGGCGGCGCCGAGGCGATTCACGGCGCCCCCGTCAGCCCAGCACGCCCGGCAGCCACAGGGACATGGCCGGCACATAGGCGACCAGGACCAGGGCCAGCACCAGGGCCAGGTAGAAAGGCCAGATCGTGCGCACGGTGCGTTCCACGGGGACGTTGCCCACGGCGCAACTGACGAACAGCACAGAACCCACCGGCGGCGTGACCAGCCCGATGCCGAGGTTGAGCAGCAGCATGATGCCGAACTGCACCGGGTCCATGCCCAGGTCCACGGTCATCGGCAGGAAGATCGGCGTGGTGATCATGATCAGCGGCGCCATGTCCATGAAGGTCCCGAGCAGCAGCAGCACGATGTTGATCAGCAACAGCAGGAGCAGCGGATTCTCGGTGATGCCGCGCAGCAGGTCTGCGAGCAGCGCCGGGGCGCCGAGCAGGGCCAGCAGCCAGCCGAAGGCCGCGGCGGAACCGATGATGATCATCACCATCGCCGTGGTGCGCACCGAAGCGGTGGTCGCGGCGATGAACTCCTTCCAGCCCAGCGAGCGGTAGACCACCGCACCGGCGAAGATGGTGTACACCACGGCGATCGCCGAGGACTCGGTGGGCGTGAACACGCCGGACAACACGCCCAGCACGATGATCAGCGCCGCCACCAGGCCGGGGAAGGCCGCCACCAGGGCGAACAGGAAGGCGCGCCAGCCCGGGAAGGTACCGCGCGGATAGCCGCGGCGCACCGCCACCAGCCAGGCGGCCACCATCAGCAACAGGCCGGTCACCAGCCCCGGCACGACCCCGGCGAGGAAGAGGTCGGCCAGGGAAATGCTCACGCCCGCGGCGGCCGCGTAGATGATCATGTTGTGCGAAGGCGGAATCAGCAGGCCGGTGATCGCCGCCGTGGCCGAGACGTTCACGGCGTAGTCTTCATCGTAGCCCTGCTTCTTCATCATCGGGCCCAGCGCCGGCCCGATGGCGGAAACACTGGCGATGGCCGAGCCCGAAACAGCCCCGAAGAGCATGGAAGCGCCCACGTCCACCTGGCCCAGGCCGCCCCGCATGCGACCCAGCGCTGCATCGGCGACGTGGATCAGGCGCTCGGCGATCCCCGCGCGGTTCATCAGGTCGCCGGCGAAGATGAAGAAGGGAATGGCCATCAGGGAAAACACGTTCATTCCCGCGGCCATGCGCTGGAAGGCGACCACCAGCGGGATGTCCAGCAGCGCGAACACCGCCAGCGAACTCATCGCCAGGGCGAAGGCCACCGGCACGCCGAGCACCAGCAGCAGCACCAGGAGGGCGAGCAACAGGGCTAGTTCCACTGGGGCGGCACCTCCGAGCCTCGCAGTTCGTGAATGCCGTGTTCGACGGCGAAGAAGAACACCAGGACACCCGACACCGGCATGGGCACGTAGGCCCAGCCGCGCGAGATGCCAAGGGTGGGAATCACGTGGCTCCAGACCTCGCGGCTCAGTTCGACGCCCCACCAGGCCAGGGCGAGTCCGAAGACCGCCACGACGGCGTGCGCCACCAGGTGCACCACGCGCCGCGGCCCCGGTTTCAGGGCGTCCGCGAAGGCCGCGATGCGGATGTGAAAGCCCTCGCGCACACCGGCGGCGGCAGCGAGGAACACGAACCAGATCATGACCAGCAGGGCCACCTGCTCGGCCCAGGCGGGGCTGGCGTTGAGCACGTAGCGGGCGAAGACCTGCCAGGCGATGACAGCCGTGATCAGCACCAGGCCGATGGCGGCCACCCAGCGCATGGCGAGGCTGGCATGGGCGCTGAACCGGGAGAGGAAGCCGCCCATCTCAGCCCGCCACGCCGATGATGTCGTCGGCCAGGGCACGCAGCGCCGGCGTCGACAGGAAACGGTCCCAGACCGGCCGCATGCGCCCGGCGAAGGCCTCGTGGTCCACGTCCTCCACCAGTTGCACGCCACCCGCCAGCACGCGATCGCGGGAGGTGGCCACGCGCGCGTCCCACAACTCGCGCATCACGGGGACCGAGTCGGTGCAGGCCTGCTGCAGCACGTCGCGTTCCTCGTTCGAAAACCGCTCCCAGCTGCGCATGGACACCACCAGCACTTCCGGCGCCATCACGTGACGCGTCAGGCTGTAGTGCTGCGCCACTTCGAAATGCCGCGAGCTCTCGTAGGAAGGCCAGTTGTTCTCGGCGCCGTCGACCACGCCCTGGACCAGGGCCTGGTAGACCTCGCCATAGGGAATCGGCGTGGGGTTGGCGCCCAGGGCCTGCACCATGGCCACGTAGATGTCCGAGTTCTGGACCCGGATCTTGAGGCCGGCCAGGTCCTCAGGCGTGTGCACGGGGCCGCGCGTGTTGTAGAAGGAGCGCGCCCCGGAATCGTAGTAGCACATGCCGCGCAGGCCGAAGGAGGCCATGGCGTCGAGGATGGCGCGGCCCGAAGCCCCGTCCAGCGACGCGCGCAGGTGCGGAATGGATCGGAACAGGAAGGGCATGGCCAGCACCGCCGTCTCCGGGACGATGGAGTTGAGCGGCGCCAGGTTGATACGGTTCATGTCCAGGCCGCCGAAAATGGTGATCTCCAGCGTGTCCTTTTCCGCGCCCATCTGGCCGCCGGCGTACACGCGAACGCGCATCTCGCCGTTGGTGCGCTCGTCCAGCAGGCGGTCGATGGCATACAGGGCCTGGACCGTCGGGTACTCGTCCGGGTGGGCGTCGGCGGCGAACAGGGGCCGGGTGCGATCGCCTTCGCCACAGGCGGTGAGCAGCAGCGGAGCGAGCAGGAACTCGCGCCGCCTCAGCACGGGAAACCGTCCAGCTTGTACGCCGCTTTCGGGAGTTCGTAGGCCAGGGCGCGGGCGACTTCCAGGGCCTCGTCCTCGTCCAGCAGGTGCTCCACGACCTGTTCGGCGAGGAACCCGCAGTCGATGCGACGGGCCACGTCGTGCCGCGCCGGTATGGACAGGAAGGCGCGGGTGTCGTCGTTGAAACCCACCGTGTTGTAGAAGCCCGCGGTCTCGGTGGTGTGCCGGCGGAAACGCCGCATGCCCTCGGGTGAATCGTGGAACCACCAGGACGGGCCGAGCTTGAGCGTGGGGTAGGCGCCGGCCAGCGGCGCGAGTTCGCGGCTGTAGGTGGTCTCGTCCAGGGTGAACAGGATGATGGAGAGGCCCGGTTCCAGCCCGAAACGGTCCAGCAACGGCTTGAGGGCGGCCACGTAGTCGGTCCGCGAAGGAATATCGAAGCCCTTGTCCCGGCCGAAGCGCTCGAACACGCCGCGGCTGTGGTTGCGGAAGGAGCCGGGGTGGATCTGCATCACCAACCCGTCGTCCAGGCTCATTTTCGCCATCTCGGTGAGCACCTGCGCACGGAACAGCTCCGCGTCCGCGGGCGATGCCTCACCCTTGAGCACCTTCTCGAACAGGCGTCGCGCCTCACCCTCACCGAGGTCCGCCGTGCGGGCCGTCGGGTGGCCGTGGTCGGTGGACGTGGCGCCGGCCTTGATGAAGAACGCGCGACGATGGCGGTGCGCGGCCAGGTAGCCGGACCAGTGGTGGGTGTCCTCGCCCGTCAGCTCGCCGAAGTGTTCCAGGTTGGCGAGAAAACCCTCGAATTCCGGGTCCACCACCGGGTCCGGGCGGTAGGCGGTGATGACCCGCCCGTCCCAGCCGCTCTCGCGGATGGCCGCATGGTGTTCCAGCGTATCCAGCGGTGATTCCGTGGTCGCCAGCACCTCGATTCCGAAACGGTCGAACAGCGCCCGTGGCCGGAATTCCGGCGTCGCGAGCTGCTCGTCGATGGTGTCGTAGCAGAGGTCCGCGGTCTCGGGCGACAGCATCACCTCGATGCCGAAGACCTCGGCGAAGACCCAGTCCAGCCAGCTGCGCGAAGGCGTGCCCCGGAACAGGTGCCAGTGGTCGGCAAGGATCCGCCACGCCTCGCGCGGATCGACCTCGGCGCGCGTGCCGTCGGCGCGCGGAATGCCGAGTGCGTCCAGCGCCACACCCTGGCTGACCAGCATGCGGAACAGGTAGTGGTCCGGCACCAGCAGCAGGTCGGTCGGATCGGCGAAGGGGGCGTTGCCCGCGAACCAGCGCGGGTCGGTGTGACCGTGCGGAGAAATGATCGGCAGGTCGGCCACCGCCTGGTACAGGCGGCGGGCCACCGGTCGCGTCTCGGCGGCCGCCGGCAGCAGTCGGTCAGGGTGCAGTTGGAGCTTTTTCACGCGGTCAGCTTAGCGACCGAGCCAGCCGCCGTCGACGGGAAGCGTAACGCCATGCACGTAGTCCGAAGCGGCGGACGCGAGGAAAACCGCGGCGCCACCGAGGTCCGAAGGCTCGCCCCAGCGTCCGGCGGGAATCCGCTCGAGGATCTGGCGGTTGCGGTCGACGTCCTCGCGCAGCGCCTGGGTGT
>JAUHYP010000064.1 GCA_030426265.1 Gammaproteobacteria bacterium | reverse complement strand
GGCGCGCCACCCCGATCCCGCCCTCACGAACGGCGGCGTCCTGCGCTACGCTTAGCGCATGTTCGAGGTGCCGCGGATCGTCCTGGTTGCGTTGGAGTGGATGGCGACGTTGTTCGTCATCGGGGTCGGCGTGGCCCTGCTCACCCTGGTGGGCATGTACTTCTACGACAAGTACCAGACGGTCAATTCCATCCGGCGCAACTACCCCGTGGTGGGACGTTTCCGCACCTTCTTCAGCCACCTGGGCGAATTCTTCCGCCAGTACTTCTTCGCCATGGACCGCGAGGAGCTCCCTTTCAACCGCGCCCAGCGCAACTGGGCCGAGGGCGCCTCGCGCAACACCGACAACACCGGGGCCTTCGGTTCCACCAAGAACCTCTGGCCGGAAGGCACGGTCATGTTCGCCAACTGCATGTTTCCGCAGCTCGACCACGAGATGCGGCCCTTCACCCCCATCGTGTTCGGCCCGCATGCGCGCGAGCCTTACGAGACCGCCGCCTTCTTCAACATCTCGGCCATGAGCTACGGCTCGCTGTCGCGCCCGGCCGTTCGGGCCCTGTCGAAGGGGGCGAAGATGGCCGGCATCTGGCTCAACACCGGGGAGGGGGGCGTGGCGCCCTGGCACCTCGAGGGCGGCTGCGACATCGTGTTCCAGATCGGCACGGCCAAGTACGGCGTGCGCGACGAGCACGGAAACCTCTCCGACGAGCGCCTGCGCGAGGTCGCCGCCCTGCCGCAGGTGAAGATGATCGAACTCAAGCTGTCCCAGGGCGCCAAGCCCGGCAAGGGCGGCATCCTGCCTGCGGTGAAGGTGACGCCCGAGATCTCGGAGATTCGCGGCATCCCGGTCGGTCGTGACTCCATCAGCCCCAACCGCCACCCCGAGATCGCCTCGCTGGGCGACCTGCTGGACATGATCCACCACCTGCGCGAGGTGAGCGGCCTGCCGACCGGCTTCAAGGCGGTGATCGGCGCCCAGGGCTGGATGGACACCTTCTGCCGCCTGGTGCACGAGCGGGGCGTGGAGTCTGCGCCGGACTTCATCACCGTCGATTCCGGCGACGGCGGTACCGGGGCGGCGCCCCTGCCGTTGATGGACGAGATGGGCCTGCCGCTGCGCGAATCGCTGCCCATGCTGGTCGACAAGCTGGACGAATACGGCCTGCGCGGGCGCATTCGCGTCATCGCCTCGGGCAAACGGGTAACGCCCTCGGAAGTGGCCTGGGCGCTGTGCGCCGGCGCCGACACGGTGAATTCGGCACGCGGTTTCATGTTCGCCCTGGGCTGCATCCAGGCGCTGCGCTGCAACCGAAACACCTGCCCGACCGGCATCACCACGCATGACAAGCGCCTGCAGCGCGGCCTCGACCCCGAGGACAAGGCGGTGCGCGTGGCCCACTACGCCACCAACATGATGAAGGAGGTGGGCATCATCGCCCATTCCTGCGGGGTGCCCGAGCCGCGCCGGCTCAAGCGTTACCACGCACGCGTGGTCACGGCCAACGGCCTGTCGGTGCCCCTGAGCGAGTTGCACCCCTCGGTGCCGACCCGGGCGGAATACTCGTGATCCCCGTCGGCGTGATGGCGCCGAAGTGGCGGGAGTTCCGGTCGAACTGGACGCTGTACCTGGCCATTCACCTGGCGGCCGGCTTGCTGAACGCGGCCCTGCTGGGGCCGGCGCTGTCCCTGGTGCTGGGCTGGTTCGTGATGGCTTCCGGGGACGCCGCCCTGACCGACCAGGCCATCCTGCACGCCTTCCTCTCGCCGCTCGGCTTCGTGCTGTTCCTGGTGGGCATCGCCCTGGTCGTGACGGTGTCCGTGTTCGAGAGCGCCGCGATCCTGGTGGCCGCGCACCGCCTGCGCCGGGGCCAGCACGTCCGGCTCTGGCGCCTGGGCCGCCTGCTGGCCTGGTACGCGAAGGACATTTTCGGCCTGGCCCTGCGCATGGCCCTGAAGGTGGTCGTGCTCGCCGCGCCCTTCCTGGCGCTGGGGGGATGGACGGCCATGCGACTGTTGGGTGAGTTCGACATCAACTACTACCTCGGCGCCCGCCCGCCCGAGTTCTGGAAGGCCGCCGCCATCATCGGGGCCCTGCTGCTGGTCCTGGCCGTGCTGCTCTACCGGATGCTCTCTGGCTGGGTGCTGGCCCTGCCGCTGCTGCTGTTCGGCCATGGGCGCCCCGGCGAAGTGCTGGGACAGAGCCGGGCGCTGGTGGCACCCCACCGCGGCGCCGTGCTGAAGGTCCTGCTGGCCTGGACCGTGGTGGTGGGCGTCGCATTTGCGCTGTCCGGCCTGCTGCTCGACGCGGCGACCACGTTGTCGGTGCGCATGGCGGGCACTTCGCTGGTCGCACTGGCCTGGACCATGGCCGGCCTGTTCCTGGCCTGGTCCGCGCTGAACGTCCTCATCGGCCTGTACGCCGCGGTCAGCCTGATGCTGGCGGTCCTGAACCTGTACGAGCGACTCGCCCCGGAAGCGCCGGCCAGCGCCGGCAGCCCGCTGGCCCTGCTGGACTCGGGCCGCAGCTGGCGGGTGAGAGGGCGTTGGTGGGTCGCCGCGGCCGCGGCCGCGGTGCTGGCTGCGGGGGTGATCGTGTTCCAGCAGCTGGAACGGCTGCAGCCCAACCCGCCGCCGCAGGTGATCGCACACCGCGGGGCGTCCTTCGACGCCCCGGAGAACACGCTGGCCTCGATCGGGGCGGCCATCGAGCAGGGCGCGGACTGGGTGGAGATCGACGTTCAGGAGACGGCGACGGGTGAGATCGTGGTCATTCACGACAGGGACCTGATGAAACTTTCCGGCCAACCCCTGGGCGTCCGGGACACCCCCCTGGACCAGCTGCGCGCCGTGGACATCGGCAGCTGGAAGGCGCCCGGTTTCGCCGACCAGCGCGTGCCCCTGCTTTCAGAAGTGCTGGAACTCGTCCACGACCGCGTCCGCCTGAACATCGAGCTCAAGTACTACGGCGCCGAGGAGCGCCTGGAGGAGCGCGTCGCCGCCCTGGTGGAATCGCACGACATGGTGGACCAGGTCATCCTCATGTCACTCAGCCTCGACGGGGTGAAGGCCATGAAGCAGTTGCGCCCCACCTGGACGGTCGGCCTGCTTTCCAGCGTCGCGGTGGGCGACGTCACCCGCCTGGAGTCCGACTTTTTCGCCGTGAACGCCCGTTTCGCCAGCCGCTCCTTCGTGCAGCGCGCCCACGGTCGCGACAAGGCCGTCTACACCTGGACCGTCAATGACCCGGCGGGCATGTCAGCGATGATGAGCAAGGGCGTGGACGGCATCATCACCGACCGCCCGGCGCTGGCGAAGTCCGTCCTGGCCCAGCGCGCGGAGCTCTCGCCGCACGAACGACTGCTGGTGCTGCTGGCCAGCCAGCTGGGCAGCGACTTCGGGAGTGAACCCTAGCCGCTGTATGGGACGGTATGCAGATCGAGTTCTATATCTTTCCCCGCCAATGCTGACGCGGGCGGAGTCTTCAAGATGAGGGAGTGTGAGAAACAATGAAGAAATTCCTGGTCGGTTGCCTGGTCGTGGTCGTGGTCCTGTTCATCGGCGGCGGGATGGCAGGGTACTTTTTCGTCATCAAGCCGGGCTGGGACCTGGTCAAGGACGCGGGAAGCTTCGCCACGGAATTCCAGACGCTCAACAGCCAGGTCGAGGAGACCAGTGGCTATACGCCGCCCGCCGATGGGGACATGGAGCCGGCGCAGCTCGAGCGCTACCTGGCCACCCAGCGGGACATGCGCGGCGAACTGGAATCACAGATCCAGGTCCTGGACGAAAAATGGAAGGAGATCCAGCAGGACATCCGCGACCAGGGCCGGGACGCCAGCATCACCGAGATCGCGACGGCCTACCGCGACCTCGGCGGGCTGCTCCTGGAGGCCAAGCGCAGCCAGGTCGCCGCCCTGAACCGGCACGATTTCAGCCTCGAGGAATACGTCTGGGTGCGCAACCAGGCCTACCGCGCCCTGGGCGAGGAAGTGGCCGTGGCCATGGCCGCGATGGGCGACCAGGGCGACCTCGGCGACCAGCGCCAGGTGTCCGACGAGGTGATCGAAATGGTCTCGGAGCACCGCGAGGAGCTGATGGAGAACCACCTGTTCGCCTGGTTCGGCCTGTAGGGCGAAGCTACGACTCTGAAATGACCGGCGCCGCCGGCTCGAGCAGGGTCACGTGGCGGAATCCCTGGGGCAGCTTGCGGCCGCGCTTGGCGCGCTCGGCGCGGTAGTGCTCCAGGTCCTTGTCGCCCATGCGCAGGTAGCGCTTGCCGGCCCAGACCAGGATTTCCTCGCCCGGCGCCTTCACCGCCATGCCGGCCATGCGTTCCTCGCCTGATTTCAGCCGCTTGGGCGGCACCTGGATCATCTTGTTGCCCTTGCCCTTGGTCAGCTCCGGCAGTTCTTCCAGCGCGAACACCAGCAGGTAGCCGTCGGTGGTGGCGCAGACCAGCGTGTCGGCCTCGGGCGAGGCGATCACGGCCGGCATCACCGGCTCGCCGCCGGCGGGCACGGTCAGCATGGCCTTGCCGGCCTTCATGCGGCTGTGCAGGTGTTCCATCTGCGTGACGAATCCGTAGCCGAAGCTGGAGGCCAGCACGATCTTCTGCTCCGGGTTGCCGGCCAGGGCGTACAGGAAGCGCGCCCCGTCGGGCAGGTTGAAGCGGCTGGTCAGCGGCTCGCCCAGGCCCCGTGCCGAGGGCAGGGTATGGGCGGGCAGGGCGTAGGCGCGTCCGGTGGAGTCCAGGAATACCGCCTGCTGGTTGCTGCGCCCGCGCGCGGCATGGCGGTATTCGTCGCCGGACTTGTAGGCCAGCGTGGACGGGTCGATCTCGTGACCCTTGGCCGCGCGCACCCAGCCCGCCTGCGACAGCACCACGGTGCAGGGTTCGGAGGCGACCAGGTCCTCTTCCTTCAGCGCCTGGGCGGCCTCGCGCGTGACCAGTCGTGAGCGGCGGTCGTCGCCGTACTGCTCGGCGTCCTCGGTGAGCTCCTTCTTGATCAGCGTCTTCATGCGCGCCTTCGAGCCCAGGATGGTCTCCAGTTCTTCGCGTTCCTTTTCGAGCTCATCCTGCTCGCCGCGGATCTTCATTTCCTCGAGCTTGGCCAGGTGGCGCAGTTTCAGCTCCAGGATGGCCTCGGCCTGGGTGGCGGTGATGCCGAAGCGCTGCATCAGCACGGGCTTGGGCTCGTCCTCGGTGCGGATGATGTGGATCACCTCGTCGATGTTGAGGTAGGCGACCAGCAGGCCTTCGAGGATGTGCAGGCGGTCCACCACCTGGTCCAGGCGGTGTTCCAGGCGGCGCGTCACCGTGGCGGTGCGGAAGGACAGCCACTCCTTCAGCAGGTGGCGCAGGTCCATGACCCGCGGCTTGCCGTCGGTGCCGATGACGTTGAGGTTCACCCGGACGTTGCGCTCCAGGTCGGTGGTGGCGAACAGGTGGTTCATCACCTGCTCCAGGTCCACGCGGTTGGAGCGCGGAACGATGACCAGGCGGGTCGGGTTCTCGTGGTCCGACTCGTCGCGCAGGTCCTCCACCATGGGCAGCTTCTTGGCGCGCATCTGGCCCGCGATCTGCTCCAGCACCTTGGCCGGAGAGACCTGGTGGGGCAGGGCGGTGACGACGATTTCCCCGTCCTGCTTCTCCCACACGGCACGCAGCTTCACCGAGCCGTGGCCGGTTTCGTACAGGGCCAGCAGGTCCTCGCGGGGCGTGATGATCTCGGCCTCGGTCGGGAAATCGGGGCCCTTCACGTGTTCGCACAGTTCAGCGACCGTGGCTTTCGGCTCGTCCAGCAGGCGGATACAGGCGCTGACCACCTCGCGCAGGTTGTGCGGCGGGATGTCGGTGGCCATCCCCACGGCGATGCCGGTGCCGCCGTTGAGCAGCACGTTGGGGACGCGCGAAGGCAGCAGCACGGGCTCTTTCAGCGTGCCGTCGAAGTTCGGCTGGAAATCGACAGTTCCCATGCCCAGTTCGCTGAGCAGCAACCTGGCGTACGGCGCCAGGCGCGACTCGGTGTAGCGCATGGCGGCGAAGGACTTCGGATCGTCCGGCGAGCCGAAGTTGCCCTGGCCGTCGATCAGCGGGTAGCGGTAGGAAAACGGCTGCGCCATCAGCACCATGGCCTCGTAGCAGGCCGAGTCGCCGTGCGGGTGGAACTTGCCCAGCACGTCGCCCACCGTGCGCGCGGACTTCTTGTGCTTGGAGGTGGCCGACAGGCCCAGTTCGCTCATGGCGTAGACGATGCGCCGCTGCACGGGTTTGAGACCGTCGCCCACGTGGGGCAGGGCGCGGTCGAGCACCACGTACATCGAGTAGTCCAGGTAGGCCCGCTCGGCGTAGTCCTTGAGGGGCAGGCGCTCGTGGTCGGAGAAGCTCCGGGTGATTTCGGTCATAAGTGAAATTTCTGGGGTCAGAGTAAAGGGTCAGAGTAAAGGGCCAGAGTCTGGGGTCAGAGTCAAAAACTCATCCCTACACCGTCGCCAGGTCGCCCTTGGTTTCCAGCCAGGCCTTGCGGTCGGCGGCGCGCTTCTTCGACAGCAACATGTCCATCAGCTTGCGCGTGGCGCGGTCGTCCTCGATGGTCAGCTGCACCAGGCGGCGCGTGTCCGGGTCGATGGTGGATTCGCGCAGCTGCAAGGGGTTCATCTCGCCCAGTCCCTTGAAGCGGGTCTCGGTGATCTTGCCCTTCTTCTTCTCCGCGGCGATGCGCTCCATCAGGCCGGCGCGCTCCTCGGCGTCCAGGGCGTAGAAGGTCTCCTTGCCCACGTCGATACGGTACAGCGGCGGCATGGCCACGAAGATGTGGCCGGTTTCCACCAGCGGCCGGAAATGCTTCAGGAACAGCGCCGTGAGCAGTGTGGCGATGTGCAGGCCGTCGGAGTCGGCGTCGGCCAGGATGATCACCTTGCCGTAGCGCAGGCCCGAGACCTGGTCCGAGCCCGGGTCCACGCCGATGGCCACGGAAATGTCGTGCACTTCCTGGTTGCCCAGCACGGCGTCGGAATCGACCTCCCAGGTGTTCAGGATCTTGCCGCGCAGCGGCAGGATGGCCTGGTACTCGCGGTTGCGCGCCTGCTTGGCAGAGCCGCCGGCCGAATCGCCCTCCACCAGGAACAGCTCGGTGACGGACAGGTCCTCGCTGGTGCAGTCGGCCAGCTTGCCGGGCAGGGCGGGGCCCTGGGTGACCTTCTTGCGCGCGACCGCCTTGGTCTTCTTCATGCGCTTCTGGGCGTTCTCGATGGCCAGGCGGGCGATCTCCTGGCCGTCGTTCACGTGCTCGTTCAGCCACAGGCTGAAGGCGTCCTTGGCCACGCCGGAGACGAAGGACGCGGCGGCCCGGCTGGACAGGCGCTCCTTGGTCTGGCCGCTGAACTGCGGGTCGCTGGTGCGCAGGGACAGGATGTAGGTCACCCGGTCCCAGACGTCTTCCGGCGCCAGGCGCACGCCGCGCGGCAGCAGGCTGTGCAGCTCGCAGAACTCGCGCAAGGATTCCACCAGCCCGGTGCGCAGGCCGTTCACGTGGGTGCCGCCCTGGGCGGTGGGAATCAGGTTGACGTAGCTTTCCTGGATGGGCGTGCCCTCGGGCACCCAGGCCAGGGCCCAGGCCACTTCCGAGTCGGTGCCTTTCATGTCGGCGGTGAAGGGCGCCTCGGGCAGCAGCGATTGGCCCCCCAGCTCGGTGACCAGGTATTCGGACAGGCCGTCCTCGTACTGCCAGGTCTCCTTTTCGCCGTCCTTCGCCACGATGAGCGTAACGGACAGGCCCGGGCACAGCACGGCCTTGGCCCGCAGCAGGTGGCGCAGGCGCTTGACCGAGATATTGGGGCTGTCGAAATACTTCGGGTCGGGCCAGAAACGCACCCGGGTGCCGGTGTTGCGGCGCCCGACCTCGCCGACGACCTTCAGATCGCTGGCCTTGGCGCCGTCGCGGAAACCGATGTGGTGTTCCTGCCCGTCGCGCTTGACCCAGACTTCCAGGTCCGTGGACAGGGCGTTCACCACCGAAACGCCCACGCCGTGCAGGCCGCCGGAGAACTGGTAGTTGTCGTTCGAGAACTTGCCGCCCGCGTGCAGGCGCGTGAGGATCAATTCGATCCCCGGGATCTTGTGCTCCGGGTGGATGTCCACCGGCATGCCGCGGCCGTCGTCGGCCACCTCGACCGATCCGTCCTCGTGCAGGGTGACCACGATGGACTTGCAGTGGCCCGCGAGGGCCTCGTCCACGCTGTTGTCGATGACCTCCTGGGCCAGGTGGTTGGGGCGGGTCGTGTCGGTGTACATGCCCGGGCGGCGTTGCACGGGCTCGAGGCCGGACAGGACTTCGATGTCCTGGGCCTGGTAGCGGGCTGAACTCATTTCAGCGGAAATCTCCGGGTGGGGCGACGTGCTCGTTGTCGGGCGATGATAGCGGAAAATCTTTCGCCGAGGATGCGCCTCGGCGCGGCCCTATGGCTTCCGGGCCGTGACGATCAAACCCTCGACCGGCTGACGCATTTCGACGCGCAACATGTCCTCGGCCATCTCGACCAGGGTCCAGCCGGTCGCGGCCAGCAGTTCTTCCACGTGTTCCCGTGCGTGGGCGTAACGTCCACTCGACAGCAGCCGGTAGGGGCCGTCTTCGTCCCCCTCCAGTTTTTCCAGGGTGAACACGAACAGGCCGCCGCCGGCGGTAGCGCCCAGGGCTGCTTGCAGGACGGGGCGGATGTCGCCGAAGTACAACAGGGTGTCGGCCGACACCAGGGTGTCGTAAGGGGTTTCGACCTGCTGCAGGAAGCGCACCAGGTCGTCCGCGACCAGCCGGGCGTAGCGTCCGCGCCGCTCCGCCACGGCCAGCATCTTCGGGGACAGGTCGACGCCATCCAGCGCATCGACCAGCTCGTGGAGGACCTCGCCGCACAGGCCGGTCCCGCAACCGAGGTCGCACACGCGCCCCAGGCGGTGGTCCGGCCTGCCGTTGCGCAGCAGCGCGTCGCGGACCAGCGCCGGCGCCTGGTAGCGCAGACGTTCGAGCTTGTCCTCGAAGTTCGCAGCGAATCGGTCGAAGACCTCGACGATGTAGTCCTCGGCAGGCCGGTCCGGGGTCTCGCTCCCTTCCAGCGCCAGGAACTTGTGCTTCGCGACCGGGTTGTCCGGCTCGGCCTCGTACCACTTCCTGAACAGGGCGAGGGCCGCTTCGTGGCGTCCGGCCGCGCTGAGCAGGGCGCCGATCCGCTGGTAGGTGGCGTCGAACCCGTCGCGGAACTCGAGCGCCCGCTGCAGCGTGTCCAGGGCGCGCTCGTTCTGTCCCAGTTCCCAGAGCAGCCAGCCCGAGTCGAGCAGCATGCCCGGATCGTTCGGCCGGGCCGCGAGCGCGGCCTGGTAGACCTCGAGCGCGGCCTCGGCCTCGTCCCCGGCGCGCAGCAGGCGGCAGAGCTTGCCCGTGGCGGTGGGATGGCCCGGGTCGAGCTCGAGGGCCTTGCGATAGTCGCGTTCGGCGTCTCCGGGGCGTCCCGTGGCCTCGAAAATCACGCCGCGGTTGATGCGCGCGTCCACGTAGCCCGGCACCAGGGCGAGGCTGCGGTCGATGGATGCGAGCGCCGCCTCGTCGTCACCGCGCGCGTGCAGCAATACACCCAGGAAATGCAGAGCGTCGGGATCGTTCGGATTGGCGGCGAGCAGGGCGTGGTAGCAGCGTTCGGCGGCATCCAGGTCGCCCTGGCGGTGCAGGGCGATGGCCGAGTGGATGCTGGGGGCGTTTTTTCTGGTTTTCTTCCGTTTCAAGGGGATTTCCGCGGCGGCGCCGGGCGCCGGGATCGAGGCCTGCGGTGTTCGGCCCGATCGCGCCACTCAGGGGGTTTCCGCCAGTCTAGACGGGCCTCCGGGAATCGGCCAGCCGCCAGGAGGCCGAAAACTGGCCAATGTGTTCGCCTCGCCCCCCGGCCGCCGGTATAATCAGGAGCCAGGCCTCTTTCATTCTCTTTCGCGGGTTCTGGCATGACTTCTCTCGTTTTCGTCACTGGTGGCGTGGTTTCCTCTTTGGGGAAAGGACTTTCGTCCGCATCGCTCGCCGCTATCCTGGAATCACGTGGCCTCAAGGTCACGCTGATGAAACTCGACCCCTACATCAACGTGGATCCGGGCACCATGAGCCCCTTCCAGCATGGTGAGGTGTACGTCACCGAGGACGGCGCCGAGACCGACCTGGACCTGGGTCACTACGAGCGCTTCGTGCGCACGCGCATGCACCAGGTGAACAACATCACCACCGGGCGCATCTACGCCAATGTGATTGCCAAGGAGCGCCGCGGCGACTACCTGGGCGGCACGGTGCAGGTCATCCCGCACATCACCGACGAGATCAAGGAAGCGGTCAAGCGCTGCGCCGAGGGCTTCGACGTGGCCATGATCGAGATCGGCGGCACCGTGGGCGACATCGAGGCGATGCCGTTCCTCGAGTCCATCCGCCAGCTGGGCCACGAATACGGCAGCCAGGCGCTGTTCATGCACCTGACGCTGATCCCCTTCATCAAGGCGGCCAACGAGACCAAGACCAAGCCCACGCAGCACTCCGTGAAGGAGCTGCGCAGCATCGGTATCCAGCCGGACATCCTGCTGTGCCGCTGCGAGAACGAGATTTCGGAAGAAGAGCGCGCCAAGATCGCGCTGTTCACGAACGTACCCACCAAGGCGGTGATCTCCGCCCTGGACGCGCGCCAGGGCATCTACGAGATTCCCATGCTGCTGCACGAGCAGGGCCTGGACGACATCCTGGTGGAGAAACTCGGCCTGGAGTGCGGCCCCGCCAACCTCGACGACTGGCGCGAGGTGGTCGACCGCATGGAGAACACCCGCCACGAGGTGACCGTCGCCATGGTGGGCAAGTACGTGAACCACGCCGACGCCTACAAGTCGCTGACCGAGGCCCTGCATCACGGCGGCCTGCGCCACCGCATCAAGGTCAACATCAAGGCCGTGGACTCCGAGGACATCGAGGCCAACGGCCTTGGCGAACTGGAAGGCGTGGACGCCATCCTGGTGCCCGGCGGCTTCGGCGAGCGCGGGTTCGAGGGCAAGGTGGCCACCATTCGCCATGCGCGCGAGAACAACATCCCCTACCTGGGCATCTGCTATGGCATGCAGGCGGCGGTCGTGGAGTTCGCACGCCATGTCTGCGGCCTGGACAAGGCCCACACCACGGAAATCGACAAGGACACGCCCGATCCGGTCATCGGCCTGATCACCGAGTGGCTGGACCGTTCCGGCAAGGTCGAGACCCGCGATGAGGAATCCGACCTGGGTGGCACCATGCGCCTGGGTGGCCAGCGTTGCCGCCTCTCGCCCGACTCGCTGGTGCGCAAGCTGTATGGCGAGGACGTCATCACCGAGCGCCATCGCCACCGTTTCGAGTTCAACAACCACTACCGCGACGTGCTGCGCCAGAACGGCATGGCGCTGTCGGGAATGTCCATGGACGAGACCCTGGTGGAAATCGTCGAGCTGCCGGGCCACCCGTGGTTCATCGGCTGTCAATTCCACCCCGAGTTCACCTCCTCGCCGCGGGACGGGCACCCCCTGTTCACCGGCTTCATCGAGGCGGCGCTGGCCCACCAGCAGGGCGAAGTGCCCGCCGGGGTGGCTGCGCTGTGAACCTCTGCGGCTTCGAGGTCGGTCTCGACCATCCCTTCTTCCTGATTTCCGGCCCCTGTGTGGTCGAGTCGGAGCAGCTGGCCATCGACACGGCCGGCGCGCTGAAGGAGATCACGTCGAAGCTCGGCATCCCGTTCATCTACAAGTCGTCCTTCGACAAGGCCAACCGCACCTCGCACGCCAGCTTCCGCGGCCTGGGCGTGGACGAGGGCCTGCGCATCCTGGGCGAGGTGAAGCGCCAGGTGGGCGTGCCGGTGCTGACCGACGTGCACGAGGACACCGACATGGCCCAGGTGGCCGAAGTGGTGGACGTGCTGCAGACCCCGGCCTTTCTCTGCCGCCAGACCAATTTCATCACCCGCGTGGCGCAGGCCGGACGGCCGGTGAACATCAAGAAGGGGCAGTTCCTCTCGCCCTGGGACATGAAGAACGTCATCGACAAGGCGCGCGCCGCCGGCAACGACCAAGTCATGGCCTGCGAGCGCGGCGCCTCCTTCGGCTACGGCAACCTGGTCTCGGACATGCGTTCGCTGGCCATCATGCGCGAGGCCAACTGTCCGGTGGTGTTCGACGGCACCCACTCGGTACAGCTGCCCGGCGGGCAGGGAACCAGTTCCGGCGGCCAGCGCGAGTTCGTGCCCGTGCTCACCCGCGCGGCGATGGCGGTGGGCGTGTCCGGTGTGTTCATGGAATCGCACCCGGACCCGGCCAATGCCCTGTCCGACGGCCCCAACGCCTGGCCGCTGCAGCTGATGGAGCCCCTGCTGACGACCCTCAAGGAACTGGATGACGTGGCCAAGTCCCGCCCGTTCCTCGAGGACCACATCGAATCCTGAACCCCTCGAGGCTTTATCAATGACCCAGATCGCATCCGTTCACGCCCGCGAGATCATCGACTCGCGCGGCAACCCGACCCTGGAGGCCGAAGTGCGCCTCGCCTCCGGTGGCTTCGGCCGTGCCGCGGTGCCTTCCGGGGCCTCCACCGGCGCGCGCGAAGCCATCGAACTGCGTGACGGGGACACCTCCCGCTACGGGGGCAAGGGCGTGCGCAAGGCCGTGGCGAACGTGAACGGCGAGCTCGCCCAGGCCGTCAGGGGCATGGATGCGCGCGACCAGGCCGCCCTGGACCAGGCGATGATCGAACTCGACGGCACCCAGAACAAGGGCCGCCTCGGCGCCAACGCCCTGCTGGGCGTGTCCCTGGCCGCAGCCCGCGCTGTGGCCGACCACGAAGGCCAGCCCCTCTGGGCCAGCCTGGCCAGCACCGACAAGCTGGTGATGCCGGTGCCGATGATGAACATCATCAACGGCGGCGCCCACGCCGACAACAGCGTGGACATGCAGGAATTCATGGTGCTGCCCGTGGGCATGCCGACCTTTTCCGAGGCGCTGCGCTGCGGCGCCGAGATCTTCCACTCCCTGGCCAAGGTGCTCAAGGGCCGCGGCCTGAGCACCGCCGTCGGCGACGAGGGCGGCTTCGCGCCCAACCTGCCGTCCAACGAGTCGGCGGTGGAAGTGATCCTCGAGGCCATCGACAAGGCCGGCTTCGCCGTGGGCAAGGACGTGTTCCTGGGCCTGGACGTGGCGTCCACCGAGTTCTACAAGGACGGCCGCTACCACTTCGCCTCGGAGAACCGCTCCTTCGACTCAAAGGAATTCGCCGAATACCTGGACGACTGGGTGAAGCGCTTTCCCATCATCTCCATCGAGGACGGCATGGCCGAGGACGACTGGGACGGGTGGACCACGCACTCGCGCCTCTCCGGCGGGCGCTGCCAGCTGGTGGGCGACGACCTGTTCGTGACCAACACGGGCATTTTCGCCCAGGGCATCGAGCGCTCCATCGCCAATGCCATCCTGATCAAGTTCAACCAGATCGGCACGCTGACGGAGACGTTGAACGCCATCCAGATGGCGGCCTCCAGCAACTACGGCGCCGTGATCTCCCACCGCTCCGGCGAAACCGAGGACAGCACCATCGCGGACCTCGCCGTCGCCACCACGGCCACGCAGATCAAGACCGGTTCGCTGTCGCGCTCCGACCGTATCGCCAAGTACAACCAGCTGCTGCGCATCGAGGAGGCGCTGGGCGACCGCGCCGTCTACGCCGGCCGCGACGCATTCGCGAACGTTCCGGGCCTGGCCATCTGAGCCAGCGTGCGCATCCTCATCGCCATCCTCCTGCTGGTGCTGCTGCTCCTGCAGTTCCGGCTCTGGTTCGGGGATGGCGGGGTCAGCGACATCAGTCTGTTGAAGGACCGGGTCGCTGCGCAGGCGGAAGAGAATCGCATGCTGCTGGAACGCAACGATGCCCTGCGCGCCGAGGTCGAGGACCTGCGCGAGCGCCTCGACGCCGTGGAGGAACGCGCCCGCAGTGAACTGGGCCTGATCCGCGAGGGTGAGGACTTCTACCAGGTAGTGCCCGAGACCGGCAACGGTCGCGACGGGCCGGATGGGCCCGGCTGAGGCCTGGTCCCGTGCCGTTCCCGAGAATTCAGGCCATCGTTCCCGCCGCCGGCGAGGGACGGCGCCTGGCCGCGCGCCCGGGTCTGCCCAAGCAGTACCAGCGCATTCTCGGCAAACCCATGCTGCAGTGGGCCATCGAACGCCTGGCCGCGCACCACGCGGTGGCCGGCGTTACCGTGGCCCTGGCCCCGGGAGACCGTGAGTTCGCGACGCTGGATCTGCGTATCGATTGTCCCGTGGACGGGACCGAGGGTGGCGCCACCCGGGCCCAGTCCGTGCTGAACGCCATCGTCCACGCCCAGCGCCGGCACGAGGCGGAATGGGTGCTGGTGCACGACGCGGCGCGCCCCTGCCTGGGCAGCGGGGAACTGAACCGACTGCTGGACGAGGGGCTCGCCAGCGAGCACGGCGCCATCCTGGCCCTGCCCGTCAGCGACACCCTCAAGCGCGGCGAAGCGGATCCGCCGTGCATCGACGCCACGGTCCCCCGTGACGGACTCTGGGCCGCCCAGACGCCGCAGCTGTTCCCGGCCAGGGCCCTGCGCGAAGCCATCGAAGCCCTGCTGGAAGCCGGCACCCCGCCCACGGACGAGGCCGGCGCCATGGAAGCCCATGGCTACCGGCCGCGGCTGGTGCGGGGCGCCACCACGAACCTGAAGGTGACCTGGCCCGGCGACCTGGTGCTGGCCGAAGCGCTGCTGCGGCGCATGGAGCGACTGGAATGAGCGCCCTGCCAAGAATCGGCAACGGATTCGACGTGCACGCCTTCGGCCCCGGTGACCACGTGGTGCTGGGCGGGGTGCGCATTCCATTCGACCGGGGGCTCGAAGCCCATTCGGATGGCGACGTGGTCCTGCACGCCCTCTGCGACGCCCTGCTCGGCGCCCTGGCCCTGGGCGACATCGGCCATCATTTTCCGCCGGACGACCCGCAATGGGCCGGTGCGGACAGCCGGGCGCTGCTCCGCGCTGTGCAGGCCCTGGTGAAGCAGGCCGGGTACGGCGTCGGCAACGTGGACGCCACGGTGATCTGCGAGCGCCCGAAGCTGGCCCCGCACATTCCGGCCATGCGCGAACACATCGCCGCCGATCTCGGCATCGCGAAGGACCGGGTTTCCGTGAAGGCCACCACCACCGAGCGCCTGGGCTTCACCGGCCGCGGCGAAGGCATCGCCGCCATGGCCTCCGTCATCGTATTTTCCGACCCATGACCACCTATCGACTCAAAGCGACTTCCGGACCGAGCATCAACCAGTCCTTTCCCCTGGGCGAGACCCTGACCATCGGCGCCGATGGCGCCTGCGATGTGCCGGTGGAAGCCGGGCAGGGCGATGGTGTGCTGGCCACGGTCCGGGTGGGCGCCGACGGCAGCGTGCGCCTGAGTGCGGCTACCGGTTCCGG